>CAJNBY010000003.1 GCA_905221125.1 bacterium | reverse complement strand
CTTATGGGACTTTTTTTCTACAACAAAATAGGCTCCATAATATCTATAGGGGATTTACCCACTACAAATATTATAGAGCCAAATAATCAACATCGACCGATACCTGAAAAAAGGAATCGGTTTTTTTATAACTTGAATATATTGCACAAAATACTCATGGCAAACCTTGAAAGAAACCGTATAATGAGAGTGTAATAAAGAAACGGAGGAATGAAATGATGAAACAACTTATCGTGACAGGATTAACGAAAACATTTGGTCAAGGGGATAATATCGTTCATGCTTTATCAGATGTAAACCTGTCCGTTGAAAAAGGTGAATTTCTGGCAATTATGGGGGCCAGTGGTAGTGGAAAGACAACACTTCTCAACTGTATTTCAACGATTGATAAACCAACATCAGGTGAGATTCGATTTGAAGATTTTGACATCATCCATGCCAAGGAAAATGAACTAGCTGACTATCGTGCTAAAAACATTTCCTATATTTTCCAAGCCTACAACTTGGTGGAAACCTTGACAGTGTATGAAAATATCATTCTACCTCTTCAAATTCAGGGGAAAAATATCAAAAAACATCAGGATAAGATTGAGGAAATTTTGGATAAGTTGGCCATCCAAAACTTAAAAGATAAGTTTCCTAATCAGTTATCAGGTGGCCAGCGGCAACGTGTGGCAACTGCTAGAGCCTTGATTGATGATTCTAAACTGATTATCGCGGATGAGCCGACAGGAGCCTTGGACTCTGCCAATTCTGAAAAACTGATGGCGCTTTTGCAGGAAATCAATAAAAGTTTTGGTATCACCATTTTATTGGTCACCCATGACCCTGCTGCAGCAAAGTATTCCTCACGGATGGTGCTACTTAGCGATGGAAAGATTATGGATGATTTGGAACGTAATAGCTTATCTAATGAACAGTATTTGCAAGAGATTTACAGCCGTACCAGATAGGAGGAAGAGAGTATGTATCCAAAATTGATTTTACGAAATGTATTTCGAAATTTACAGACTTACACCATCTATTTTTTCAGTCTGACCTTGATTTATAGCTTGCTCTATGCTTTTAATGCTTTACCAAGCCATCCAGTGATGCAGAGTTTATCAGGGGCAAAGGAAATGCTGACGAAGGTGATGAGTCAGTACATGGGCTTGCTTTCCTATTTGATTCTATCAGCAATTGCCTTTCTTATCGTTTACTCCACAAATTTTGTGCTGGGACGGCGCAAGAAAGAGCTGGGACTTTATGCAACGCTGGGAATGAAGAAGAGGCAGATTATTCGTACCCTGTTCTTTGAAACCATGCTGGTCAATATCTTTTCCTTGATTCTAGGTTTCTTGCTTGGAGTGATCTTACTGGTCATTCTATCTAAGGTTGCATCTGAGTTTTTTATGGCCAATTACTTTGGTAGTCTGCTTTTTTTTGATAGCAAGTCGGTCATCTTGCTAGTTTATTCCTACTTAGTGACTAGTTTCATTGTCGGTGTCATGGACATTATCACTTTTAGAAAGCAAAATATCATTGTACTTATTCAAGAAAATGGGGTCAAGAAATCTGTCTTTGCAAAAGGCAAGCCAGTTCTTCAAGCACTTCTCTTTATTCTTTCGACAGCTGTTATCGGTTTTGCTGCTCTCTATTTTTCAGACTATCACCATCTATCATTCTTGAAAAGCTGGGGTATCTTGCTGGTATCTGTCTTCGTGGTTTTTGTTATTTTATTTTACAATACCTTGAGCCATTTTATCTTGGTCTCTCTTAGAAAACTGCCTCAAACCTACTATAACAAACTAAACACTTTTAAAATTCGTCAATTTTCAAAACAAGCTGATAGTAATTCGGTCACGTTGGCTGTCTTATCCTTGACCTTGACACTGGCTCTCAGCTTACTAGTTTTTAGTGGTAGTGCCTATACGACTATGAACCGAGAGCTGAACAAATACTCACCTTATGATGTAACTGTCAATCTCTACCGGGGTCAAGAGTTTCAATTTTCTCAGGAATCTGTCAAAGACAGATTGAAAGCCGATGGCTTTGACTTTAATTTCATCAAAGAGGAGTACAGCTATCCTAGCTATTCTAGTGATGTAATCTATAAAGATTTGATTGACACTAGCAATCTCTGGGAGCATGATAAGAAACTTCCTGAATCAAAAGTACCGATTTTAGGAATTTCTGCCTACAATCATCTCCGCAAACTGCAAGGTGAAAGAGAGGTTGACTTGTCAGAAGACCAATTTCTAGTCAATGCCAATTATAAAGGAACTGCCAAGCAGATTCAGGACTTTCTATCAACGACCAAAACCCTCATGATTAACGGTCATTCTCTCAACCTTGCGTCTTCAAAGCCACTTGAAACAGTTTACTTTTTATCTTCAGTAGGTCTAAATGACGCAGGAACCTTGATTGTACCAGATAAGGTAGTAGTTGGATTGACGGAAGACCACACGACCTATGTTGCCAATTTCAAAGAAAACATTGACAAACGGGAAGTAGAAACATTCTTGAGTCAGTGGATTGAAAAATACTACTTCACTCGTGATGGAGCAGAGTTGAATTCGTTCACCTATCAAACGAAAGGAAGTATTTTTGAGGTTTACCTTGGATTTATGGGCGTCATTGTCTTTGTCATGATTTTTGTCAGTGTTATTTTTATCATTATTTCCCTCAGTATCTTGTCCCTTCAAACTTCTACAAGTGCTTTGGATAGTGTCAATGATTATCAAATCTTATATCTTCTTGGGAATAAGAGGAAGCAAAATCGCTCTATTCTTTTGCAACAGATTCTAAGTTATTTCTTGGTTCCGCTGGTCATCGCAGGTCCGTTAGCATTTGCCTTGAGTACTGCTCTTTTGGGCTATTTTGAGAATTTCGCTAATACCAGCATTTCTATTGATATCACCTATCTGGGAGTAGCGGTATTACTCTTTGTCCTTTACCTGCTAGTGACTTACAGAGTAAGTTGGCAAATTATTGAAAATTAAGTCAAATACCAGAGTTGCCTATTCGACAATTCTGGTATTGTGTTATAATAATATTAAAGTAGTTCAGGAAGTAGATACATATGAAACAGTTTGTCAAATCGCTCTCGAAAAACTCACTTTTATTGTGGTGGTTGACGATTTTTAATCATCTAGCTTTAATGATTTATATTTATTATAGGATTCCTCTGGACTTTTCGACAGATTTTTCATTGCAGATGGTTTTATTGCTGATTATTGCTTTAATTGTATTTAGCTATATTTGTAATATTGTGACCTTTCGGTATAGTGAGTTGAAACTTTGGTTGCTTCTGATGATGTTTGTCATTAGCTGGCAATCCATATTTAATCAAGGAGTTGCGAGCACCCTGTTGCACTTTTTTGATATTCTTCACCCGCTCAACTCTTTTTTATTGGTGTATAGTTCTCTGTCTATTATCTTTCTGGGAGAGAAAATAGGAGAAGAACTGTTGAGTGTGTCCTTTGTGTTGACACTAATCACCATTAGTTCGTATCTGTTAGGTCCTTCAATTTTTCTCTTTCTGTCCTTGTTTGCGTCTTTCTTTTTAAACCTTGTTCCCTTGATTCTACTGATTTTATATCATAAAGAGTTGAAAAGTAAACTCAAGTATCAGAGACGAAATTTGTGGATATTAGCTTTAATATTGCCTATTTCTTATTTCTTTTTGTATATCAATACGACGGGCTCAGGAGTGATGAACCTAGTCTGGTATCTAGAAATTCTTGGTATCTTAGCTTTTTTACACTTTAAAACGATTGTCAGCTCTCTTCAAAAAAAGGTATCAGAGTTGAAATTGTCCTATATAAAAGCTTTTTCACACTTATTTTTACTAGTTATGTTTTTGTTAGTAGGCATATTCATCATCTTTCGTCTAGATTTAAACACGAGCTTTTTGGTCTTGAATATCATGTTACTATTGTTCGGGATTTGTTCGGAAGAATTGATTCGCCTCTTTCGTTCTGCTGAAATGCTAGATGCTAGGGATTATGTAAAAGTTCTCTTTTTAAAGCGTAATCGTATGGTGAAAAATCTGCTGGCAAATGAAGATACAGAACAACAGTTCTCCGAATTTCTTCACAATGAAATCCTGCAAAATGTTATGGCAATAAAAAATTTCAATAAATATAGTAGCAATCAAGCTTTTGGTGAACAGATCAATCTGGTGACAGAGGAGTTGGTTCAGCGGATTCGTGAGCGGATGGATTATTATCAGCCAATGGTAGAAACAGACGAGCAGTTAGACATCCAGTATCAAGGGCTGATTAATCGGATTGTCAAGCGCTATCACGCAGAAAATGAAGTCGTCACACAGTTTCCTGTCCACTTTAGGCTTTTATCTCCTTACGATAAAATTGCCTATCGTCTGGTTGAGGAATTGGCGACCAATGCTGTTAAGTACGCTAGTGGTGGAACGATTTCTTTGAAGATTGATGTGCATGATGACGCTATTTTTATCATTTCTGAAAATGACTGCCTTCCAACAGAAAAATCCTTAGGTTATGGCTTGAGAAATATGTCTAATAAAATTAGTGTTTTAGGTGGTCAAATGCAGATTTTTGAAAATAATAAGAGATTTCGTGTAGAAATTACTCTCCCGATTGATAAGGAGTTGTGTTATGAAAATTTTGTTAATTGATGATCATAAATTATTTAGCCAAAGTATCAAGATGATTTTAGAGTTATCGGAAAACATTAAAAAGGTCCAGTTAGTGGATAATTTTTCGTCTATTTCGGAGATTGTTTTTAATGACTACGACATTATTTTGATTGACATCAACCTGACGAGTCTGTATCAAGATGATGGACTGACCTTGGCACGAGAGATTATCGACAATGGTTGTTCTAGTAAGGTTGTGATTTTGACAGGTTACAGCAAAAAAATGTATGAACACCGAGCTAAAGCTATGGGAGCTTATGGCTTTCTAGATAAAAGTATGGATCCAGATGGGTTGGTGAAAAAACTGGAAAAGATTTATCTAGGTGGCAAGGTCTTTTCAGATGAAGTGATGGTAGAGGTGCTAACACCACGAGAAATTGAGATACTAGAACTGGTTAGAAATGGCTTGACTATTGATGATATCTGTGAAAGGATTTATGTGAGTAAACGTACAGTTTCCAATCACCTGGCCAATATCTTTTCAAAATTGGGAGTGACTAACAGGCAGGAGGCGATTCATATCGCTGAGCAGTTGGGCTATTTTCCACCAGATTAAAAAATTGTAGAAGATACAGCTTTTTTAATTATTTCTGTGATACTTCCTGTGTGGGTCTCTTCTTGAAAAAAACACAAAATTTTGTTAGAATGAATCTTATGAAAACATTCTATGATGTGCAGCAATTCCTCAAACGATTTGGTATTATTGTTTACATGGGAAAACGCTTATATGATATTGAACTGATGAAGCTGGAACTCTCTCGGATTTACGATGCAGGGTTGATGGACAAGCTAGACTATCTAGAAGCAGAGGCGGTTCTTCGCAGAGAGCACAAGGTAGAATTGGATTATATTGAGAAAAATGGAGAAAAGAACTAATGGTTACTTGGATTTTGTGGGCACTTATACTAGCAATGTTGGCGTGGATGGGCTTTAACTATCTTCGTATTCGACGTGCGGCTAAAATCGTAGACAATGAGGAGTTTGAAGCCTTGATTCGTACAGGTCAATTGATTGATTTGCGCGACCCAGCAGAATTCCACAGAAAACATATCCTTGGGGCCCGCAATATTCCTTCAAGTCAGTTGAAAACTAGTCTTGCAGCCCTTCGTAAGGATAAACCTGTCCTTCTCTACGAAAACCAACGTGCGCAACGTGTCACAAATGCGGCCCTTTACTTGAAAAAACAAGGCTTTTCTGAGATTTATATCCTTTCTTATGGTTTGGATTCTTGGAAAGGGAAAGTCAAAGTTGAGAAATAAGAAAATGAGCTTGGGATGTTTCCGAGCTCATTTTTTAACCACTTTTTCTGAGAAATTCACGAATGCTTGCCAACTCTTCTGAGTTAAGGGGGCGGTAGTCTCCCTCTTGAAGATTATCATCCAAACTCCAAGGGCCAAAATGGGTACGTTTAAGCGAGGTCACCTTGACACCAACTGAGAGGAACATTTTTTTGACTTGATGAAATTTTCCTTCTGAAATAGTGATAGAGGCTTGACTGATAGAAGGACTTGCAGATAGAATCTCTAGCCTAGCAGGTTTACAGGCAGTGCCATCTAAAAAGACAATTCCTTTTTGAAAGGCTTGGATATGGTCAGGTGTCAGGAGTCCATTAACCTCAACTTGGTAGGTCTTATCGACATGGTATTGGGGATGGAGGAGCTGAAAGCCCAAGGGACCGTTGTCGGTCAAGAGGAGGAGTCCAGTCGTATCTCGGTCCAGTCGGCCAACGGCATAGAGCTTGTCAGACCGAATATCAGGTGGAAGCAGGTCCATAACGGTTGGAAGTTCCTTGTCTTTGTTGGCTGTCACGACACCAGCAGGTTTATGAAGCATGAGATAGGTGTGCTCATAACCTTGAATGATTCGGCCCTGAAAACGGAGTTCTTGTAGCCCTGTATCGATATTCTGGGCTAGGGAGCGGGCTGGGCAACCATCGACTAGAATTTCCCCTTTGAGAAGTGCTTGTTTCATGGCCTTTCGGCTAACTTTTTCTTGGGCTAATAAATTATCTAAACGCATACTGTGCCTATCTTATCATAAGTTGTTTGCTTTGAAAAGGCTTGACGTGAAAAGAAAAGCAGAGTGAAAACATTTACACTTGCTTGAGTTATGTTATTTACTTGAAAATATGGTATAATCGTTCAGTTAGAAAATAAATTTTGAATACTATAGAGGAAATCATGACAAAATTAAGAGAAGATATCCGTAACATTGCGATTATCGCCCACGTTGACCACGGTAAAACAACCCTCGTTGACGAATTATTGAAACAATCAGAAACGCTTGATGCACGTACTGAATTGGCTGAACGTGCCATGGACTCAAACGATATCGAAAAAGAGCGTGGAATTACCATCCTTGCTAAAAATACAGCCGTTGCCTACAACGGAACTCGTATCAACATCATGGACACACCAGGACACGCGGACTTCGGTGGAGAAGTTGAGCGTATCATGAAAATGGTTGACGGTGTTGTCTTGGTCGTAGATGCCTACGAAGGAACAATGCCACAGACTCGTTTCGTATTGAAAAAAGCCTTGGAACAAGACCTTGTCCCAATCGTGGTTGTTAACAAGATCGACAAACCATCAGCTCGTCCAGCAGAAGTAGTGGACGAAGTATTAGAACTTTTCATTGAGCTTGGTGCTGATGACGACCAGCTTGACTTCCCAGTGGTATATGCTTCAGCGATTAACGGAACTTCTTCATTGTCAGATGATCCAGCTGACCAAGAAGCTACTATGGCACCAATCTTTGACACGATTATCGACCATATCCCAGCTCCAGTAGATAACTCAGATGAGCCTTTGCAGTTCCAAGTGTCACTTTTGGACTACAACGACTTCGTTGGTCGTATCGGTATCGGTCGTGTCTTCCGTGGTACTGTTAAGGTTGGGGACCAAGTTACCCTTTCTAAACTAGATGGTACAACTAAAAACTTCCGTGTTACAAAACTCTTCGGTTTCTTTGGTTTGGAACGTCGTGAAATCCAAGAAGCTAAAGCAGGTGATTTGATTGCCGTTTCAGGTATGGAAGATATCTTTGTCGGTGAAACCATTACTCCGACAGATGCAGTTGAAGCTCTTCCAATCCTACACATCGATGAGCCAACTCTTCAAATGACTTTCTTGGTTAACAACTCACCATTTGCTGGTAAAGAAGGTAAATGGGTGACTTCTCGTAAGGTAGAAGAACGCTTGCAAGCAGAATTGCAAACAGACGTTTCCCTTCGCGTTGATCCAACTGATTCACCAGATAAATGGACGGTTTCAGGACGTGGAGAATTGCACTTGTCAATCCTTATCGAAACTATGCGTCGTGAGGGATATGAACTTCAAGTATCTCGTCCAGAGGTTATCGTAAAAGAAATCGATGGTGTGAAATGTGAACCATTTGAACGTGTTCAAATCGATACTCCAGAAGAATACCAAGGTTCTGTTATCCAAAGCCTTTCTGAACGTAAGGGTGAAATGTTGGATATGATTTCAACTGGTAATGGTCAAACTCGTTTGGTCTTCCTTGTTCCAGCGCGTGGTTTGATCGGATACTCAACTGAGTTCTTGTCAATGACTCGTGGTTACGGTATCATGAACCATACCTTTGACCAATACTTGCCATTGATTCCAGGTGAAATTGGTGGTCGTCACCGTGGTGCCCTTGTTTCTATCGATGCTGGTAAGGCTACAACTTACTCAATCATGTCTATCGAAGAACGTGGAACAATCTTTGTTAACCCAGGTACTGAGGTTTACGAAGGAATGATCATCGGTGAAAACTCTCGTGAAAATGACTTGACAGTTAACATCACTAAGGCAAAACAAATGACCAACGTTCGTTCAGCTACTAAGGACCAAACAGCTGTTATCAAGACACCTCGTATCTTGACACTTGAAGAATCTCTTGAGTTCTTGAACGACGATGAGTACATGGAAGTAACGCCTGAGTCTATCCGTTTGCGTAAACAAATCCTTAACAAGGCAGAGCGTGAGAAAGCTAACAAGAAGAAAAAATCAGCTGAATAAGAGCTAGAAAGAGATAGAGATGGTTTATTTAATCATAGGAATCCTCTTATTACTACTCTATGTATTTGCGACACCAGAAAGCATTAAAGGGACAGTCAATATCGTCCTTGTCGTCTTTGCTTTCGTAGCACTTTTGATTTTGCTTATGCTGTCAGTTCTGCAAATCTTTCAGCTACCGACAGAATTCTTCATCGCAATTGCTATGCTCTTCCTAGCATACTTTAGCTTGCGAGATATTACCCTCATGTCGGTCAATAAAAGTAAAAGAAGATAAAAAGAGAGTTTCGGCTCTCTTTTTTGCTAGGAATTTTACAGTAGTTCGAATTGCTTTTTAGTTAACATCATCTCTTTTGCTTGGATAATATGAATGGGAAAAACTGAACTTAAATTCTTTCCCAACATCTATTTCTAAGGAAACTGTAAAATTCTATTACTAATGATATCTTAGTAAAATATGTTGATAGATTATATAGAAAGTGATATACTTAAGTTATAAGAAACCGATTTCAAAATAAGAAAGGATTAAATTTATACTCAATGAAAATCAAAGAGCAAACTAGGAAGCTAGCCGCAGGTTGCTCAAAGCACTGCTTTGAGGTTGTAGATAAGACTGACGAAGTCAGTTACATATATCTAGGGCAAGGCGACGTTGACGAGGTTTGAAGAGATTTTTGAAGAGTATTGTTGTCTTGGTGCTCAGGGTGTGATGGATTAAACTAGGAAAATAATTCTAAGAATTTATAATAGATAAAATATTTTTCTATAGGATTATTCTCTTATACAAGGAGTCTACTATGAAGAAACTATTCATATTATTATCAACTTTTTTTCTCAGCTTCTTCCTTGCTTGGATTATTGTCTTACGTGCGCCACAATATTTATATGCAAGCTATGATTCCGTCTCCTTACTTCGTGTCAAAAAGGATACTCAGGAACCGACGCGTGAGGTATTTGAACAGGAATTGGAGAATTTTGCAAACTCAGAACAGAGTTTAATAGCTAGAAGAATTGTAGAGCCGAGTAAGGATGGAACGACTCACTTTGCTTATGCAACTTATGGTCAGGGAACTTTACCAAAAGAATTCCAAGAAGCTAGTCAAGAAAGTCGTGAACGTAGTGATCCGCTAAATAGTTATCTCCTTTTATCAGGCTCCTTGACGAAAGAAAAGCTAGCTGATAAATTAGGAGATTTGGGTTATAAAGCAATTGCTGACCGAAAGACACCGCCCTATTCTCTTGCTTTTCGCATTTTACTAAATCCACTTATTTTAATTAGTTTAGCAATATTTGGCTTATCTTTCTTTGCTTTAGTGATTATCACTCGGATTAAGGAAATGAGAGCAGCAGGTATAAAACTCTTTTCTGGTCAGACTCTTTTATCCATTATGGGGCATTCTTTATCGACTGATATCAAGTGGCTCCTTTTATCAGCCCTCCTTTCCTTCCTAGGTGGTGGAGTCGTTCTTTTTAGTCAAGGTTTGTTTTATCCTATCTTGTTAGCCACCTATGGTTTTGGGATTAGTTTCTATCTGTTGTTTTTATTGGCGATTTCAATTTTACTAATGCTCCTTTATCTAATGAGTTTGAGTTACAAAGCATTAGTTCCTGTTATTAAAGGAAGATTACCCCTTAAACGCTTGATGATTTTAACCTTATTGTGTCAGTTAGTAGCTGTTTTTACAGTAGGCTACGCTGTTAAGACGGGTTTGACGTCTTACCAACGATTGAAAGAACTTGAAATTTCAAAACAAGCATGGCAGGACAGAGCAGATTATTATCAAATTTCTTTTGGTTTAGGTGATAGAGTAAAAGATACAGAAAATCAGAATAAGTGGTATGAATTTTCCAAAGAAGCAGTTGAAAAAGAACAGGCTCTATTTGTAAAGGATAATCTCATTCATTTTGCAAATCCTCAAGGAAAAAATGAACAGGGAGAGACACTGGATACCTATAGTCCAGATGCTAATGTTCTCTATGTCAGCCCAAGTTATTTGGACAAGGAAAATGTGACTGTAAATGATGAGACTAGACAGAAACTAGCTCATCTTCAAAAAGGTGAATTTGGACTCTTATTACCAGAATCTCTTCGTTCACAGGAAGCAGAACTTAAGAAAGCTTTTGAAGAGAGTTTGAACTATTATGGAAAATCAAGCGAGGATAAAAACGCTCCTTTAGAGTATGAAATGAGAGCGATTGTTAGCTATCTTCCAACTGGAGAAAAGCGATTTGTTTATAATAACGGTGAAAGTCCAGTATCCATCCAGTACTTAACTGATCCGATTTTAGTTGTATTTACTCCAACATCTACAGGTGATAGTATCATTTCCAAATCTATTTGGTCTATCAATGCTGGAAAACAACTTTTTATCAAAGGATATGAGAGTGGGCTAGAACTCTTGAAGAAAGCTGGAATTTATGAGCAAGTATCCTACCTTAAAGAAGGAAGAAGTGTTTATCTAACTCGTTATAATGAAGTTCAAACTGAAACAGCAACTTTAATCCTAGGAGCTATTGTTGGAATAGCTAGTTCCTTGTTACTCTTTTATTCTGTCAATCTTCTATATTTCGAGCAATTCCGCCGAGATATCTTGATTAAACGAATTTCAGGTTTACGATTTTTTGAAACACATGCTCAGTATATGGTTAGCCAATTTGCCAGTTTTGTATTTGGTGCTAGTTTCTTTATTTGGCGTAGTCGGGATGTGGTAATTGGCTTGCTCACTTTATTAGTCTTTCTAGCTAGTGCAGTTTTGACGCTTTACCGTCAAGCTCATAAAGAATCTCGTGTTTCTATGACAATTATGAAAGGAAAATAGGATGATTGAACTAAAGAATATATCTAAAAAATTTGGAAGCCGTCAGCTATTTTCAGATACGAATCTTCATTTTGGAGGTGGGAAAATTTATGCCTTAATCGGTACAAGTGGCTGTGGTAAGACAACACTCTTGAATATGATTGGACGATTAGAGCCATATGACAAAGGGCAAATCATCTATGATGGCACTTCTCTTAAGGACATCAGGCCTTCTGTTTTCTTTAGAGATTACTTGGGATACTTGTTTCAAGATTTTGGCTTAATTGAAAGCCAAACCGTCAAAGAGAATCTCAATCTGGGTTTAGTTGGTAAAAAGTTGAAGGAAAAAGAGAAAATCTCTTTGATGAAACAAGCTCTAAACCGTGTAAACCTCTCTTATTTGGATTTGAAGCAACCTATATTTGAGTTATCAGGAGGAGAAGCACAACGTGTTGCATTAGCGAAGATAATTTTAAAGGATCCGCCTTTGATTCTTGCAGATGAACCAACCGCTTCACTAGACCCAAAAAACTCTGAGGAATTACTTTCCATACTAGAATCTTTAAAAAATCCGAATCGGACCATTATTATTGCGACCCACAATCCTCTGATTTGGGAGCAAGTGGACCAAGTCATTCGAGTTACCGATTTATCACATAGATGATATGGTAAAATTCAGTTAGAAGAAAGAGTCACAAACACACTTTGTGGCTTTTTTATTTCCATAAAAATGGTAAAATAGTAAGAGTAGAAATGGAGTTTGAGACATGAAAGTAATAGATCAATTTAAAAATAAGAAAGTCCTTGTTTTAGGTTTGGCTAAGTCTGGTGAATCTGCAGCTCGTTTGTTGGACAAGCTAGGTGCCATTGTGACAGTAAATGATGGGAAGCCTTTCGAAGACAATCCAGCTGCCCAAAGTTTGCTGGAAGAAGGGATCAAGGTTGTCACAGGTGGCCATCCTTTGGAACTCTTGGATGAAGAGTTTGCCCTTATGGTGAAAAATCCAGGTATCCCCTACAGCAATCCCATGATTGAAAAGGCTTTGGCAAAAGGTATTCCAGTCTTGACTGAGGTGGAATTGGCTTACTTGATTTCAGAAGCACCGATTGTTGGTATTACTGGTTCAAATGGAAAGACAACCACAACGACGATGATTGGGGAAGTTTTGACTGCTGCTGGCCAACATGGTCTTTTATCAGGAAATATTGGCTATCCTGCCAGTCAAGTGGCCCAAACTGCGTCAGATAAGGACACGCTTGTCATGGAACTTTCTTCTTTCCAACTCATGGGCGTTCAAGAATTCCATCCTGAGATTGCGGTTATTACCAACCTCATGCCAACTCATATCGACTACCATGGATCTTTTGAAGAATATGTGGCAGCCAAGTGGAATATCCAGAACAAGATGACAGCAGCTGATTTCCTTGTCTTGAACTTTAACCAAGACTTGGCAAAAGAATTGGCTAGCAAAACACAGGCTACTGTTGTTCCATTTTCAACACTTGAAAAGGTTGATGGTGCTTATCTGGAAGATGGTCAACTCTACTTCCGTGAAGAAGTGGTTATGGCGGCTAGTGAAATCGGAGTTCCAGGTAGCCACAATGTGGAAAATGCCCTTGCGACTATTGCAGTAGCCAAGCTCCGTGGTGTGGATAACCAAACCATCAAGGAAACTCTTTCAGCCTTTGGTGGTGTCAAACACCGTCTCCAATTTGTGGATGAAATTCAGGGTGTGAAATTCTATAATGATAGCAAGTCAACCAATATCTTGGCAACTCAAAAAGCCTTGTCAGGATTTGACAATAGTAAGGTTATCTTAATTGCAGGTGGTTTGGACCGCGGTAATGAGTTTGACGAGTTGGTTCCAGACATTACTGGACTTAAGAAGATGGTCATCCTCGGTCAGTCTGCAGAACGTGTCAAACGGGCAGCAGATAAGGCTGGTGTGTCTTATGTGGATGCGATTGATATTGCAGATGCAACCCGCAAGGCCTATGAGCTAGCAACTCAAGGAGATGTAGTTCTTCTCAGTCCTGCCAATGCCAGCTGGGATATGTATGCTAACTTTGAAGTACGTGGCGACCTCTTTATCGACACAGTAGCGGAGTTAAAGGAATAATATGAAAAAAATTGTCTTTACAGGTGGGGGGACGGTTGGACACGTTACCCTCAATCTTTTGTTAATTCCCAAGTTCATCGAAGATGGCTGGGAAGTCCACTATATCGGGGACAAGCGTGGTATCGAACATCAAGAAATCCTCAAGTCAGGCTTGGATGTCACTTTCCACTCCATTGCGACTGGGAAATTGCGTCGCTATTTCTCTTGGCAGAATATGTTAGATGTCTTCAAAGTTGGTTGGGGAATTGTCCAATCGCTCTTTATCATGTTGCGACTTCGTCCACAGGCTCTTTTTTCAAAGGGGGGCTTTGTCTCTGTACCGCCGGTTATCGCTGCGCGTGTGTCAGGAGTGCCTGTCTTTATTCACGAATCGGACCTGTCTATGGGTTTGGCCAATAAAATTGCCTATAAATTCGCAACTAAGATGTACTCAACCTTTGAGCAAGCTTCAAGTTTGTCTAAGGTCGAGCATGTGGGAGCAGTGACCAAGGTTTCAGACCAAAAAACTCCAGAACCGGATGAATTGGTGGATATTCAAACCCACTTTAATCCTAAATTGCCAACTGTATTGTTTGTTGGCGGTTCTGCAGGTGCTCGTGTCTTTAACCAATTGGTGACAGACCATAAGCAAGAACTGACAGAGAGATACAATATTATCAATTTAACTGGGGACTCTAGCCTGAACGAGTTGAGCCAAAATCTCTTTCGTGTTGACTATGTGACCAATCTCTATCAACCTTTGATGAAATTAGCTGATATTGTTGTGACACGTGGTGGTGCCAATACGATTTTTGAGCTCTTGGCCATGGCAAAATTACATGTTATTGTGCCGCTTGGGCGTGAAGCTAGTCGTGGAGACCAGATTGAGAACGCAGCCTACTTTGTTAAGAAAGGCTATGCAGAAGAGCTTCAAGAAAGCGATTTGACCTTGGATAGTTTGGAAGAGAAGCTTTCTCACTTACTAAGCCACAAGGAAGACTACCAAGCTAAGATGAAGGCTTCTAAGGAATTGAAATCTCTAGCAGATTTTTATCAATTGTTGAAAAAAGATTTATCATAAGGAAAGTAAATGTCAAAAGATAAGAAAAATGAGGGCAAAGAAATCCTCGAAGAATTTAAAGAGTTATCAGAATGGCAGAAACGAAACCAAGAATACCTAAAAAAGAAGGCTGAAGAAGAGGCAGCCCTAGCTGAGGAGAAGGAAAAGGAAAGACGAGCTCGAATGGGAGAAGAATCTGAGAAGTCAGAGAAAAAGGAGAGTGAAGCGGACCCAGAAGATGAAGAATCAGCTAAGGAAAAGTCTGAAGAAAAAGTAGAAGCCCCAGAGGGTGACAAAAAGAAACAAGAGATAGAAGAATCAGGGGCTAAAGAGGGCGAGGAACAGGATAAAAAGCTTGCTAAAAAGGCTACAAAAGAAAAACCAGCCAAAGCAAAGATTCCTGGCCTCCATATCTTGCGAGCTCTAACGATTTTATTTCCAAGTCTGCTTTTATTGATTGTCTCTGCCTACTTACTCAGTCCTTATGCGACCATGAAGGATATCCGTATTGAGGGAACGGTTCAAACTACGGCTGATGATATTCGACAGGCTTCAGGCATTCAGGATTCAGATTATACGATTAACCTTCTGCTAGATAAGGCAAAATATGAAGAGCAGATCAAGTCTAACTATTGGGTGGAATCAGCTCAGCTTGTTTATCAATTTCCAACTAAGTTTACTATCAAGGTCAAGGAATATGATATTGTGGCCTACTATGTTTCTGGTGAAAATCATTATCCTATTCTTTCCAGTGGGAAGGTGGAGACCAGTGCTGTAAGTTTGGTGAGTCTGCCAGAAACGTATTTATCAGTTCTCTTCAATGATAGTGAACAAATCAAGGCTTTTGTCTCAGAACTTTCTCAAATTAGTCCAGAACTCAAATCTGCTATCCAAAAGGTGGAGCTAGCCCCAAGCAAGGTGACTTCAGATTTAATTCGATTGACCATGAATGATTCGGACGAAGTTTTGGTTCCCCTGTCTGAAATGAGTAAGAAACTGCCTTATTACAGCAAGATCAAGCCTCAATTGTCAGAACCAAGTGTGGTCGATATGGAAGCTGGAATTTACAGTTACACTGTGGCGGATAAATTAATCATGGAGGCTGAGGAAAAAGCCAAAAAAGAGGCCGAAGAAGCTGAGAAAAAGCAGGAAGAAGAACGTAAACGTTTAGAAGAAGAAAAGAAAAAACAAGAGGAAGAGAGCAATCGAAACCAAACAAGTCAGCGTTCATCGCGTCGCTAGGTTTACCTTTTCTCCTATAGCTCTTTAGTTGCCATGTTTTTACTTGACAAGTGCTAGTAGAAATAATAGAATAGTTAAAAACCTTTAAAGCAGTCCAGAGAGGCAGCTAAGGTTAGACGGTGAAAGGGTGGAGACTACCCATTTTTCGTGGAACCTTGCTGTTGGCAGGTTCCTTTTTTCGTGGTTTCTATTGCCCAGACTCTCTCACTAACAAAGGTAAAAGGAGAAACCTATGCGAGAACATCGTCCAGTCATTGCTCTTGATTTTCCTAGTTTTGAGGCGGTCAAGGAATTCTTAGCTCACTTCCCAGAAGAAGAAAGTCTTTATCTAAAAGTGGGGATGGAGCTTTATTACGCAACGGGGCCTGAGATTGTGTCCTACTTAAAAGGTTTGGGTCATAGTGTCTTTTTAGATCTCAAACTTCATGACATTCCCAATACAGTCAAGTCAGCCATGAAGGTTTTGTCTCAGCTTGGTGTCGATATGACCAATGTTCATGCGGCTGGTGGTGTAGAGATGATGAAGGCTGCGCGTGAAGGTCTTGGAAGTCAAGCGAAGTTAATTGCGGTAACGCAGCTGACTTCAACATCAGAAGCTCAAATGCAGGATTTTCAAAATATCCAAACTAGCCTACAAGAGTCTGTGATCCACTATGCCAAGAAGACAGCTGAAGCTGGCTTGGATGGTGTTGTTTGCTCAGCTCAGGAAGTGCAAGTCATCAAGCAGGCTACCAATCCAGATTTTATCTGTCTGACACCAGGGATTCGCCCTCAGGGAGCTGCAGTTGGAGACCAAAAACGTGTGATGACGCCAGCAGATGCCTATCAAATCGGTAGTGACTATATCGTAGTAGGACGTCCCATTACCCAAGCTGAAGATCCTGTTGTAGCTTATCATGCCATCAAGGATGAATGGACACAGGACTGGAATTAAAAAATAGATTATAAAAATAAAAGGAGAAGACCATGACACTTGCTAAAGATATCGCTAGCCACCTCTTGAAAATTCAAGCAGTTTACCTCAAGCCAGAGGAGCCTTTCACTTGGGCATCTGGTATCAAGTCCCCCATTTACACTGATAACCGTGTGACACTAGCCTATCCAGAGACTCGTACTCTCATTGAAAATGGTTTTGTGGATGCTATCAAAGAAGCCTTTCCAGAGGTTGAAGTGATTGCAGGAACTGCGACAGCAGGAATTCCACACGGAGCTATCATTGCTGACAAGATGAACTTGCCATTTGCCTATATCCGTAGCAAACCAAAAGACCACGGAGCTGGTAATCAAATCGAAGGTCGCGTGGCTCAAGGTCAAAAAATGGTAGTGGTTGAAGACCTTATTTCAACGGGTGGTTCTGTTCTTGAAGCCGTAGCCGCAGCTAAGCGAGAAGGAGCAGATGTGCTTGGAGTTGTAGCGATTTTCAGTTACCAATTGCCAAAAGCAGATAAGAACTTTGCGGATGCTGGTGTTAAGTTAGTCACACTTTCGAACTACAGCGAGCTCATCCATCTAGCCCAAGAAGAAGGCTATATCACACCAGAAGGATTGGACCTTCTAAAACGCTTTAAAGAAGACCAAGAAAATTGGCAAGATGCTTAATACTCAATGAAAATCAAAGAGCAAACTAGGAAACTAGCCACAGGCTGTACTTGAGTACGGCAAGGCGACGTTGACGTGGTTTGAATTTGATTTTCGAAGAGTATAAGACATAGAAAATCAGGTAGTCACTAAGATTACCTGATTTCTTTTTGTGATTTCATTGAGTATTAGTTGACTTTTCCACCTTCAACAACTAGATCATCTGCCTTAGCAGCGTCACCGTAGGTTGGGTGAAGTGTTTTTTCATAGGCCTTATGGAAGAAGTTTTCTTTGCCTAATTTTTCAATATCTTTATTGATGAAGTCTAGCAATTCTTGGTTTCCTTTTTGAACTGCTGCTGCGATGGTATCTGGATCACCGAGGGAAGTAATTCCGACTTCGAATCCTTTGTTTTCAAGCGCCCAAGCTAGGACTTCCGTATTGTCAGTGGAGAAGGCATCTCCACGTCCGTCAAGGAGGGCTTGGTAAGAGTCACTGTATTGGTCATATTTTTGGAGTTTGATTTCTGGATGATTTTTTTCAAAATAAGTCTCAGCGGTTGTTCCTTTTGTGACAATCAAGGTTTTACCTTCCAATTGTTTGACATCTGTAATGAGACCAGTCTTAGGTGATACGACACCAAGTGAAACTTTCATGTAAGGAAGGGCAAAATCAACTTGTTTCTTACGTTCGTCAGTCACTGTAAAGTTGGCAAGAGTAATATCCACCTTGTTTGAAATCAAGTATTCAGCACGGTTGGCAGCATCGACTGAAACGTATTTAACCTTCACACCAAGGTCTTGTGCTAGTTGGTTACCAAGTTCGATATCGTAACCTTGGTAAGAACCATCATTGTCAACGTAACCAAAGGGTTTCTTGTCTCCAAATACGGCGATTCGTAGTTCACCGCTTTTTTTGATTTCATCGATTGTGCGAGCCTTGGCAGTGGTTTTTCCAGATGATGAACCAGCATTGCCACCTGAGCTACAAGCAGTGACAAAGATAAGAGCAAAGGCAAGTGCCAAAACAGTTAAAAGTGGTTTGAGTAGTTTCATAAAAATCTCCTTTATAGATATGAGCCAAATTGGCTAAAGTCAAAGACGTTTAAAAATTCCTGAGCTCGTTTGGTTTGCGGATTGGTAAAGAAGGCTTGAGCCGTTCCTTCTTCAGCGATTTTCCCTTGGTCGAGGAAGATGATGCGGTCCGCAATGGCTTGGGCAAACTGCATTTCGTGGGTTACTAGAATCATGGTGCGACCTTCTTGGGCCAAATCATTGATAAGTTCCAGAACCTCACGCACCATTTCTGGATCCAGCGAAGCAGTCACTTCGTCAAAGAGGATGATTTCTGGATGCATGAGCAGGGCACGGACAATGGCAACCCGTTGCTTCTGTCCGCCGGATAATTGACGGGCAAAGCTATGTTGTTTATCCAGTAATCCGACACGTTCCAGTAGTTGCAAAGCTTCTTCCGTTACTTCCTTCTTATCTCTTCCCTGAGCCTTGATAGGCCCTAGGATGAGGTTTTGTAGGACATCCAGATGGGGAAAGAGTTCATAACTTTGAAAGACCATGCCAATCTTTTGGCGAACGAGGTGAAAGTCTTTCTGATTGCCAATAATGGACTGACCATCCAGAAGGATATCTCCACCTTGAATACTTTCTAAGCCATTGAGGCAACGAAGCAGGGTACTTTTCCCACAACCAGATGGCCCTAGGATGACCACGACTTCCCCTTTTTTGATATCTAGAGAAAGACCTTGGAGGATGGGATTGTCTCCGAAGGATTTTTTTAATTCCTTGATTTCTAAAATAGTTTCAGACATTTAGTTCCTCCAATGTTTTTCTAAGTGAGTGGATAGTTTGGAAATAGGAAAGCAGACTGCAAAATACAAGACCAGAATGGTTCCATAAATCCAAAAGGAAGCGGTTGGGATGGTCAAGCGATTGCTATCGATGATTTGCTGTCCAACCTTGGTCACTTCAACAACCCCAATCAAAACAACCAAGGAAGTGGTTTTGATCATCCGAGTGACAAGATTGATAGCTTGTGGCAACAGTCTTCTCAAGACCTGTGGGATGATAATGTGATAGTAAAGTTGAACATTGGTCAAACCTAGCGCCTGTCCACTTTCAAACTGATGCTTAGGGAGGGAAGTGATGGCTCCACGGACTAAGTCCCCCATTTCAGCTGTTCCCCAGAGGGTAAAAACGATAATAGCAGAAGTCTCGCCTGAGATATTGATATTAAAGTTTCGAGCCAAGCCGAAATAAACGATGAAGAGTAGCACCAGCTGGGGCATGATACGGATAAATTCTAGATACAATCGTGTCAAAAATCGTACGATTCTAGAGTGGGAGGTCATGATGATTCCCATGACTGTTCCGAACATCATGGATAAGAGGACAGACAGGATAGAAATCCCAATCGTGACGCCCAATCCTTGTAAGATCCGCAGGAGATTATTTCCCTGAAAGAGTACTTGGATTCCCGAATCCTGCATGGCGGAGCCTCCTTTCTATCCAGCTAAAGACCAGTGAGATGGGTAGCAACATAATTAGGTAAGCAATTACCAACATAGCCAGCGCAATGTCTGTCTCATAATAGAGCCCAATCAAGTCCTTGGCGACGTACATGAGGTCGGCCAAAGCTACTGCTGAGAAAACAGAGGTTTCCTTGATGAGAAAAATGACATTGGCACTAAAAGATGGCAGTGCCACCGCTGTTGCTTGTGGAAGAACCACATAGCGAAAGACCTGTATATGTGTCAGACCGATGGCTAATCCAATCTCATGCTGTGTTTGACTGACAGCTTCTAGCCCACTTCGGAAAGATTCTGCCATGTAGGAACCTCCTAAAAAGACCAGTCCTAGAGTAGCACAGACTTCCGAAGATAGGACAATCCCTATTCGAGGAAGCCCGAAGTAGAGAAAGAAGAGTTGAATCAAAAGGGGCGTGTTGCGTGACAATTCAATGTAGGCTGTCGCTATTTGCGCCAAAACAGGGATGCGGTAATGCCGGATGATACTAACGATTAAGCCGAGCAGAAAGGATCCCAGAATTCCCCAAACTGCGATATGCAAGGTCAGGAGAAAAGCCTTTTGATATAGTGGTAGATATTGTTCAAAAATGGACCAATCCAAAAATAGAACCTCCCATCTAGAAATAATACAGTTATTGTAGCACTTAAAATCTCCTTTGGATAATATCTATTTTTTATTGCCGTTATAAGGATTTTTTATCATAGATAGAATCTTTCTGAAATTTCCAAACAAAATATTTGAAAAGTTTTGAAAAAAGAGTTAAGATATTTTTGTAATATACAAAGTAAACGCTTACTTATTAAGGAGGGCATTTTATGTCATACAAAACAAGCAATGCAGAAGGCCATGTAGATTTCATCAATACCTATGATTTGGAGCCCATGGCGCAACAAGTGATTCCGAAAGCAGCATTTGGCTATATCGCCAGTGGAGCGGAGGATACTTTCACTTTACGCGAGAACATCCGTGCCTTTAACCACAAGCTCATCGTTCCTCATACACTTTGCAATGTTGAAAATCCAAGTACAGAGATTGAATTTGCGGGTGAAAAACTATCTTCACCAATCATTATGGCGCCTGTTGCGGCTCATAAATTGGCAAATGAGCAAGGTGAAGTGGCTACTGCGCGTGGTGTGCATGAGTTTGGTTCTCTTTATACAACCAGCTCTTACTCTACTGTTGACCTTCCTGAAATTACGGAAGCCCTTCAAGGGACACCTCATTGGTTCCAATTTTACTTTAGTAAGGATGACGGCATTAACCGCCACATCATGGACCGTGTAAAGGCTGAAGGCTACAAAGCGATTGTCTTGACAGCAGATGCAACTGTAGGGGGCAATCGTGAAGTAGATAAGCGTAATGGTTTTGTCTTCCCAGTTGGCATGCCGATTGTTGAAGAATACCTGCCAGAAGGTGCTGGTAAATCAATGGACTTTGTTTACAAATCAGCTAAACAACGCTTGTCTCCACGTGATGTAGAATTTATCGCTGAATACTCAGGACTTCCTGTTTATGTCAAGGGACCACAATGCCGTGAGGATGTTGAACGTTCGCTTGCTGCAGGTGCTTCTGGTATCTGGGTGACTAACCACGGTGGTCGCCAAATCGACGGTGGACCAGCTGCCTTCGACTCACTTCAAGAAGTAGCAGAAGCAGTTGATAAACGTGTGCCAATCGTCTTTGACTCTGGTATTCGTCGTGGTCAACACGTCTTTAAAGCCTTGGCATCGGGAGCAGATTTGGTAGCTATTGGTCGCCCTGTTATCTATGGCTTGGCTCTTGGTGGTAGTGTCGGTGTGCGTCAAGTCTTTGAACACTTGAATGCAGAATTGAAGACAGTCATGCAATTGTCTGGAACTCAGACTATTGAGGATGTCAAACACTTCAAACTCCGTCACAACCCTTACAACCCAACCTTCCCAGTTGACCCTCGTGACTTAAAATTGTATTGATAAAAGATATTGCCTCCACTTGATGTGGAGGTTTTTGTTTGTGTTTTAATACTCTTCGAAAATCTCTTCAAACCACGTCAGCTCTATCTGCAACCTCAAAACAGTGTTTTGAGCTGACTTCGTCAGTTCTATCTACAACCTCAAAGCAGTGCTTTGAGCAACCTGCGGCTAGCTTCCTAGTTTGCTTTTTGATTTTCATTGAGTATAAACACTTTTGAAATAAAGATTTTAAAAAAAGAGAAAGATTTGAATTTTATGATTGACAAATGTAGATTTTGAGAGTATACTAATAACTGTAATTGACAAATGTAGATTTAGGAGGTGTGATGATGCAGATTTCAGATGCAGAATGGCAGGTCATGAAAATTATTTGGATGCAAGGAGAGCAGACCAGTACGGATTTGATCAGGGTTCTGGCGGAGAGGTTTGACTGGTCCAAGTCGACCATTCAGACTCTTTTGGCTCGTTTGGTTGAGAAAGAGTGTCTGACAAGGAAAAAAGAAGGCAAGTTCTTTGTCTATTCAGCCCTTTTAACTTTGGACCAAAGTCGGGATTTACTTGTCCAAGATATCAAGGCCAAGGTTTGTTCCCGTAGGATTAAGAACTTGTTGGCTGATTTGATTGCTGAATGTGATTTTACTCAGGCTGACTTGGAAGACTTGGAAGCTGTGATTTCTGAGAAGAAATCAAGCGCTGTAACAAAAGTAAAATGTAATTGTATGTAAAGGAGACGTCATGTTAAATAGTATTGTAACCATTATTTGTATTGCCCTTATCGCGTTTATCTTGTTTTGGTTTTTCAAAAAGCCTGAAAAATCTGGACAAAAGGCCCAGCAAAAAAACGGCTACCAAGAGATTCGAGTGGAAGTCATGGGAGGCTACACTCCTGAGTTGATTATCCTCAAGAAATCAGTGCCAGCCCGCATTGTCTTTGACCGTAAGGACCCTTCACCCTGTCTGGACCAAATTGTTTTTCCAGATTTTGGTGTACATGCGGACCTGCCTATGGGGGAAGAGTATGTAGTGGAAATCACGCCTGAGCAGGCTGGAGAGTATGGTTTCTCTTGTGGCATGAATATGATGCACGGCAAGATGATTGTAGAATAGGAGAATGATATGACTGAAATTATAAAAGCAAATCTTGAAAATGGTGTTCAAAAAATCCGTATCACGGCAGACAAAGGCTACCATCCAGCCCACATTCAACTGCAAAAAGGAGTTCCTGCTGAGATCACCTTTCACCGTGTGACACCTTCAAACTGTTATAAGGAAATTCTTTTTGAAGAAGAAGGCATCTTGGAACCAATCGGCGTAGATGAGGAGAAAGTCATTCGTTTTACACCTCAAGAATTAGGTCAACATGAATTTTCTTGTGGCATGAAGATGCAAAAGGGAAGTTATACAGTTGTTGAGAAGACTCGAAAATCTCTATCACTTTTACAGCGTTTTTGGATTACTAGTATCTTTACTGTGCCTCTTGTGATTCTCATGATTGGGATGTCGACAGGAGGAATTAGTCACCAAGTCATGCGTTGGGGAACCTTTTTAGCCACAACACCGATTATGCTAGTAGCAGGTGGTCCTTATATCCAAAGTGCTTGGGCTAGTTTTAAAAAGCACAATGCCAACATGGATACCTTGGTTGCTCTGGGAACCCTAGTGGCCTATTTCTATAGCTTAGTTGCCCTCTTCGCTGGTCTCCCCGTTTACTTTGAAAGTGCTGCCTTTATCTTCTTCTTCGTTCTTATGGGAGCTGTTTTTGAGGAGAAAATGCGAAAAAACACTTCCCAAGCTGTGGAAAAATTACTTGATTTGCAGGCTAAAACAGCAGAAGTTTTACGTGATGATAGCTATGTCCAAGTTCCTTTGGAGCAAGTCAAGGTAGGAGATCTGATTCGGGTGCGTCCAGGAGAAAAGATTGCGGTTGATGGGGTTGTAGTCGAAGGTGTGTCCAGTATTGATGAATCCATGGTGACAGGTGAGAGCCTGCCGGTAGACAAAACAGTTGGAGATACCGTCATTGGCTCAACCATCAATAACAGCGGTACTCTTGTTTTCAGGGCAGAAAAAGTTGGTTCAGAGACTGTCTTGGCACAGATTGTGGATTTTGTGAAGAAAGCTCAGACCAGTCGTGCACCGATTCAAGATTTGACAGATAAAATTTCAGGGATTTTTGTTCCAGCAGTTGTCATTTTAGGAATCGTGACCTTTTGGGTATGGTTTGTTTTGCTCAGAGATAGTGTAGTCGTGCTTGGTGCGAGCTTTGTGTCCTCTCTTCTCTACGGAGTGGCGGTTTTGATTATCGCCTGCCCTTGTGCATTGGGACTTGCAACACCGACAGCCCTTATGGTGGGGACAGGTCGCAGTGCCAAGATGGGAGTTCTCCTCAAAAATGGAACGGTTCTACAGGAAATCCAGAAAGTTCAAACTATCGTCTTTGATAAGACCGGGACTTTGACTGAAGGGAAACCTGTGGTCACAGATATCATCGGCGACGAAGTAGAAGTGCTTGGATTGGCTGCTTCCTTGGAAGAAGCTTCTCAACACCCACTGGCTGAAGCCGTTGTGAAACGAGCGAGTGAAGCTGGACTTGAGCTTCAAACTGTTGAAAATTTCCAAGCCTTGCACGGAAAAGGTGTCTCAGGGCAAATCAATGGAAAACAAGTTCTGCTTGGAAATGCTAAAATGCTGGATGGCATGAACATTTCTAGCACTTATCAAGAAAAACTAGAAGAACTGGAAAAAGAAGCTAAGACAGTTGTGTTCTTGGCTGTTGAGAATGAAATCAAAGGCTTGCTTGCTCTGCAAGATATTCCTAAGGAAAATGCTAAGCTTGCCATCAGTCAGTTGAAAAAACGTGGTCTTAAAACAGTCATGCTGACAGGAGACAATGCAGGTGTGGCGCGTGCCATTGCCGATCAGATCGGAATCGAAGAGGTCATTGCAGGTGTCTTGCCAGAAGAAAAAGCCCATGAAATCCATAAACTACAATCAGCTGGAAAAGTAGCCTTTGTTGGTGATGGGATTAATGACGCTCCTGCCCTCAGTGTAGCAGATGTGGGGATTGCTATGGGAGCTGGAACAGATATTGCCATCGAGTCAGCAGATTTGGTGTTGACAACTAATAACCTCCTAGGAGTGGTTCGTGCCTTTGACATGAGTAAGAAAACCTTTAATCGAATTCTGCTCAATCTTTTCTGGGCCTTTATCTACAATGTCGCCGGAATTCCGATTGCAGCAGGAGTCTTTTCAGGTGTTGGACTGGCTCTCAACCCAGAACTGGCAGGTCTAGCCATGGCCTTTAGTTCTGTATCTGTTCTGACCAGTTCACTCCTACTAAACTTTAGTAAAATAGATTAAAAGCGGGCTTGCTCGCTTTTTATTATAAAACAGATACTAAAAACGTTTTCAAACTGTACTGTAATAGAGAATGAAATCTTCTGAGCAGATTCTTAGTAAACTAAAAATAAATGTGATAAATTAGTAGTGTAAAAATTTACTGAAACGTTTTCAAAAACTATATGAAACCTTTTTTAGTAGATTTAAAAATATTTGAAGGAGAGTTATCATTATGACTCAAGGGAAAATTACTGCATCTGCAGCAATGCTTAATGTATTGAAAACATGGGGCGTAGATACAATCTACGGTATCCCATCAGGAACACTCAGCTCATTGATGGACGCTTTGGCTGAAGACAAAGATATCCGTTTCTTGCAAGTTCGCCACGAAGAAACAGGTGCTCTTGCAGCGGTTATGCAAGCTAAATTCGGCGGCTCAATCGGGGTTGCAGTTGGTTCAGGTGGTCCAGGTGCGACTCACTTGATTAACGGTGTTTACGATGCAGCTATGGATAACACTCCATTCCTAGCGATCCTTGGGTCACGTCCAGTTAACGAACTAAACATGGATGCTTTCCAAGAATTGAACCAAAACCCAATGTACAACGGTATCGCTGTCTACAACAAACGTGTAGCTTACGCTGAGCAATTGCCAAAAGTAATCGACGAAGCTTGCCGTGCTGCAGTTTCTAAAAAAGGTCCAGCTGTTGTTGAAATCCCAGTAAACTTCGGTTTCCAAGAAATCGACGAAAACTCATACTACGGTTCAGGTTCATACGAACGTTCATTCATCGCTCCTGCTTTGAACGAAGCTGAAATCGACAAAGCTGTTGAAATCTTGAACAATGCTGAACGTCCAGTTATCTATGCTGGTTACGGTGGTGTTAAAGCTGGTGAAGTGATCACTGAATTGTCACGTAAAATCAAAGCACCAATCATCACAACTGGTAAAAACTTTGAAGCTTTCGAATGGAACTATGAAGGTTTGACAGGTTCTGCTTACCGTGTTGGTTGGAAACCAGCCAACGAAGTGGTCTTTGAAGCAGACACAGTTCTTTTCCTTGGTTCAAACTTCCCATTTGCTGAAGTTTACGAAGCATTCAAGAACACTGAAAAATTCATCCAAGTCGATATCGACCCTTACAAACTTGGTAAACGTCATGCCCTAGACGCTTCAATCCTTGGTGATGCAGGTCAAGCAGCGAAAGCAATCCTTGACAAAGTGAATCCAGTTGAATCTACTCCATGGTGGCGTGCAAACGTTAAGAATAACCAAAACTGGCGTGATTACATGAACAAACTCGAAGGTAAAACTGAGGGTGAATTGCAATTGTATCAAGTTTACAATGCAATCAACAAACATGCTGATCAAGACGCTATCTACTCAATCGACGTAGGTGACACTACTCAAACATCTACTCGTCACCTTCACATGACACCTAAGAACATGTGGCGTACATCTCCACTCTTTGCGACAATGGGTATTGCCCTTCCTGGTGGTATCGCTGCTAAGAAAGACAATCCAGATCGCCAAGTATGGAACATCATGGGTGACGGTGCATTCAACATGTGCTACCCAGACGTTATCACAAACGTTCAATACGACCTTCCAGTTATCAACGTTGTCTTCTCAAATGGTAAATATGCCTTCATCAAGGACAAATACGAAGACACAAACAAACACTTGTTTGGTTGTGACTTCCCTAATGCTGACTATGCGAAAATCGCTGAAGCTCAAGGAGCTGTTGGATTTACAGTTGACCGTATCGAAGATATCGATGCAGTTGTTACAGAAGCTGTTAAATTGAACAAAGAAGGTAAAACTGTTGTGATCGATGCTCGCATCACTCCACACCGTCCACTTCCAGTAGAAGTACTTGAATTGGATCCAAAACTTCACTCAGAAGAAGCAATTAAAGCCTTCAAAGAAAAATACGAAGCAGAAGAACTCGTACCATTCCGTCTCTTCTTGGAAGAAGAAGGTTTGCAATCACGCGTAATTAAGTAATTCCTTCGTGGAACTTAAAAAGATCGGAGCAATCCGGTCTTTTTATGGAGGATAGTAAATGAACTTAAACCAATTAGATATTATCGTTTCAGATGTTCCCCAAGTCTGTGCTGACTTGGAGCGTATTTTGGATAAAAAGTCCGATTATGTTGATGACAGTTTTGCTCAGTTCACGATTGGCAGTCACTGCCTCATGTTGTCACAAAATCATTTGGTTCCTTTGGAAGTTTTTCAGTCAGGCATCATTCTTCACATCGAGGTTGAGGATGTAGATCAGAACTACCAACGGTTGAAAGAGATTGGTGTCGAGATTTTACACGGTCCTTGTGAAACGGATTGGGGAACAGAGTCTTTATTAGTTAAAGGTCCTGCTGGTCTGGTGCTTGATTTTTATCGTATGAAATAGGTAATGCTATTATCAAATTTTTATCTAAAATTTAAACATTCTTGGAGCAGAACTTGAAAAGATCGGAGTAATCCGGTCTTTTTTAATATAAAGAGATTACATACAATTAATTGACAACGCTTTCCTTAAATCTTATAATAAAAATATAACAGGAGAAAATAAAACTGATATGGAAAGGAGAAATATTTTTTAAATAGCTGTAGTAAGTGGATTTTTTTATTTCATTAGGAGGAAAGAGATGCAAAAAAGGATGTTTATCTAATCTGCATTACCATGATTATCTGTTCAGTTATTATAGGATTGATTATAGGCAGTTTTATTTTGCATGGTCTTGAAGATATTGCTGCAATAATTAACCATGGCTTGCTGACAATCAATCAGTCCATCCATTGATTGACAAAGCTATTCATTTTTACATTTTATTGTTCAAACAGATCGGAGCAATCCGGTCTTTTTCTTATCATAAGATTGTGATAGTTTACATTTTTATAACAAAATTCCCAAATTCTTGCTTGTTTTTGAATCAAACATAAAAGCAAGTTCAGCCCCATCATTACCCAGATAGTTCCAAACTTTTTATTTCCTTTTTAGTATAATAGAAGTAATAAATCAAGTGAGGTAAAGGTATGACAGAAAATGGTCAATTTCCAGAGGGATTCCTCTGGGGAGGTGCTACGGCAGCTAATCAATGTGAAGGAGCTTATAATCAAGATGGTCGAGGGCTTGCTAACGTCGATGTGGTACCGATTGGACCAGACCGTGAAGCAGTTATCACAGGTCAGAAAAAGATGTTTTCGTTTGAGGAGGGCTATTTTTACCCAGCTAAGGAAGCCATTGATATGTACCATCATTACAAGGAAGATATCGCACTTTTTGCAGAAATGGGCTTCAAGACTTATCGACTTTCCATTGCTTGGACTCGGATTTTTCCTAAGGGAGATGAAGCAGAGCCAAATGAAGCTGGTCTAGCCTTTTATGAGGATTTGTTTAAGGAATGTCATAAGTATGGGATTGAACCTCTGGTTACCATTACGCATTTCGACTGCCCCATGCACTTAATTAGGGAGTATGGTGGTTGGCGCAATCGTCGTATGTTAGACTTTTACGCAAATCTTTGTCGCACCCTCTTTACCCGTTATAAGGGCTTGGTCAAATACTGGCTAAACTTCAACGAAATCAATATGATTCTGCATGCCCCCTTTTTGGGAGCTGGGATTTGTTTTGAAGAAGGAGAAAATCAAGAACAGGTCAAGTATCAAGCTGCTCACCATGAGTTGGTAGCCTCGGCTATGGCGACTAAAATTGCCCACGAAATTGACCCAGAAAACAAGGTGGGATGTATGTTGGCAGCAGGGCAGTACTATCCCAACACTGCCCATCCGATAGACTACTGGGCAGCCATGGAGGAAGACCGCAAGAGTTACTTCTTCATTGATGTCCAAGCGCGTGGGGAATACCCAAATTACGCCAAGAAACAGTGGGAACGTGAGGGAATTGAGATTGAAATGACGGCAGAAGATTTGGACTTGTTGAAGAATCACACTGTTGACTTTGTTTCCTTCTCTTACTATGCAAGTCGAGTGGCGTCAGGTGATCCAGAAGTTAAAGAATTAACTGCTGGAAATGTCTTTGCCTCTCTCAAAAATCCTTATCTTGAATCCTCAGAATGGGGTTGGCAGATTGACCCATTGGGGCTTCGTATCACCCTCAATGCCATCTGGGATCGGTACCAAAAGCCTATGTTCATCGTAGAAAATGGACTTGGTGCTATGGACACGCCAGATGAAAATGGTTATGTAGCGGATGACTATCGGATTGCTTACTTAGAAGCCTACATCAAGGCTATGCGAGATGCCATTTACCAAGATGGCGTTGACTTGCTTGGTTATACGACTTGGGGTTGTATCGATCTGGTTTCAGCTGGGACAGGCGGAATGAGCAAGCGCTATGGCTTTATCTATGTGGATCGTGATAATGCTGGTCATGGAAGTCTCAAACGGAGCAAGAAGAAATCCTTCTACTGGTACAAGGATGTCATTGCCAGCAATGGTGCAAGTATTAAGTAGAGCACATTTGTTCACTATTTTTATAAAATCTTCTCTCTACTTTATATAATAGGAAAAAGAGTTTAATAAGACCTGGCTTTTTGCTATAATGAGGGGAGAAAAATCAGACAGGAGATCAAGATGTCAGAACCATTATTTTTAAAATCAGTTATGCAAGAAAAAATCTGGGGTGGAACCAAGCTACGTGATGAGTTTGGCTACGACATCCCAAGTGAAAAAATCGGAGAATACTGGGCCATCTCAGCTCATCCAAATGGTGTCTCTAAAGTTGCCAATGGTCGTTTTGAGGGAACAGACTTGGCTACTTTATATGCAGAGCACCGTGAATTGTTTGGTAATCGTCCAGAACCTGTATTTCCACTCTTGACTAAGATTCTGGATGCCAACGACTGGCTCAGTGTCCAAGTTCACCCAGACGATGCTTATGGACTAGAGCATGAAGGCGAACTCGGAAAAACAGAATGCTGGTATATTATCGCTGCGGATGAAGGTTCAGAGATTATCTACGGTCACAATGCCAAATCAAAAGAAGAACTCCGCCAGCAAATCGAGGACAAGAACTGGGATGCCTTGCTGACCAAAGTGCCTGTTAAGGCCGGAGATTTCTTCTATGTACCAAGTGGGACTATGCACGCTATCGGTGCGGGCATCTTGATTCTTGAAACCCAGCAGTCTAGCGATACCACTTACCGTGTCTATGACTTTGACCGCAAGGATGATAATGGCAACTTACGTGAACTTCATCTTGAAAAATCAATTGATGTTTTAAACATTGGCGAGCCTGCCAATAGCCGTCCTGTAACTATCAAAGCAGATGATTTGCGTTCCACTCTTCTTGTATCCAATGATTTCTTCGCAGTTTACAAGTGGGAAATCACTGGAAAAGTTAACTTTGAAAAGACAGCTGACTACAGCCTGTTCAGTGTCTTGGCTGGTCAAGGTCAACTGACTATCGATGGGAACAACTATCCAATCCAAAAAGGTAGCCACTTTATCCTACCAAGTGATGTTGAAGCTTGGACATTAGAGGGGCAAGGTTTGGAATTAATTGTTAGCCATCCATAAAAAAGAAAGGACCTGAGTTCATTACTCAAGTCCTTTTTGATTACATAAATTGGGCGATAAAAACCACGATGATGATGATTGGAATGATAAAACGAAGAAGGAAGAGCCAGACTTGGAAAAGTCCTTGTTTCCAAGCTCTTTCATCAAGGTGTAATTCCTCCATAGCAAGAGCCTTTTTAAAGATATAGCCTGTAAAAAGAGAAAGGCAGAGGGCTCCAAATGGCATGAGAAGATTGGAAACCAAGAAGTCCATAGCGTCAAAGAAGGTCTTCCCAAAGATATGAGCATCCGCCATGACACCGTAAGAAAGGGCTGAAGGAATTCCAAAGACAAAGGTCAAAATTCCTAAAATGGCACTCCACATGGCACGCTTGCTGTTGTCCTGATTGGTGATATTGCCTACATTGATTTCCAGCATAACGACGGAAGAAGTGACCGTCGCAAAGAGGAAGAGCAAGAGGAAGAGGATGTAGAAAATGGTTCCCAAAGGCATCTTGTCAAAGAGTTGAGGCAAGACGATAAAGAGCAGGCTTGGTCCCCCTTCAGACTGGATATTGAAGGCTGACATGGCTGGGAAAATGGCTAGCCCTGCCATGATGGATACCGAGATGTTCATGGCTACGATGGAAATCCCTGACTGGACCAGATTGGTTTTCTTGTCCAAGTAGGAAGCATAAGTCAGCATGGCTGTCACCCCTAGTGAGAGGGCAAAGAAAGATTGTCCCAGAGCATAGAGGAGACCAGCGCTGGTCAGTTTTGAAAAGTCTGGTTTGAGGAAGTAAAGAACGCCTTCCATGGCATTTGGCAAACTGAGAGAGCGCCCGATGATGACGACAAAGATGATAAAGAGCAAGGGCATCATGACCTTAGAAGCTCTTTCAATCCCTTTTTGAACACCGCGTGATACAATAAAGATATTCAATAGGATAAAGGCAGCTTGAGCTCCTAGGGCAATGGCTGGATTTGAAATGATTGAAGTAAATAACTGAGCATAATCACCCGTTCCGCCAAGTTGGAACAATTTTCCAAACTCAATACCCAGATAGACTAAAATCCAGCCGCCGATAACACTATAGAAAGATAAGAGGATAAAGAGAGCAAAGGCACCAATCCAACCGATAAAGTTGTACTTACTATTCTTGCCGAGTTTTCCAAAGGTTTTAATCCCAGAGACACCAGCACTACGGCCGAGGGCAAACTCAGCAAGCAGTAGGGGGAAACCGATTAGAATAGTGGAAATGAGAAAGACCAGTAAAAAGCCTCCTCCACCGTTAGCAGCAGTCATGTAGGGGAATTTCCAAACGGCACCAAGTCCGATGGCTGAACCAGCAGATGCTAGGATAAAGCCTAGTTTAGAACCCCATTGCGATTTTTCAGACATAGTTAAACTCCTAAAATTAGTATTACAAAAGAAAAAGCTACTGCCTTTGGCAAATAGCCTCATAAGTACTTAAAATGAGCTTTTCTTTTGATTGATAGACTTGACTATCCTATCATGTTTTCTAAGGTCTGTCAAGAAAACCATTTTCATGTTATGATAAAGTAAAAAAATTTCGCAAAAACGCTTGACTCTGACCTAAGGGGAGGGGATATACTATCAATGTAAGGAGGAAATCATGTACCATATAAAAGAAGCTGCCCAGCTTTCAGGTGTCTCTGTCAAGACCCTGCACCACTACGATAAGATAGGACTCTTGGTTCCTTTAAAGTCGGAAAACGGCTATCGAACCTACAGTCAGGAGGATTTGGAGCGACTTCAGGTCATTCTGTATTACAAATATCTAGGTTTTTCTTTAGAAAAAATAGCAGAGCTATTAAAGGAAGAAAGGACAGATTTATTGCCCCATTTGACCAGACAGTTGGACTATTTGACTCGAGAAAGACAACATCTGGATACCTTGATTTCCACCTTGCAAAAAACCATTCAAGAACAAAAAGGAGAAAGAGAAATGAGCATTCAAGAGAAATTCGCTGGATTTAACTACCAAGACCATCAAAAATACCACCAAGAGGCGGTAGAAAAGTATGGACAAGAAGTCATGGACCAAGCGCTGGAGCGCCAAAAAGGTTACGAAGACGAGGCTACGGCTGCCTTTAACCAAGTCTTTCAAGCATTGGCAAAAAATCTTCAATCTGGTCTACCTGTAACAGCAACCGAAAATCAAGAAGAAGCAGCCAAACTCTTGCAAGCCATCCGTACTTATGGATTTGATTGTACTATTGAAGTATTCGGTCATATCGGTAAAGGCTACGTTTATAACCCAGAGTTTAAGGAAAACATTGACAAATTTGGACTTGGAACAGCCCAGTACACATCAGATGTCATTGCCCACTATGTCCAAACTAATACAAAATAAAATCGGAGGAGTATTCTTCCGATTTTTCTATTAAAGAGTTCTTTAATCATAATGCAGACTTCCCGCCACCCAGCCAGTGCAGAGGGCAGAAGTGATGTTAAAGCCACCTGTATGGGCGTTGATGTCCATTACCTCGCCAGCAAAGTGGAGTCCAGGAACCAGCTTACTTTCCAGAGTTTTAGGATTGATTTCCTTGAGACTGACACCACCTTTGGTGACAAAGGACTTGGCGAGGGACATTTTGCCAGTCACAGGGATTTTGAGAGCCTTGATAGACTGGAGAAATTGTTCACGTTCCTTTTCAGTCAGTTGTTTGACTTTTTCCGGATAGCCTTGCACAAAAAATTCTGCCAAGCGTTCTGGAAGCAAAGTTTTCAAGGCATTTTTCAAGGATTTTTCCCGGTTTTCTTCTAGGAATGCAGCCAAGTCCTTCTCAGAAAGTTGAGGCAAAACATCCAGTGAGAGAACCTCCCCACCCTTGACAAAACTAGACATACGCAGAGCAGCAGGGCCAGACAAACCAAAGTGGGTAAAAAGCAGATCGTGAGTGATGACATGCTTGCCATAACTTAGTGTCACATCATCCAGAGAAATCCCTTGTAAGGCCTTGTGTGGAAAATCTGTCAATAAAGGACTCTCAGCGGCCTCAAGATCGGTAATGGTGTGTTTAAAATGACGGGCAATCTCATGTCCAAAACCTGTCGAACCAGTGGAAGGATAGGATTTTCCGCCAGTTGTGACAATCAGTTTATCACAAGTAAAGGTTTGGTCAGTTGATTTAAGAACAAACTGGTCATCTACCTTTTTAACCGTAACAATCTCTGTTTGAGTAGCAACTTGACCACCTAGCTCAGTGATTTTCTTTTCCAAAGCATCGATAATGGTTCGAGACTTGTCACTAGCAGGAAAGACGCGTCCGTGGTCCTCGACCTTAAGTTTAACACCATTTTCCGTAAAAAAATTAATGATATCATGGTTATCAAATTGGGAGAAGACACTGTAGAGAAAGCGTCCGTTTCCAGGGATGCCAGCTAGCAGGTCGTCCAAGCTACCATTGTTGGTCACATTGCAACGTCCACCACCAGTCCCAGCTAATTTTTTTCCAAGTTTCCGATTTTTTTCGATGAGGAGGGTTTTCTGTCCATAAAAGCTACTGGAAATCGTAGCCATCATACCAGCAGGTCCCCCACCGATGACAATAGTATCAAAATGTTTCATAGCTCTATTGTACCACAAAAAAACAAGAGATGATGGTCACCTCTTGTCAAGAATGCAATTAATCAATTTCATATCCCATCAGCAAACCACCATCTTCTGCATAAAAACTGCAGAGACCAGATGTTGGGAGAATTTTAATATCCGCTTGTGGGAAGGTTTCACGGATTCTCTCTGAAAGCTGTTGGCAACATTTCTCGTTATTGCGTTGGGCCATGACAATACGTCCTCCAGCATATCCAGCTTTTACCAACTCTTCATAGGCTGCCTGAATCGATTTCTTTGGTCCTCGTGCTTTTTGTAGCAGTTCGAGAGTTCCGGTTTCACTAGCTTCTCCAACCATACGGATGTTGAGAAGGCCAACGACTGTACCGATGAGCTTGCTCAAACGGCCGTTCTTCACCAAGTTATCGACTTTGGCTAGGACAAAGAGCAACTTGGTTTTTTCTTGATAGGCAGTGATAGCTTCAACAACTTCATCAAAAGATAGGCCCTGGTCAATCAAGTCGTTTAATTTTTCTACGAGCAAGTCAACTTCCCCACCAGCAGACAAACTATCAATCACATGAATTTTAGTATCAGGATGTTCTTCCAGATAAATATTCTTTGCTAGTTGAGCACTATTGTGGCTGCCAGAAAGAGTACCCGTGATGGTTACTAGGAAAATGTTTTTGGCACCTTCAAATGCTCTCAAATAATCATCTGGGCTTGGACAAGCTGATTTTGAAGCTTCTGCGGTTGCATACATAGTTTCCATCATTTGGTCAATGTCAAGACTGGCATCATCGACAAAGACTTGATCAGCTACTTGAATGGTTAAGGGGACACTTACAAAGGTTGTGTCAATAGCTGGTCTTTCCAGCTGACGATAATCACAACCAGAGTCAGCAATAATCTTCCAAGTCATAGAAATTCTCCATCTTTGTCAGTTATACATTGACAAAGGTTCTGTCTTTTTTTACAATTATATCATGAAAACCCTTGAAACAAAAGCCTCATCCGTCTGTTGTGACAAGTAGAAAGAAAATGTTATGTCTGAACGAAGAATCTCTGAAAAGTCTCTTGAAAATCTCAGAAAATCAAACCAAGAATCCAATTTATTAACCAGAGAAGCCATTGAAACAGCTCTCTTGCAACTCTTGGAAAAAAAGGACCTGACCAAGATTAGTATTTCTGAATTGGTCAAGCGTGCAGGCGTTTCGCGTGCGGCTTTTTATCGTAACTATGATTCCAAAGAAGAAATTTTAGAAAGCGTCTTTAAACGAACTGTCCATAATATCATGGAACAGTTGCATCATTATGATTTAAAGACAGACCTTTATCTGGTCTGGGTTCACCTTTTCCGGGAGGCAAGGAAGGAAGCCAGAGTGATCCAACTGGCATTAGATTACCATCTGGAAAAAATCTTTGTCCAAGCCATGCAGGAATTTCTAGAAAAATACCATGGAAAATCAAAAGGTGTCAGCTCTTATCTTCATTCCTTCTGGAGCTCGGCCATCGTCTCTGTCCTTCTCAAATGGATCAAGGATGGCATGAAGGTACCAGCTGAAAAGATTGCGGATTTAGGTTTACCATTTTTTAAAAAATAGAGAAAAAGGAGAAGAGATATGACTGAAAAAAGACTAGCCTGGGATGAGTATTTTGCAGCCCAAGCCCTACTGATTGCCAATCGTTCCACCTGTAAACGTGCCAAAGTGGGCGCAATTCTGGTAAAGGATAATAAGGTTATTTCCACTGGCTACAATGGTTCGGTGTCAGGGACTGAGCATTGTATTGACCACGAATGTCTGGTCATTGAAGGCCACTGTGTTCGTACCCTTCACGCTGAGGTTAATGCCATTCTCCAAGGGGCTGAACGTGGTGTTCCTAAAGGCTTTACAGCCTATGTAACCCATTTTCCTTGTCTGAACTGTACCAAACAATTGCTGCAGGTTGGCTGTAAGCGCGTGGTTTATATCAACCAGTACCGAATGGATGACTATGCCCAATACCTCTATCAAGAAAAAGGGACAGAATTGACCCATCTACCACTTGAGACAGTACAGGCAGCTCTTAAAGAGGCAGATTTAATGTAAAAATTATCAAAAATAAATGGTTTAGAAAGATTTTTAAACCGTTTTTTGGTATAATAAGAAGAATAAATTGAAAGAAGGAATTCCAAAAATGGGAAAAATTGAAGTTATTAATCATCCACTGATTCAACACAAATTGTCAATCTTGCGTCGTACAGATACTTCTACAAAAGCTTTCCGTGAGCTAGTAGATGAGATTGCAATGTTGATGGGGTATGAAGTACTTCGTGATCTTCCACTAGAAGATGTGGAAATCGAAACACCAATTACAAAAACAGTTCAAAAACAATTGGCTGGTAAGAAATTGGCCATCGTTCCAATCTTGCGTGCAGGTATAGGGATGGTTGATGGTCTCTTGAGCTTGGTTCCAGCCGCTAAAGTTGGCCACATCGGTATGTACCGTGATGAAGAAACGCTTCAACCTGTTGAGTACTTAGTGAAATTGCCTGAAGATATTGACCAACGTCAAATTTTTGTCGTAGACCCAATGTTGGCAACAGGTGGCTCAGCAATCTTGGCTGTTGATTCTCTTAAAAAACGTGGCGCATCAAATATCAAATTTGTCTGCCTTGTATCTGCTCCAGAAGGTGTTAAAGCCCTTCAAGAAGCTCATCCAGATGTAGAAATCTTTACAGCAGCCTTGGATGAACGTTTGAACGAACACGGTTATATCGTTCCAGGTCTTGGAGATGCTGGAGACCGCTTGTTCGGTACAAAATAAAATTAAAAAGAGATTGACTTGGAAAAAGATTTCCAGTCGTGAAAGGAGGTTGAATTTTTGTTTCTGTCTGATGAAAACAGAGCAAAAATTTGACCTTTTTTGACCAAGATATTATAATAGTCTTATCTTCAGTCATTTGACCAAAAAATAAAACTCAAAAGGAGAAATGAATGATTCCTGTAGTTATTGAACAAACAAGCCGTGGGGAACGTTCCTACGATATTTACTCACGTCTTCTCAAAGACCGCATCATTATGCTGACAGGTCCAGTTGAAGACAATATGGCTAACTCAGTTATTGCCCAATTGCTTTTCTTGGATGCCCAAGATAGTACAAAAGATATTTACCTTTACGTCAATACACCTGGTGGTTCCGTTTCAGCAGGTTTGGCAATCGTTGATACCATGAACTTTATCAAGGCAGATGTCCAAACTATCGTTATGGGGATGGCTGCATCTATGGGGACTGTCATCGCATCAAGTGGAGCAAAAGGCAAACGTTTCATGCTTCCAAATGCTGAATACATGATCCACCAACCAATGGGTGGTACAGGTGGTGGTACTCAACAAACTGATATGGCTATCGCTGCAGAACACTTGCTTAAAACTCGTAACACCTTGGAAAAAATCTTGGCTGAAAATTCAGGTCAGTCAATCGAAAAAGTCCATGCAGATGCAGAACGCGATAACTGGATGAGTGCTCAAGAAACACTTGAATATGGCTTTATTGATGAAATCATGGCTAACAATTCATTGAACTAATGATGAAAGAAGGCAAACTCGACTGGGTTTGCTTTTTTTGGTATAATAAGGAGAAATGTCTTAGAAAGAGGATTTATCATGTTTGAAAAAGTCAATCGATCTGGCTTGATTATCTATCTTTACTATAATCGTGATGCCAAAAAACTGCAGGATTATGGAGATATTACCTATCATTCCAAGAAACATCGTTACTTACAACTCTATGTTCCAACTCAAGAAGTGGAGCAATTGGTCGGACACTTGAGCAAGGAAAAATTTATCAAAAAAGTGAGAGTTTGTCATATCCAAGAGCTGGAAACACCCTTTGTGGGCAATCTTTATCGAGAGGAAAACGTTATCATCGAAAAAGTTCAAGAAAAGTGTTGACAATTTTCTGATAATTCGGTATATTCTTAACATGCCATTTATTTAAGAAATAAGGAGACAAAAAAGATGAAGAAAAAATTTGCCCTATCGTTTGTGGCTCTTGCAAGTGTAGCACTTCTTGCAGCCTGTGGAGAAGTGAAGTCTGGAGCGTCAAATGCTGCTGGTAACTCAGTAGATGAAAAGACAATCAAAATCGGATTCAACTTCGAAGAAACTGGTGCCGTAGCAGCCTACGGAACATCTGAACAAAAAGGTGCCCAACTTGCTGTTGATGAAATCAATGCAGCAGGTGGTATCGATGGAAAACAAATCGAAGTAGTCGATAAAGATAACAAGTCTGAAACGGCAGAGGCGGCTTCAGTAACAACTAACCTTGTAACTCAATCTAAAGTATCAGCAATCGTAGGACCTGCGACATCTGGTGCAACTGCAGCTGCGGTAGCGAACGCTACAAAAGCAGGTGTTCCATTGATTTCGCCAAGTGCGACTCAAGATGGATTGACTAAAGGTCAAGATTACCTCTTTATCGGAACTTTCCAAGATAGCTTCCAAGGAAAAATTATCTCAAACTATGTTTCTGATAAATTGCAAGCTAAGAAAGTTGTTCTTTACACTGACAATGCTAGCGACTATGCTAAAGGTATTGCTAAAGCCTTCCGTGAAGCTTACAAAGGTGAAATCGTTGCAGATGAAACTTTCGTAGCAGGTGACACAGACTTCCAAGCAGCCCTTACAAAAATGAAAGGGAAAGACTTTGATGCTATCATCGTCCCTGGTTACTACACTGAAGCTGGTAAAATTGTAAACCAAGCGCGTGGTATGGGAATTGACAAACCAATCGTTGGTGGTGATGGATTTAACGGTGAAGAGTTTGTACAACAAGCAACTGCTGAAAAAGCATCAAACATCTACTTTATCTCAGGCTTCTCAACTACTGTAGAAGTTTCAGCTAAAGCAAAAGCTTTCCTTGATGCTTACCGCGCTAAGTACAATGAAGAGCCTTCAACATTTGCAGCCTTGGCTTATGACTCAGTTCACCTTGTAGCAAACGCAGCAAAAGGTGCTAAAAACTCTGGTGAAATCAAGGATAACCTTGCTAAAACAAAAGACTTTGAAGGTGTAACTGGTCAAACAAGCTTCGATGCAGACCACAACACAGTCAAAACTGCTTACATGATGACCATGAACAATGGTAAGGTTGAAGCAGCAGAAGTTGTAAAACCATAATAGAAAAATGTTGAAATAGGGAATGAGCCTTTGACTCACTCCCTGTTTCGATGTTTAATACTCTTCGAAAATCAAATTCAAACTGCGTCAACGTCGCCTTGCCGTACTCAAGTACAGCCTGTGGCTAGTTTCCTAGTTTGCTCTTTGATTTTTATTGAGTATAAGAACCTATCAAAAAGTGAGGGAAAATCCTCGAAATTATAAATAGAAAGAGTGAATCTTATGCTCCAACAACTAGTAAATGGTTTGATTCTAGGTAGTGTTTATGCGCTGTTAGCCCTAGGATATACCATGGTTTACGGAATTATCAAGCTCATCAACTTCGCCCACGGTGATATTTATATGATGGGAGCCTTTATCGGTTATTTCTTGATTAATTCTTTCCAAATGAATTTCTTTGTAGCTCTTATTGTAGCTATGCTAGCAACAGCCATTCTTGGTGTTGTGATTGAGTTCCTTGCATACCGACCTTTGCGCCACTCTACTCGTATTGCTGTTTTGATTACAGCTATTGGGGTTTCTTTCCTATTGGAGTACGGAATGGTCTATCTGGTTGGTGCCAATACCCGTGCCTTCCCTCAAGCGATTCAAACAGTTCGCTATGATTTGGGTCCAATTAGCTTAACGAATGTACAGTTAATGATTTTGGCGATTTCCTTGATTTTGATGATTTTGTTACAAGTCATTGTCCAAAAGACCAAGATGGGGAAAGCCATGCGTGCTGTATCTGTAGATAGCGATGCAGCGCAATTGATGGGGATTAATGTGAACCGTACCATCAGCTTTACCTTTGCTTTGGGTTCAGCTCTTGCGGGTGCGGCTGGTGTTCTGATTGCCCTCTATTATAACTCTCTTGAGCCTTTGATGGGAGTTACTCCAGGTCTTAAGTCTTTCGTTGCCGCAGTACTTGGTGGTATCGGAATTATTCCTGGTGCGGCGCTTGGTGGCTTTGTAATTGGTCTATTGGAAACCTTTGCGACAGCCTTTGGGATGTCAGACTTCCGTGATGCCATTGTTTATGGAATCTTGTTATTGATCTTGATTGTCCGCCCAGCAGGTATCCTTGGTAAGAATGTGAAAGAGAAGGTGTAAACGATGAAAGAAAATTTAAAAGTTAATATTCTATGGTTACTCCTTTTGTTAGCTGGCTATGGCTTGATTAGTGTACTGGTTTCAGTTGGAGTACTCAACCTATTCTATGTACAGATTTTACAACAAATTGGAATTAATATTATTCTGGCTGTTGGTCTCAACTTAATCGTTGGTTTTTCAGGACAATTTTCACTTGGACATGCTGGTTTTATGGCGATTGGTGCCTATGCAGCAGCTATTATTGGTTCTAAATCACCAACCTACGGTGCCTTCTTTGGAGCTATGCTGGTAGGGGCTTTGCTTTCAGGAGCAGTTGCCTTACTTGTCGGAATTCCAACATTGCGCTTGAAGGGGGACTATCTTGCGGTAGCGACTCTAGGTGTTTCTGAAATTATCCGTATCTTTATCATCAATGGTGGAAGCCTTACAAATGGTGCGGCAGGTATCTTGGGAATTCCAAACTTTACAACTTGGCCAATGGTTTACTTCTTTGTCGTAATTACAACCATTGCAACCTTGAACTTCTTGCGTAGTCCAATTGGTCGTTCAACCCTATCCGTTCGTGAGGATGAAATCGCTGCTGAGTCAGTTGGGGTTAATACGACTAAAATTAAAATTATCGCCTTTGTCTTTGGTGCCATTACTGCAAGTATTGCAGGATCACTTCAGGCAGGATTTATCGGGTCTGTTGTACCGAAAGATTACACATTCATCAACTCAATCAACGTATTGATTATTGTTGTATTTGGTGGACTTGGTTCCATTACAGGTGCCATCGTTTCAGCTATTGTCCTTGGAATTTTGAATATGCTTCTCCAAGATGTTGCCAGTGTGCGTATGATTATCTATGCTTTGGCCTTGGTATTGGTAATGATTTTCAGACCAGGTGGACTCCTTGGAACATGGGAATTGAGCCTATCACGTTTCTTTAAAAAATCTAAGAAGGAGGAACAAAACTAATGGCGTTACTTGAAGTAAAACAGTTAACCAAACATTTTGGCGGTCTAACAGCTGTTGGAGATGTGACTCTTGAATTGAACGAAGGGGAACTGGTTGGACTAATCGGTCCAAATGGCGCTGGGAAAACCACTCTTTTCAACCTCTTGACGGGTGTTTATGAACCAAGTGAGGGAACAGTTACCCTTGATGGTCACCTTTTGAATGGAAAGGCACCTTATAAGATTGCTTCTTTGGGACTTGGACGTACTTTCCAAAATATCCGTCTTTTTAAAGACTTAACCGTTTTGGACAATGTTTTGATTGCCTTTGGCAACCATCACAAACAACATGTTTTTGCTAGTTTCTTACGCTTACCAGCTTTTTATAAGAGTGAAAAAGAATTAAAGGCTAAGGCTTTGGAATTGCTGAAAATCTTTGATTTAGATGGTGATGCAGAAACTCTCGCTAAAAATCTTGCCTACGGACAACAACGTCGTTTGGAAATTGTTCGTGCCCTTGCTACGGAACCTAAAATTCTCTTTTTGGATGAACCAGCAGCAGGTATGAACCCACAGGAAACTGCTGAATTGACTGAGTTAATTCGTCGCATCAAAGATGAATTTAAGATTACGATCATGTTGATCGAACACGATATGAATCTGGTCATGGAAGTAACAGAACGTATCTACGTACTTGAATACGGTCGTTTGATTGCCCAAGGAACTCCAGACGAAATTAAGACCAATAAACGCGTTATCGAAGCTTATCTAGGAGGTGAAGCCTAATGTCTATGTTAAAAGTTGATAATCTTTCTGTGCATTACGGCATGATCCAAGCAGTCCGTGATGTAAGCTTTGAAGTGAATGAAGGAGAAGTTGTTTCCCTTATCGGTGCCAATGGTGCTGGTAAAACAACCATTCTCCGTACCTTGTCTGGATTGGTTCGACCAAGTTCAGGAAAGATTGAATTTTTAGGTCAAGAAATCCAAAAAATGCCAGCTCAAAAAATCGTGGCAGGTGGTCTTTCACAAGTACCAGAAGGACGTCACGTTTTCCCTGGCTTGACTGTTATGGAAAATCTAGAAATGGGAGCTTTCTTAAAGAAAAATCGTGAAGAAAATCAAGCTAACTTGAAGAAAGTTTTCTCACGTTTCCCACGTCTTGAAGAACGCAAGAACCAAGATGCAGCCACTCTTTCAGGAGGGGAACAACAAATGCTTGCCATGGGACGAGCTCTTATGTCGACACCGAAACTTCTACTTTTAGATGAACCATCAATGGGACTTGCCCCAATCTTTATCCAAGAGATTTTTGATATCATTCAAGACATCCAGAAACAAGGAACAACCGTCCTCTTGATTGAACAAAACGCTAATAAAGCACTCGCAATCTCTGACCGAGGCTATGTATTGGAAACAGGGAAAATCGTTCTATCAGGAACAGGAAAAGAACTCGCCTCATCAGAAGAAGTTAGAAAAGCATATCTGGGTGGCTAAAAAGGTCCGGGGGACCTTTTTAGTCGGTAGCTGAAGATTGCGTAAGCAATTCTCATCTGCACTGGAAGGTTAGCTCCTAATCATTGAAACAGAACAGAATGAAGTGTGTCTATCCTTCATTCAGAGAGCTCGATTTCAGAGCTCTTTTTGCTAGCTTATTCATACTTTTCTGAATTTTGAAAAAGAAATGTAAGCGTTTGATAGATTTGCAAAAAGATTGTATAATAGGGATAAGAATAGAAAAGGAGAAGTTTCATGGCAGTTAAAGATTTTATGACCCGCAAGGTAGTTTATATTAGTCCAGATACCACAGTATCTCATGCAGCAGATTTAATGAGAGAGCAAGGATTACACCGCTTGCCTGTTATCGAAAATGATCAATTGGTTGGTTTGGTGACTGAGGGTACCATTGCCCAAGCTAGTCCATCAAAAGCAACAAGTCTTTCTATCTATGAGATGAACTATCTTTTAAATAAGACAAAAGTAAAAGATGTCATGATTCGTGATGTTGTCACTGTTTCAGGCTATGCAAGTCTTGAGGATGCAACTTATCTGATGTTGAAAAACAAGATTGGTATTCTTCCAGTCGTAGATAACCATCAAGTATACGGAGTTATTACTGACCGTGACGTTTTCCAAGCTTTTCTTGAAATTGCTGGTTACGGTGAAGAAGGAATTCGTGTGCGCTTTGTTACGGAAAATGAAGTCGGCGTTCTAGGTAAGATTGTTTCTCTAATCGTTGAAGAAAATTTGAATATTTCCCATACAGTAAATATTCCGCGTAAAGATGGTAAGGTGATTATCGAAGTTCAAATCGATGGAACGATTGATTTACCAGCCTTGAAAGAAAAATTTGAATCAGAGAATATTCAAGTAGAAGAAATCACGCGTACTTCAGCAAAAGTCTTGTAAGAAGGGAAGCCGAAAGGCTTCTTTTTTCATGGTAAATTCCCAAACTAAGTTCCACTGCTAATCCAAGTGGAAGTTAGTCTGATAAAAATCCTAAAAACCAGTGGAAATCCGTGTCAGGGTAATTTCCACTGGTTTTAATCATGCTTGATTTCATCGCTTTTGTAGCCAAAATGAATCGAAAAAAAGAGCGCACAAAATCCCCTCATCTGAAAGCGGTTCAGATTAAGTTCCGCTATGGTGGAAGTTAGTGTGAGACGTTTGAATGGGGTTAAAGGTTAGTTTTTAGAACTTATGTTGGAGTAATTTAGAAGACTGGCAAACGTCTTCTGCAGGTATTTTAGAAATACCTAGAAGCTTAGGAATTTCTTCTCCGTAAGTAAAGGCAAAGAGTTCATAAGCTGACTTTCCATTCAAAGCAGCACGTTTGACACTGTTGACATGAGAACAAACGAGATTGATGTCCTCTTGAGTTAAATTGTCAAAAGAAGTTCCTTTAGGTAGAATGTCGCGAATCAGCGTGTGATTTTTCTCAATTCTCCCTTTCTGGTCAGAGCGATTAGGGTCACAAAAGAAGAGTTTACTCTCTCCTCGCACATCCATTTCGATATCATCAACCCTGGCAAACTCTCCACCATTATCTGTCAGGATGACAGGAAAAAGTTGGAAGAAATCTTTGTCAGCTTGGTGAAGAGTGTTCTTGATGTTATAGAGGTGTTTGGTAACCTCAAGAGCAGTTTTATTATCCAGAAATCTAGCAAAGATAAAGTTACAGAAAGACAGATTGAAGGTGAGTAGTACTTTACCTCCCAACTTCCCCATAACTGTGTCCATTTCCAGCCAAGAGTCTAGTTGATTAAGGACTAAATAGTTTTGGAACTCCTCATAGGAACGGCCTTTTTTAGCTTCTTTAGGGATGGAAGGTAGTTTACTTTTCCGTCTTTCTTTGAATTTAACGGCTCTGGCTAGGTCAATAGGAGCTATAGATAGGTATCCTTTTCGGATATGTCGATAGACGGTTGAGGAGCTGACATCAAGGTTATGAGTTTTGAGGATATGATAGATGTGTTGTCCCTTTTTAACCCCATTAGAAATGACTTTGTCCATGTCCCAGAAGGTCTTGGAATTAAGGGGAGTCCCTCCACGAGCTTCTACAAGAGTTTGTTCGTACTGCTTTTGAGCTTGTTTAGCGAGATAGAAGATTTTCTGATAGCCACAGTTTTGTCTTCTTTTAGGGCATCCATTACAGACAAAGGGAGCCTTATCGAGTAAAGGGCAAGGAAGGTTATGGCCTGTAGACTCTCGGACTTGTTTGTTTCGTTTGACTTCTTTGGAGACAGTGGTCGGGTCTTTTAGAATGGACTGTCCAATAGCTTTGAAGGTTTCACCGCGCTCTAAGCCTAATTGGATATCATTACGGTCTGAAAGGGTAAGGTGTTTATGTTTTGTCATAGTGGACCTCATTTCTAACTCAAACGTCTCATACTTAATTCCACCATAAAAATCCGTTTTAGACTAATTTCCACTTTGGTCAGGCAAGTGGAAGTTACTTTGAGAAGTTAGCCTTCTTTTTTCATAAAAAGGGACTAGAGCAAAAGATGGAAAGAAATGATAAAATATGCTATAATGAAATGATGTAAAAAAGGAGTATTTATGGACATTTCAGTAATCCGTCAAAAAATTGACGCAAATCGTGAAAAATTAGCTTCTTTCAGGGGGTCTCTTTGACCTAGAAGGTCTAGAGGAAGAGATTGCCATCTTGGAAAACAAGATGACAGAACCTGATTTTTGGAACGATAATATCGCGGCCCAAAAAACGTCGCAAGAATTAAATGAATTAAAAAACACCTATAATACCTTCCATAAGATGGAAGAGTTGCAGGATGAAGTTGAAATTTTATTGGACTTTTTAGCAGAAGACGAGTCGGTTCAAGAAGAACTGGTAGAGCAGTTAGCCGAACTTGATAAGATGATGACCAGCTATGAGATGACGCTTCTCTTGTCGGAACCTTATGACCACAACAATGCCATCTTGGAAATCCATCCAGGTTCTGGTGGTACAGAGGCTCAGGACTGGGGTGATATGTTGCTGCGTATGTATACTCGCTATGGCAATGCTAAAGGTTTTAAAGTAGAAGTATTGGATTATCAAGCAGGTGATGAGGCTGGTATTAAGTCGGTGACCTTATCATTTGAAGGGCCTAATGCCTATGGTCTTCTCAAGTCAGAAATGGGAGTTCACCGTTTGGTGCGAATTTCGCCGTTTGACTCTGCTAAACGTCGCCATACCTCTTTCACATCTGTAGAAGTGATGCCAGAATTGGATGATACTATTGAAGTGGAAATCCGTGAAGATGATATCAAGATGGATACCTTCCGTTCAGGTGGTGCCGGTGGACAAAACGTCAACAAGGTTTCAACAGGTGTGCGTCTGACCCACATTCCAACTGGAATTGTTGTCCAGTCAACAGTGGATCGGACCCAGTATGGAAATAGAGATCGTGCCATGAAGATGTTGCAGGCTAAGCTCTATCAAATGGAGCAAGAGAAGAAGGCTGCGGAGGTAGATTCTCTCAAGGGTGAGAAAAAGGAGATCACATGGGGAAGCCAAATCCGTTCTTATGTCTTCACACCTTATACTATGGTAAAAGATCACCGAACTAGCTTTGAGGTTGCTCAGGTAGATAAGGTTATGGATGGGGACCTAGATGGTTTTATCGATGCCTATCTCAAGTGGCGAATTAGTTAAGATAGAAAGGAACTCACATGTCAATTATTGAAATGAGAGATGTCGTCAAAAAATACGACAACGGAACGACTGCCCTACGCGGTGTTTCGGTCAGCGTTCAACCGGGAGAATTTGCTTACATTGTAGGACCTTCAGGAGCAGGGAAGTCAACCTTCATTCGTTCTCTATATCGTGAAGTAAAAATCGATAAAGGAAGCCTATCAGTTGCTGGTTTTAATCTGGTTAAGATCAAAAAGAAAGACGTCCCGCTTCTACGTCGTAGTGTTGGGGTTGTCTTCCAGGATTATAAACTCTTGCCAAAGAAAACGGTCTATGAAAATATTGCTTACGCTATGGAAGTAATTGGGGAAAATCGCCGTAATATCAAAAAAAGGGTTATGGAAGTTTTAGACTTGGTAGGATTAAAGCATAAGGTTCGTTCTTTCCCAAATGAGCTCTCAGGTGGAGAGCAACAGCGGATTGCGATTGCACGTGCCATTGTAAATAATCCCAAAGTATTGATAGCCGATGAACCAACAGGAAACCTGGACCCGGATAATTCATGGGAAATTATGAATCTCTTGGAACGGATTAACCTACAAGGGACAACTATTTTGATGGCGACTCATAATAGCCAGATTGTAAATACCTTGCGCCACCGTGTCATTGCCATTGAAAATGGCCGTGTCGTTCGTGACGAATCAAAAGGAGAGTATGGATACGATGATTAGTAGATTTTTTCGCCATTTATTTGAATCACTAAAAAGTTTGAAACGAAATGGTTGGATGACAGTGGCTGCTGTCAGCTCAGTCATGATTACTTTGACCTTGGTTGCCATATTTGCTTCTGTTATTTTCAATACAGCAAAACTAGCTACAGATATTGAAAATAATGTTCGAGTAATGGTTTACATTCGTAAGGATGTCGCTGATAATAGCGAGACTATTGAAAAAGAAGGTCAAACTGTTACAAATAATGACTACCACAAGGTATACAATGCTTTGAAGGGGATGTCTACTGTTAAGAGTGTTACTTTTTCAAGTAAAGAGGAACAATATGAAAAATTAACCGAGACAATGGGTGATAACTGGAAAATTTTTGAAGGAGATGCCAACCCCCTCTATGATGCCTATATCGTTGATACAAATACGCCAAGTGATGTAAAAACTGTGGCTGAAGATGCTAAAAAAATTGAAGGTGTGTCTGAGGTTCAGGATGGTGGTGCCAATACAGAACGCCTATTCCAACTAGCATCATTTATCCGTGTTTGGGGATTAGTTATTGCAGGACTTTTGATTTTCATTGCAGTTTTTTTGATTTCAAATACCATTCGTATTACCATTATTTCTCGCAGTCGCGAAATTCAAATCATGCGCTTGGTTGGTGCTAAGAACAGTTATATCCGTGGACCGTTCTTACTTGAAGGTGCCTTTATTGGTTTACTTGGAGCAACTGCGCCATCAGTGTTGGTCTTTATTGTTTATCGAATGGTTTACCAATCTGTCAATAAGTCATTGGTCGGACAAAATCTTTCTATGATCGCGCCAGAGGTATTTACTCCTCTGATGATTGCCCTATTATTTGTGATTGGTATTTTTATTGGTTCACTGGGATCAGGAATTTCCATGCGCCGATTCTTGAAGATTTAGATAAAATAGCTACTTTTATGAGGAGATTAAATGATCTCCTTTTTTGCTACAAAAATTTTAGAAAAAAGTGTAATTTTTTTTGTAAAAGCCTTTACAAAAAAAATTAAAGTGGTATAATTAAATCATAAAAGGTGCAAACGTTTTCGTAAAACGTTTGCCTAAATAAAAATAAAGGAGATTTGAATGATGAAAGATACATTCAAAAATGTCTTGTCTTTCGAATTTTGGCAAAAATTCGGTAAGGCTTTGATGGTGGTTATCGCGGTTATGCCGGCTGCTGGTTTGATGATTTCAATCGGTAAGTCTATCGTGATGATTAATCCAACCTTTGCACCACTCGTTATTACTGGTGGTGTACTAGAGCAAATCGGTTGGGGAGTTATCGTTAACCTTCATATCTTGTTCGCCCTCGCTATTGGAGGAAGCTGGGCTAAAGAACGTGCTGGTGGTGCTTTCGCCGCTGGTCTTGCCTTCATCTTGATTAACCGTATCACTGGTACAATCTTTGGTGTATCAGGCGATATGTTGAAAAATCCAGATGCTATGGTAACTACTCTCTTTGGTGGTTCAATCAAAGTTGCTGATTACTTTATCAGTGTTCTTGAAGCTCCAGCCTTGAACATGGGTGTCTTCGTAGGGATTATTTCTGGTTTTATTGGAGCAACTGCTTACAATAAATACTATAACTTCCGTAAGCTTCCTGATGCACTTTCATTCTTTAACGGAAAACGTTTTGTACCATTTGTAGTTATTCTTCGTTCAATAATTGCTGCAATTGTACTTGCTGCTTTCTGGCCACTTGTGCAAACTGGTATCAATAGCTTTGGTATCTGGATTGCTAACTCACAACAAACTGCTCCAATCCTTGCACCATTCTTATATGGTACATTGGAACGTTTGCTCTTGCCATTTGGTCTTCACCACATGTTGACTATTCCAATGAACTACACAGCTCTTGGTGGTACTTATGATGTCTTAACTGGTGCAGCTAAAGGTAGTCAAGTATTTGGTCAAGACCCACTATGGCTTGCATGGGTAACAGACCTTGTTAACCTTAAAGGTACAGATGCAAGTCACTACCAACAATTGTTAGATACTGTTCACCCAGCTCGTTTCAAAGTTGGACAAATGATCGGTTCATTCGGTATCTTGATGGGTGTAGTTGTGGCTATCTACCGTAATGTTGATGCTGACAAAAAACATAAATACAAAGGTATGATGATTGCAACAGCTCTTGCAACATTCTTGACAGGGGTTACTGAACCAATCGAATACATGTTCATGTTCGTCGCAACACCTATGTATCTTGTTTACTCACTTGTTCAAGGTGCGGCCTTCGCTATGGCTGACGTTGTAAACCTACGTATGCACTCATTCGGTTCAATCGAGTTCTTGACTCGTACACCTATTGCAATCAGTGCTGGTATCGGTATGGATATCATTAACTTCATTTGGGTAACTGTTCTCTTTGCTGTAATCATGTACTTTATCGCAAACTTCATGATTCAAAAATTCAACTACGCAACTCCAGGGCGTAACGGAAACTACGAAACTGCTGAAGGTTCAGAAGAATCTAGCAGCGAAGTGAAAGTTGCAGCAGGTTCTCAAGCTGTAAACATTATTAACCTTCTTGGTGGACGTGCAAACATCGTTGATGTTGACGCATGTATGACTCGTCTTCGTGTAACTGTTAAAGATGCAGATAAAGTAGGAAATGCAGAGCAATGGAAAGCAGAAGGAGCTATGGGTCTTGTCATGAAAGGACAAGGGGTTCAAGCTATCTACGGTCCAAAAGCTGACGTATTGAAATCTGATATCCAAGATATCCTTGATTCAGGTGAAATCATTCCTGAAACTCTTCCAAGCCAAATGACTGAAGCACAACAAAACACTGTTCACTTCAAAGGTCTTACTGAGGAAGTTTACTCAGTAGCAGACGGTCAAGTTGTTGCTTTGGAACAAGTAAAAGATCCAGTATTTGCTCAAAAAATGATGGGTGATGGATTTGCAGTAGAACCTGCAAATGGAAACATTGTATCTCCAGTTTCAGGTACTGTATCAAGCATTTTCCCAACAAAACATGCTCTTGGTATTGTGACTGAAGCAGGTCTTGAAGTATTGGTTCACATTGGTTTGGACACAGTAAGTCTTGAAGGTAAACCATTTACAGTTCATGTTGCTGAAGGACAAAAAGTTGCAGCAGGAGATCTCCTTGTCACAGCTGACTTGGATGCTATCCGTGCAGCAGGACGTGAAACTTCAACAGTAGTTGTCTTCACAAATGGTGATGCAATTAAATCAGTTAAATTAGAAAAAACAGGTTCTCTTGCAGCTAAAACAGCAGTTGCTAAAGTAGAATTGTAATATACTTGAGGTTGGAAGCTGTATTCCAACCTCTTATTTTGGGAGAAAAGAATGAAATTTTTAACACTCAATACTCATAGTTGGATGGAAAAAGAAGCTGAGGAAAAATTCCAGATTTTGCTTGAGGATATTCTTGAAAAGGACTATGATTTGATTTGTTTCCAAGAAATCAATCAGGAGATCACCTCTTCAGAGGTGGAGGTCAATGACCTTTATCAAGCTTTGCCAGCAGCTGAGCCTATTCACCAAGATCACTATGTTAGACTCTTGGTTGAAAAGTTGTCTGAGCAAGGGAAAAATTACTACTGGACTTGGGCCTATAACCATATCGGTTATGATCGCTACCACGAAGGTGTGGCTATCTTGTCTAAAACACCTATTGAAGCCAGAGAAATTTTAGTTTCAGATGTGGATGATCCAACAGACTATCATACTCGTCGTGTTGCCTTGGCTGAAACTGTAGTTGATGGTAAGGAACTTGCAGTTGCAAGTGTCCACCTTTCTTGGTGGGATAAAGGTTTCCAAGAAGAATGGGCACGATTTGAGGCTGTCTTGAAAGAATTGAACAAGCCGCTTTTGCTAGCTGGAGATTTCAACAATCCAGCAGGTCAGGAAGGCTACCAAGCTATTTTAGCTAGTCCATTGGGCTTACAAGACGCATTTGAAGTTGCTCATGAGAAAAGCGGTAGCTATACTGTTCCACCAGAAATTGATGGCTGGAAAGGAAATACTGAACCCCTTCGAATCGATTATGTCTTTACTACCAAAGAGTTAGCGGTGGAAAATTTACATGTCGTATTTGATGGTAATAAGAGTCCACAAGTGAGTGATCACTATGGCTTGAATGCGATGTTAAATTGGAAATAATAACTGAAAAGAGGTTGGAATTCTCAAATTCCAGCCTTTTTCTGACTAGAAAAGCTACAGGAAATAGCCTAAATAAGTGAGACTACTGAAATGGAATAAAATGTGGTATAATTGATAGGATAGATAGAATCGAGGATATTATGTCATTTACGAAATTTCAATTTAAAAACTATATTAGAGAAGCCTTGCAGGAGTTGAAATTTACAACTCCAACAGAGGTACAAGATAAGTTGATTCCCATTGTCTTGGCAGGTCGTGACCTAGTCGGTGAATCAAAAACAGGTTCGGGTAAGACACATACTTTCTTGTTACCAATTTTCCAGCAATTAGATGAAGCTAGCGATAGTGTACAAGCAGTGATTACTGCACCGAGTCGTGAGTTGGCTACTCAAATTTACCAAGCAGCCCGTCAGATTGCAACTCACTCAGAAGTGGAAGTTCGTGTGGTTAATTATGTGGGTGGTACGGATAAGGCTCGTCAGATTGAGAAATTGGCAAGCAATCAGCCTCATATTGTTATCGGAACACCAGGCCGTATCTACGACTTGGTTAAGTCTGGTGACCTAGCTATTCACAAGGCCAAGACCTTTGTGGTCGATGAGGCAGACATGACCTTGGATATGGGATTCTTGGAAACTGTTGATAAGATTGCTGGAAGTCTTCCAAAAGACTTGCAATTCATGGTCTTCTCAGCGACTATTCCACAAAAGTTGCAACCATTCTTGAAAAAATACTTATCGAATCCTGTTATGGAGAAAATAAAGACCAAAACGGTCATTTCTGACACCATTGATAATTGGTTGATTTCAACCAAGGGACGTGACAAGAATGCTCAAATTTATCAATTGACTCAGTTGATGCAGCCTTATTTGGCAATGATTTTTGTTAACACTAAAACGCGTGCTGATGAATTGCATTCATATCTGACTGCTCAAGGCTTGAAGGTAGCGAAGATTCATGGAGATATTGCCCCTCGTGAACGTAAGCGAATCATGAATCAGGTGAAAAATCTGGATTTTGAGTACATTGTCGCTACAGACTTGGCGGCGCGTGGGATTGACATTGAAGGTGTCAGTCATGTCATCAATGATGCCATTCCGCAAGACCTATCTTTCTTTGTGCACCGTGTTGGTCGTACCGGACGAAATGGCCTACCAGGGACAGCTATTACTCTTTACCAGCCAAGTGATGACTCGGATATCCGTGAGTTGGAGAAATTAGGAATTAAGTTTACTCCGAAAATGGTTAAAGACGGAGAATTTCAAGATACCTACGACCGTGATCGTCGTGCCAACCGTGAGAAAAAACAAGATAAGCTTGATATTGAAATGATTGGTTTGGTTAAAAAGAAAAAGAAAAAAGTCAAACCAGGTTATAAGAAGAAGATTCAATGGGCGGTTGATGAAAAACGCCGCAAGACCAAGCGTGCTGAAAATCGTGCTCGCGGTCGTGCCGAGCGTAAAGCAAAACGCCAAACATTTTAAGGCAATTGTTGGAGTACTGAGCTCCAACTTTTTTTATGAGAACGAAATATCTACATTGAAAGATTACATTAAAGACTGCAAATTGTGTTAAAAAATGATATAATGATGAAGTTATATAGTCCCGATAAGATGGTAGGTCTACATCACTAAGAAATTTCCTATCAGTACTTTGTAACTCTATAACACTATTTTTAAGGGGGGACATTTTTATGTCAGAACGTAAATTATTCACGTCTGAATCTGTATCTGAGGGGCATCCAGATAAGATTGCAGACCAAATTTCAGATGCGATTTTGGATGCTATTTTAGCCAAGGATCCAGAGGCGCACGTTGCTGCTGAGACAGCTGTCTATACTGGTTCCGTCCACGTTTTTGGTGAAGTTTCTACAAATGCCTATGTGGATATTAACCGTGTGGTTCGTGATACCATTGCAGAGATTGGTTATACCAATACAGAGTATGGTTTTTCTGCGGAGACGGTGGGAGTACACCCATCTTTGGTGGAACAATCTCCTGACATTGCCCAAGGTGTTAACGAAGCCTTGGAGGTTCGTGGAAATGCAGACCAAGATCCACTGGACTTGATTGGTGCTGGTGATCAAGGGCTCATGTTTGGATTTGCGGTTGATGAAACAGAAGAGCTTATGCCCTTGCCAATTTCACTCAGCCATAAATTGGTTCGTCGTCTGGCAGAACTTCGTAAATCTGGTGAAATCAGCTATCTTCGCCCAGACGCAAAATCACAAGTCACAGTTGAGTACGATGAAAATGACCGTCCAGTACGCGTGGATACAGTTGTTATTTCTACTCAGCATGATCCAGAAGTCAGCAACGAACAAATTCACAATGATGTGATTAACAAGGTTATCAAAGAAGTGATTCCAGCATCTTATTTGGATGAGCAAACAAAATTCTTCATCAATCCAACTGGTCGTTTTGTAATCGGTGGGCCTCAAGGAGACTCAGGGTTGACTGGTCGTAAGATTATCGTGGATACCTATGGTGGCTACTCTCGTCACGGTGGTGGTGCCTTCTCTGGGAAGGATGCGACTAAGGTAGACCGTTCTGCGTCATATGCGGCTCGTTACATTGCCAAGAATATCGTTGCAGCTGGTTTGGCTAAGAAGGCAGAAGTGCAATTAGCCTATGCTATCGGTGTTGCCCAACCTGTTTCTGTTCGTATCGATACTTTCGGTACAGGAACAGTAGCTGAAAGCAAGCTTGAAAAAGCGGCTCGTCAAATCTTTGACCTTCGCCCAGCAGGAATTATCCAAATGTTGGATCTTAAACGTCCAATCTACCGTCAAACAGCGGCTTATGGACATATGGGACGTACAGATATTGACCTTCCATGGGAACGTCTCGATAAGGTAGATGCTTTGAAAGAAGCAGTCAAATAAAATCTTGAGAGGGGGACTTCCCCTCTTTTTTAATATACTATTTCCTCCAAAATCATTGAAATTATAGCTTGAATTTGATATGATGGTCTTATGGATAAAAGTAGAGCAAAGCGTGAGAATCACGATAAGATAAGAATGAGTTTAATAGCCCTAGTAGCTATCTTTTCAGTTAGCATTTGTGTCCTTGGTTCAATTATTGGATATAAAATATATACAAAGCAAAGTTTTGAGCAAAAGATTGAATCGCTCAAAAAAGAGAAAGATGATCAATTGAGTGAGGGAAATCAGAAAGATCATTTTCGTAAGGGACAAGCTGAAGTAATTGCCTATTATCCTTTCCAAGGGGGACAAGTGATTTCGTCTATAAAGGGAATCATGACACAGGATATTAAAGACAATCTAGAAGACAAGGAAAATCTGGTTTTTTATTATACAGAGAAACAGGATTCGACTTTAAAAGGGATTGTCAACCGAAGTGTGATAAAACAAGTCTATGATTTAACTTCGTCAAAAGTTGAAGAGACTGAAAAAACTAGTCTAGCGAAAGTGCATTTGACAGACGACGGTAAACCTTTTACCCTTGATCAACTATTTTCAGATGCTAGTAAGGCCAAAGAGAAACTGATAAAAGAACTTACTTCTTTCTTGCAAGATAAGAAATTAGAACAAGAAAAGATTGATCAGTTTGTTAAAGGCTTGTCTGATCAAGACTTGTCTGCATGGAATTTTGATTATAAGGATAGTCAAATTATTCTTTATCCAAGTCAGACAGTTGAAAATCTAGACGAGATTGCCTTGCCGGTATCTAGTTTCTTTGAAGTTATTCAGTCCTCTTATTTATTAGATAAGGATGCAGAGCTATATAAGGCTTATTATGAAAAGAAGAATCGTAAAGTAGTAGCCTTGACTTTTGATGATGGACCAAATCCTGCGACGACAAATCAAGCATTAGATACGCTTTCTAAGTATGGTATCAAGGCAACTTTCTTTGTTTTAGGTAAGAATGTTTCTGGCAATGAAGAGATTCTGAAACGTATGAAAGCAGATGGCCATGTCATTGGAAACCATAGTTGGAGCCATCCAGTGCTTTCAAAACTTTCGCTTGATGACGCTAAAAAACAAATAACTGATACTGAGGATGCGCTAACTAAAGTCCTGGGCTCTAGCTCTAAACTTATGCGTCCGCCTTATGGTGCCATTACGGACGACATTCGCAATAGCCTCGATTTGAGTTTTATTATGTGGGATGTGGATAGTCTGGACTGGAAGAGTAAAAATGAAGCAGCTATTTTGACAGAAATTCAGCGTGAAGTCAAGAATGGTTCTATTATTCTCATGCATGATATCCATGCTGAGACGGTACATGCTCTACCTAAGGTTATTGACTATTTGAAAGGGCAAGGTTATGACTTTGTAACCGTACCAGATTTGTTAGATTCTCGTCTTAAAGCTCACCAGCTTTACTACGACCGTGACCAATAATTTAAAAAATCTAAAGAGATAAGTTTTCATTGAGAATTTGTTTCTTTGGATTTTCTTCACATAGAAAGGAAAAATAATGAAATCTTATACTTTAAATAATGGTGTTACAATTCCAGTTCTGGGTTTTGGAACTTGGAAAGCTGAAAATGGAGAGATTGCTTACCAAGCTGTCCTAGAGGCTTTAGAGGCGGGTTATCGCCATATCGATACGGCAGCTATCTATAAAAATGAAGAAAGCGTTGGTCGTGCTATTCAAGACAGTGGCGTTCCGCGTGAGGAAATTTTTGTAACCAGTAAACTCTGGAATACAAATCACACCTATGAGCAAGCTCGTCAGGCTTTTGAAGAGTCTTTAGAGAAGCTGGGCTTGGAATATTTGGATTTGTATTTGATTCATTGGCCAAAGCCAAAACCGCTCAGAGAAAATGACCAATGGAAAATCCGTGCTATCGGGGTTAGTAATTTCCTTCCCCATCATTTGGATGCCTTGCTTGAAACTGCAACTATTATTCCTACGGTTAATCAAGTTCGCTTGGCGCCAGGTGTGTATCAAGATCAAGTCGTAGATTACTGTCGAGAAAAAGGAATTTTATTGGAAGCTTGGGGGCCTTTTGGTCAGGGAGAACTTTTTGATAGCAAGGAAGTCCAAGAAATCGCGGCAAATCACGGAAAGTCTGTTGCCCAGATAGCCTTAGCTTGGAGCTTGACAGAAGGATTTTTACCACTTCCAAAATCTGTTACAGCATCTCGTATTCAGGCTAATCTTGATTGTTTCGGAATTGAGCTGAGTCACGAGGAGCGTGAAACCTTAAAAGCGATTGCTGTTCAGTCTGGTGCTCCAAGAGTTGATGATATGGATTTCTAGAAAATCATAAAAAGAATTGTACATTGTTCTAATTTTTGATATAATAGTCAGCAGGAAAGAAAGTCTTATGGCGTTCTTCAAGCGAGCTTGGGATAGTGGGAGCCAAGTAGGGCAAAATAAGGAACTGGCGCTTTCTGTAGTATTTTCAAAAACAATGAAGTAATAAATTAGGGTGGAACCGCGTTTCTGACGCCCCTAGTCGCAAGGCTTGGGTGTTGAAATTCGGTTCTTTTTGAATTTCGTCTAATGCCTAAGTAGAAAGGAGCTTAATGCTTAAAGGATCTTGTTTATGTAAAGCAGTAACCTACACTCTAGATGAGGAATTATCTGAATTAGTGTTTTGCCATTGCTCATTCTGTCGGAAAGCAACTGCGTCTGCCTATACAGTTAATGCTAAAGTTAGCAGTGAAAAGCTAGTATTGCATGGAAAAGAAAAGCTTGTTTCCTATAGTTCTTCTCCAGGAAAACAGCGTTATTATTGCCAGAACTGTCATAGTCAAATTTTCACTGTTCAAGAAAATATACCAGAAGTCTGTGCTTTGAAATTAGGTACAATAGATGAATGCGATCAGAATTTACAAACTGTTCCCAAACGTCATATTTTTCAGGATCCAGCCTTTTCTTGGTTACTTGATAAATCCATCTAAAAAAATAATATAAATTAAAGGAGTAAAAAATGTCTAAGAAATTAACATTTCACTGCGTCAGTGGCAGAGACCTCCTTACAGTCGGATTGCCTCACGCTCAGCACTAGAGTGCCTGAGCTAGACGCAGTACTAACTCGTCTTGCCTCGTATAATCGACGAGGCAGACTCGTGTCGCAAGAAATCATTTTTTATTAAGGAGTATTCAATGTCTAAGAAATTAACATTTCAAGAAATTATTTTGACTTTGCAACAATTTTGGAATGACCAAGGTTGTATGCTGATGCAGGCTTATGATAATGAAAAAGGTGCGGGGACAATGAGTCCTTACACTTTCCTTCGTGCTATCGGACCTGAGCCATGGAATGCGGCTTACGTAGAGCCATCACGTCGTCCTGCTGATGGTCGTTACGGGGAAAACCCTAACCGTCTGTACCAACACCACCAATTCCAAGTGGTGATGAAACCTTCTCCATCAAATATCCAAGAACTTTATCTTGAGTCTTTAGAAAAATTGGGAATCAATCCTTTGGAACACGATATTCGTTTTGTTGAGGACAACTGGGAAAACCCATCTACTGGTTCGGCTGGTCTTGGATGGGAAGTTTGGCTTGATGGGATGGAAATTACTCAGTTCACTTATTTCCAACAGGTTGGTGGATTGGCAACTGGCCCTGTGACTGCGGAAGTTACCTATGGTTTGGAACGCTTGGCTTCTTATATCCAAGAAGTAGACTCTGTCTATGATATTGAGTGGGCTGATGGTGTAAAATACGGAGAAATCTTTATCCAGCCTGAGTACGAGCATTCAAAATATTCATTTGAAATTTCGGATCAAGAAATGTTGCTTGAAAACTTTGATAAGTTTGAAAAAGAAGCTGGTCGTGCCTTGGAAGAAGGTTTAGTACACCCTGCCTATGACTATGTTCTCAAATGTTCACACACCTTTAACCTGCTTGACGCGCGTGGTGCCGTATCTGTAACAGAGCGCGCAGGCTATATCGCACGTATCCGTAACTTGGCCCGTGTCGTAGCCAAAACCTTTGTCGCAGAACGCAAACGCCTAGGCTACCCACTTTTGGATGAAGCAACACGAGCTAAACTCTTAGCAGAAGACGCAGAATAGTGTGTAATACTGTTCTCTAAAATCGTTAGAGGCAAGTCGAAGATTTGCTAGAGGGATATGCACAGCTGTACTGTTATGTGGGGATTTTTGAAACCTTAGGTTCAAAATCAGTCAGCTAAATCCACTTTGATGAGACTGTTGGAAATCTTGATCAATTTTGCATTAGATTTCCATACAGACTCACAAAGTTAGTTAGCGACGTTCCCAGTACCTAAGGTGCATATCAAAAAAGATTGAAGAAAATGTAAAGGAAAAAACATGACAAAAAACTTATTAGTAGAACTCGGTCTTGAAGAATTACCAGCCTATGTTGTCACACCAAGTGAAAAACAACTAGGCGAAAAAATGGCAGCCTTCCTCAAGGAAAACCGCCTGTCTTTTGAAGCCATTCAAACCTTCTCAACACCACGTCGTTTGGCTGTTCGTGTGACTGGTCTTGCAGACAAGCAGTCTGATTTGACAGAAGACTTCAAGGGTCCAGCAAAGAAAATTGCCTTGGATAGTGATGGAAACTTCACCAAAGCAGCTCAAGGATTTGTCCGTGGAAAAGGTTTGACGGTTGAAGATATTGAATTCCGTGAAATCAAGGGTGAAGAATATGTCTATGTCACTAAGGAAGAAATTGGTCAAGCAGTTGAAGCCATTGTTCCTGCTGTTGTGGATGTCTTGAAGTCATTGACTTTCCCTGTCAGCATGCACTGGGCTGGAAATAGCTTTGAATACATTCGTCCTGTTCACACTTTAACTGTTCTTTTAGATGAAGAAGAGTTTGATTTGGATTTCCTTGATATCAAGGGCGGTCGTGTCAGCCGTGGTCATCGTTTCTTGGGACAAGAAACTAAGATTCAGTCAGCATTGAGCTATGAAGAAGACCTTCGTGCACAGTTTGTAATTGCGGATCCTCGTGAACGTGAGCAAATGATTGTTGACCAAATCAAGGAAATTGAGGCGAAACATGGTGTACGTATCGAAATTGATGCTGACTTGCTTAATGAAGTCTTGAACTTGGTTGAATACCCAACTGCCTTTATGGGAAGTTTTGATGCCAAATACCTTGAAGTTCCAGAAGAAGTTTTGGTGACGTCAATGAAAGAACACCAACGTTACTTTGTTGTTCGCGATCAAGATGGCAAACTCTTGCCAAACTTTATTTCTGTTCGTAATGGAAACGCAGAGCATTTGGAAAATGTCATCAAAGGAAATGAAAAAGTCTTGGTAGCCCGCTTGGAAGACGGAGAATTCTTCTGGCGTGAAGATCAAAAATTGGTGATTTCAGATCTTGTTGAAAAATTAAACAATGTAACCTTCCATGAGAAGATTGGTTCCCTTCGTGAACACATGATTCGTACTGGTCAGATTGCTATTCTCTTGGCAGAAAAAGCTGGTTTGTCAGCTGATGAAACGATTGATCTAGCCCGTGCAGCAGCCATTTACAAGTTTGACTTGTTGACAGGTATGGTTGGTGAATTTGATGAACTCCAAGGAATTATGGGTGAGAAATATGCCCTTCTTGCTGGTGAAACTCCAGCGGTGGCAGCTGCTATTCGTGAACACTATATGCCTACATCAGCCGAAGGCGAACTTCCAGAGAGCAAGGTTGGCGCGGTTCTAGCCATTGCAGACAAATTGGATACGATTTTGAGCTTCTTCTCAGTAGGTTTGATTCCATCTGGTTCTAATGATCCTTATGCCCTTCGTCGTGCAACTCAAGGTGTGGTTCGTATCTTGGATGCCTTTGGTTGGCATATTGCTATGGATGAGCTGATTGATAGCCTTTATGCTCTAACATTTGACAGCTTGACTTATGAAAATAAGGCAGAGGTTATAGACTTTATCAAGGCTCGTGTTGATAAAATGATGGGTTCAACTCCAAAAGATATCAAGGAAGCAGTTCTTGCAGGTTCAAACTTTGTTGTGGCAGAGATGCTGGAAACAGCAAGTGCTCTCGTAGAAGCAAGCAAGAGAGAAGACTTCAAACCATCTGTTGAATCACTTTCTCGTGCCTTTAATTTGGCTGAGAAAGCAGAAGGATCCGACACGGTTGATCCAGCTCTCTTTGAGAATGAAGAAGAGAAAGCCTTGGCAGAAGCCGTCGAATCACTCGTTTTGTCAGGGACTGCTAGTCAGCAATTGAAACAGCTCTTTGCTCTCAGTCCAGTTATTGATGCTTTCTTTGAAAATACTATGGTTATGGCCGAAGATCAGGCTGTCCGTCAAAATCGTTTGGCTATTTTGTCTCATTTAACTCAAAAAGCAGCTAAGCTTGCTCGTTTTAACCAAATTAACACTAAATAAACTCAGTCAAACGGACTTTATCTTATCACAAAGGAGAAGAAATGGATCCGAAAAAAATTGCTCGTATCAACGAGCTCGCTAAAAAGAAAAAAGAAGAAGGCTTGACCCCAGAAGAAAAAGTGGAACAAGCTAAACTACGTGAGGAGTACATCGAAGGTTATCGTCGCGCTGTTCGTCACCATATTGAAGGAATCAAAATTGTGGATGAAGAAGGAAACGATGTCACACCAGAAAAACTACGCCAAGTCCAACGTGAAAAAGGGTTACATGGCCGTAGTCTCGATGATCCAAATTCATAATAAGTATTCTTTCTTTTAACAAAGATAGGTGAAATAATAATCAAAAGACTAGCAGTTTGTGTCTGCTAGTCTTTTTTCCTAAAAAAGGAACCAAAATGGTTCCTAAAACTGTTATTAGTTGCTTGCGCCAGATGTAGCGTCTGCACCACCACCGTGGCCTCCAGCATCACCTGCATCAGAAGCTCCAGATGTAGCATCTGCATCGCCGTGACCATGTCCGCCAGCAGATGCTGCAGCATTTCCACCAACTAGACGTTGACCAGTAGAATTGAGGTACCAATCAAGCCATGGTTGGAAGTTGAAGACTATTTCGTTGATACCAGCGTATGATCCATCAGGATAGTACATAGCTTGATAGTTGTGAGTATTGATAACCCCTGCAGGAGATCCAGGAACGATTGTACGAACATATTCTTGATCACCATTACGTAGTACACCGACAACCCACTCAACATTTTTCATACGTCCACCGGGAAGTGAGTTATGGACAGTTGAGAGACGGTTACCAGATTGAGATGGTACACGTTTAGCAAACATTGTATTTGGATCTTGGTGAACATTATTGTAGTATAAGAATTGGTTGTTATCATCTGCATAGGTCAACTCAAATGGCATTGCTTTCAAGAACATATCGATTTGGTTAACAGTTAAGATACCATGATCTAGTTTGACATAGGTATCACCTGAAACCGCACCAGTAATTTCAGCAACTTTTTCAACCCATTCTGGATCATCGGGATCAACTTCTGTGATTGTGGTAGCAATTGGTCTTCCACAATCCAAATCTTCTGGTTCAATTGGTTTTGGTTTTTTCAATTTTGAAACAACTCCTACATATTTTACAAAATTATCCAAGCAAGTTTCGAGGAATTTAACTGTTCCGTCATTTGTAATATTCCCATCAACATCAAAGGCTTCCTTAGCTTTACCAAGAAGGAATTCGTTTCCAGGAAGTGTATAGGCATTGACACCTGGAGCGTCAAGAATCTTACGAAGGTGAACTTGGGCACGAGAAGTACCTTGGTCGTAGTAAGAAGCACCCACAATCATGACTGGTTTGTTTTCAAATGGATGAACTTCATATGAAAGCCATTCAAGAACAGATTTAAGAGAAGCTGAGATTGTGTGGTTGTGCTCAGGGGTAGCGATAATGACACCATCAGCACGTGTAATTCTGTTATACAAGAGACGCAATTGGAAACTTTCGTCCCATTTTTCGTCTTGGTTAAACATTGGAACTTCGTCAATTTCAAGAACTTCTAATTCAAATTTGAGTTTGAAGTGACGGCGGATAAATTCCAAGAGTTTACGGTTATATGATTGATCGTAGTTTGATCCTACAAGTCCAACAAATTTCATTCTTTTTGGTCTCCTATCTTACAAATTTTCCCAGTCAAAGTCTTCAGCATCTTTGCGAAGTAGTTCTTGTGCGTTGCGCAATTTTTCTGTAATTTTTACAAAGATACGGAAGTCGTCAAAAGTGGCATCCAATTTTTTAATAACATCAAGGTCAACCAAGTCGCCACTTGGGTTAAAGGCTTGAAGAGAGTGTGAAAGCAAGAATTCATCTGGAAGGACACTTGCTTTGATTTCTGGTGCGTTTAAGATTTGGCGAAGTTGTAATTGGGCGCGTGATGAACCAAGTGTACCGTAAGAAGCACCTGTAATCATGATTGATTTGTTCAAAAGTGGGTAAATACCATATGACAACCAAGCAAGAGCGCTCATCAAAACAGCTGGAATAGAGTGATCATATTCAGGAGTACCGATAATAACACCATCAGCCTCTTCAATTTTAGCAGCAATTTCTAAGATTTCAGCAGGTACTTGCTTGTCAGCTGGCTTGTTAAAGACAGGAATGTCCTTGATTTCAACAAGTTCAATTTCAGCTTTGTCAGCAAAGTGTTTTTGCATGTATTGAAGCAATTGACGGTTTGTAGAACGTTTTGAATTTGTTCCAACAATAGCAATAAGTTTTAACATGAGATTTCCTTTCTCTTTTTACATAATACGATTTTAAAACTCCATTGAAACAGTTATTTCTATAGAGTAGGAACTCCTGAAGAACAGCTTAGGTGACCTTCCTTATCGATCAGAATCGCTTCGATTCCCTCCAAACTTTCGACTTGCCAGAGGATAGAAGCAGGTCTTTCTCCAAAGAGTCGAGTTGTCCAGATTTCGCCATCGACTGATTTATCAGAGATGATTGTCAGACTAGCAAGTTCCGTTTCAACAGGATATCCTGTTTGGCTGTCAAAAATGTGATGGTAATCTTTTCCATCGACTGTCAGGTGACGCTCATAAATACCTGAAGTCACGACAGATTTATTGACAACAGGAATGGTCATTAAGTGATTGCCCCTCGGATTGGCTGGGTCTTGAATCCCGATTTGCCAAGGTTGATTATCTCTTGCCTGATTTTTTCCAATGGTCAGGATATTTCCTCCTAGATTGATCAAGGCAGAAGTCACTCCCTCTTCTCTCAGAAATTGGGCAACCTTATCCGCACTATAACCCTTGGCTAAACAACCTAGGTCTATCTTCATTCCTTTCTGTTTTAGAAATACAGTAGAAGTATAAGAATTTAACTCGATATAATGAGGATTGATTAAAGGGAGGACCGATTCGATTTCTTGAGGTTGGGCAACTTTGGCATCTGAAAAACCGATACGCCAGGTTTGAATCAAGGGACCAATGCTGATATTGAGGTGGCTAGAGGGCGCTAGGCTATGCTCTAAACCAAGTGAAATCAGTTCAAACAGGTCTGGATGAACCTTGACTGAAGTTATTCCAGCTTGATGATTGATTTCCATCAACTCAGATTCTTGACTATTGGCATTGAAGCGGTATTCGAGCTCTTTGAGTAAATCAAAGGATTTTTGAAGCAAGCTATCGGCTCGCTCATCCACTAATGAAATAGTGATAGTGGTTCCCATTAGGCGTTCAGAATGTGAACTAAGAGGCAAACTACCAACTCCTTTCTCTTATGAAAAGAAGGTTGAAATATAGTAAATTTATGAAAAATGAACCCCTTACATTTTCTTTCCATGATACTAGCATACCATAAAGTCAGCGTTTTCACAAATAAAATTTGTAAAGATGTCAAGAAATATGCTCAGGAAATGAAGAAAAATTGCAAGAATCCGTGTTAAGATACAGATTATTTACAATTTTTTACAAAAAAATAGGAAAAATCAGCCAAACTCTTGTAAACGCTAACAGTAAATGTTATACTAGTAGGGTAAATTTAGAATGAAGGTAGGAAATTTTTTATGAGTAAGATCGTTGTAGTCGGTGCTAACCACGCTGGTACAGCATGTATTAATACGATGTTGGATAATTTTGGAAATGAGAACGAAATCGTTGTATTCGACCAAAACTCTAACATCTCTTTCCTAGGTTGTGGAATGGCTCTTTGGATTGGTGAACAAATTGACGGTGCTGAAGGCTTGTTCTATTCTGATAAAGAAAAATTGGAAGCTAAAGGCGCTAAGGTTTACATGAACTCGCCAGTTCTTTCAATCGACTATGATAACAAAGTAGTTACAGCCGAAGTTGAAGGAAAAGAACACAAAGAATCATACGAAAAATTGATTTTCGCTACAGGTTCTACACCAATCTTGCCACCAATCGAAGGTGTTGAAATTGTTAAAGGAAACCGCGAATTTAAAGCAATTCTTGAAAACGTACAATTCGTGAAATTGTACCAAAACGCTGAAGAAGTTATCAATAAACTTGCTGACAAGAGCAAACATCTTGACCGCATCGCTGTTGTTGGTGGTGGTTATATCGGTGTTGAACTTGCTGAAGCCTTTGAGCGTCTTGGAAAAGAAGTTGTCCTTGTTGATATCGTTGATACTGTCTTGAACGGTTACTATGATAAAGACTTCACACAAATGATGGCGAAGAACTTGGAAGACCACAATATCCGCTTGGCTCTTGGTCAAACTGTTAAAGCAATTGAAGGTGACGGTAAAGTTGAACGCTTGATTACTGACAAAGAAAGCTTTGATGTGGACATGGTTATCCTTGCAGTTGGTTTCCGTCCAAATACAGCCCTTGCTGATGGTAAGATTGAACTCTTCCGTAACGGTGCCTTCCTTGTAGACAAGAAACAAGAAACTTCACTTCCTGGTGTATTTGCCGTTGGTGACTGTGCGACTGTTTATGACAACGCTCGTAAAGACACAAGTTACATCGCCCTTGCTTCAAATGCAGTTCGTACTGGTATCGTTGGTGCCTACAACGCTTGTGGACATGAATTGGAAGGAATCGGTGTGCAAGGTTCAAACGGTATCTCTATCTACGGTCTTCACATGGTTTCAACTGGTTTGACTCTTGAAAAAGCCAAAGCTGCTGGTTACAATGCAACTGAAACAGGCTTTAACGATCTTCAAAAACCAGAATTCATGAAACATGACAACCATGAAGTAGCAATCAAGATTGTCTTTGACAAAGATAGCCGTGAAATTCTTGGGGCTCAAATGGTTTCACATGATATTGCAATTAGCATGGGAATTCATATGTTCTCACTTGCTATCCAAGAGCATGTGACAATTGATAAATTGGCCTTGACAGACCTCTTCTTCTTGCCACACTTCAACAAACCATACAACTACATCACAATGGCTGCTCTTACAGCTGAAAAATAAAATTTGATGAACTATCTGGCTTTAAGTTAAGGTCAGATAGTTTTTTAGTTATACTCTTCGAAAATCTCTTCAAACCACGTCAGCGTCGCCTTACCGTATATATGTTACTGACTTCGTCAGTTCTATCTACAACCTCAAAGCAGTGCTTTGAGCAACCTGCGGCTAGCTTCCTAGTTTGCTCTTTGATTTTCATTGAGTATCAATCTGTACCCACACAATTATGTTTTTTTTATCTTGTGATTCCTTCTAATCTGACTTAAAATGAAATGGTAGCTACCAATACAAATGATGAGGAAAAAGAAATGACTGAAAATCGTTATGAACTAAATAAAAACTTGGCACAGATGCTCAAAGGCGGTGTAATTATGGATGTTCAGAATCCAGAACAGGCCCGTATCGCAGAAGCTGCTGGTGCGGCAGCTGTTATGGCCTTGGAACGAATTCCGGCTGATATTCGTGCGGCTGGAGGGGTTTCCCGCATGAGTGATCCAAAGATGATTAAGGAAATCCAAGAAGCGGTTAGTATTCCAGTAATGGCCAAGGTCAGAATCGGGCATTTTGTTGAAGCTCAGATTTTAGAGGCTATTGAGATTGACTATATTGATGAGAGTGAAGTTCTATCGCCAGCTGACGACCGTTTCCATGTGGACAAGAAAGAATTCCAAGTTCCTTTTGTCTGTGGTGCTAAGGATTTGGGTGAAGCTTTGCGCCGTATCGCTGAGGGTGCTTCCATGATTCGTACCAAAGGAGAACCAGGTACAGGAGATATTGTTCAAGCTGTTCGTCATATGCGTATGATGAATCAGGAAATTCGCCGCATTCAAAATCTACGTGAGGACGAACTTTATGTTGCTGCTAAGGAATTGCAAGTCCCTGTAGAATTGGTTCAATACGTCCATGAACATGGGAAATTGCCAGTTGTAAACTTTGCTGCTGGAGGTGTTGCAACGCCAGCAGATGCTGCACTGATGATGCAATTAGGGGCAGAGGGTGTCTTTGTCGGTTCAGGTATTTTTAAGTCAGGTGATCCTGTTAAACGAGCAAGTGCCATTGTTAAGGCTGTTACTAACTTCCGTAATCCTCAAATCCTAGCTCAAATCTCTGAAGATTTAGGGGAAGCCATGGTTGGTATCAATGAAAATGAAATCCAAATTCTCATGGCTGAGCGAGGAAAATAGATGAAAATTGGAATATTGGCCTTGCAAGGTGCCTTTGCAGAACATGAAAAAGTACTAGATAAATTAGGTGTCACTAGTGTCGAAATCAGAAATCTAGAGGATTGGCAGCAATATCAGAGTGATTTATCGGGTTTAATATTACCTGGTGGGGAGTCTACAACCATGGGCAAGCTCTTACGAGACCAGGACATGCTGATTCCTATTCGAGAAGCCATTCTCTCTGGACTTCCAGTTTTTGGAACCTGCGCGGGCTTAATTTTGCTGGCTAAGGAAATCACTTCTCAAGAAGAAAGTCATCTAGGAACTATGGATATGGTGGTCGAGCGAAATGCCTACGGACGCCAACTAGGAAGTTTCTACACAGAAGCAGAATGTAAGGGAGTTGGTCAGATTCCAATGACCTTTATCCGTGGTCCGATTATTAGTAGTGTTGGAGAGGGTGTCGAAATTCTAGCAAGAGTTGACGATCAAATTGTTGCAGCCCAAGAAAAAAATATGCTGGTAACCTCTTTTCATCCTGAATTGACTGATGATGTTCGCATACACCAGTATTTTATCAATATGTGTAAAGAAAAAAGTTGAGAAAAGATTCTCAACTTTTTTACATGTAATAAACAATCGCAATATATTGAAGTGCAGATGCTGCTAGGATAAAGAGATGCCAAATCATGTGGAAATAAGGTTTTTTCTTGGCATAAAATCCAGCTCCAACTGTATAAGAGAGTCCGCCAGTTACCATGAGACTCCAGAAAATTGGCGTTGTTTGACTGATAATGGCAGGAATGATAGTCAGAACCAACCAGCCCATAATCAGGTAAAGAGAAAGGCTGAATTTCTCATTGACCTTTTTAGCAAAGATTTTATAGAGGATACCAAAGATGGTCGTTCCCCATTGAATAGCAATAATCAGATAGCCAAACCAGTTATTCATCAAGGTTAAGACGACTGGCGTATAAGAGCCTGCGATAGCCACATAAATCATAGAATGATCGATGATCCGCAAGACGTATTTGTGGGTTGAACCATAGGTCATAGAGTGGTAAATGGTGGATGAGAGGAACATGAGAAACAGGCTGATAACGAAAATGGAAACGCCGATAGATGATAAAAATCCGTGTGTCTCATAACTATAGGTGGAGGAGATAGGCAGTAAGATGAGCATGGTGACTGCACCCACAGCATGGGTCACACTATTAGCAATCTCCTCTCCAAAACTAAGTTGTTTACTGAGTTTAAGACTAGTATTCATTGGATTACCTCCTCTTGAGTATGATGGATTAAGGCTAGAGTTTGATGATAGAGTTTAACAGTTTGGCAGCTGGTTTGGATAATGGGGTTAGCTGGGTCAACTCCTTGGTTCATATAGTCCACAAAGGCATCGTAGAGTTGCTCTGAACTGGCTTGACTTTGGAGAGTATTTAGTGTCTGAGCGATTTCTTGAATAGAAAAGACAGATTTGAGGGTTGTGATAGCAATCAGACGGGCAATCTGTTGGCGTTGGTATTTTTTCTTGTCAGGCTTTGTCAGATAACCATGTTTGACATAGTTATTGACCATGGATGCTGTTAGTCCCTTATCTTTATCTGGAGAGATGGGAGCACAGACCTGATTGACATAGAGTAAAACCTGATCCAGATAGAGGTCAATGTTTGGTATTTCTTCCCATCTTGGGTAGGAAAAGGTGGTTTTCATTTTAAACTCCGCTTTATCTAGTTTTAATAACTAGATTATAAAATAATAAAAACAAATAGTCAAGTTTTAACTGCTTGTGAAAAGGCTTAAATTATGCTATGATGGGAGAAACTAGTCAGAAATGAGGAGAAAAGATGGAGATTCGTTTAGCTTTTCCAAATGAAGTAGATGCCATTATGCAGGTGATTGAGGATGCCAAAAAATATTTAGCAGATACTGGTAGTGACCAGTGGCAAAATGGCTATCCAAATGCGGACATTATTATCGATGATATTATCTCAGGTCAAGCTTATGTTGCCTTGGAAGAGGGAGAACTGCTAGCCTATGCTGCTGTTACCAAGAGTCCAGAGGAAGCCTATGAAGCCATTTATGAAGGAAACTGGCAAGGAGGAGAGTCAGAGTACCTAGTCTTTCACCGTATCGCTGTGGCAACAGATGTCCAGGGACAGGGAGTTGCACAGACTTTCCTAGAAGGCTTGATTGAAGGTTTTGATTATCTAGATTTTCGCTCAGATACGCATGCTGCAAACAAGGCTATGCAACATATTTTTGAAAAGCTAGGCTTCCAACAGGTTGGTAAGGTTCCAGTTGATGGCGAACGCTTGGCCTATCAAAAATTAAAGAAATAATGCAAAAGAAGTACGCAAAAATGCTCTACTCTTCACCAATTGGCTCCCTTTCTCTCGTAGCTGATGATCATTATCTGTATGGCATTTGGGTACAGGACCAGAAGCATTTTGAGAGGGGATTAGGAGATGAAACAATAGAAGAAGTTGTTAGTCATCCTGTTTTAGCCCCAGTTATTGCTTGTTTAGATGATTACTTTAAAGGCATGTCTCAGGATTTATCCAACTTACCCTTGGCTCCAATCGGTACGGATTTTGAAAAGAGAGTTTGGTCCTATTTACAGGGCATTCCTTATGGTCGGACAGTGACCTATGGACAAATAGCGCAAGACCTGCAAGTGGCTTCTGCTCAAGCAATTGGTGGAGCTGTAGGACGCAATCCTTGGTCCATCCTTGTACCTTGTCATCGTGTTCTTGGAGCAGGCAAGTGTCTGACTGGTTATGCTGCAGGAGTGGAAAAGAAAGCTTGGCTCTTGGAGCATGAAGGTGCAGATTTTAAAGATATAAAATAGAAAGTGAAACACATGTTAGAATTTATCGAATACCCAAAATGTTCAACTTGTAAAAAAGCAAAACAAGAATTAAACCAACTCGGTGTGGACTACAAAGCTGTCCATATCGTGGAAGAAACACCCAGCCAAGAAGTCATTTTAAATTGGCTAGAAACCTCAGGTTTCGAGTTGAAGCAATTTTTCAACACTAGTGGAATCAAATACCGTGAATTAGGGCTGAAAGATAAGGTAGGAAGTCTGTCAAACCAAGAAGCAGCTGAATTGCTAGCAAGCGACGGTATGTTATTAAAACGTCCGATTTTAGTGGAGAATGGAACTGTTAAGCAAATCGGTTATCGAAAAGCTTACGAAGAATTGGGACTGAAATAGTTTTTATCTATCTCTTTGATAGATAAAATATATAACCTCCCTGTTTCAAAGTATGATAAACTAGTAGGTAGACAAAGTCTGTATCTGACCGTAGCAAATAATTTCATTGACGGCAGAAGTATGGTAGAATGAATCATTATCAGGAGAGGATGTTTTTATGAATGTTACAACGATTTTAGCATCAGATTGGTACCAAAACTTGATGCAATTGATTCCGAATGGCAAGCTGTTTAGCCTACGTTCGGTCTTTGATGGGATTCCAAGAATTGTCCAACAACTTCCAACAACGATTATGTTGACCATTGGTGGTGCCCTTTTTGGCTTGGTTTTAGCGCTGATTTTTGCCATTGTGAAGATCAATCGTGTCAGAATTTTATATCCCTTGCAGGCCTTCTTTGTTAGTTTCTTAAAGGGGACACCGATTTTGGTGCAACTCATGTTGACCTACTACGGAATTCCTTTGGCGTTGAAAGCCCTCAATCAGCAATGGGGAACAGGTCTTAATATCAATGCGATTCCAGCTGCTGCTTTTGCGATTGTTGCCTTTGCTTTCAATGAGGCAGCTTATGCCAGTGAAACCATTCGTGCAGCCATTCTCTCAGTTAATCCTGGTGAAATTGAGGCGGCACGCAGTCTGGGTATGACCCGAGCACAAGTTTATCGTCGCGTGATTATTCCAAATGCGGCCGTTGTGGCGACTCCAACCTTAATCAATTCCCTAATCGGCTTGACCAAGGGAACTTCCCTAGCCTTTAGTGCGGGTGTTGTGGAAGTCTTTGCCCAAGCTCAGATTCTAGGTGGAGCTGATTACCGCTATTTTGAACGCTTTATTTCCGTTGCCCTTGTTTATTGGGTAGTCAATATCGGAATTGAAAGCCTAGGTCGTTTCATCGAGAGAAAAATGGCTATTTCTGCACCTGATACAGTGCAAACAGATGTGAAAGGAGACCTTCGTTAATGATTAAGATTTCGAATTTAAGTAAATCCTTTTCAGGACAGACTGTCTTGGATCATCTGGACTTGGATATCCAAAAAGGAGAAGTCGTAGCCTTGATTGGTTCTTCAGGAGCTGGAAAATCGACCTTTCTACGCAGTCTCAATTATCTTGAAACACCTGATAGTGGCTCGATTAAGATTGATGATTTCTCGGTTGATTTTGCTAAAATCACTCAGGAAGAAATCCTGGCCCTACGCCGCAAGCTGTCCATGGTTTTCCAACAGTTTAATTTGTTTGAACGCCGCACAGCACTTGATAATGTGAAAGAAGGCTTGGTTGTGGTTAAGAAATTATCTGACCAAGAAGCAACTAAGATTGCCAAGGAAGAGTTGGCTAAGGTTGGGCTTTCTGACCGTGAAAACCATTATCCTCGCCATTTATCAGGTGGACAGAAGCAGCGGGTTGCCCTAGCGCGTGCCCTTGCCATGAAACCAGATGTCTTGCTCTTAGACGAACCAACTTCAGCCCTTGACCCAGAATTGGTTGGTGAAGTAGAAAAATCTATTGCAGATGCTGCGAAGTCAGGTCAAACCATGATTTTGGTCAGTCATGACATGTCCTTTGTAGCCCAAGTGGCTGACAAGATTCTCTTCTTAGATAAGGGGAAAATCATCGAGTCTGGAACACCAGATGAGATTATCCACCATCCTAAAGAAGAGAGAACAAAAGAATTCTTCGCTAGTTACAAACGGACTTATATTTGATATAATAGATAAAGGAAAACTCAGTTAGCTGGACTAGCTGAGTTTACTCTTTAAAAAAGATAGAAATGAGAGAAATCATGCTACTGCAACTATTTTCTTTATATTTCGAGAGTTTGATCTTGACCACCATCCTTGTCCTGATTTTTTTAGGAATTTGGATTGGACTGAGAGCCATGTCGGGAGTTGATAAGACAGCCAAGGCTCGCCAAGCCCATCTCTATGATATGATTATGATTGGAGTCTTGGTTGTTCCAGTATTATCCTTTGCGGTTATGAGTTTAATTCTTGTTTTCAAGGCATAATCCTTGCTTGATTGACAAGAAAGAGTTAGAATAAAAATAGTTACAACAAGAAAGAAGGAATCTATATGTACGATACTATTATTATCGGTGCTGGTCCTGCAGGAATGACTGCAGCCTTGTATGCTGCTCGAAGCAATCTCAAAGTAGGCTTGATTGAAGGTGGTCTGCCAGGTGGTCAGATGAATAATACATCTGATATCGAAAATTACCCAGGATACGCTAATATTAGTGGACCTGAATTGGCTGAAAAGATGTTTGAACCACTTGAAAATCTTGGTGTTGAGCACATCTATGGTTATGTTGAGAATGTCCAAGACCATGGTGATTTTAAGAAAGTGATTACCGATGACCAAACATATGAAACTCGTACCGTTATCGTAGCGACTGGTTCTAAACACCGTCCTTTGGGAGTTCCTGGAGAAGAAGAACTGAACAGTCGTGGTGTGTCTTACTGTGCCGTTTGTGATGGTGCTTTCTTCCGTGACCAAGATTTGTTGGTAGTTGGTGGTGGAGATTCAGCGGTTGAAGAAGCCCTCTTCTTGACTCGCTTTGCTAAGACGGTTACCATTGTTCACCGTCGTGATCAACTCCGTGCCCAAAAAGTGTTACAAGACCGTGCTTTCGCTAATGAGAAAGTCAGCTTTATCTGGGATTCTGTAGTCAAGGAAATCAAGGGTGAAAATCGAGTAGAATCTGTTGTTTTGGAAAATGTGAAAACAGGTCAAGTGACAGAGCAAGCCTTCGGTGGTGTCTTTATCTATGTTGGTTTGGACCCTGTTAGCGATTTTGTTAAAGAATTGAATATCCAAGATCAGGCTGGCTGGATTGTGACAGATAATCACATGAAAACTGCAGTTGACGGTATCTTTGCAGTTGGAGATGTTCGCTTGAAGGACCTTCGCCAAGTAACAACAGCAGTTGGAGATGGAGCTATCGCTGGTCAAGAAGCCTACAAGTTTATCACCGAACATAGTTAATACACTTCGAAAATCTCTTCAAACCACGTCAGCTTCGCCTTGCGGTAGGTATGTTACTGACTTCGTCAGTTCTATCTGCAACCTCAAAACAGTGTTTTGAGCTGACTTCGTCAGTCTTATCTACAACCTCAAAGCAGTGCTTTGAGCAACCTACAGCTAGCTTCCAAGTTTGCTCTTTGATTTTCATTGAGTATAATCATGACCACCCGTCTAACGGGTGGTTTGTACCAGGGCTATAAGCCCAAATTACCAGCCAGCGCCTAAAGACGCTGGCTTTCACGTTGTTCAAGCCTCATTGCTCTTGACTCGTCACTTGCCTCTTAAAGAGGCTTTAGTATTACTTACCACTATCCCTAAAGGGATCCTCATATTCTTTTACACTCAATTTATCTAGTGCTATATCATGCTTTTCCTGTTCTTGAATATATTTCTTAATTGTGGCTTCATTGAGTCCAACCGTACTCACATAATAACCTTCCGCCCAAAAATGCCGATTCCCAAACTTGTACTTGAGATTGGCGTGTTTGTCAAACATCATGAGTGCACTTTTGCCTTTTAAATAACCCATGAAACTTGAAACACTTATCCTTGGTGGAATACTTACTAACATATGTACATGATCAGGCATTAAGTGTCCTTCGATAATCTCAACACCTTTATAACTACATAAGCGATGAAATATTTCTCCTAAACTACTTCGATATTGATTATAAATGACTTTTCGTCTATACTTAGGGGTGAACACAATGTGATAGAACACATCCACTTTGTGTGTGATAAACTATGTGCCTTTTGTGCCATATTTTTCTCCTTTCGCTTTACAATTGGCTTGAACACCTTTATTGTATCGCGTTTGGAGTTTTTGGGGTATAACCTTCGACGCGCACCCGCATAGCGGGTGGTTTTTTGTCTCGCACCTAGCGGAGCGAGACGGACTAATAGTCGCATAATCATAAAAAAGTTTCCAATCAGATGACTGGAAACTTTTTTATAGTCTATTTCGGAAAACTTCGTACATGAGAATGGCTGCAGCAACACTGGCATTAAGGCTTTGAACATGACCATTCATGGGAATGGTAATCATTTCATCGACCTGTTTTTTGATGTTGCTCGAGATGCCTTTTCCTTCATTTCCGATGATGAGGGCGATTTTCCCTTTTGTATTCCACTTGTGGCAAGGAGTACCATTCATATCTGTTCCAAAGGTCCAAAAACCTTCATCCTTGAGTTTGTCTAGAGTTTGACTCAGATTGGTTACTCGGGCAATTGGAACGTGTTCAATAGCACCTGTGGCCGTTTTGGCAACGACAGGAGTCACTCCGACAGCACGGTGTTTGGGAATGATGACACCTGAAACATTAGTCGCATCGGCTGTTCTCAGGATGGAGCCTAGATTATGGGGATCAGTTAGACCATCCAGAATCAATAGCAGTGGATTTTCTTCTTGGCGTGTTTTGGCAAGGATGTGATCCAGCTCGCTATAGGCAAATTCGGACACTCGTAGAACAAAACCTTGATGAACAGCACCTTCAGTCATCTCGGATAGGGATTTTTTAGAGGTCCAAGAAATGGATACCTTCTTTTCTGTAGCCAGTTCCTTGACTTTTTCAACATTCTTACCTCGGAGATCTTCTTGAAGGTAAAGTTTGTTTCCTGTGTTTGCAAGGAGGGCTTCGGTAACGGCGTGGACGCCATAGACAATATCATTTGTTTTCATGCCTCTATTATAACACAAAACCCCGTCTTGCAACGGGATTTTCTTTATTCAAGAATTAGCAAACCATCTTTAACTTCAAATGGGTCTTTTTCATTGATACGATCGTAAAACATGATTCCGTTAATGTGGTCAATTTCATGCTGAACAACGATGGAGTTGTAGCCTTTGAGTTTGATGCGGTGTTTTTCTCCATCTTTGTCAAAGTAATCAACGGTAACGCGGGCATGGCGAACAACATAGCCAGGCACATTGCGGTCAACAGAGAGGCAACCTTCTCCTTCGCCAAGAGCAGCGTCTTGAACAGAGTGAGAGACGATTTTTGGATTATACATAATGGCTTGCAGGTCGTAGGCTTCCTGTGGAGTTTCGCCTTCTTCAACAATATTTGGTACCAAAACAGCGATAACGCGTTTTGAGATATCTAATTGAGGAGCAGCAAGTCCAACCCCACCGCGGAGTCCCATCTTTTCAGCCATAACAGGATCTTGGGAATGTTTGAGGAATTGCATCATCTTTTCACCAAGGATAATTTCCTGATCAGACAAGGGGAAAGTGACTTCCTCAGCAACTGCGCGAAGAGTCGGATTCCCCTCGCGGATAATATCTTTCATATCAATTAAGTGAGCAGCTTTTGTAATACGTTCTATAGCAGACATTTTCTCTCCTTTCATTACCTCTACATGATATCACAAAATGACAAGGATTGAAAGTATTACAGCCTTTAGGATTTATAGAAAATAGATAGGAAGTTCAATTCATACTCAATGAAAATCAAAGAGCAAACTAAGAAGCTAGCCGTAGGTTGCTCAAAGCACTGCTTTGAGGTTGTAGATAGAACTGACGAAGTCAGCTCAAAACACTGTTTTGAGGTTGTGGATAGAACTGACGAAGTCAGTTACATATACACGGTAAGGCGACGCTGACGTGGTTTAAATTTGATTTTCGAAGAGTATCAATTGTGAAAGAATTACTTATCTGTGATATAATAAAAAGAAAAGGCTTGCATAAGAAAGTAGGGAGAATGAAGATGCAAAGAAGACAAGATAGAAATCAGGGTGGTTTAGCTTTTCGTTTTATGAAGGGTTTGGTAAACTTTTTTAGGAGTTATCGCAAGTGGAGCAATAAAGGATTTGTGGCGGTACTCTTGCTAGCAGTTGCTTTATCAATGGGCTTGGTCTTGTTGTTTGAAAGCTTCCAAGGAATCCCTTTAACCAGTCAAAAAAAGGATACCATTTCTCAAGAAGGGACTAAGCAAAAGTCTCAGGAGCAGGAAGAGGAAAAAACTGCCAGAATTATGGCTCACGGGGATTTGCTCTACCACGATGGACTTTTCTTTTCGGCTAAAAAAGAAGACGGTACCTATGACTTTCATGAGAATTTTGAGTATGTGACACCTTGGCTTAAGCAAGCAGACTTAGCTATTGGTGATTTTGAAGGAACCATCAATAAGGATCATTATTTAGCAGGTTATCCTCTCTTTAATGCTCCTGCTGAAGTTATGGATGCTATTAAGGATGCAGGTTATCATGTTCTAGATTTGGCTCATAATCACATTTTGGATTCGCAAATTGAGGGAGTTATTTCAACGGCTGATATTATTGAGAAAGCTGGAATCACTCCAATCGGAGTTTATACGCATGAACCACGTGATCAGGCTCCGCTGGTCATTAAGGAAGTGAATGGTATTAAGGTTGCACTGTTAGCCTATTCCTATGGTTTCAATGGCATTGAGCAGTATATTTCTCAGGAAGACTATAATCGTTATCTTTCAGATTTAAACGAAGATAAGATGAAGGCTGAAATTGAACGGGCGGAAAAGGAAGCGGATATCACTATTATCATGCCTCAGATGGGTGTTGAGTATCGATTGGAACCAACTGAAGAACAAAAAGCTCTCTATCACAAGATGATTGATTGGGGGGCGGATATCATCTTTGGAGGGCATCCTCACGTTGTGGAACCATCTGAAATGGTTGAAAAAGATGGAGACAAGAAACTCATTATCTATTCAATGGGGAATTTCATTTCTAATCAACGGATTGAATCTATGGGAGATGAAGAAAATGCTAAGTGGACTGAACGTGGTGTTCTCATGGACGTGACCATTAAGAAGAAGGATGGAAAAACAACTATCGGAACAGCTAAAGCTCATCCTACTTGGGTCAATCGAACACCAAAGGGAACCTTTTCACCAGAAGGCTATCCTTTATATCATTATCAAACCTATATCTTGGAAGATTTCATAGAGGGTGGCAGTCATCGTGACCAGTTAGATGAAGCAACTAAGGAACGAATTGATACAACCTACAAAGAAATGAACGAACATGTGGGATTGAAGTGGGATTAGCTTGAATCCAGAGGAAATGAAATGACTATTAAGGTAATTGCGACAGATATGGATGGGACCTTGCTGGATGCTAGAGGCCAGCTGGATCTCCCACGCTTGGAAAAGATTTTAGATCAGTTGGATCGAAGGGGGATTCGTTTTGTTATCGCGACGGGCAATGAAATTCACCGCATGAGACAACTACTGGGGCACTTGGTAGATCGAGTGGTTCTGGTTGTTGCCAACGGTGCTCGTATTTTTGAAAATAATGAACTGATTCAGGCTCAGACTTGGGATGATGCTATTGTCGACAAGGCTTTGGCTCATTTCAAGGGTCGAGCGTGTCAGGACCAGTTTGTTGTAACGGGGATGAAGGGTGGTTTCGTCAAGGAAGGTACGATTTTTACAGAACTTGAAAGTTTTATGACTCCAGAAATGATTGAAAAATTCTACCAACGGATGCATTTTGTAGATGAATTAACATCCGACCTCTTTGGTGGTGTACTCAAGATGAGTATGGTTGTTGGTGAGGAACGTTTGAGTTCGGTCTTGGCAGAGATTAATGACCTCTTTGATGGCCGTGTTCGGGCTGTATCCAGTGGCTATGGTTGCATTGATATCCTCCAAGCTGGCATTCATAAAGCATGGGGCTTGGAAGAATTACTCAAGCGTTGGGACTTGACTCCCCAACAAATCATGGCTTTTGGTGACAGTGAAAATGATGTTGAAATGCTTGAAATGGCTGGAATTGCCTATGCGATGGAAAATGCTGACGATAAAGCTAAAGCTGTGGCAACTGCTCTAGCACCAGCCAACAGCCAAGGAGGAGTTTATCAAGTCTTGGAGAACTGGTTAGAAAAAGGAGAATGAAGTGGCAGTACAGTTATTAGAAAATTGGTTACTAAAGGAACAAGAAAAAATCCAAACTAAGTATCGTCACTTAAATCAGGTTTCCATTGTAGAGCCAGATATTCTTTTTATAGGGGATTCCATTGTTGAGTATTACCCTCTGCAGGAGCTGTTTGGGACTGCAAAGACGATTGTCAATCGAGGCATTCGAGGATATCAGACAGGGCTGTTGCTAGATAACTTTGATGCTCATCTTTATGGTGGAGCGATAGATAAAATTGTCCTTCTGATTGGGACGAACGATATCGGAAAAGATGTGCCTTTGAATGAGGCTCTCAATAATCTCGAAGCTATCATACAGTCTATTGCTCGCGATTATCCATTGACTGAGATTAAATTGCTTTCTATTTTGCCAGTTAATGAAGGCGAGGAGTACAAGCAGACAGTCTATATCCGCACAAATGAAAAAATTCAGAAATGGAATCAAGCCTATAAAGAACTTGCTTCTGCCTATATGCAGGTGGAATTTGTGCCAGTTTTTGCCAGTTTGACGGACCAAGCAGGCCAACTCAAAAAAGACTATACTACTGACGGACTGCATCTCAGTGTTGCCGGTTATCAGGTTTTATCAAAAGCCTTGAAAGACTATCTTTTTTAGTTAGTTGATTTCCTTTTTGCATTTTTGAGTTAGATAAGGTATAATGGTTTTATTATCTTTTGGGGTCGTTACGGATTCGACAGGCATTATGAGGCATATTTTGCGACTCGTGTGGCGACGTAAACGCTCAGTTAAATATAACTGCAAAAAATAACACTTCTTACGCTCTAGCTGCCTAAAAACCAGCAGGCGTGACCCGATTTGGATTGCTCGTGTTCAATGACAGGTCTTATTATTAGCGAGATACGATCAAGTCTTGTCTAGCGGCTTGATAAGAGATTGATAGACTCGCAGTTTCTAGGCTTGAGTTATGTGTCGAGGGGCTGTTAAACTAATACATAACCTATGGTTGTAGACAAATATGTTGGCAGGTGTTTGGACGTGGGTTCGACTCCCACCGGCTCCATTATTCCTTGGCATTCTTTCGCATTCCTTGGTAAAACGTTGTTAAATCAACGTTTTTTGTTTTTGTCTTTGGTATTCCTTGGTATTCTTTTGCAAAAAAGGATACAACAAAGGATACAACATTTTTGTCGTATCCTAGAAATCTATGTACTTCGCAAAGCGTTCTCCGATGTCGTCCTTTGCTTACTTCGTTATGTGGGTATAAACGTTCATGGTCGTTTTCAAGTCTGAATGTCCGAGACGATGTTGGACCTGTTTCAAAGTCATACCGGCATCGAAACATAGACTGGCATGTGTGTGCCTGAATCCGTGGATTTTAATTGGACGCAGGTCGCTACCTTCTACAATTTTGATAAGCCATTTTCTGGGAAGAGTGCTGGGAATTGGCTTTTTTAAATCATTCTCAAAAATGTATTTGGTATCTGGATTTTGTTTTCTCCATTTTTTAAAATGCTTTTTGTTTTCTTGTCCAGGCTAATCAGTCGATTACTGCTGACCGTTTTAGTATTGCCTATCTCTTCCCCTGAAAAACCTCTTGTAATGGCCTTGTTTATGTCCAGAGTATTATCGTTCCAGTCGCTCCATTCCAGGGCTAAAATCTCCCCTTTTCGTGCCCCTGTGAAGGCTAGAAGACGAAATAGAGTTATCTTTTCTAGATCCTTTGTTTTAGTAACAAGTTTCAAAAACTTTTGAAGTTCGTTTTTGTTGTAAAAGTCGCTTTTGATATCAGATTTCTTTCTTGTTGAGGTAATCACGCTATCAACTGGATTGCTTTCTATGTAGCCATGTCTGATTGCGTATTTGAAAACATTGTTCATCAAACCCTTTAATTTACGACCATAGACTAACTTTCTAGACCATTCATTGGCTTGTTCTTGCATTTGAAGAGGTGTGATTGTTGCTATCTTTCGTTTGCCGAAAGCTGGATAAATGTGATTCTTAAAATTCCTAGAGGTCTTGATATAAGTGCTCTCTTGGACTGTCTCAGAATAATCTTTAAGCCATTTTTTAGAAATTTCCTCAACCGTTATTTCTTTCTTAGTTTGCTCGCCGCTCTCAATATCATCCTGAAGTTGAAGTAGTGCTGTTCTTGCCTTAGCTTTTGTAGCAAACCCTTTTTTGCGAGCGTACTTACTTTTTCCATTTTCTTTTCCAACGTAGACTATGAAACCATAAGCCGTCTCTCCGTTTTTCTTTTTATAAGACTTAATTTCCATTGATTTTTACCTCATTTCCTGATAAAATGGGTATAGTAAAGAGGGCTTTTTAATGCCTTTTACTATACTGGATATTCTCACACTCAAAGTTTGGCGATGGCGAGTGTGGGGATTTTTTGAGTTGTTTCCAAAATGGAAACAGTTGACAACTCGTCAGATAATAAAATAAGGCGTACCTCTTAGAAGTACACCAGACGAGTTTATCCTTGACGAACAAGGCTTTTTTACATTCTTAGTGTATTTCTTTTTTTAATTTCTGTCAAGCAACTGTTTCTAACTTGGAGACAATTTCAATTCCAATGTTTTAAATAGCTTCAAAAAAAGACTCCTCCAAGTAAATGGAGAAGACTTTTCCCGAATCAGACCCCGTGGAGTTACTGACACTTTTCTCTTTAAAGTTATCTCCATTTTACTGTGTTGTTTAAATTTTGTCAATATATTTTTATTGTCGCTAACGCTAACTATTTTCATTTTGGAAACACTTACTGCCCTTGTAGAATATATTTTCTAAAAACAGTAAAAGCCGGCTAGGAACTAGTCGACTTTTTCTATGGTATGGACTCCCTTGTAAATGCACGCATTTATTATAGGGCGCTGAACTAAATCAGTCTTACACTATATCCATAGTATCAAATTATTTATAAGATGTCAACGATTTTTTTGAATATAACCATCATTTTTGTTAATTCCACATTTTTAGCATAAGCTGATTGATTCCTCTGGCAGCGCACTATAAAATTATCTATAGCTTGTTTTTGGTAGTTTAGTACTGCAGGAGAGCAATAAGCTTTAGCCAATACTAGAAGTGAAATTAAATCGTTTACTTTCTTATAGTTTTTGTATTTGATTACATCGACTTGTTTTGCAAAAGTAGTAATAACAGCGTTAACGTTTGATAATTTATCATTCTTTTCAAATACATTAAGTAGTAAGACGCTATTATGGGCACAGGCATTTCTTATATGTCTAGCTCCATCACCTAATTCTGAAGCTTTTTTTAATGATTTACATCCATGTTTTTGGTAGTAGAATGTTACGAATTTGATAAGACAACCATAGTCCATATGTTCTAGCAAGGCCCAATATGGATAATCATGTTTTCTTTTATTAAACATAGCGTTTTGATAACGTGACTCTCTGAATTTCTTCTTTGTAAACTCGTAATATTTATTGTATTGCGAGTTTTTGAACTCAGTCAGAATGCTATATCCATCTTCTTGTGAATTATTGTTTATTTGGCGAGAAAGTTCAACCTTAATAAAATGTTCCACATCGATTGCTATGTTTAAAAGTATAGCTCTGATTTTCATATCAAGAGATGCAAGATCCTGTAAATACGAGAAATCTAAATCCACATATTTACCATCTTTCTTTTTAAAGTTTTTCCTAAAGGTAGCGAGTTTGTAGTAGTAGTTGTTCTTATCCAAGAAAGTTATTGCTTGACCTATAGAAATATTGTTGAAGGTAACATCTTTAGAAACTAGGTGATTGATAAGTTTTCTATTATTCCATTTTGGTTGACGACTCAATAGGTAACACCCCCTCTATACACCCCAACGACTGCATAAATCTTGATGTGTGTGTCTTCGGCTGGTGGGAAGTCTAGGATGATGTCTTCATACTTGTCATTGAGTGACACTAGGCGTAAGCGTCCGTTTTCGGTATATATCTTCTTGAAGTAAGAGCGGTCTCCGTATGCGATAATTGCTAGGTCTCCATTATAGGTAGTTAGTCCTTTGTCTACCAGATAGAGGATATCTCCGTCTTGGTAGTCAGGTTGCATGGAATCTCCACTCACCTTAGTCGCAATATCGTGGCGTGGTGGTTGCTCGTCAACCTCTATATTCTCTCTGTCTGTATCGTCGTAGCCAAATCCATAGTTAAATCCACAAGCTGCTGCCGTCTCAGAAACAACCTCAACTTGATACAAGTCGATAACTTTCTCTGATACTTCGTTTATCTTCGTTTCTTCTTCGTTTTTCTGTTCTTTCAGAAGATCTTCAGATGTTCGTAGAACGATTTTTTTATTTTCAACGGATAATTGTACCACATTATCGGTTATCTGTTGCGTGAGGAAATCTGGAGTGTCTAGGAGGGAGTCGGTGGATTCTTCTTTAAAAGTAGTATCTATATCTGATTTTCTAACACCGAAATAATCAGCTAATTTTTGGATAACACCAAAAGAAGGAGCGCTTCTTAACTTCATATAGTCTGTCATGGTGCTTGCTGAAATCCCAACTTCTTTAGCCAACTCTTTTTGGGTGATGCCATGTTGCTTCCTAAAGTGTGTAATGTTTTCAGCAATAATTTGCATTCGTTTTTTTTCATCCATTTACGATTACCTCGTATTTTTTTATAATTACATTATATATCATTTTTGACCGATAAACAATAAGAAAATACGAAAAATTCCTATTTTTTGACAAAAACTATTGAAAATACGAAAAAATCGTATTATAATTAAATCAAGTTTAAGGAAAAGGAGGTAAGGCAAATGATGGAACACATTATAAAAAGCCTAGCAAACAAGGACACTGCAACCGTCATCTTGATACTAGGCTTAGTAAACGAAGCTCGTTTGTGGCACAAACAAATCTTAGAACACAAACGTAAGCTTCAAAACAAAAAGTAGAGAAAGGGGCAGAAGCCCCAACCTCTACTTGATAGTGTACCATCATTTGCCGTGAAAAGCAATGAGTGAAGAAACTGGATTGATAATCCTAGCAGGATTTGTGATTGTATCTTTTACTATCCGTAAGATAGTGGAATACCGATTTGATAGAAAAGATAAGGAGTAGGAAGGAGAAAGTTATAATGAGCGATATAGATCTTGTTTTTTACGCCTGTTCACTTGTTGTGATTGCGTCGAATCTTGTTTATTTTTTCGTCGGAATCCGAAAGGTTTCGGAGGGGCACTCACGGCTTCTCGTAGTTCTTCCATTATTTCATATTGTATTCTGGTTAATTTGGATATCTCGTTGGACAGGTAAGTAAATGTATCAATAATTGAATTGGATAAATCTTTCCGATTTTCTTCGATTTTGTCAGTTGAATGGAGTGATTTCAAATAGATTTCCACTTGAGATACTATTTCTTGAGTTCTATCTGCCAACAATGAAGAGAAAGCAAGTTTATAGAGTTTTTCGATATCGTAACGATTGAGATTATCGTTTCCAAGTTTAGAAATTAAACGAGAAGATAATTCGCTATTTTGTTCTACGAATTCAATGATTGTGCCTTTTCTATATTCTAAAATTTCATGTTGTTTTTCCAACGATTTTATTTTGAGATCGTGTCTATTATTTATGACAGAAATCAAGATACTTATAAACGGAGTGACGATTGCTGCGAAAGCTGTAGCGACTATGCTTATTAGAGTTATCAAATTTTGAGGTATTTCCATAATATCTCTCCAATCGTTTTTATTTTGATTATACCACATTTGAAAGGGGGTGAGGAAATGAGACCGAGACGATATCCGTATAGGTTCAAACCAAATCTGATGAACATTTTAGATAGTCGCTTTTATACACGGCTAATTGTTGAAACAGAGAACGAAGCGAAAAAAATAGCAGAAGTCACACTAGATGATGTAACCACTGCTACAGGATATGTTGTAAGGCTAAGACCAAATTATGATTAGCCTTTGGGTGGGAATGGATCTTTACCGTGGCTGTCACGGCTTTGAATTTTCCCATCTTTGCCATGAATGATTAGTTCGGAACCTTGATTTCGTGAAATCTGTCTAGCAATATTTGTAGCTTCACTCTTTGTAGAAGTATGAACAGTCGCTCTTGAATTGCCAGCACCTTTCACGTTCCAACCGCCATTCTTAGCAGGGACAACATGCTGATTTTTGCCCATGATTAATTCTCCTTTCTATTGATTCTTTTGACTAAAACGTGAGAGGTCTTAGTCAAGATATATTATAACCTAAATATATTTGATTGTCAACATATTGTATAAGAAAGGGTTTAATGTGTTCGAAATACACAACATATGGTGTTTTGGATGTGGAATAAAATTGAACAACAATTAAAATTAAAAGGCTGGTCAATGTACAGATTAGCTAAAGAATCAAATGTCCATCATTCTAATTTTTCTAACCTAAAAGCTGGAAGAATGAAAGAGATGTCGTGGATGAATATGTGCAAAATCACTGATGTACTGGAAGTCAGCTTGGATGAACTTAGAGAGGAGCAAGTATGGTTGAAAATAAGCGAAGTAAAGAACAACGCTTTCTATCAGTTTCCGCAATGGTTACTGCTGAGTTAGTAGAGAATAGACAGAAACCGAAGCGACAACCTGCATATTCTGGCGGTGCTAGAGCAGTGCGTCAAGAACATCATGGTGAGTTGCTATTCTAGGAGGGGATAAGATGCAGAGATTAGGATTTGAACCGCGCCATTATGTGAATGAGAAAGAGATTTGTCAGAAACATTCTTGCTTCATGTAGACATTTAAAGAACCAGTTAGAGCTACCAATCGGAAAGAACCGTGTAAGACTACGTTTTGCCCTGAGTGTAAGCGTGAAGATATGGAACGAGAGTAACTGCAAAAAATCGGGTAGGTTTATATCTCGTCTATCTTAAGTAACACGTTTGAAGTGTTAGCTAGAAATAGCTTAATGTCAAGCGATATGAAAGAAGCTAGTTTCTGTACTGTACTGACCCCAAAAGTTAGATTTTTTTGTCTAACTTTTGGGATGCAGTTCAAAATCAACGTTTTTTATTTTTGTCTTTGGTATTCCTTGGTATTCTTTTGCAGAAAAGAGAGTCACAAACAGACCCTAAAGCAGACCCTCTTTTTAAAAAAGAATACAAAAAAGGATACAACATCTGTCGCATCCTAGAAATATGTTTTTCCACGGAAGACATGGGATTCGAACCCACGCACGCTGTTACACGCCTACCGCGTTTCCAACACGGCCTCTTAAGCCTCTTGAGTAATCTTCCAATACTTACTCAAATAGTCTACCATAAAGGCTCTTATCTTGCAATAAAAATTCTGGAAATAAGAAAAAACGATAGATTTTGAAAGAAAATGACAAAAAGTGCTTGACTTCGAAAGAAAGTGTGATAGAATGAATAGTGTAAACGATAACAGGAGGTGGTTCGGTGTTAAAAACAGAGCGGAAGCAACTGATTTTAGAGGAGCTAAATCAACACCATGTAGTTTCTCTAGAGAAATTAGTTAGTTTGCTAGAAACGTCAGAATCAACGGTTCGAAGAGACTTGGATGAGTTGGAAGCAGAAAACAAGCTTCGTCGCGTGCATGGTGGTGCAGAATTGCCCCATTCCTTGCAGGAAGAAGAAACAATTCAAGAAAAATCTGTCAAAAACCTTCAAGAGAAGAAGTTGCTTGCTCAGAAGGCAGCCTCTCTGATTAAGGAACAAGATGTCATCTTTATCGATGCTGGAACAACGACAGCCTTTTTGATTCATGAATTGGTCAATAAGAATGTCACAGTTGTGACCAACTCCATTCACCATGCAGCTCAGTTGGTTGAAAAGCAGATTCCGACTGTCATGGTTGGAGGGAGCGTCAAGACAGCGACAGATGCTAGCATCGGGGGAGTTGCTCTTAACCAGATTAACCAATTACACTTTGACCGTGCCTTTATCGGGATGAATGGTGTGGACGATGGCTATTATACGACTCCAGATATGGAAGAGGGAGCTGTGAAGCGAGCTATTTTGGAGAATGCCAAACAGACTTATGTCTTGGTGGATTCATCAAAAATTGGACAAACTTGCTTTGCTAAGGTAGCGCCATTAAAACGAGCCATTGTTATCACAAGTCAAGGGCATGAGCTCTTGCAGACAATTAAGGAAAAAACGGAGGTAATAGAAGTATGATTTATACAGTCACACTCAATCCATCTATTGACTATATTGTTCGCTTGGACCAAGTTCAAGTTGGCAGTGTGAATCGTATGGACAGTGATGATAAGTTCGCTGGAGGGAAAGGAATCAATGTCAGTCGTGTTTTAAAACGCTTGGATATTCCCAATACAGCGACTGGATTTATCGGAGGTTTTACTGGTAAATTTATCACAGATACTTTGACAGAGGAAGAAATCGAGACACGTTTTGTCCAAGTGGCAGAAGATACTCGTATCAATGTCAAGATTAAAGCAGACCAAGAAACAGAAATCAATGGAACGGGTCCAAATGTTGAACCGGGTCAGTTAGAAGAATTGAAAGCTATTTTGTCTAGTTTGACTGCAGAAGATACAGTTGTGTTTGCGGGTTCAAGTGCTAAAAACTTAGGGAATGTCATCTACAAGGATTTGATTGCCTTGACACGCCAGACGGGTTCGCAAGTGGTTTGTGATTTTGAAGGACAGACCTTGATTGATAGTTTGGACTACCAGCCACTTCTTGTAAAACCAAACAACCATGAACTTGGAGCTATCTTTGGAGTGAAACTTGAAAGTTTGGACCAAATTGAGAAATATGCTCGTGAGCTACTAGCTAAAGGTGCTCAAAACGTTATTATCTCTATGGCTGGTGACGGTGCTCTTCTTGTCACATCTGAGGGAGCTTACTTTGCTAAACCAATTAAGGGAACAGTGAAAAATTCAGTCGGAGCTGGTGACTCTATGGTGGCTGGATTCACAGGTGAATTTGTCAAATCAAAAGACGCAGTAGAAGCCTTCAAGTGGGGAGTGGCTTGCGGAACGGCAACGACCTTCTCGGATGACTTGGCAACAGCAGAATTTATTAAAGAAACATATGAAAAAGTTGAGGTAGAAAAACGATGAAAATTCAAGACCTATTGAGAAAAGATGTCATGTTGCTGGATTTGCAGGCAACTGAAAAAACTGCTGTCATCGAAGAGATGATTAAAAGTCTGGTAGATCACGGTTATGTGACAGATTTTGAAACCTTTAAAGAAGGAATTTTGGCGCGTGAAGCTCTGACTTCTACAGGTTTGGGTGACGGAATCGCAATGCCTCACAGCAAAAACGCTGCTGTCAAAGAAGCGACTGTTCTCTTTGCTAAGTCAAACAAGGGAGTTGACTATGAGAGCTTGGATGGACAAGCAACTGACCTCTTCTTTATGATTGCAGCTCCAGAAGGTGCCAATGATACTCACTTAGCAGCCTTGGCAGAATTGTCTCAATACTTGATGAAAGACGGTTTTGCTGACAAGCTTCGTCAAGCAACGTCAGCTGACCAAGTTATTGAACTTTTTGACCAAGCTTCAGAAAAAACTGAGGAGCCTGTTCAAGCGCCTGCCAATGAATCTGGTGACTTTATCGTAGCTGTTACAGCTTGTACGACAGGTATTGCCCACACTTATATGGCCCAAGAAGCCCTTCAAAAAGTGGCTGCTGAAATGGGTGTTGGGATCAAGGTTGAAACCAACGGTGCCAGTGGTGTTGGGAACCAATTGACAGCAGAAGATATCCGAAAGGCTAAAGCTGTTGTCATCGCAGCAGACAAGGCTGTTGAAATGGATCGTTTCGATGGCAAACCATTGATCAATCGTCCAGTTGCTGATGGTATCCGTAAAACAGAAGAGTTAATAAACTTGGCTCTTTCAGGAGATGCTGAAGTATACCGTGCCGCTAATGGTGCAAAAGCTGCAACCGCAAGCAATGAAAAACAAAGTCTTGGTGGTGCCTTCTACAAACACTTGATGAGTGGTGTATCTCAAATGTTGCCATTCGTTATCGGTGGTGGTATCATGATTGCCCTTGCCTTCTTGATTGATGGTGCTTTAGGTGTTCCAAATGAAAACCTTGGCAATCTTGGTTCCTACCATGAGTTAGCTTCTATGTTCATGAAAATTGGTGGTGCAGCCTTTGGCTTGATGCTACCAGTCTTTGCAGGTTATGTTGCCTACTCTATCGCTGAAAAACCAGGTTTGGTAGCAGGTTTCGTGGCTGGTGCTATTGCCAAAGAAGGTTTTGCCTTTGGTAAAATCCCTTATGCCGCAGGTGGTGAGGCAACTTCAACTCTTGCAGGTGTCTCATCTGGTTTCCTAGGTGCTCTTGTTGGTGGATTTATAGCAGGTGCTTTGGTGCTTGCTATCAAGAAATACGTTAAAGTTCCTCGTTCACTTGAAGGTGCTAAATCAATCCTTCTCTTGCCACTTCTTGGAACAATCTTGACTGGATTTGTCATGCTGGCTGTTAACATCCCGATGGCAGCAATCAACACTGCTATGAATGATTTCCTTGGCGGTCTTGGAGGCGGTTCAGCTGTCCTTCTCGGTATCGTTCTTGGTGGAATGATGGCTGTCGATATGGGTGGACCAGTCAACAAAGCTGCCTATGTCTTTGGTACAGGTACGCTTGCAGCGACTGTTTCTTCAGGTGGTTCTGTAGCCATGGCAGCAGTTATGGCTGGAGGAATGGTACCACCGCTTGCTATCTTTGTAGCAACTCTTCTTTTCAAAGATAAATTTACCAAAGAAGAACGCAACTCTGGTTTGACAAACATCATCATGGGCTTGTCATTTATCACTGAGGGAGCGATTCCATTTGGTGCCGCTGACCCAGCTCGTGCGATTCCAAGCTTCATCCTTGGTTCAGCAGTAGCAGGCGGACTCGTTGGTCTTACTGGAATCAAACTCATGGCGCCACACGGAGGAATCTTCGTCATTGCTCTTACTTCAAATGCCCTTCTTTACCTTGCTTCAGTCTTGGTAGGAGCAATCGTAAGTGGTGTGGTCTATGGTTACCTCCGCAAACCTCAAGCATAAAAATTAGATAGAAAATGGAAAGATTGTACCGTTTGGTGCAGTCTTTTTCTCTTTCCGAAATGCCTGTCAAATATGGTATAATAGAAGAATGGCAAACAAGAATACAAGTAAAACAAGACGGAGACCGTCTAAAGCAGAACTCGAAAGAAAAGAAGCGATTCAACGAATGTTAATTTCGCTAGGAATCGCGATTTTATTGATTTTCGCAGCTTTTAAATTAGGAGCTGCAGGTATCACCCTTTACAATTTAATTCGCTTGCTGGTGGGTAGCCTAGCTTATCTGGCAATATTTGCCCTCTTGATCTATCTCTTCTTTTTCAAGTGGATACGAAAACAGGAAGGCCTCCTATCTGGCTTTTTCACTATATTTGCAGGCTTGCTCCTGATTTTTGAGGCCTACTTGGTTTGGAAATATGACTTGGACAAGTCTGTCCTAAAGGGAACCATGGCTCAGGTTGTGACTGATTTGACAGGTTTTCGAACGACCAGTTTGGCTGGTGGAGGATTGATTGGTGTTGGACTCTATGTGCCAACAGCCTTTCTCTTCTCAAATATCGGTACTTACTTTATTGGTTCTATCTTGATTTTAGCAGGTGCTCTCCTAGTCAGCCCTTGGTCTGTTTACGATATTGCTGAATTTTTCAGTAGAGGCTTTGCTAAATGGTGGGAAGGGCATGAGCGTCGAAAAGAGGAACGCTTTGTCAAACAAGAAGAAAAAGCTCGCCAAAAGGCTGAGGAAGAGACTAGATTAGAAAAAGAAGCGGCTGAGAAAGCCTTGCTAGATTTGCCTCCTGTCGATATGGAAACGGGTGAAATTTTGACAGAAGATGTTGTACTTGACGCTCCACCTTTTCCAGAAGAAGACTGGGTGGAACCGGAAATCATCCTACCTCAAGCTGAACATGAATTCCCTGACCATGAGGAGACCTTTGATGATGAAGATGTTCAGGTCGATTTTTCAGCCAAGGAAGCCCTTGAATACAAACTTCCAAGTTTACAACTCTTTGCCCCAGATAAACCAAAAGACCAGTCTAAAGAGAAGAAAATCGTTCGGGAAAATATCAAAATCCTAGAAGAAACCTTTGCCAGTTTTGGTATCAAGGTGACAGTTGAACGGGCTGAAATTGGCCCATCAGTGACCAAGTATGAAGTCAAGCCAGCAGTCGGTGTACGGGTCAACCGTATTTCCAATCTGGCAGACGACCTCGCTCTTGCCTTAGCAGCCAAGGATGTTCGAATTGAAGCACCAATTCCAGGGAAATCTCTCGTTGGTATCGAAGTGCCCAACTCTGAGATTGCCACTGTTTCCTTCCGCGAACTATGGGAACAATCTCAAACAAAAGCAGAAAATCTATTGGAAATTCCTCTAGGAAAGGCGGTTAATGGCACCGCAAGAGCTTTTGACCTTTCTAAAATGCCTCACTTGCTCGTCGCAGGTTCAACGGGTTCAGGGAAGTCAGTAGCAGTTAACGGCATTATTGCTAGTATTCTCATGAAGGCGAGACCTGACCAAGTTAAATTTATGATGGTTGACCCCAAGATGGTTGAGTTATCTGTTTACAATGACATTCCTCATCTCTTGATTCCAGTTGTGACCAATCCACGCAAGGCCAGCAAGGCCCTGCAAAAGGTTGTGGATGAGATGGAAAACCGTTATGAACTCTTTGCCAAGGTAGGGGTTCGGAATATTGCAGGCTTTAATGCCAAGGTAGAAGAGTTCAACGCCCAGTCGGAATACAAGCAGATTCCGCTGCCACTCATTGTTGTGATTGTGGATGAGTTGGCTGACCTCATGATGGTGGCCAGCAAGGAAGTAGAAGATGCCATTATCCGACTTGGACAGAAGGCGCGTGCTGCCGGTATCCACATGATTCTTGCAACCCAGCGTCCATCTGTTGATGTCATCTCTGGGTTGATTAAGGCCAATGTTCCGTCACGTGTGGCATTTGCGGTTTCATCTGGTATAGACTCTCGTACGATTTTGGATGAAAATGGAGCAGAAAAACTGCTTGGTCGAGGCGACATGCTCTTTAAACCGATTGATGAAAATCATCCAGTTCGTTTGCAAGGCTCCTTTATCTCGGATGATGATGTCGAACGCATCGTAAACTTCATCAAGGCTCAGGCAGACGCGGACTACGATGAGAGTTTTGATCCAGGTGAGGTTTCTGAAAATGACGGTGAATTTTCAGATGGTGAAGCTGGTGGAGATCCGCTTTTTGAAGAAGCCAAGGCTTTGGTGATAGAAACACAGAAAGCCAGCGCCTCCATGATTCAGCGTCGTTTGTCAGTTGGATTTAACCGTGCGACTCGTCTCATGGAAGAACTGGAGATGGCAGGTGTCATTGGTCCAGCTGAAGGTACCAAACCAAGAAAAGTTTTACAACAATAAAAAAATAGCTTCTTTCCAAGTTTGGAGGGAGCTATTTTACTGGCTATTGATTACTTTTATTTTCTGAACTAGAAGTATTATTGGACTGTTTTTCATTTTCAGCGGCAGGTTTACTTGGAGTAGGAGCAGGAGTAGAAGAATCTTGAGTTGATGTTTTCTGCTCTTCCTTTTTCTCTTCCTTGACGCTAGATTTTGGCGTTTCTTCTTGTTGTGTTTTTTCTTGGGTAGTGTTAGTTTCCTTATTGGGACTGGTGTTTTCCTTAGGGGCTTCCTTTTGAATTTCTTTGACAATGGTTGTCGTCTGGCTTGTCGTAGGTTCTTTTTTAGTATTTTTATTATTGTCCAAGGCGTTCATGATTGTGATACTTGCGGTAATTAAGCCAAGGATACTAGCGATTGTAGCAACGATTTTTTGAAAGACAGTGAAGCCTTTTTTGAGATGTTCTGTTTTTGGTTTTGAAGTTCTACGATAATTAGACATGCATTCTCTCCTTTGATTAAAATTTATTATACCGCATTTCTTTAAAAAAATCTTAAAAAAAGAGGAATTGCCCTTTCTTGTCGCAAGCTCCGTTTCATGATACAATAGAAGGAGTGATTTTAGAAAGCGTGAGAAAACATGATTTACTTTGATAATTCGGCGACTACCAAGCCCTATCCTGAAGTACTTGAAACCTATATGCAGGTGGCTTCAAAAATTTTAGGAAATCCATCTAGTCTCCATCGTTTGGGAGACCAGGCAACACGAATCTTAGATGCTTCCCGCCAACAGATTGCAGATTTAATTGGTAAGAAAAGTGATGAAATCTTCTTTACCTCTGGTGGAACAGAAGGGGATAACTGGGTTATCAAGGGTGTGGCCTTTGAAAAAGCCCAGTTTGGCAAGCACATCATCGTGTCAGCCATTGAACATCCGGCAGTCAAAGAGTCAGCCCTCTGGTTGAAATCTCAAGGTTTTGAGGTGAATTTTGCTCCAGTTGATGAAAAAGGATTTGTGGATGTTGAGGCTTTAGCAGATTTGATACGTCCAGACACGATTCTTGTTTCTATTATGGCGGTCAACAATGAAATTGGCTCTATCCAACCTATTGAGGCTATTTCAGAACTCTTGGCAGACAAGCCGACTATTTCCTTCCATGTTGATGCGGTTCAGGCACTTGCTAAGATTCCTACTGAAAAGTATCTAACTGATAGAGTGGATTTTACGACCTTCTCTAGTCACAAGTTCCACGGAGTTCGTGGTGTTGGTTTTGTCTATATCAAGTCTGGCAAGAAGATTACGCCTCTTTTAACAGGTGGTGGTCAAGAGCGTGATTATCGTTCGACAACTGAAAATGTGGCAGGAATTGCAGCGACAGCCAAGGCTCTCCGTTTGTCTATGGAAAAGCTAGATTTCTTTACAAGCAAGACTGGGCAGATGAAGGCAGTGATTCGTCAAGCGCTTTTGGACTATCCGGATATATTTGTCTTTTCAGATGAGGAAGACTTTGCCCCTCATATCCTGACTTTTGGAATTAAGGGTGTTCGTGGTGAAGTCATTGTTCACGCCTTTGAAGACTATGATATTTTCATATCAACGACTTCTGCTTGTTCATCCAAGGCTGGGAAACCTGCAGGCACCCTGATTGCCATGGAAGTGGACAAAGATAAGGCCCAGTCAGCTGTGCGTCTTAGCCTAGACCTTGAAAATGATATGAGTCAGGTCGAGCAGTTTTTGACCAAGTTAAAATTAATTTACAATCAAACTAGAAAAGTAAGATAGGAGCATTTATGCAGTATTCAGAAATTATGATTCGCTATGGAGAATTGTCAACCAAGCACAAAAATCGTATGCGTTTCATCAATAAACTTCGTAATAATATTTCAGACGTTTTGTCTATCTATCCCCAAGTTAAGGTAACCGCAGATCGCGATCGTGCCCACGCTTACCTTAATGGGGCGGATTATTCAGCAGTAGCAGAATCGCTTAAGCAAGTCTTCGGGATTCAAAACTTTTCTCCCGTTTATAAGATCGAAAAGTCTGTGGAAGTTCTTAAATCTGCTGTCCAAGAGATTATGAAAGAAACTTACAAGGAAGGGATGACCTTTAAAATCACTGCTAAGCGTAGCGACCACACCTTTGAACTTGATAGTCGTGAACTCAATCAAACTCTTGGTGGAGCTGTTTTCGAGGCTATTCCAAACGTACAAGCTCAGATGAAAAATCCTGACATCAATCTTCAGGTTGAGATTCGTGAGGAGGCTGCTTATATTTCCTATGAAACTTTTCGTGGAGCAGGAGGATTACCTGTGGGAAGTTCTGGTAAAGGAATGCTCATGTTGTCAGGAGGGATTGACTCACCTGTAGCAGGTTATCTAGCTCTTAAACGTGGGGTAGATATCGAGGCTGTTCACTTTGCCAGCCCACCTTACACCAGTCCTGGTGCCCTTAAGAAAGCCCAAGATTTAACTCGTAAATTGACTAAGTTTGGTGGCAATATCCAGTTTATCGAAGTACCTTTCACAGAGATCCAAGAGGAAATCAAGGCTAAGGCGCCAGAAGCCTACCTTATGACCTTGACCCGCCGTTTCATGATGCGGATTACTGACCGTATTCGTGAGGTGAGAAATGGTTTAGTTATCATCAATGGGGAAAGTCTTGGTCAAGTAGCTAGCCAGACCTTGGAAAGTATGCAGACTATCAACGCTGTGACCAGCACTCCAGTCATTCGTCCTGTGGTTACTATGGACAAATTGGAAATCATTGACATCGCCCAGGAAATCGATACCTTTGAAATTTCTATCCAACCTTTTGAAGACTGTTGTACGATTTTTGCACCAGATCGTCCAAAGACCAATCCTAAGATTAAGAATGCTGAGCAGTACGAAGCTCGTATGGATGTTGAAGCTTTGGTTGAGCGTGCAGTGGCAGGGATTATGATTACTGAGATCACACCTCAGGCTGAAAAAGATGAAGTCGATGACTTGATTGACAATCTGCTCTAATCAGAAAATCCAAAAGAATTTAGAAAATTAAATGAAAAAGTTAGTTTTTAATCCAAAAATGGAAGAAAAACTGACTTTTTTTCTTAAACTGTGATATAATAAGAATAAATTTTGAATATAGAGAGTTTTCTGACAATGAATCAATCCTACTTTTATCTAAAAATGAAAGAACACAAACTCAAGGTTCCTTATACAGGTAAGGAGCGCCGTGTGCGTGTTCTTCTTCCTAAAGATTATGAGAAAGACACGGATCGTTCCTATCCTGTTGTATACTTTCATGACGGGCAAAATGTTTTTTATAGCAAGGAGTCTTTCATTGGTCATTCATGGAAGATTATCCCAGCTATTAAGCGTAATCCTGATATCAGTCGCATGATTGTCGTAGCCATTGACAATGATGGTATGGGTCGGATGAATGAGTATGCGGCATGGAAGTTCCAAGAATCTCCTATCCCAGGGCAGCAGTTTGGCGGTAAGGGTGTGGAGTATGCCGAGTTTGTCATGGAGGTGGTCAAGCCTTTTATCGATGAGACCTACCGTACAAAAGCAGACCGCCAGCATACGGCTATGATTGGTTCCTCGCTAGGTGGCAATATTACCCAGTTTATCGGTTTGGAATACCAAGACCAAATTGGTTGCTTGGGTGTCTTTTCATCTGCTAACTGGCTCCACCAAGAAGCCTTTAACCGCTATATCGAGCGCAAAAAACTATCACCTGATCAGCGTATCTTCATCTATGTGGGAACGGAAGAAGCGGATGATACAGACAAGACCTTGATGGCTGCCAATATCAAGCAAGCCTATATTGATTCATCGCTACGCTATTACCATGATTTGATAGCAGGGGGAGTACATCTGGATAATCTTGTGCTGAAAGTTCAGTCTGGTGCCATCCATAGTGAAATCCCTTGGTCAGAAAATCTACCCGACTGTCTGAGATTTTTTGCAGAAAACTGGTAAAGTAAGAAAGGAGAAAATATGCATATTGAACATCTTAGCCACTGGAGTGGCAATCTTAACCGTGAAATGTACCTTAACCGTTATGGTCATGCTGGGATTCCAGTTGTGGTATTTGCTTCATCTGGTGGTAGTCACAACGAATACTATGATTTTGGCATGATTGATGCCTGTGCTTCCTTTATCGAGGAAGGCCGTGTCCAATTCTTTACCCTATCTAGTGTAGACAGTGAGAGCTGGTTGGCTACTTGGAAAAATGGTCATGACCAGGCGGAGATGCACCGTGCCTACGAACGCTATGTGATTGAGGAGGCCATTCCTTTTATCAAGCATAAGACAGGTTGGTTTGATGGCATGATGACAACAGGTTGTTCGATGGGCGCCTACCATGCACTCAATTTCTTCCTCCAGCATCCAGATGTCTTTACCAAAGTGATTGCTCTCAGCGGTGTTTATGACGCGCGTTTCTTTGTCGGTGATTACTACAATGATGATGCTATTTACCAAAACTCGCCAGTGGATTATATCTGGAACCAGAACGACGGCTGGTTTATTGACCGTTACCGTCAGGCAGAGATTGTGCTCTGTACAGGTCTTGGAGCTTGGGAACAAGATGGTTTACCATCCTTCTACAAGCTCAAAGAAGCCTTTGACCAGAAGCAAATTCCAGCCTGGTTTGCTGAATGGGGACACGATGTCGCCCACGACTGGGAATGGTGGCGCAAACAAATGCCTTATTTCCTTGGCAATCTCTATTTATAAAAGGAGTGACCTATGAATTACCTTGTTATTTCTCCCTACTATCCACAAAACTTTCAACAGTTCACCATCGAACTTGCCAATAAAGGGATTACCGTCTTGGGAATTGGTCAGGAACCATACGAGCAATTGGATGAACCTTTACGCAATAGCCTGACCGAATATTTTCGTGTTGACAATCTTGAGAACATAGACGAAGTCAAACGTGCAGTTGCTTTTCTATTTTATAAGCATGGCCCAATTGATCGCATCGAATCCCACAATGAATATTGGTTAGAGTTGGACGCAGCCCTTCGTGAACAATTCAATGTCTTCGGTGCCAAACCAGAGGATCTCAAAAAGACCAAGTTTAAGTCTGAGATGAAGAAACTTTTCAAAAAAGCAGGCGTCCCTGTGGTACCTGGTGCTGTTATCCAGACGGAAGCAGACGTTGATCAAGCTGTGAATGAAATCGGCCTTCCAATGATTGCCAAACCTGATAATGGAGTGGGAGCAGCCGCAACCTTTAAGCTCGAGACAGAAGATGATATCAATCACTTCAAGCAAGAATGGGACCATTCGACCGTTTATTTCTTTGAAAAATTTGTCACTTCCAGTGAAATCTGTACCTTTGACGGGCTTGTGGACAAGGAAGGTAAGATTGTCTTCTCAACAACCTTTGACTACGCCTATACACCGCTTGATCTCATGATGTACAAGATGGACAATTCTTATTACGTTCTCAAGGATATGGATCCTAAATTACGTAAATATGGTGAGGCAATTGTCAAGGAATTTGGTATGAGAGAACGTTTCTTCCATATCGAGTTCTTCCGCGAAGGGGACGATTACATTGCTATTGAGTACAATAATCGTCCTGCAGGTGGTTTTACCATTGATGTTTATAACTTTGCCCATTCCTTGGATCTCTATCGTGGCTATGCAGCTATTGTAGCGGGAGAAGAGTTCCCAGAGTCAGAATTTAAACCGCAGTATTGTTTGGCTACTTCTCGCCGTGCAAATGCTCATTATGTCTATTCAGAAGAGGATTTGCTTGACAAATATAGCCAACAGTTCAAGGTTAAAAAAATCATGCCAGCTGCCTTCGCAGAACTTCAAGGAGATTACCTTTATATGCTGACAACTCCGAGTCGACAAGAAATGGATCAGATGATTGCAGAGTTCGGACAACGTCAAGAATAAGAACTATCGGATTAAGGAGAATGACCTTCTTAATCCTTTTGTTTTTTATAAGAAATAAAACCGCTTTCTCATATAATCTTTCGGAAAAGTAGTTGCTAAAAGATATAAAAATTGATAGAATAAGGATTGTCTAAAAAATTTTAAGGAGAATCTATCAAATGGATTTCACATGGGCAATTAAATATGCCACTGAATTTTTGGGAACTGCTATTTTGATCATTCTTGGGAATGGTGCAGTTGCCAACGTTGAACTTAAAGGTACGAAAGGTCACCAAAGTGGCTGGATCGTTATCGCTGTTGGTTATGGTATGGGGGTTATGATCCCAGCCTTGATGTTTGGTAACGTATCTGGAAACCACATCAACCCAGCCTTCACTCTTGGACTTGCAATCAGCGGTCTCTTCCCTTGGGCACAAGTTGCGCCTTATATCATCGCACAAGTTTTGGGTGCTATCTTTGGTCAAGCCTTGGTTGTGGCAACACACCGCCCATACTACTTGAAAACTGAAAATCCAAACAACATCTTGGGTACTTTCTCAACAATTTCAAGTTTGGATAATGGTACAAAGGAATCACACTTTGCGTCAACTATTAATGGTTTTGTAAACGAGTTTGTTGGTTCATTTGTTCTTTTCTTTGCAGCCCTTGGTATGACTAAAAACTTCTTTGGTGCTGAATTAGTATCAAAAGCACAAGCAGCTATTAATGCTCAAGTTGCTCAAGCAACTACTCAAGGTCAAACAATTCCTCAAGAGCAAGTAACAGCAGCACTTGACCAAGCTAAAGAGCAAGTAGCACCATTTATGACATCTGGTCTTGGAATTGCTCACTTGGCACTTGGTTTCCTCGTTATGGCCTTGGTAACATCACTTGGTGGACCTACAGGACCTGCCTTGAACCCAGCCCGTGACTTTGGACCACGTCTCCTTCATGCTTTCCTTCCAAAATCAGTTCTTGGTGAGCACAAAGGCGATTCAAAATGGTGGTATTCTTGGGTACCAGTAGTAGCACCTATCGCAGCAGCAATTGCGGCAGTAGCTATCTTCAAATTCCTTTACCTATAAGAAATTGAAACCGGGGAAATCCTCGGTTTTTTGATGCAATTTTACGAAAAATCGGTAAATTTGAGCATAATATCTTGTAAAAAATTCTAAAATCCTATAAAATAAAAAGTGGTGGAGGAATTTATGAATGTAAATCAAATTGTACGGATTATTCCTACTTTAAAAGTTAATAATAGAAAATTAAATGAAACATTTTATATTGAAACCCTTGGCATGAAGGCTTTGTTAGAAGAGTCAGCTTTTCTGTCACTAGGGGATCAAACAGGTCTTGAAAAGCTGGTTTTAGAAGAAGCTCCAAGTATGCGTACTCGTAAGGTAGAAGGAAGAAAAAAACTGGCTAGATTGATTATCAAGGTGGAAAATCCCTTGGAAATCGAAGACCTCTTATCTAAAACAGATTCGATTCATCAATTATATAAAGGGCAAAATAGCTACGCTTTTGAAATTTACTCGCCAGAAGATGATTTGATTTTGATTCATGCAGAAGATGATAGAGAAAGCCTAGTAGAAGTAGAAGAAAAGCCTGAATTTCAAACAGATTTGGAATCAATCTCTTTAAGTAAATTTGAGATTTCTATGGAATTACATTTCCCAACTGATGTCGAAAGTCTCTTGGAACCATCTGAAATTGGGGCATCACTTGGTTTTATCTCAGCTCAGGGGCAGGATCTGTCTGTGGACAATACGGTTACTTGGGACTTATCTATGCTCAAGTTCTTGGTCAATGAACTAGATTTAGCAAGTCTGCGCCAGAAATTTGAGTCTACCGAATATTTTATTCCTAAGTCTGAAAAATTCTTCCTTGGTAAAGATAGAAATAATGTTGAATTGTGGTTTGAAGAAGTATGAAGTGGACCAAGATTATTAAAAAAATAGAAGAACAAATCGAGGCAGGGATTTATCCCGGAGCCTCTTTTGCGTATTTTAAGGACCATCAATGGACGGAGATCTATGTAGGCCAGAGTGACCCAGAACATGGCTTGGATACTGAGGCAGGACTAGTTTACGACCTAGCTAGTGTCAGTAAGGTTGTTGGGGTTGGTACTGTTTTCACCTTCTTGTGGGAAAAAGGTCAATTAGATATTGACAGACCAGTAACCGATTTTTTACCTGAAAGTGATTATCCAGATATCACTATTCGCCAGCTCTTGACTCACGCTACAGACCTTGATCCTTTTATTCCAAATCGAGACCTTTTAACAGCTTCAGAATTAAAGGAAGCGATGTTTCATCTCAACAGACGAAGTCAGCCAGCCTTTCTTTATTCGGATGTTCATTTTTTGCTGTTGGGCTTTATTTTGGAAAGAATCTTCGATCAAGACTTGGATGTGATTTTACAGGAGCAAGTCTGGAAACCTTGGGGAATGAATGAAACCCAGTTTGGACCTGTTGAGCTTGCTGTTCCAACAGTCAGAGGTGTAGTGGCAGGCATAGTGCATGATCCCAAGGCTCGTCTCTTGGGCAGACATGCTGGTAGTGCTGGTTTGTTTTCGACTGTAAAGGATTTACAAATCTTTTTAGAACACTATTTAGAGGACGATTTTTCAAGAGATTTGAGTCAAAATTTTTCTCCTTTGGATGACAAGGAACGTTCTTTAGCATGGAATTTGGAAGGAGATTGGCTAGACCATACGGGCTATACAGGTATCTTTATCATGTGGAATCGTCAGAAGAAAGAAGCGGTCATTTTCCTATCGAATCGTACCTATGAAAAGGATGAGCGGGCCCAATGGATTTTAGACCGCAATCAAGTGATGGACTTGATTCGCAAAGAAGAGTAAGGAGAGACATGTCAAACATTTTAAAAGGGACTTTATTAACAGTTGTGGCTGGGATTGCTTGGGGCTTGTCAGGAACGAGTGGCCAATACCTGATGGCGCACGGAATTTCAGCTCTGGTCTTGACCAACTTGCGCCTTTTAATCGCTGGTGGGATTCTCATGGTCTTGGCTTATGCTACTGCAAAGGATAAAATGCTGGCCTTTTTAAAGGATAGAAAAAGTTTGCTGTCACTTCTCATTTTTGCACTGATTGGCCTCTTCCTCAATCAATTTGCCTATCTAACTGCTATTCAGGAAACCAATGCAGGAACCGCGACGGTGCTTCAGTATGTTTGTCCTGTTGGGATTTTGATTTATAGCTGTATCAAGGATAAGGTGGCACCGACCCTGGCAGAGATTATTTCTATCATATTAGCCATTGGAGGAACATTCCTCATTGCAACTCATGGTCAGTTGGACCAGTTATCCATTACACCTTCTGGCCTATTTTGGGGTCTCTTTTCTGCATGGACTTACGCCCTTTATATTATTTTACCTATAGCCTTGATTAAGAAGTGGGGGAGTAGCTTGGTCATAGGTGTGGGAATGGTCATAGCAGGTTTGGTCGCCCTTCCTTTTACAGGAGTTCTGCAGACTGATATCCCAACCAGTCTTGATTTTCTTCTTGCTTTTGCGGGTATTATCCTTATTGGGACTGTCTTTGCCTATACAGCTTTCCTAAAAGGAGCCAGTCTGATTGGACCGGTCAAGTCAAGTTTACTAGCTTCAATTGAGCCAATTTCAGCGGTTTTCTTTGCCTTCCTAATCATGAATGAACAATTTTATCCCATTGATTTTCTTGGTATGGCAATGATATTAGTCGCTGTAACCCTGATTTCTTTGAAAGATTTATTGTTAGAAAAATAAAAAAGCCTCTTTGTCTGTGACAGAGAGGTTTTATGTAGTATTTTATACTCAATGAAAATCAAAGAGCAAACTAGGAAGCTAGCCGTAGGTTGCTCAAAGCACTGCTTTGAGGTTGCAGATAGAGCTGACGCGGTTTGAAGAGATTTTCGAAGAGTATTAATTGTTTTCAAGATAAAATTCAAAACGTTCGCCTACATATTGACTTTTTACGTATTCAAAAGCTGTCCCATCTTCTAGGTAAGAAACCTGAGTCAAACCAAGAATAGCATGTCCTTTTTCAACTTCTAAATAGTGGGCAATTTTTTCCTTAGCGAGACGAGCATAAATAGTCTGCTGTGATTTACCGATGCGGTAGCCATGTTTTTGTAGGGTTTGGAAAAAATGACTGGTGATTTCTTCTTTTTTAAAGTCCTTAATGAATTTTTCAGGAATAGAAGCAACCTCATAAACCAGAGGAACTTGGTCAGCATAGCGAACCCGCTCCATTCGGATAATATTCTCCGTTGGAGAAATTCCTAGCTTGGCAACTTCCTGCTCATTAGGAATGGTTTTTCTGTAGGAAATGAGCTGGCTAGAGGGAACTTTACCTTGAGACTTAACAATTTCAGTAAAACTAGTTGTCCCTCGCATCTTTTCTTGTACACGTGTACTGGAAACAAAGGTGCCGCTTCCTACACGACGCTCTAAAACGCCTTCTTCGACTAATAGAGATACGGCTTGGCGGAGGGTCATGCGACTGACCGCAAACTGCTCTGCTAAGTCTCGTTCACTAGGAAGTCTCTCACCAATGGCCCAACGATGTTCGTCAATATCCTTTTTAATCTGATCATGGATTTTCATATAAGCAGGTAGCATATTTTTCACTTCATTTCTATCTTTTCTCTATTGTACCTCAATAAACTAGAAAAAGTCAATCTTCGCCTTGTTTATACTCTTCGAAAATCAAATTCAAACCACGTCAGCTCTATCTGCAACCTCAAAGCAGTGCTTTGAGCAACCTACGGCTAGCTTCCTAGTTTGCTCTTTGATTTTCATTGAGTATTAGTTGGTAATTCGCCCTTATTTGTGATAGAATATTGGAAAAAGATATTTCTTTTGAGAAAGGAAAAAGATGAGCAACATATCAACTGATTTGCAAGATGTAGAAAAAATCATCGTATTGGACTATGGTAGCCAGTACAACCAGCTGATTTCACGCCGTATCCGTGAGATTGGTGTTTTTTCAGAACTAAAAAGCCATAAAATTTCAGCTGCTGAAGTTCGTGAAATCAATCCTGTAGGAATCATCCTTTCAGGTGGTCCAAATTCTGTATACGAAGATGGTTCATTCGATATTGACCCAGAAATATTCGAACTTGGAATTCCAATTTTGGGAATTTGTTACGGTATGCAGTTATTGACCCATAAACTTGGAGGAAAAGTTGTCCCTGCAGGTGACGCTGGAAATCGTGAATACGGTCAATCAACCCTAACTCACACACCATCAGCTCTTTTTGAATCAACACCTGATGAACAAACTGTATTGATGAGCCACGGCGATGCAGTTACCGAGATTCCTGCTGACTTTGTTCGTACAGGTACATCAGCTGACTGTCCATACGCAGCCATTGAAAACCCTGATAAACACATTTACGGTATCCAATTCCACCCAGAAGTTCGTCATTCTGTATACGGGAATGATATCCTTCGTAACTTTGCCCTTAACATCTGTAAGGCTAAAGGCGACTGGACAATGGATAACTTCATCGACATGCAGATCCAAAAAATCCGTGAGACTGTCGGTGATAAACGTGTCCTTCTTGGTCTATCAGGTGGTGTTGACTCTTCAGTTGTTGGAGTTCTTCTCCAAAAAGCGATTGGCGATCAATTGATCTGTATCTTCGTGGATCACGGTCTTCTTCGTAAAGGAGAAGCGGACCAAGTTATGGACATGCTTGGTGGTAAGTTTGGTTTGAATATCGTCAAAGCAGACGCTGCTAAACGTTTCCTTGATAAACTTGCTGGCGTTTCTGACCCAGAACAAAAACGTAAAATCATCGGTAACGAGTTTGTCTATGTCTTCGATGACGAAGCAAGCAAGCTCAAAGATGTGAAATTCCTTGCTCAAGGTACCTTATACACAGACGTTATCGAGTCTGGTACAGATACAGCTCAAACTATCAAGTCACACCACAACGTGGGTGGTCTTCCAGAAGACATGCAGTTTGAATTGATCGAACCACTCAATACTCTTTACAAGGATGAAGTTCGTGCCCTAGGTACAGAGCTTGGTATGCCAGACCACATCGTATGGCGCCAACCATTCCCAGGACCAGGACTTGCGATCCGTGTCATGGGTGAAATCACTGAAGAGAAACTAGAAACAGTTCGTGAGTCAGATGCTATCCTTCGTGAAGAAATCGCTAAAGCTGGTCTTGACCGCGATATCTGGCAATACTTCACAGTTAATACAGGTGTTCGTTCAGTTGGGGTTATGGGTGACGGTCGTACGTATGACTACACGATTGCAATCCGTGCGATCACCTCTATTGATGGTATGACTGCTGATTTTGCCAAAATTCCTTGGGATGTCCTTCAAAAGATTTCTGTACGTATCGTAAACGAAGTGGATCATGTTAACCGCATCGTCTATGATATTACAAGTAAACCACCTGCAACAGTTGAGTGGGAGTAGTTGTAGGAGAGCTAGAAATCCTCTTATACCAAGGGTTTCTGGCTCTTCTTATCTTTTTACTGCACTTTTATTGCACTTTTTTCATTTCTTTGTTTCGCAAGTAGTCTACAGTAAATTGATTCTTTGGTGAAGTATCATAATTTTGTTTTGCTTCTTTAAAGGAAATGGCTCCATTTAATTTGTTAGCTACCTCGAAATTACTGTTAGGATAAAGATGTCCATACGTTCCTAAAGTCGTCTCAATATCTTCGTGTCCTAGACGATCTTTAATGATAAGTGGATTTTCTCCCATACTGATTAACAAGGAAGCATGAGAATGCCGTAACCCATGGATTCTGATTCGATGGATACCAGCCAGCTTAGCATAGCGTTCAATAGCATATGATAGTGTATGTTTTTGGGTAGGAATACCGTTATAGCTCATTACAAAGTCTGTCTGAATTAGATTTTGTTGTACTTCCTTCCATTCGGATAAATAAGTTAATGTGCATTTATCTAATACAATATGACGAACGCTCGCCTTTGTTTTTGGTTCAACAAATCTATAATTCGATTGATTCTTGTAATAGAGTGTTTTGTTGATGGTTAGTACTCCTGAGTCAAAATCAATATCTTCCCATTGAATGGCAGTAGCTTCACCAATTCGCATTCCAGTCATAAATAAAAACCACAGAGAGATAAATAAAAAGTGTTGATAGTAATCTTCTTTGTAAATTAGAGAGATTACTTTTTCAAATTCTTCTTTTGTCCAAAATTCAATTTTAGACTTTTGCTTTTTCACATTGCCAATAATCTTAGATGGATTTGTGGTGGTTATCCCAAGGACAATTGCTCGATCCATAGCAACTGAAAATAGTCCTTGAACAGCTCTTACATAAGAAGACTTACACTTCTTTGATAATTTTAGTTGCCAATTTTGCACATCAATAGGCTCAATATCGGAAACAGCCATTTTATCAAAATAAGAGAAATGCTTCTTAATAGTTGGTAAGCGATTTTCATATGTTCTGAGCTTTACCTGTGTCTTATACCATGGAAGGAAAATTTCAAAGATATAATGTTTAAACGTCATTTTATCCTTATTCTCACTTAATTCTTCTGGTTTCATCAATAGCAGTTTCGAATATTCTTCTCTTGCTTCTTTTTTAGTAGTGAATCCACTACGATATTTTTGAATTTTTTTCCCTTTAGAATCATAACCTAGATTTGCACGAAAATAATAGGTTCCATTCTTTGCTTTTTTTATTGGGTCTTTAACCATAGTTTTTACTCCTTACTGTGCAAAAACTACTCAGACCTGTTTTCATTTGAAAACCGAATTCCTAGAATTTCTTCAACAGCTTCACGAGGGACTCTATCTAGCTTTCGAGATTGATAGTAGATATGCCCTTTTGTAATCATCAATTCTTTTGCTTTTTTTATGATGTCTGCTGAAAAAGAAGTTCCATATCCTAGCTCAACTAAATCCTTTTTTGTGACCGTTATCATTATTACTCCTTTCCCAATTATAGGCTAGGAAAACTCCAATATTCACCTATAATTATATCAAATAGTTTTATAATAATACACTGACAAGAGAAGAATATCTTAGCAATCGAACAGCTCTAGCAAAGCTCACAGGAATTTCACTTCTGCATGGTTCTCATGTAGCCGTACCCATTGCCTGTGACGCTTCTAACGCTCGGACTATGGCTATACGGGAGTATCATTATCACGATAAGAAAGTCATGGCAGCAATCCTGCTAAAGATTACTTTCGAATTACTAACATGAATCGCTCACTAATTTTGTAGGTCATGGCGTGTTAGTTCATCAGCTCTTTTCTTACCGAAACGTATTCGATTGCCTTTATTTGGTTGTCAAAGAACGTTTGGCTTGTTAGCCTATCAAAACCTACTGAACACACAATATGCTTTGATGGAATAACAAACCTCCCAAATTGGGAAGCGTGGATACGATTCGACACGCTTCCACGAAAAAATGGGACTATTTAATTTCGAACGATAAAATCTTAGAGATGAGTTTCGTTTCCATTCTGCCACGTAGGGTTTCATCAATAACCATATGAGAATTTCCATATTCGTCTGTCATGCGACGTAATGAACGTTTTGAGGTATACCCTCGATAATGTTTAACAATCTGATTAATTGCTTCCACGTCGCCATCTGTCGCCTTTACAATGAGGGGGAAGGGAACCCTTGGATAGGCTGTTTTCATTCTTTACACTCCTTCATGAATTCTTTAATCATGGCTAGTCCACTTATTCGATGACGATAAACAGTCGAACGATTCAAATTTAGTAACTCCGCAATCTCCACATCACTCATATCCATAAAGTAATGAAGTAAAATAATGTTCCGTTTTTTCTCTGAAAGATGACGCAGGGCTTCACTTAATAAATCACTTTCAACATTGATTCTTAATCCAAATAATTTAAATAGTTGGAAATCAGTGACGTACGTATCAACAGTAGAAAAAGAGTTGACAAGGTAGTTATCTATATCAGAAAACGAGACTTCTTTTGCTGATAGTCTGTCTAGATGTTTGAAGTAATCTTTTCGTTCATCTTCAATAACTTGTTTGCAGATATAGTCAAACTGATTTTCTATGGTTTCTTGAAAAGAAGATGGTTTCATGCTTTTCACCCCCTTTCTGTCGTGAAAGGGAGTGGCATGTGCTTCTTTATCTCCCTTCATACTAAGCCCCGACACGAAAGGGGGATTTGTTGCATAAATGAAGAGAAATCCTAAAAGATATTTATTAAGTGACCAAAAAAGCACATAAACAGATTGTTTTCTCTGTTCATATGCTTTGATTTTTCTATCTATGTAATCTGCAAAACCACATTGATGGTCATATCTATCCAGTACAGGTGGATAAGTTTTTTTGATAAGAACTTAATTAAGAGAACTAGATGACAGATTATCTTTCTCATGGCGACTTTTCCCTCCATTAAGTCGCCAATTTTATCTACTTTCTAGGAGTATGACTAAATTTTATAAAGTTGTATAGGTAAATAAAATCAGCGACCTTTCTATTTGAAATTGGATTCATCGCATTAATAAATTCCACAGTGTTCTATAGGAACTCATAAACTATATAACATGTTTTTCTATACCTGTTTATGGTTATATAGGAACAGTAAAATGTATAGAGGTGATTTAGTATGCGTAAAAAAGAAGATAAATACGATTTTAGAGCCGTTGGTTTAGCGATTAAAGAGGCTCGAATGAAACGGGGTCTCACTCGTGAACAAGTGGGAACAATGATTGAAATTGACCCACGTTATTTAACAAATATAGAAAACAAAGGACAACACCCAAGTACACAAGTGCTGTATGATCTTGTATCATTACTCCATGTATCTATTGATGAATTTTTCTTACCTACAGATAATTTGATTAAAAGCACTCGAAGGTTACAGGTAGAAAAATACATGGATAGCTTTACAGACAAAGAACTATCCTTAATGGAAGCACTAGCAAAAGGTATCAATGAAGCAAGAAATATTGAAGGCTAGTCAGTAAAATTCAGATAAACAAAAAGAGCCGATAAGATGAGAGTTTCATTTCTCAAATTATCGGCTCTGCGTCTTGGCGTCTGGCTCTTTGATTGTTATTATATTCATTTTTTGAACATTAATTAAAGTTTCGTTCTTACATTTGGGGCAGTATAAAGGGAAATTTTTAAGTATAGTATCCACTCGTATTCGTAGTCTTGTTTTATTTCCACAAATAGGACACAATATCCACTTGTAGTTTATAATAACAATCTCCTCCTTTCCACTTTAATTCAAATCTATATTAAAGAATATTTCATCTTATTTAATAAGAAACCATATTTATATAACAACATAAAACGCACTAAGTTATTTTATTGAACATATATCTTACTTTATCTATCCGACTATTTAGACGACGGGGCTGGCAAACAGGTTCACCGGTAGTAACATGGTACCCTTTTAACTCTGTTAAACAAACACTACGTCCATTTGTAAAGAAAGTTAAATCACTACGATATTCTTGAATACACCGAGCAGGGATTTCTCCACTAAGAATGACCTCATTATTTTTCAATTGAGTGTCTACGATGTTCGCACAATATTTAGGAGCATCGTTGTATGCTCGTGAAAGATATTCCTGTGGCGCATAAATTTTAAAACTAAGATATGGCTCTAACAATTCTGTTCCAGCTTTTTTTAAGACTTGTTCCAATACAATAGGAGCAAGCATCCGAAAATCTGCTGGGGTACTAACAGGGCTATAGTATAAGCCATACTTAAAACAGATTTTACAGTCCGTCACATTCCAACCATACAATCCTTGTTCACAGCCATAGCGTATCCCCTCCATAACTGCATTTTGAAACGATTGATTTAAGTATCCAAGAGAAACCGAGCTCTCATACTGTACTCCGCTCCCTAATGGAAGCTGTGCTACAGATAGACCAATGGAAGCCCAGAAAGGATTCGGTGGAACTTCGATGTGAATGGTATACTCTGCTTTTTTTAACGGTCTTTCCATATAAATGACTGTAGGCTCTTTTATTTCTATCTCCACATGATACTTTTCTTGCAGCAGAGCACAAGTCACTTCCATTTGTACTTTCCCTAAGAAAGAAAGTATGATTTCATGTGTCGCAGAATCCACATAATATCGCAGAAGCGGGTCACTGTCGGAGATTTCTAAAAGTGCATCAAGTAACATTTCCCTTTGTTGAGGTTTGCTCGGTTCAACAGTCGTTTGCAGCAGAGGGAGGGGATTTTCAATTCTCTCTCTCTGTGGCAATAGCTTTGTATCTCCAAGAACACTATTTAACTTCAAAAACTCATTCTGCAAAATAACAATTTCCCCGGAATAAGCCTTATCGATTTTACATAATTCACCATTTATTGAAGTATACATTTCTGTAATTTTTATTTTTTCCTTTTCCGATATTCTAACCGAATCTCGCAAATGCAGTACGCCACTATAAAGACGTATATATGCAAGACGCTGTCTTTTTTCCGAATACTCAATTTTGAAAACTTTTCCGCAAAGTTCAGACTGACCTCGATGTGTTGATGAATAAAATTTATTCGTAATCACTTCTATAAGGTTATCAATCCCTATATTGTTTTTTGCACTTCCGTGATAAACAGGGAACAGAGAACAATTCTGAAATCTTATGCTTTCCTCTTGTTCGAGTTCCAATGCTTCTAATGATTTACCGGACATATATTTCTCTAAAAGGTCATCGTTTCCCTCTATTACCGTATCCCATTGTTCAGATTCGGTAAAGTTCGTCACACACATATTAGGATACAGTTCTACCTTCTGTTTGATTACAATTTCGGCAGAAAGTTTCTCTTTAATATCCTGATAAACCGTTGATAAATCAATTCCATTTTGGTCAATCTTATTGATAAAAAAGATTGTGGGAATCCCCATTTTCCTAAGTGCATGAAATAATATACGAGTTTGTGCTTGTACGCCATCTTTTGCAGAAATCAGTAGAATTGCCCCATCTAAAACTGATAATGAACGATATACTTCTGCTAAGAAATCCATATGTCCTGGCGTGTCTATGATGTTCACCTTCGTATTTTCCCACTGAAAAGAGGTTATTCCTGTCTGAATTGTAATTCCTCTCTGACGTTCTAAAAGCGTATTATCCGTCCTCGTTGTACCTTTGTCCACGCTTCCTAATTCTGTAATCGCTCCACTGTTATATAATAAGCTTTCTGTTAAGGTAGTTTTTCCTGCATCAACATGAGCTAAAACTCCAATATTAATAATTTTCATGTGATTTTCCTCCATTCAAAAACCCAAAAGGGCATAAAAATCCCAGTGATAAATACTCTTATCACTGGGATTTTTATGCATAACCATAGGCATACAAAGCATACAGATATTCTCCGGATACTTTAGAATCACATGATAAAGGTATTCTTAAACTGGGTACAAAAAACTAAGCCCTCCTAAAAAAGGACATCCAATTATTTGTTCCCACTATCAAATTGACAGTTTATTTAAGAATACCTTGCCGCATATTTATTAACTCCTTTTAAATAGATACTTAAATAATAGCACGTAAGAGCATATTTGTCAAGGAATCTCCAATTTTTTATCAAAAAGAGTACATGATTACAAAGTATCTGTAATCATGTACCAATATTTGTTATTTTACAATCTTCCAATTATCTTGTTTTTCTAATATCAACTCAAATTGCGAGATTTGGGTTGCCTTTGTTTCTTGATCTAAATATTTCACAGCGACATTCACGATTACTTGGTTATCTTTTCTGGTAAAGATAGGATTCACCAATTCCTCGAAAACATATTCCTTGTTAATCATAGGTAACACATGATTACTTACATAGTAAGTCAATTCTTTTTCTGTGGCGGTAGGATAGAGCTGGAAGAACGTTTCTAAAAAGCTAGTGATTTCGTCCATCGTTTCTGTATCTACTGTATGGTCACTTTCTAGCTGTTTGGGTTGGTAGTCCGATTTTTGAGGTTTCTTACTCATTGTCGGATTTTTGATAATAACCATATTATCTGATTCATCTATATGGACAACCACATGAAAGCTAGACGATATAGTTTCCTTGTCTTTGTCTTCGGTAATAACTTGTTCAACAGAAAACAGTACCTCAAAGGTGTTCTCATTCACTTGAGAAACCTGCCACACCTGTATATCGTTCACACTAGAACTAGTAGGAATATCCTTACGAATCATTTCTTCATTTAATACCTGCAATTCTTCCGTCAAATAATGGGTCAATTTTTCATTTCGTTTATCAATGGCTTCTTGGGATTGTTGCCACGAAAAGTAGTCTTTCGCAAAGGATTTCACAAAACTTTCTACTTGGTTGGTATCGACAATCTGCTGTTTAATGATTTCTGTTTCACGGACAGTATGAGTGTCAATGGCAGTAAAATTTTTATAGATTCCAAATCCGACACTACCAATCAATAAAACCCATAAAACAAAGGTTAATTTCTTATGCGTGCCAACTTTAATCATCGGAACTTTTCTTTGCTTGCTCGGTTTTTTAGATTTCTTTGGTTTCTCCTTCTTTTCTTTTCGCTCGATTTTTATAATCATTTGATTCATTCCTTTCTTAGTTATGAATAACACGTCTAGCCCCAATCAGATGGTCTTGCCAATAACGACTGCTTAAGTCGCCATAACCGATTGGGTCGCCTGCATGATAAAAGCGATTTCCCTCTAAATATATCGCCACATGAGTCACATATGTGCCTGCATTATAGGTTGAATGAAAGAAGATAAGGTCGCCTGCTTGGGCTTCTTCCATAGAGATTTCTTGCGTAGCGTCATACTGATCTTGGGCGACACGAGGGAGAGAAATGCCAGCTTTGTCATACACCCATTGTATTAAGCCACTACAATCAAAAGAGGTGGTAGGCGACGCCCCTCCAAAGACATAGGGAAACCCTTCGTATTTCAAGGCTTCGTCCATAATGACTTGCACGGTTTCATCATCAAATTCTGTTGGGGAAGTGTCGGTTAGGTATTGTGAAACCAACTGAACATAAAACTGATTTCCATAGTTATATCGCCAACCACCATTCACAGGTATGGCTATGGGATTGGGATAGTCTGCTTTTTGACCACTCAACACTCTTTATAAAGACGAAGTTCGTGCTCTCGGTACAGAGCTTGGTATGCCAGACCATATCGTATGGCGCCAACCATTCCCAGGACCAGGACTTGCGATCCGTGTCATGGGTGAAATCACTGAAGAGAAACTAGAAACCGTTCGTGAATCAGACGCTATCCTCCGTGAAGAAATTGCCAAAGCTGGCCTTGACCGTGATATCTGGCAATACTTCACAGTTAACACAGGCGTTCGTTCAGTCGGTGTTATGGGGGACGGTCGTACGTACGACTACACTATTGCAATCCGTGCTATTACCTCTATCGATGGTATGACTGCTGACTTTGCCAAAATTCCATGGGAAGTACTTCAAAAAATCTCAGTACGTATCGTAAATGAAGTGGATCATGTTAACCGTATCGTCTATGATATTACAAGCAAACCACCTGCAACAGTTGAGTGGGAGTAGTCATCTAAGGACTAATTTATGTAGTTTAATGAGCCAGTATCTTTGGATGCTGGTTTTTACTTTTCTAGACTTTTTGGCTACTTGTTAAAATTGGTTTATATCCGATAATTTAACAATTATTATACAAAGCTTAAAATATTAGAATTGTCAAAACAATCTGTCTAGGCTTGATTTTATCGCTTATTTACTATAAAATGAGAAGGAAAAACGTCAAACTTTTATATTGCAAATAGGAGAAATCATGACAAAAACATTAAAACGTCCTGAGGTTTTATCACCGGCAGGGACTTTAGAGAAGCTAAAAGTAGCTGTTCAGTATGGGGCAGATGCTGTCTTTATCGGTGGTCAGGCCTATGGCCTTCGTAGCCGTGCAGGTAACTTTACCTTTGAACAAATGGAAGAAGGAGTCCAGTTTGCTGCCAAGTACGGGGCTAAGGTCTATGTAGCTGCCAACATGGTTATGCACGAAGGAAATGAAAAGGGAGCTGGTGAGTGGTTCCGTAAGCTACGTGATATCGGGATTGCCGCGGTTATCGTGTCTGACCCAGCCTTGATTATGATTGCAGCTACAGAAGCACCAGGTCTTGAAATTCACCTCTCTACTCAAGCCAGTGCCACTAACTATGAAACTCTTGAGTTCTGGAAAGAATTAGGCTTAACTCGTGTCGTTTTGGCGCGTGAGGTTTCGATGGAAGAATTGGCAGAAATTCGCAAACGTACAGATGTTGAGATTGAAGCCTTTGTCCATGGAGCCATGTGCATTTCTTACTCTGGTCGCTGTACGCTTTCAAACCACATGAGTATGCGTGATGCCAACCGTGGTGGATGTTCACAATCTTGTCGTTGGAAATACGATCTTTACGACATGCCATTCGGTAAAGAACGTAAGAGCCTCAAAGGAGAAATTCCTGAAGAATTCTCAATGTCAGCCGTTGATATGTCTATGATTGACCATATTCCAGATATGATTGAAAATGGAGTGGACAGTCTGAAGATCGAAGGACGTATGAAGTCTATTCACTACGTATCAACAGTAACCAACTGCTACAAGGCGGCTGTTGATGCTTATCTAGAGAGTCCAGAGAAGTTTGAAGCTATCAAGCAAGACTTGATTGATGAGATGTGGAAGGTTGCCCAACGTGAATTGGCCACAGGTTTCTACTACGGTACACCATCTGAAAATGAGCAGTTGTTTGGTGCTCGTCGTAAAATTCCTGAGTACAAGTTTGTTGCTGAAGTGGTTTCTTATGATGATGCGACGCAAACAGCAACTATTCGTCAACGGAACGTGATTAACGAAGGCGATCAAGTTGAGTTTTATGGACCAGGTTTCCGTCATTTTGAAACGTATATCGAAGATTTACATGATGCCAAAGGCAATAAAATTGACCGTGCTCCTAATCCAATGGAACTTTTGACTATCAAGGTTCCACAACCTGTTCAAGCTGGAGACATGGTTCGAGCTCTCAAAGAAGGCCTCATCAATCTCTATAAGGAAGATGGAACCAGCGTCACAGTTCGTGCTTAATAAGCATACAGGAGATGAAAGATTTCTAGTTGCTTTCCCTTTAATCCTACTTACTAAAATAACATTAGGTTAAAGAAAATATATTAATTTCCATCCGAGATTTCATCTCGGATTTTTTCATTATTTTTCAGAAAGAACTAGATAATGGTCGGAGTTATTACAAGTTTTTTCCAAAGTTTTCTATATAATAAGCTCAAAAATAGTAAAATTGTAAATAATTTTCATTAAACGCTTTCAATGTTAGTAAAAAGTTGACAAATCCAATTTTTAGGACTAAACTAAGTAAGTAAATTTTAATTAAAAGGAGAATTCGTCATGAATTTAACATTTTTCGGTCTATGTCTTGCCTGTATGGGTGTATCTCTTGGTGAGGGTATGTTGATGAATGGTTTGTTGAAATCAGTAGCTCGCCAACCAGATATTATCGCTGAGTTTCGTAGCTTGATGTTTTTAGGGGTTGCCTTTATTGAAGGAACTTTCTTCGTAACTCTTGTCTTCTCATTTATTATTAAATAACGAAATATAAATTGGAGAAGGGAGAATGTTAGATGGAAGAAAGTATCAATCCAACCATCAATATTGGTCCTGTTACCTTTGATTTAACTTTGACAGCCTTGACTTTGCTGTCTGTGTTTCTGATTTTTGCATTTATCTATTGGGCAAGTCGTAATATGACATTGAAACCCAAAGGTAAACAAAATGTACTAGAGTATCTCTATGATTTTGTAATTGGATTTACAGAACCTAACCTTGGTTCCCACTACATGAAAGATTACTCACTCTTTTACTTATGCTTATTTCTTTTTATGGTCATCGCCAATAATCTTGGTTTGATGGCTAAACTTCAAACAACAGATGGGACAAACCTTTGGACATCGCCAACTGCAAATCTTTCATTTGACCTTGTCTTGTCTTTCTGTATTATTGTGATGGCGCACATTGAGGGGATTCGTCGTCGTGGGATTAAACAATACCTCAAAGGTTTTGTAACTCCTGCATTTATGACACCGATGAATCTACTTGAAGAAGTCACGAATTTCCTTTCTCTTGCTTTGCGGATTTTTGGGAATATCTTTGCAGGTGAAGTAATGACAAGCTTGCTTCTTTTACTTTCACATCAGGCTATTTTTTGGTATCCAATCGCATTTGGGACAAACTTAGTTTGGACTGCATTTTCCGTGTTCATTTCTTGTGTACAGGCCTATGTCTTTACACTATTATCCTCTATGTACCTAGGAAATAAAATTAATGATGAAGAGTAGAAAGGAGTAACTGATGCACGTAACAGTAGGTGAATTAATTGGTAATTTTATTTTAATCGCTGGCTCTTTTATCCTTTTGCTAGTCTTGATTAAAAAATTTGCATGGTCTAATATTACAAGCATTTTCGAAGAAAGAGCTGAAAAAATTGCTTCGGATATTGACAGAGCTGAAGAAGCACGTCAAAAAGCAGAAGTATTAGCTCAAAAACGCGAAGATGAATTGGCTGGTAGCCGTAAAGAAGCTAAGACAATCATTGAGAATGCGAAAGAAACAGCTGAGAAAAGTAAGGCTAGTATTTTAGCAGATGCTAAACTAGAAGCAGGACGCTTAAAAGAAAAAGCAAACCAAGAAATTGCTCAAAACAAAGCTGAAGCTTTACAAAGCGTTAAGGGTGAGGTAGCAGATTTGACAATCAGCTTGGCTGGTAAAATCATCTCACAAAACCTTGACGGTCATGCCCATAAAGAACTCATTGATCAGTATATCGATCAGCTAGGAGAAGCTTAATGGACAAGAAAACAGTAAAGGTAATTGAAAAATACAGCATGCCTTTTGTCCAATTGGTACTTGAAAAAGGAGAAGAAGACCGTATCTTTTCAGACTTGACTCAAATCAAGCAAGTTGCTGAAGAAACAGGTTTACCTTCTTTTTTAAAAAAAGTGGCAGTAGACGAGTCTGACAAGGAAAAAACGATTGAGTTCTTCCAAGACTCAGTGTCACCTTTATTGCAAAACTTGATCCAGGTTCTGGCATACAACCACAGAGCAAATCTTTTTTATGATGTGCTTGTAGATTGTTTGAACCGACTTGAAAAAGAAACAAATCGATTTGAAGTGACAATTACGTCAGCTCATCCTTTAACTGATGAACAAAAGAGTCGCTTGCTCCCTTTGATTGAGAAAAAAATGTCTCTAAAAGTGCGGAGTGTAAAAGAACAAATCGACGAAAGTCTCATTGGTGGTTTTGTCATTTTTGCCAATCACAAGACAATTGATGTGAGTATTAAACAACAACTTAAAGTTGTTAAAGAAAATTTGAAATAGAAAGTGGTGTTCTTTTGGCAATTAACGCACAAGAAATCAGCGCTTTAATTAAGCAACAAATTGAAAATTTCAAACCCAATTTTGATGTGACTGAAACAGGTGTTGTAACCTATATCGGGGATGGTATCGCGCGTGCTCACGGCCTTGAAAATGCCATGAGTGGAGAGTTGTTGATTTTTGAAAACGGCTCTTATGGTATGGCTCAAAACTTGGAGTCAACAGACGTTGGTATTATCATCCTTGGTGACTTTACAGATATCCGTGAAGGCGATACAATCCGACGTACAGGTAAAATCATGGAAGTCCCTGTAGGTGAAAGTCTGATTGGTCGTGTTGTGGATCCACTTGGTCGTCCAGTTGACGGTCTTGGGGAAATCCACACTGATAAGACTCGTCCAGTTGAAGCGCCAGCTCCTGGTGTTATGCAACGTAAGTCTGTATCAGAACCATTGCAAACTGGTTTGAAAGCTATTGACGCCCTTGTACCGATTGGTCGTGGTCAACGTGAGTTGATTATCGGTGACCGTCAGACAGGGAAAACAACTATTGCGATTGACACAATCTTGAACCAAAAAGGTCAAGATATGATCTGTATCTATGTCGCGATTGGACAGAAAGAATCAACCGTTCGTACGCAAGTAGAAACACTTCGTCAGTACGGTGCCTTGGACTACACAATCGTTGTGACAGCTTCTGCTTCACAACCATCTCCATTGCTCTTCCTAGCTCCTTATGCTGGGGTTGCTATGGCGGAAGAATTTATGTACCAAGGGAAGCATGTTTTGATTGTTTATGATGATTTATCAAAACAAGCGGTAGCTTATCGTGAACTGTCACTCTTGCTTCGTCGTCCTCCAGGTCGTGAAGCCTTTCCAGGGGATGTTTTCTATCTTCACAGCCGTTTGCTTGAGCGTTCAGCTAAAGTTTCTGATGAACTTGGTGGTGGTTCAATTACAGCCCTACCATTTATCGAGACACAAGCAGGTGATATCTCTGCCTATATCGCAACCAACGTGATTTCTATCACTGATGGACAAATCTTCCTTGGCGATGGTCTCTTCAATGCGGGTATTCGTCCAGCCATCGATGCGGGTTCATCTGTATCACGTGTAGGTGGTTCTGCGCAAATCAAAGCTATGAAGAAGGTTGCTGGTACACTTCGTATCGACCTTGCTTCATACCGTGAGTTGGAAGCCTTCACTAAGTTCGGTTCTGACTTGGATGCGGCAACACAGGCTAAGTTGAACCGTGGACGTCGTACAGTTGAAGTCTTGAAACAACCTGTTCACAAACCATTACCTGTTGAGAAACAAGTAACCATTCTCTATGCTTTGACACATGGTTTCTTGGACACTGTTCCAGTAGATGATATTGTTCGTTTCGAGGAAGAGTTCCATGCCTTCTTTGATGCTCAACATCCAGAGATTTTGGAAACCATTCGTGATACAAAAGACTTGCCAGAAGAAGCAGTCTTGGATGCTGCGATTACAGAGTTTCTCAATCAAACCAGCTTCCAATAAGAATAGAGGTGTCAGATGGCAGTATCTCTAAATGATATTAAAACAAAAATCGCCTCAACAAAAAATACGAGTCAAATTACTAATGCCATGCAAATGGTATCAGCTGCTAAACTAGGCCGCTCTGAAGAAGCTGCTCGCAACTTCCAAGTTTACGCTCAGAAGGTTCGTAAACTTTTGACAGATATCCTTCATGGTAATGGAGCTGGTGGTTCAACCAATCCAATGTTGATTAGTCGTCCAGTTAAGAAGACAGGCTATATCGTCATTACTTCAGACCGCGGTTTGGTTGGAGGTTATAATTCTTCTATCCTGAAAGCCGTTATGGAGTTGAAAGAAGAGTACCATCCAGACGGTAAAGGATTTGAAATGATCTGTATCGGTGGAATGGGAGCTGATTTCTTTAAAGCTCGCGGTATTCAACCACTTTATGAACTACGTGGCTTGGCAGACCAACCTAGCTTTGATGAAGTTCGTAAGATTATTTCAAAAACTGTTGAAATGTATCAAAATGAACTCTTTGATGAACTCTATGTCTGCTATAACCACCATGTCAACACGCTAACCAGTCAAATGCGTGTGGAGCAAATGCTTCCGATTGTTGACTTGGATCCAAAGGAAGCGGACGACAGTTACAGCTTGACCTTTGAATTGGAAACCAGCCGAGAAGAAATTTTGGAGCAGTTGTTGCCTCAATTTGCAGAAAGTATGATTTACGGTGCTATTATCGATGCCAAGACAGCTGAAAATGCTGCTGGTATGACAGCCATGCAAACAGCGACAGATAATGCTAAAAAAGTCATCAATGATTTGACAATTCAGTATAACCGTGCCAGACAGGCGGCGATTACACAAGAAATTACAGAAATCGTAGCAGGAGCTAGTGCCTTAGAATAGGCTCTAGTCCAGCTCGTATGAAAATGAACTTATACTCAATGAAAATCAAAGAGCAAACTAGAAAGCTAGCCGTAAGCTGTACTTGAGTACGGTAAGGCGACGCTGACGTGGTTTGAAGAGATTTTCGAAGAGTATTAGGACCTAGTTGAGCTAGGAACCGACAGTATCTTATATAGAATAGGAGAAGGAGATGAGTTCAGGTAAAATTGCTCAGGTTATCGGTCCCGTTGTAGACGTCTTGTTTGCAGCAGGGGAAAAACTTCCTGAGATTAACAATGCACTTGTCGTCTACAAAAATGACGAAAGAAAAACAAAAATCGTCCTTGAAGTAGCCTTGGAGTTGGGAGATGGTATGGTCCGTACTATCGCCATGGAATCAACAGATGGTTTGACTCGTGGAATGGAAGTATTGGACACAGGTCGTCCAATCTCTGTACCAGTAGGTAAAGAAACTTTGGGACGTGTCTTCAATGTTTTGGGAGATACCATTGACTTGGAAGCTCCTTTTACAGAAGACGCAGAGCGTCAGCCAATTCATAAAAAAGCTCCAACTTTTGATGAGTTGTCTACCTCTTCTGAAATCCTTGAAACAGGGATTAAGGTTATCGACCTTCTTGCCCCTTACCTTAAAGGTGGAAAAGTTGGACTTTTCGGTGGTGCCGGAGTTGGTAAAACTGTCTTGATTCAAGAATTGATTCACAACATTGCCCAAGAACACGGGGGTATTTCAGTATTTACCGGTGTTGGGGAACGTACTCGTGAGGGGAACGACCTTTACTGGGAAATGAAAGAATCAGGTGTTATCGAGAAAACAGCCATGGTATTTGGTCAGATGAATGAGCCACCAGGAGCACGTATGCGTGTTGCCCTTACTGGTTTGACAATCGCTGAATACTTCCGTGATGTAGAAGGCCAAGACGTGCTTCTCTTTATCGATAATATCTTCCGTTTCACTCAGGCTGGTTCAGAAGTATCTGCCCTTTTGGGCCGTATGCCATCAGCCGTTGGTTACCAACCAACACTTGCTACGGAAATGGGTCAATTGCAAGAGCGTATCACATCGACTAAGAAGGGTTCTGTAACCTCTATCCAGGCTATCTATGTACCAGCGGATGACTATACTGACCCAGCGCCAGCAACAGCCTTCGCTCACTTGGATTCTACTACAAACTTGGAACGTAAGTTGGTACAATTGGGTATTTACCCAGCCGTTGACCCACTTGCTTCAAGCTCACGTGCCTTGGCACCTGAAATCGTTGGAGAAGAGCACTATGCAGTTGCTGCCGAAGTAAAACGTGTCCTTCAACGTTACCATGAATTGCAAGATATCATTGCTATCCTTGGTATGGATGAGCTTTCTGATGAAGAAAAGACCTTGGTTGCTCGTGCCCGTCGTATCCAGTTCTTCTTGTCACAAAACTTCAACGTTGCGGAACAATTTACTGGTCAACCAGGCTCTTATGTTCCAGTTGCTGAAACTGTACGTGGCTTTAAGGAAATCCTTGATGGTAAACATGACCACTTGCCAGAAGATGCCTTCCGTGGTGTAGGTTCTATCGAAGACGTTATTGCCAAAGCTGAAAAAATGGGATTTTAAGAGGTGATCTATGGCTCAGTTAACTGTCCAGATCGTGACACCAGATGGTCTCGTCTATGATCACCATGCCAGCTATGTATCGGTTCGAACTCTGGATGGTGAGATGGGGATCTTGCCACGACATGAAAATATGATTGCGGTTTTAGCAGTTGATGAGGTAAAGGTAAAACGTATTGATGATGAAGATCACGTGAACTGGATTGCAGTAAACGGAGGCGTTATTGAAATTGCCAATGATATCATTACAATCGTTGCGGATTCTGCAGAACGTGCTCGTGATATCGATGTTAGCCGTGCAGAACGTGCCAAGCTTCGAGCAGAGCGTGAAATCGAAGAAGCCCATGAAAAAAACTTGATTGATCAAGAACGACGTGCTAAGATCGCTTTGCAACGTGCTATTAATCGTATCAATGTCGGAAAAAGACTATAAGAAAAAAATGAACTTGAAAATTCCAAGTTCATTTTTTATGTTTTCTTAAGGTGCAAAACTGATGCAGACTGCTTCTGGAACATGGAAGTCGTTGGAAAGTTCTGCTAGACGACCAGTTTCAGGATTGCGTTTAAAGACGGTTGCATTGTCAGAGTCTTGATGGACAGCAATGATGAATTCTTGGTCTGGTGTCAAATCAAAATCACGTGGAGTCTGACCATGTGTTGGAACGATTTCTAATAACTCTAAGCTACCGTCCGCAAGGATTGTATATACTGCGATAGAATCATGACCACGGTTAGAAGCGTAGAGGTATTTACCGTCTTTTGAGAGACGAATAGCAGCAGTTCCATTAAATCCTTCGTAACCGTCTGGTAAAGTTGAAATGACCTGCATGCGTTCAAATTCACCAACACCATCGTAAATTAAAACTTCGATAGTGCTATTGAGTTCACAAATCAGATAAGCGATTTTATAGTGGTTATGGAAAATGATATGGCGTGAGCCTGCTCCTGGCTGGCTGTGATAGGTATAGAGTTTAGATAATTTCCCCTCTTGATCAAGATCGTAAGTGATGACTTGGTCAGTACCCAAATCACAGGTCACTAGATAGTGGTCAGGTGTTAAATCTGTAAAGTGAACGTGGGGAGAAGCTTGATTCTCATGCGGACCTTGGCCGCTGTGTTGATCTACATCACTAAGTAGAAGACTACCATCTTTCTGTCGTTTATAAACAAGTACCTGTCCTTTATGGTAGTTGGCAGCATATACCAAATCACGCTTTTCATCAACAGCAACATAACAGTGGGGAGCTCCTTCTTCAACGACATGATTTAATAAGTTCCCGTCAGTTTGATAGGCTGCAATCCCCCCCTTATTGTCTTGACTACCAACGGTGTATAGGTGTTGGTGCTGGTCAAAAGCAAGGTAGGTTGGACTTGGTTCAGGAGCAAAAAGTTCAAGATTTGCAAGCTGACCAGTTTCTGTATCAAAGTCAGCCTTGTAAATCCCTTGGGAAATACGACGTGTATAAGTTCCAAAATAAACAGTTTCTTTCATAACTTTACCTCTATATAAAAGATATGACTATTATATCACAAAAATGCTAGTATGAAGAAATCAAGCTTGGCAAGAGCTTTACTCAATTTTTTCATGATAATATTAAGAATGTTTTCATTGATTTCCTTTTGAAAAGTGCTATAATAATCCTATACAAATTGCAAAGGAGTTTGTTTATGAAAAAACGTGTTTTCTTAGCAGCAGGAGTTGCTGTACTCTCGGCAGCTGTCCTAGCAGCGTGTTCATCTGGTACTGGGAATAAGGAGGCAACTAAACCAGTTACTTATGCCTATGTATTTTCATCAGATCCTACGACTCTAGATTATACTGTTTCTGGTAATAAGAGTACAAAACAGGTCACTGGTAACGTTATTGACGGTTTGCTTGAAAATGACCAATATGGAAATCTAGTTCCATCAGTTGCAGAAGATTGGACTGTTTCCAAAGATGGTTTGACCTATACCTATAAAATCCGTCAGGGTGTCAAGTGGTACACCAATGAGGGGGAAGAGTACGGTGAAGTCAAGGCTCAGGACTTTGTTACTGGTCTGAAGCATGCAGCAGATAAGAAATCACAGGCTCTCTATTTGGTACAGGGATCAATCAAAGGATTGGATGACTATGTAAATGGGAAAACAACGGATTTTTCTACGGTTGGTGTAAAAGCAACAGACGATTATACTCTTGTTTATACTTTGAATCATCCAGAATCTTTCTGGAATTCAAAAACAACAATGGGAATCCTTGCACCAGTTAATGAAGACTTTTTAGCTTCTAAAGGAGATGACTTTGGTAAACCAACTGATGTTACGAGCATTCTCTACAATGGTCCTTATCTCCTCAAGGGGCTTACATCTAAGTCTTCTATCGAAATGACCAAAAATCAAAATTATTGGGATAAACAAAATGTCTTTATTGATGATATCAAGTTATCCTTCTTTGATGGTCAAGATGCAGACTCTCTTGGACGTGGATTTGATGAAGGACATTATCCAGCAGCGCCTCTCTTTAAAAACTCTGCCAATTATGAACGTCTAAAAGAAAAATACAAGGATAATATTGTATACGGTCAACAAAGAGGTGGCGTATTCTATATGTCTACTAATATTGATCGTGTGTCATACAATCATACTGCTAAAACAAGTGATGCAGAGAAATCATCTACTAAGAAAGCCTTGTTAAACAAAGATTTCCGTCAAGCTTTGGCTTTTGCGGCAGATCGTAAAGCAGCTATTTCTCAAGTATTTGGTGATGAAGTAGGACCTCGTAAGTTGCGTACAAGTTTCACTCCTCCAACATTTGTACAAGTAGGAGACCAAACATTTGGTCAAGTTACTAAGACAGAATTGGATAAATTGGATAATGTCTGGAAAGATGTTAGTCTGGATGATGCCCAAGATTCACTTCATAATGTAGACAAGGCTAAGGCTAAGTTTGAAGTTGCTAAGAAAACTCTTCAAGCTGATGGAGTACAATTCCCAATTCATTTAGATTTGCCAATTTCTTCATCAAGTCCAGATTTTATTCGTCAGGTTCAGTCTTATAAACAATCCATTGAGGAAGCATTAGGCTCTGAAAATGTAGTTGTTGATATTCAACAAGTTTCTGATGATGAATTGTCAAGTATGACTGTTCTAGCTACTTCCAATACAAATACCGACTGGGATATTAATGCAGTCAGTGGTTGGAGTCCAGACTTTGCGGATCCTTCGACTTATCTAGATGTATTTGATCCAACTTCAGGTCCAAGTCTCCTCAGCACTCTTGGTGTAGCACCAGGAACAGATAATCCAGCTCTTAAAACAGTTGGATTGGATAAATACAAAGAATTGATTGATGATGCAAACAGTGAGAAAACGGACCTTCAAAAACGTTATTCTAAATATGCTAAGGCTCAAGCTTGGTTATCAGATAGTTCACTTGTTATTCCAGTATACTCTGATGGTGCTCAAATGCTAGTGACGAAAAATGTTCCTGGCAGTGGTGCAGGTGGCTGGGTAGGTGATAAGACCAGTGAAAATAGCTACAAGTATCTGAAAATTCAAGATAAGATAGTCACTACTAAAGAAATGGATGAGTTCCGCAAGAAATTTGCTGATGAAAAAGCCAAATCAAACGCAGATTATCAGAAGAACTTAGACCGTCATATTCAAGACTAATCAAATCTCCTCTTTTGAGGGGATTTTTTATATTGAGGTCTCCATGTAAGCACTTTAAAAAAGAGTTATTTTGGTCTAAAAATGGTATAATGAAAGGACGACAGAAAGGAATTATTTATGGAACAAAAAGAGAAACATTTTAGCCTGTCTTGGTTTTTCAAGTGGTTTTTGGATAACAAGGCCATTACGGTATTTTTGGTCACCTTATTATTGGGACTGAATCTTTTTATTTTAAGCAAGATTAGTTTTTTATTTTCACCTGTTTTAGACTTTTTGGCAGTTGTGATGTTGCCAGTCATTCTGTCTGGCCTGCTATATTATTTGTTGAATCCCATTGTTGATTGGATGGAGAAGCATAAGATTAATCGCGTTATAGCCATCAGTATTGTTTTTGTGATTATCGCTCTCTTTATCATTTGGGGCTTGGCAGTAGCCATTCCAAATCTGCAACGTCAGGTTTTAACATTTGCAAGAAATGTACCAATCTATCTCGAAGATGCAGATAGGGTTATTGATGATTTGGTAACCAAGCGTTTGCCAGATGATTTCAGACCCCAGTTAGAGCAAGTTTTGACAAACTTCTCTAGTCAGGCTACAGTTTGGGCGAGCAAGGTTTCTTCTCAGGCAGTCAACTGGGTGAGCGCCTTTATTAGCGGGGCTTCTCAAGTGATTGTTGCCTTGATTATCGTTCCTTTCATGCTCTTTTATCTCTTGCGTGATGGAAAAGGCTTGCGTAACTATTTGACCCAATTCATGCCAACGAAATTGAAAGAACCTGTTGGACAAGTTTTGTCAGATGTGAATCAGCAGTTGTCCAATTATGTTAGAGGGCAAGTAACAGTAGCTATTATTGTAGCGGTAATGTTTATGATTTTCTTCAAGATTATTGGTCTACGCTATGCAGTTACGTTGGGGGTTACTGCTGGTATTTTAAATCTGGTTCCTTATTTGGGTAGTTTCTTAGCCATGCTTCCTGCCCTTGTATTGGGCTTGATTGCTGGTCCAGTCATGCTTTTGAAAGTAGTGATTGTCTTTATCGTAGAACAAACTATTGAAGGCCGTTTTGTGTCTCCATTGATTTTGGGAAGTCAATTAAACATTCATCCCATTAATGTACTTTTTGTCTTGTTAACTTCAGGATCCATGTTTGGTATTTGGGGAGTTTTACTCGGTATTCCAGTTTATGCCTCTGCTAAGGTTGTCATTTCGGCGATTTTTGAATGGTATAAGGTAGTCAGTGGTCTATATGAACTAGAGGGAGAGGAAGTCAAGAGTGAACAATAGTCAACAGATGTTACAGGCTTTGGAAGAGCAAGATTTAACCAAGGCAGAGCATTATTTCGCTAAAGCTTTAGAAAGTGATCCAAGTGACCTTCTTTATGAATTAGCCACCTATCTAGAAGGAATTGGTTTCTATCCTCAGGCCAAGGAAATTTACCTGAAAATTGTAGAGAATTTCCCAGAGGTTCATCTTAATCTAGCAGCAATTGCTAGCGAGGATGGTCAAATCGAAGAAGCTTTTGCTTATCTAGAGGAAATCCAACCCGACAGTGACTTGTATGTTTCGGCTTTGGCTCTGAAGGCAGACCTTTACCAGCTGGAAGGATTAACAGATGTGGCGCGTGAGAAATTGTTAGAAGCATTGACTTACTCAGAAGATCCTCTCTTGATATTGGGATTAGCAGAGTTGGATAGTGAGTTGGAAAATTACCAAGAGGCTATTCAAGGCTATGCCCAGTTAGATAATCGCTCGATTTATGAGCAAACGGGTATTTCTACCTATCAACGAATTGGCTTTGCCTATGCCCAGTTAGGGAAATTTGAAACGGCTACTGAGTTTTTAGAAAAAGCCTTGGAGTTAGAATACGATGACCTAACAGCTTTTGAGTTGGCCAGTCTTTACTTTGATCAAGAAGAATACCAAAAAGCTGTCCTCTACTTTAAGCAGCTTGATACTATTTCTCCTGACTTTGAAGGATATGAGTATGGGTATAGTCAGGCCTTACATAAGGAACATCAAGTTCAAGAAGCCCTGCGCATTGCTAAGCAAGGCTTAGAGAAAAATCCCTTTGAAACTCGCCTTTTGCTAGCTGCTTCACAATTCTCTTATGAATTACATGATGCTAGCGGAGCAGAAAATTATCTCCTTACTGCAAAAGAAGACGCTGAGGATACAGAAGAAATCTTGCTTCGTTTGGCAACTATTTATCTAGAGCAGGAGCGTTATGAGGATATTCTAGACTTACAAAGCGAGGAGCCAGAAAATCTTTTGACCAAGTGGATGATTGCTCGTTCCTATCAAGAATTGGACGATTTAGATACTGCATATGAGCATTACCAAGAGTTGGCAGGTGATTTGAAGGACAATCCAGAATTTCTGGAACACTATATCTATCTCTTGCGTGAATTGGGCTACTTTGAAGATGCAAAAGTCAATGCACAAGCTTACTTAGAACTGGTGCCAGACGATGTTCAAATGCAAGAACTATTTGAGAGATTATAAGAATTCATACATAACAGAAAACTGCAAGTTATTACCAGAGGATAACTGCGGTTTTTTGTTTTAAAAAGTACCATTTTTAACTAATAGTCAATGAAAATCAAAGAGCAAAATAGAAAACTAGCCACAGGCTGCTCAAAACACTGTTTTGAGGTTGTAGATAAGACTGACGAAGTCAGCTCAAAACACTGTTTTGAGGTTGTGGATAGAACTGACGAAGTCAGTAACCATACCTACGGCAAGGCGACGTTGACGTGGTTTGAAGAGATTTTCGAAGAGTATGATATATTCTCTTGAAAAAAGTTATAACTAGGACTATAATATAAAATTATGAGTGATAGAGGAGGGAAATAATGCTTGATACGATAGCTCTACCGATTGAAGTCCGACACATCATTCTCATTTTATTGTCTTGCTTTTCTGGTTTTATCATTGGCTATGAAAGAAAGTCTAAGCACAAGCAGGCTGGGAGAAAGACTCATATCTTGGTTGCCTTAACTGCAACTTTAATGATGATTTTATCAAAGGAAGCTTTTTTGGATACACCTAATTATGATACTTCTAGGGTTGCGGCTCAAATTGTCAGTGGAATTAGTTTCATTGGTGGTGGTATTATTTTCATGAGGGATAAAAAAATCAGTGGGATTACCACAGCAGCCGGTATTTGGGCAACTGCAGGGATTGGGATGGCAATTGGGGCAGGATTTGCCTTTCTAGGCTTATTTTGCAGTCTGATTGTCGTCTCTGTTCAGAAAAGTAGCTCCAAATTTTTGAAAAGCGATACCCATTACCATATCAGAATGACTGGATTTGTTACCAATAAACCTTCAATTGATACCTTGAATATTCTCATTGAACAGAAGGGATTTTATAATCTAAATATTGACATGGACAGGAATGAGAGTGGTTATAATCTTACTATTAGAGCAGATCATGATAAGTCCATTTCGTACAAAAATATGGCTGAAGTTTTATGGCAATGTGACGAGAATTTTTATATAAATCAGGTTAAGATTGTTTCATTAGAAGGATAAAGTTTTGTTTTTATAGCAAAACTCTTATTTTATTTATAGAATTTTTTTACAAAAATAGTTGGTTATTTCGTTTATTTATGCTATAATAGGAGCAATTATTTTTAGGAGGTGTCAGTATGTCTTATTTGTTTGAGATATTACCGAGTTTATTGAGCGGTGCAAGCATGACGTTACAGGTTTTTGCACTGGTCTTGATTTTTTCTATTCCCTTGGGCGTTTTGATTGCCTTTGCCTTGCAAGTCCATTGGAAGCTCCTCCATCATCTGATTAACATTTATATCTGGATTATGCGTGGCACACCCTTGCTCTTGCAATTGATCTTTGTCTATTATGTGCTCCCAAGTATTGGGATCCGTTTGGATCGTCTTCCTGCGGCTATCATTGCCTTTGTTTTGAATTATGCGGCTTACTTTGCTGAAATCTTCCGTGGAGGGATTGATACCATTCCTAAAGGTCAATATGAGGCTGCAAAGGTCTTGAAGTTTAGTCCCTTTGACACAGTGCGCTATATTATTTTGCCCCAAGTGACCAAGATTGTTCTTCCTAGTGTCTTTAATGAGGTTATGAGTTTGGTCAAGGATACTTCCCTGGTCTATGCTCTAGGAATTTCAGACCTTATCTTGGCGAGTCGAACAGCTGCCAACCGTGATGCTAGTCTTGTTCCTATGTTCTTGGCAGGTGCTATTTACTTGATTTTGATTGGTATTGTGACCATTCTTGCCAAAAAAGTTGAGAAGAAGTACAGTTACTATAGATAGGAGGCTACCATGTTAGAATTACGAAATATTAATAAGAGATTTGGTGAAAAGCAAATTTTGTCAAATTTCAGTCTAAGAATTCCTGAAAAGCAAATCCTGGCTATCGTTGGGCCTTCTGGTGGAGGTAAGACAACTCTCTTACGTATGCTTGCAGGTCTTGAAACTATTGATTCAGGGCAAATCTTTTATAATGGAGAACCTTTGGAACTGGATGAACTGGAGAAGCGCAATCTACTGGGATTTGTATTCCAAGATTTTCAACTTTTCCCTCATTTATCAGTTCTAAACAATTTGACCTTATCGCCCGTAAAAACCATGGGAATGAAGCAGGAAGAGACTGAGAAGAAGGCGCGAGGGCTTTTGGAACAGTTAGGACTTGCAGGGCACGCAGACGCCTATCCATTCTCACTATCTGGTGGGCAAAAGCAAAGGGTGGCCTTGGCGCGTGCTATGATGATTGACCCAGAAATCATTGGCTACGATGAACCGACTTCTGCCCTAGATCCAGAATTACGACTGGAAGTGGAAAAACTAATCTTGCAAAATAGGGAACTTGGCATGACACAGATTGTGGTTACCCATGATTTGCAGTTTGCGGAAAATATCGCAGATCAGATTCTCAAGGTTGAACCCAAGTAGGAGGTGCCAATGACTAATAAGAAAATTGCTTTAGTATTGGTTTCGCTCTTGACCCTCTTTTTAACGGCTTGTACTCAGAAGGCTAGTGATCCCAAACAGGATAACTGGGATAAGTATCAAGAGCAGGGAACCATTACTATTGGTTTTGACAATACCTTTGTACCCATGGGTTTTGAAGAAAAGAATGGCCAATATACAGGCTTTGATATTGATTTGGCACAAGCTGTCTCAGATAAATTAGGCTTCAAAGTGCAATTCCAGCCAATCGACTGGGATATGAAGGAGACGGAACTGCAAAATGGAACCATAGACGCTATCTGGAATGGCTATTCTGCGACTGATGAACGTCGTGAGAAGGTTGCCTTTAGCATTCCTTATATGGAAAATCAGCAAGTTCTGGTTGCCAAGAAAAGCCAGCAGATTCGTTCAGTAGAGGATATGAAGGATAAAACCTTAGGAGCCCAAGCCGGTTCCTCTGGTTATTTAGACTTTGAAGCCCAGCCAGATTTATTGAAAAATCGTGTCAAAGACCAGAAGGCCAATCAATACCAAAGTTTCAATGAAGCCTTGATTGATTTGAAAAATGACCGGATTGATGCCTTGTTGATTGATCGAGTGTATGCTAATTATTACCTCCAGTCTGAAGGTATATTAAATGATTACAATGTTTTTTCAGCAGGATTTGAAAGTGAATCCTTTGCGGTCGGAGTTAGACCAGCAGACAAGAGATTGCTGCAAGCATTAAACCAAGCCTTTATTGCACTACACCAAGAAGGGAAGTTCCAAGAAATCAGCCAAAAATGGTTTGGAGATGATGTAGCAACCAAAGAAGTGAAAAGTAGAGATTGAGTTTTCCTCAGTCTCTTTTTGCATCGAAAAATCCCCTGGCAAGTACCAGAGGATAAGTGCTTATTTCATTGTTGGGAAGAGCAATACGTCACGGATAGTGATTGTATCAGTGAGGAGCATGCAGAGACGGTCGATACCGATTCCCAAACCACCTGTTGGAGGCATACCATATTCAAGAGCCTCAATGTAGTCGTAGTCGATGCCTGTCGCTTCATCGTCACCAAGTTCTTTAGCTTTAGCTTGGGCTTCAAAACGGCTAAGTTGGTCGATTGGGTCGTTCAACTCAGTAAAGGCATTACCGTACTCCTTAGTCATGATGAAAAGCTCGAAACGGTCTGTAAAGCGTTCGTCTTCAGGATTTTTCTTAGCGAGTGGAGATACAGCGACTGGATGTCCATAGACAAAGGTTGGTTGGATCAAGGTTTCTTCAACAAACTCTTCAAAGAAAGCATTGATAATGTGACCAACTTCAGTGTAGTGTTTCTCAACTGGCACTTTCTTCTCAGCAGCGATAGCTTTAGCTTCTTCCAAAGTCATATCTTGCCAGAAATCTACACCAGTAATTTCCTTGATAGCATCCACCATGTGAACACGTTTAAATGGTTCGTTAATCTTGATTTCAGTTCCTTGATAGTTAACTGGACCATCTCCTTTAACTGCCTTAGCAGCGTGTTGGATAATGCCTTCCGTCAAGTCCATGATATCTTGGAAGTCAGCATAAGCTTGGTAAACTTCGATAGAAGTGAACTCAGGGTTGTGAGTAGCGTCCATTCCTTCGTTACGGAAGATACGGCCAATCTCATAGACACGTTCCATACCACCAACGATAAGGCGTTTTAAGTGAAGCTCAGTCGCGATACGAAGGACCATATCAATGTTTTGGGCATTGTGGTGAGTGATAAATGGACGGGCAGCAGCACCACCAGCTTCGTTGTGAAGAACAGGTGTTTCCACTTCAAGGAATCCTTTTTGGTCAAGGTAACGACGAATTTCAGAGATGATTTTTGAACGAGTGACAAAACGCTCAAAGCTTTCACGGTTAGAAATCAAGTCAAGGTAACGTTTACGGTAAATTGTTTCAACGTCTGTCAAACCGTGGAATTTCTCTGGAAGTGGACGAAGAGCTTTAGACAAGTGTGTAATGTGAGTCGCCTTGATAGAGAGTTCTCCCATATCTGTACGCATCACTTCACCTTCGACACCAAGGAAATCACCAAGGTCTGCTTTTTTGAAGATTTCGTAGTTTTCTTCACCGACAGCATCCTTACGAACGTAGATTTGGATTTGACCTTCGCGGTCTTGAAGGTGGGCAAATCCAACTTTACCTTTACCACGTTTAGTTACCAAGCGTCCTGCGATAGTAGCTGTTTCGTTTTTATCGTGTAATTGTTCTTTATCGAGGTCAGCATATTTATCTTTTAATTCTTGGGAATTTGCAGTACGTTCAAAACGTTTTCCGAAAGGATCGATTCCTTGTTCACGGAGCGCAGCCATTTTTTCACGGCGAACGATCTGCTGGTCATTTAGTTCTTCCATATGTTCTGTTGACATGGGATCCTCCTAGTTTTACTCAAAATTGAATACGATGAGTCATTTTTTGCGATACTCCCATTTTATCATAAATAACCAAGAAATTCACGGATAATCTTTAAAAACTAAAAAGAACTTGACGATAAAATCAAGTTCTGTTATTGATAGGAAGTATTATTCCAAGTATCGAGAGTGAATCTTTCAAAATCATGGGTTTCTAGAATGGTCAGGCTGGCATTTGCTAGACCTCCATCTTTACGAAGAAGAGGCTCTTTATAACCTAAAAGAGTACGGAGACTGGCAGTAAGATTAGCGCCGTGGCCGACAATTAGAATACGTTCAACCGGACTATTTTTTAGTGATTTGATAAATTGGATGGTCCGTTGGGTTGTGCTATAGAGGGATTCGGCTCCGAACATTTGAGTGTCAAACTTAGCAAGATTCGTACGGAAAGCTTGGATTTGTTGGGGATAAATAGCTTCTAGAGTTGCGATTTTCAAACCTTCTAATTTCCCCAGCTGCCATTCACGGAGATTAGGAACACTTTCTAAAGGACAGGGCGTCTGGAGTTGACTTTGGATAATCTCGGCAGATTTGACAGCTCGAGGTAAATCACTTGAATAAATCTGATCAAAAGGAATTTCCTTGAGATACTGGCCTAGTCGTTTTAGGGTGTTAATGGATTCAGGAAGTAGGGGAGAATCTCCACTAGCACCTTGAAAACGACCTTCTTGGTTCCAGACAGTACGACCGTGGCGGACAAAGTAGAGTTTCATTACTTGCTTTCCTCCAAAATATCTGCAAATTCAGCCTTTACAAAGCTAGCTAAGTCTTGGGGAGCGACGATAATGCTGTGGCCAACTTCCCCAGCGGATACAATCATTTGATCTAAGTCTAGAGCAATCTTATCCATAAAAATGGGATAATTGTGTTTTTGACGAATACCGACAGGATTATTGGCTCCATGAATGTAACCAGTTGTTTTTTCCAAGTCCTTTTGTGGAATCATGCTCACTTTTTTATTGCCAGAAATTTTGGCTAGTTTCTTTTCAGACAAGTGTTGAGTGATAGGTACAATTCCGATAATCGGTCCTGTCTTGTCTCCCAAAAGAGCCAAGGTTTTGAAAATCTGATCTCGTTCATAACCTTGCGGAAGTTCTCCTTCCAGAGCATTGATTTGAATCCCTTGATGTGGGATACCTGCTTTGGACAGGATTTGTTCTACTAATGTTTTTTTGACTTTAACTTTTTTTGCCATTATTTATACTTATCCTCCAATTGGCTCATCCAAATACCAAGCCAGATTCCCAAGGCAAAGAAGAAGGCGATGATGACATAACTAACCAGTGAAAGTCCTGAGTATTGGATACTTTCAGCATTTCCTGCATTTGGAATCAAGATCAAAAGAGTACTTGATAATACGATTCCAATGATGAAATGATAGACGCGTGAGTGGTAGTTGTTTAAGGCATAATCCATCATTTTTGAAAAAACGATGAGAGTTGCACCAGCTCCGATTCCAATCGGGAAGAAAGTTCCCAAGAGGTCAAAGGTTTTAAAACCAGTCAACATAGGAGCATAGAGGCCCAAAATCAAAAGTAGGTTTGATGGGCTGAGGCCAGGAACCAATACTCCAAGAGCCAGTAGTGCACCTGCTAGGACGAAGTTAAGAAAGCTGGCGCTTAAGGTTCCAACGATGAAATTTAAGGCATAGAGACCTAGTCCAGAAATGATAAAGGTTGCCCAGAACCAAGCTAAATCAATCTTATCTCGATCAGATTCTCGAGTTGATTCTTTGAGGAGGCTAGGAACAGTACCAATGATGGCACCCGCAAAGCTCCATAAGACAAAGACCTGATAATTTTCAAGCAGGTATTCAATCGGGTAAGAAAATAAGCCGATTCCCAGAAGCATACCGATGGCAACTGGAATAAAGTACAGAATATTTTCTTTAAAGTCTTTAAAGGGATGGGCCAGAAAGCCAATCATCCGTTCATAAATTCCTAAAATTGCTGCTAGAACCCCTCCGGAAATTCCTGGTAGGATAAATCCAAGAGCAATCACAATCCCTTTAACAAGGCGTGCTAACCATGAGAGCATATGTTTCCTCCAACTATTTCTATTTCAAAAAATCCTTACTATATTGTATCACAATCAAACACAAAAAGAAAAAGCAAATGCTAAACAAATGCTTTTAAGGTTTTAAAAAGAGTTTTCTAAAGGTTTCTTCTTTGTTTTTTAAGGACGAAATGACGTTGATGTCCAAATCGTGGTCAAAGCCAGCAATTTTTCCTTTAGATGTGTATTGGTGAATATCATAATCTAAGTCCGTATTAGGCTTGCTTTCGAAAAATCCAGTATTTGAACCGTATGAAGGAATCCAAACAGACGTAAACTTGTCTGTATCAATACTGTGTTCTTCCATGAAGTAGACCCCAACGTAGATTCCAATGTTTTTAACACCTAGTGATTCTAGTTTTGCTCGGAAGGCTTCAACCCCCTCGTTCATATTGGACATGGTTTTGTCTTCCACGTCTAGCCAATAGTAACTTGGGCTGTAAGGTGAAGAGGCGTTATAGAATACCTCGGCAGCCTTTTCCATTTCTTGGACATTTTTTCCAGCTACATAGGCATAGACACCAACTGGGACATTTCGTTTTTGAAACTCTGTAATATGGGTTTTAAAGGCCTTATCAACACCATTAACATAGGAAGCATCGTTCTCTTTGGACGTTTGAGCACCACTATGGACGCGAACAATAGCTCCAGAAATGTTTTGGGAGAGAGTATCGTAATTAATTTCCTCAGGACGTTGCCAACCAGAAACATCAATTACCGGTTTATCTATATTGTGTAGCGCCTGTGTCTCTACTTGCGCGATATTTGACTTTGTTTTTACAGGATGGTCCTCAAAACGAGGGCGATTCAGGATTAAAATGAAAATCATAATCCCAAAAAAACCAAATAAAATAAGCGGATTAATTTTCTTTCTCATATCTCATAATTTTACCTTAAAAATGAAAAAAAATCAAAAAAAATACTCAAAAAATGGGTTAAGGAAAGGACTTTGGAGCATTTTTTCATTCAAGAGCGCGGAATGATTTGAAATATGGTATAATAAAAGGGAATTTCTAGAGAAAAGAGAAGATTATGTCAAATTATGCCATTATTTTAGCAGCGGGTAAAGGGACTCGCATGAAGTCTGATTTGCCAAAAGTGTTGCACAAGGTTGCGGGTATTTCTATGTTGGAACATGTTTTTCGTAGTGTGGGAGCTATCCAACCTGAAAAGACAGTAACAGTTGTAGGACACAAGGCAGAATTGGTTGAACAGGTCTTGGCTGGACAGACAGAATTTGTGACTCAATCTGAACAGTTGGGGACTGGTCATGCGGTTATGATGACTGAGCCTATCTTAGAAGGTTTGTCAGGTCATACTTTGGTCATCGCAGGAGATACTCCTTTAATCACTGGTGAAAGCCTGAAAAACTTGATTGATTTCCACATCAATCATAAAAATGTGGCGACTATCTTGACTGCTGAAACGGATAATCCTTTTGGCTATGGACGAATTGTGCGTAATGACAATGCTGAGGTTCTTCGCATTGTGGAGCAGAAGGATGCTACAGATTTTGAAAAACAAATCAAGGAAATCAACACAGGAACTTACGTTTTTGACAACGAGCGTTTGTTTGAAGCTTTGAAAAACATCAACACCAACAATGCCCAAGGCGAATACTATATTACAGATGTCATTGGTATTTTCCGTGAAGCTGGTGAAAAAGTTGGTGCTTATACTTTGAAAGATTTTGATGAGAGTCTTGGGGTAAATGACCGTGTGGCTCTTGCGACAGCTGAGTCAGTCATGCGTCGTCGCATCAATCACCAGCACATGGTCAATGGTGTTAGCTTTGTCAATCCAGAAGCAACCTATATCGATATTGATGTTGAGATTGCTCCTGAAGTTCAAATCGAAGCCAATGTTACCTTGAAAGGGCAAACGAAAATTGGTCCTGAGACTGTTTTGACAAACGGTACTTATGTAGTGGATAGCACTATCGGAGCAGGTACTGTCATTACTAACTCTATGATTGAGGAAAGCAGTGTTGCTGACGGCGTGACAGTCGGTCCTTATGCCCACATTCGTCCAGGTTCAAGTCTAGCTGCCCAAGTCCATATTGGTAACTTTGTTGAAGTTAAAGGCTCTTCAATCGGTGAAAATACCAAGGCTGGTCATTTGACTTATATCGGAAACTGTGAAGTGGGTAGTCATGTTAATTTCGGTGCAGGGACTATTACAGTTAACTACGATGGTAAAAACAAATATAAGACAGTCATTGGTAACAATGTCTTTGTTGGTTCAAATTCAACCATTATTGCTCCAGTTGAGTTAGGTGACAATTCCCTCGTTGGTGCTGGTTCAACTATTACCAAAGACGTGCCAGCGGATGCTATTGCAATTGGTCGTGGTCGTCAGGTCAACAAAGATGAATATGCGACTCGCCTTCCTCATCATCCTAATAATCAGTAGGAGTCTGTCATGGAATTTGAAGAAAAAACGCTTAGTCGAAAAGAAATCTATCAAGGCCCAATTTTTAAACTGGTTCAAGATCAGGTTGAATTACCGGAAGGCAAGGGAACTGCCCAACGTGATTTGATTTTCCACAATGGAGCTGTCTGTGTTTTAGCCGTAACCGATGAGCAAAAACTCATCTTGGTCAAGCAGTACCGCAAAGCCATTGAGGCTGTCTCTTACGAAATTCCAGCTGGAAAACTGGAAGTAGGTGAAAATACAGACACTGTTGCAGCAGCCCTGCGTGAATTAGAGGAAGAAACGGCCTATACAGGGAAGTTAGAACTCTTGTACGATTTTTATTCAGCCATTGGCTTCTGTAATGAAAAACTAAAACTATACCTAGCAAGCGATTTGACAAAAGTTGAAAACCCACGTCCGCAGGATGAAGATGAAACCTTGGAAGTCCTTGAAGTGAGCCTAGAAGAAGCCAAGGAATTGATTCAATCGGGTCATATCTGTGATGCCAAGACAATTATGGCTGTTCAATACTGGGAATTGCACAAAAAATAGAGGAGGTCAGTATGGGTAAACCTTTATTAACGGATGAAATGATTGAAAGAGCTAATAGAGGCGAAAAAATTTCAGGTCCCCCTTTGCTAGATGATGAGGAGACCAAGATTTTACCAACTTCATCTTCCCGTTTTGGTTATGCCAATCCTAAGGAACATGGTTTTAGCCAGGAAACCTTGAAGATTCAGGTCGAACCGTCTATTCATAAAAGCCGTCGCATTGAAAATACCAAGAGAAATGTCTTCAATTCTAAGTTAAATAAAATCTTATTCGTAGTCATCTTTCTCTTGATTTTGCTTGTGTTAGCAATGAAACTTTTGTAATAGAAAAGGAATTGAAATGAAAATAGGAATTATTGCTGCTATGCCAGAAGAACTGGCTTATCTGGTCCAGCATTTAGACAATGCCCAAGAGCAAGTTGTTTTGGGGAATACCTATCATACAGGAAGCATTGTCTCGCATGAAGTCGTTCTTGTTGAAAGTGGAATTGGTAAGGTTATGTCTGCTATGAGTGTGGCGATTTTGGCTGATCATTTCCAAGTGGATGCTCTTATTAATACAGGATCTGCTGGGGCCGTCGCAGAAGGTATTGCTGTTGGGGATGTCGTGATTGCTGACAAATTAGCTTATCATGATGTGGATGTCACAGCTTTTGGTTATGCTTATGGACAAATGGCGCAACAACCGCTTTATTTTGAATCAGATAAAACCTTTGTTGCCAAAATCCAAGAGAGTCTATCTCGATTGGACCAAAAATGGCATCTTGGTTTGATTGCTACAGGAGATAGTTTTGTTGCAGGAAATGATAAGATAGAAGTGATTAAGTCTCATTTCCCAGAGGTTTTAGCCGTTGAGATGGAGGGGGCAGCTATTGCTCAGGCAGCGCATGCTCTTAATCTTCCAGTCTTAGTTATCCGTGCTATGAGTGACAATGCCAACCATGAAGCAAACATCTCTTTTGATGAGTTTATTATCGAAGCTGGACGTCGCTCTGCCCAAGTATTGTTAGTCTTTTTGAAGGCTTTAGATTAAGCGGAAATTTGACAGTTTTTCTAGCTTATGATAAGATTTAAGTAAAGAAAAGCTAGAAAACGTTTCAGAGGATATTATGAGTATTGAAATGACCGTCAGTGAGATTGCAGAGGTCTTAGGATTATCTCGCCAAGCAATCAATAACCGTGTCAAAGAATTACCAGAAGAAGACACAGATAAAAATGACAAAGGGGTAACAGTCGTTACCAGAAGTGGCTTGATTAAGCTAGAAGAAATCTATAAAAAAACGATTTTTGAAGATGAGCCTGTCAGTGAAGATGTCAAGCAGCGTGAACTGATGGAGATTCTAGTGGATGAGAAGAATGCAGAAATTCTTCGTCTCTATGAACAATTAAAAGCCAAGGATCGTCAGTTATCAGAAAAAGATGAGCAAATGCGTATCAAAGACCGTCAGATTGCTGAGAAAGACAAACAACTGGATCAGCAGCAACAATTGACCCTTCAAGCCATGAAGGATCAAGAAAATCTCAAGCTAGAGCTGGACCAAGCAAAAGAAGAAGTCCAATCCACTAAGAAAGGCTTTTTTGCTCGTTTATTTGGAGGATAATCAAGGAGCTGTTTAGGTTAAATGCTAACCTGATGGCTTCTTTTGTTTCTAATAGTATAGTTGATCAAGTTAAATAACAGTAGAGGAAAGGTAGAAAATGGAACGATTAGAAGATTACATTGCTTTTGATTTAGAATTTAATCAGCATGAAGGGCAAACACACTTGATTCAAGTATCGGCAGTGCGTTTTAGAGATGGTCAGGAAATCGATGCCTATGATTCCTATGTCCATACTAGTGTGCCTCTAAAGAGTTTTATCAATGGTTTGACTGGGATTACAGCTGAGACCCTAAAAGATGCTCCACCAGTAGAGAAAGTTATAGCAGAATTTCAAGAGTTTGTGGGTTCTTTACCGATGGTTGGATACAATGCTGCTAAAAGTGATTTGCCTATTCTAGCAGAGCATGGTTTAGACTACAGCCAGCAGTACAAGGTGGATTTATATGATGAAGCCTTTGAACGTCGTAGTTCAGATTTACATGGTATTGCCAATCTCAAGTTGCAAACTGTTGTCTCTTTTCTTGGATTTCAAGGACAGTCCCATAATAGTCTAGAGGATGCTCGGATGACGGCGCGTGTTTACGAGTCCTTCTTAGAGTCGGATCAAGCTAGAGAATTGTTAGAAACAGAAAGTAGCCTATCAAACAATCCTTTTGGTGGCTTGGACTTATCTCAATTATTTGACTAGGAGTGCCTATGAAACTTGAAAAACCTAAAAATCTAGGTTTTAGGAAAATCTACTTTAATCTAGATAAAATTCTCTTTCTCTTTTTCTTGATATTTATGATGATTGAGTTTGTCTGGTTACCACTTAATTCTTGGATTGCTGGACTGTTGCTCCGTCAGACAGGTTATCTTTTTCTTTCCTACAACAATTTTTTTGCCATTATAAAGGGTTCTCCCTTTGTTAGTCTTGCTTTATTTCTTCTGGTAATCGTTAATTTACTGATTGCCTATTACCAGATAGGACTTCTCTTTATCGGAGCTCGACATCTCCTCTATCATGAAAAGAGGACCCTGCTGGAGTACAGTCGCAAGGTCTTTCATCAGAGTTTCTTATTCATGAGAAAAGTGACGATTTCCAAAATGGCCTTTATTTTCTTTTATGTCATGATGCTCTTTCCATTGATTCGAAAGATTTTAAAGATTTATTACCTCAATAAAATCGTCATTCCGGAATTCATAGTAGCCTATGTAGAAGATAAGTATTGGTTGGTCGGTTTGGTAATCACTGTTCTAGCCTTGCTGCTCTTTTACATTTCAATACGTTTGATGTTTGCCCTACCCCAGCTTTTGTTTGAGAAGAAAACAGTCAAAGAAGCAGTCAAATACAGTCTAGAGAAGACGAAAAGGCAATCCTGGTTTTATATTTGGAACTTGCTTTGGATTATCGTCAAAACCTACCTATTTTTCATTCTTCTCTTGATTCCAATCTTAGCGAGTCAGGTACTGATGGATGGAGTGACCCATAAGGAATCTCTTGTACTGGGAATCATTAATTTTGTCTTGATTAAGAATTTCCACTATATGGCCTTGACCTATTTCCTTATTAAGTTTGTTTCCTTTTTAACAGGGGAAGAACTAGAAATCACACCAAGGAGAAAGAAAGACCACTGGATGAGATGGGGAGTGATGGGCTGTGCCGGCATCTTTTTCGCTCTTGAGGGATATGTTTATTTGGAAGCGCCAGTAGCACATAGACCCTTGATTATCTCTCATCGCGGTGTTTCAGATAAAAATGGTGTCCAAAATACCGTCCAATCACTAGAAAGGACAGCTCAGCTAGAGCCAGACTTTGTTGAGACGGATGTTCAGGAAACAAAAGATGGCCAGTTTGTCATGATGCATGATGCCAATATCAAGAATTTGACAGGGGTCAATGCCAATCCTCAAGATTTAACCTTAGATGAATTAACCAAACTAGATATTTCTGAAAATGGCTATCATAGTAAAGTGTCTAGTTTTGATGATTATCTCAACAAAGCCAATGAATTGCATCAAAAACTCCTCATTGAGATTAAAACTAGTCGAAAAGATAGTCCAGATATGATGAAACGCTTTATGGATAAATATGGAGCCATCATTAAGCAGAATGGCCACCAAATGCAGTCCTTAGACTACCATGTGATTGACCAGGTGCTAGCCTATGACTCACAAATTCCAGTCTATTTCATCCTGCCTTACAATAGTATTTTTCCAAGAACGAAAGCCACAGGATACACCATGGAGTATTCAACTTTAGATGAAAATTTTGTCAACAAGCTATGGAATACTGACCAAAAATTGTACGTGTGGACCATCAATAGTTCAGAGTCTTTTGATAAATCTGTTCAGCTAGGAGCAGATGGCATGATAACAGATGACTTGGAAATGATTCAAGAGCAAGTTACCATTGCCCAAGAAGATCCAGAGTATACGGATTTACTGTTTAAACAGGCTATGGAATTCTTCAATTTTTAGTAACAAAAAAGAGGAACAATTGTTCCTCCCACGATAGGCAAGTATTCTCTTGAATACTTGTTTTTTCTTATGTTTAGAATGGCAATTTTCCAGCGAAAGCACCTAATTTTTTCTTAGTCGTTTCATCGATTTGTTCAAGAGCAGAGTTGATAGCCTGAACAGTCATATCAGAAAGAGTTTCAAGGTCTTCTGGATCAACGACAGCTGGATTGAAGTCGATGCTGACAACTTTTTTGTCACCAGTTAAGGTCGCTTGAACAAGGTCTTGAGCAGATTTGCCAACAAATTGCATAGCAGCAAGTTCAGCTTGGCTTTGTTCCATTTGTTTTTGAAGTTTCTGTGCTTGACGCATCATGTTTTGCATGTTCATCATAAGATTTTTAAGATTCCTTTCATTTCAAGGCTTTGAGCCTTTTTAATAAATTTTTTTGCCATTTTTTGCCCTAAAAGTTGTCAAAAGCATTGGCGACTTCTTTTTGTTGAGTTGGGAATAGGTGAGAGTAGATGTTGATTGTTGTATTAATACTACTGTGTCCAAGTCGTTTCATAAGTGTAAAAAATATATAATCTTTTCCTTCACCATTTCTGAGTCCTTTTGAAACTAGAAATGCTGCATGTGAGTGTCGGAAATCGTGATTACGAATCATTTTTAATGATGCAGGCATTCTTTTTTTCAATTTAATCTTTTGATTAGAAACCATTGGAGCAGTTAGTTGTAAAGGACTGTCTTGAAAGATTTGTAAGTCTTCTGTATTGTCCGTAAACTCTACTAATAGGTGAGCTTGTTTTTCTTTCCATTCCGTTAGTTCTTGAACGAATGCTTTATGAATATAAATTCGACGATTGGATTGAGTAGTTTTTACCGTTCCGATATGGACCTTGTTATTACGAAAGTAAGCAGAATACTTAATATCGATATAACCCTCTGATAAATTAATCTGTTTCCAAGTTAAGGCCAATGCTTCGCCAACACGAACGCCTGTAAACATCAGCACTCGATAAAATAGCTGAAACATATATTCATCTTCTGTGAACAGAGAATCAAATAGCTTGAATTCTTCAGGAGTGAAATAAGACATCTCCTTGTGTTTATCAGGCAGTTTTCTTAGTCCATTGCATGGATTATCTTGTCTAAGACGATTAGCGACAGCAACATCAAACATTTTATGTAGAAAAATCATTAGCTGATTAACGGTCGTGCTTGATAGTGTTCCTCCTTTGACACTTGGTTGTTTGACCAACCAATCTCTAAATTTTTTTACTTCATGGATAGTAATGGCAGACATATCTGCATGCTCAAAAAACTTAGAGACATATTGGTTATAATAGGATATCTGTGTATCAATGGTACCACGTTTATTCCCACGGAGTTCATCTTCTTGTTGAACTAAAGAGTAAAGGTGAGAAACAGATATTTTATCTTTAATATGAACTTGGTGAAGTTTGTTTAATCGATAATCTGCTTCATATTGAACAGCTTCTTTACGAGTGGTAAATCCTGACTTTCTATGCCGTTTGATTTCACCAGTCAATGGGTCTATGCCATCGGTAATATCTACTTTCCATTTTCCCTTGTATCCTTTGATAACTGACATATTATTTTCCTCTTTCTATGTCAGTAGCGAAGAGTACAGTATCTATTATATCATTTTTTGAGATGATTTTGAATCCAAGAATTTCTTCGGCAATAGTCTTTGGTATTCTTCCAATCCTTTTGTTTTTATAAAGTTGAAAACCTCTTTCGACAAGTAATTTTTTACCCTCTCGTATAACACGTCTAGCTGTGCCTTCTGGATATCCTTGATTTGCGATATCTATGTAGGTAACTGTTTGAATTTCTTGCATTTATTCATTCCTTTCCTTTTTCTTATTCAATTCTAAAAATAACTGGTACGATTTGTCTTGAATAGTTTCTTCTCTATCAGTCTGATTTTTAAAGGGGTTTGGTAATTTATTGCCATGGTCTATATAAAACATCTGGTCCATTGGTTCGTACTTGTAAAATTGCAGATGCTCTTTTTTGACTTCGACTACTAAGGATAATCTTCTCATTAGCTGGCCCCAAGAATCGATATGACTTGTTTTTCTTTTCTTAGTTAATTCTAAAAAGAAATCATAGGGAGAGTAGGGGCTAGTGATGATATAAATATTAGCTAGTAACGGCTTATCAAAATAACGACTACTTGCCATCGCTTTAACATTGTAAGGGTCAAACATTTTGAGTAAGTCTGAGTAGTCAAATTGATGGGGGCGTAATTCGTCTAAGATAATCACGTGTTCTAAATTGTATTGTTGAAAAGGGTCACGGATTGAACCCGTAATAAAATAGTTAAGGTCATACTGTTCTGCGTATTGACGTGCTAGACGAGTCTTCCCTGTTCCCGCTTTTCCAAAAAGCCAAATAATCGTAACAATTTCATTCTTGTCAATCATTTCTTGTCTCCATAGTTCGGCTTGTGTTTCTAGTCGTTTTAAATAGACGGTTTCTATTTTTTGCCTTGCTTTGGCATATTGTGAACCAGTAAGTCGTTGTTCAATTTCTGATTTTGTAATATTACCAGTATAAAGTAGATCCAGTAGATTATCTATAATCATAGTGTCATTTATTTCATATCGTTTGGTTACATTTCTTTCGATAGTGTCTAATAGGAGTAAATAGTCAAAATTCGCAATAACTTCTTTGGGAGAATATTGGTATTTATCTTGATTAGACTCCGTGTGATGAACGAGATATGAATAAGCATTGTTAACTGAACCCCTCCACTGCTCAAAACACTGTATTGGTTGTTTAGTCAACTTAGCAAGATTGTTTAAACTTCTAGCACTTTCAAACTGTAAAACAAGGTGTATATGTGGTGCGACAAGGTTTCCATCTTGCCCAATATCCTTATCATGCAATATTCCCGCAAAACGAAGCGGTTTTAGAATGTTCGTCATATACTCGATGATATCTTGTAAATTTGAAGATTGGAAATATTCAATCTGTTGAACAAACATGACATTGCGTGCTTTTACCATTTAAAACTCCTTTCGTTTTGGAACAATGGAACAACATTATACTACTTCAATAACAAGCCCAGAAGTAGTATAGTTCTGTCCTGACTAAATTGGAACATAAAACCAGCTCGGAGCTCTTGCCTTGCGGCAAGCTCCGCTGGTATACAAATCAATTATGCTTTCTCGTCCCTTGTATTATATGATTAAGTGAAGTACTATCTGTGGGAGAGAATATATATATTTTACGATAGACTCTTATCAGATAGTCGTACAAAAAAGGTAATTTTTTTTGTAAAATTGTATCAACATCTGAATTTTTTGCCTGTAGTATTATAACAAAGATATAGTCACTAGTTATGATACATCTGATAGATTTAACAATAGATTTGTACTCTTTTACAACCTCACTATCGCTTTCACTGGCTTTCATTTTCATCTGTTTTCGAATTATCCTTAATAGATTTATTGTACGGATAAAGTTCAGAAACTTATCTTCTTTTATCCATACGATACAAAGAATGGTATGAGCTAAAAGATAGATAATCATGACGCTAGTGATTGTTTGAAATAGCAAAGATTGCCCTATTTGAAAATTATTCCGAATTTGTCCCCAAGCGTCCCAAGAGATAATAGTGCTAACTTGGTTAATAAACCATATACCTGCTAGAAATACCCCCCATAGAAAGCCTAAAAATAATTCTAAAGGCAGTAAGTAGTAGAGTTTATCGGTAATTACAGTGGTTTGTCTTATTATTTTTTTATAAAAATTTTTCATAAATTTTCTCCTTTAAAAGTTGGTACGAGCAACGGCATGACATTAGGTGGTGTTATACCATCAATGACTTGAACAATACCAGTTCCTTTTCCGTTAGGAATGACAATTCCTGTCTCTGAATCTAAGTCTGGGAATAAAAACGTTGTCGTTTTTCTGTTGATTAACCCAAGTTGTATTAAGAAATTACACTGCTCTCTAACGGCAATTGGTAAAGCGTTTGTATCCATCCGCTGGCTCACTAGGATTAGGTGGACAGATGTTGCTCGTCCAAGTAGTGCAATATTGGATAATAGTGCAAAAAAGGTATCTTTAACATTTTTAGAAGTCAAAGATGTTAAAGCAAGCAATTCATCAATCACCAGACAACGATGTTGAAATTTTTTAGAAGGATTTTCAAGAAGCTCCGATTGTCTTTGATAGATAGTATCTAGTTCCACTTTTAGTAAGCTGTTTACCTTGGAAACAAATTCATCAGATGAGAAGTCTTTCTCTTGATAAAGAACAGGTATGTTCTGTTTTAAGCAGTAGCGAGAGATAGAATCGCATTTTGGATCCACAACTGTTACATGAGCAAATTGATTAATAACAGAGATTAGATAGGTCAAAGCGTAGCTCTTTCCAGAACCAGAAGAACCAGCAATTAAACAATGAACAATTCGATTGAAATCGATACGATAGTTTTTCATGAGTTCAAAACTTTCGTTTTGAACGCTGACATCAGATAGCTTTTGATACGTCAATCTTTCAGGTATTCCACTAAAGAATGGAAACCGAAAAGCACGACTAGTGTTAATGCTTACACCATCACCATCACGTTTGACAATATAGGCCGATGGCTGTTTAAGAAATGTCAACATAGGGTAGGCACTTGTAGACAAAATTTGAAAAATCTGTTGGTATAGATTGTTATCCAAAATGTACGCACAAGGAAACCTTGGGATAAAGTCTAGATAATTGTCACCATATATGAATTGGAAGGAATTTGTAGTTGAAGAGATAGAGCTGTTCCTCAACCCTATCTCCACAGACTGGACAAGATAGTCGGCATTTACTACAAATTCCCGTTTATTTTCTGATTGCATAAATGGAAATACCATTGATTACTTACCTCCTTTGTTTAATACGGTTACAGAGTTAGCTCGGAAATAGATGTTTCCTCTGACATTGCAGGCCTCTGCACCATGCAATTCGACCTCGTCAAATTGTTCGATTGTTTGTTGAGATGAGAATTTAACCTCAAAAGGCTGTTGTCCTTTAATAACGAACCAATAACGATATGAGTCAATTTCGTTTGTTGGGCTATTATCAACGTATTTCATTCGAATATTCGGTTCGGGTGATAATACTATTGCAGTTTTTTCGTTTCCGAAAATTTCTTGAAATAGTTGGCTAGAATAGCCAGATTTATTTTTAAATTTGAACATGTTTTGCTTACTAATCAGCATACCTAGGCTTTGCTGATTCCTTTCTGTTTAGTATATATAAACGTTTATAGTCTTATTTTAAATCACAATAGGATAGAAGTCATTACCAGTTTTGAAACTATAATTATTGTTTCAAAACTATAATGTAAGAAACATAAAAAGCAGTCGCTTATGCGACTGCCACGAATTGATACTTATATGTTAATGTGTGTCATTATCTTTCTAAATAAGTTGATTTTCCAAAAAATTTGTTAAATCTATGAAATTTAGTATATTTAAATTTAATTCGGTTAGATTTTTAATTTTTTTATTTTGGTTATCATTATAAAATTTCTTTAGGTATTCTATATCTTTGTCTAATTTGTCCTTATCATAGTACATACAGATAGATGAAGATGTAGTAACTTCATTTACTGCTTGTTTAGCTTTACTTATAAACAATATGAAATTATCAATATTTAAGCTTCTATCTAATAAATTCAAAAATTGTTCAGATGAAAATACTTCAATAAAAAAATTATTATTGAGTCTAGCGAATATACTATCATTATTACCTTTTGACTTTTTAAGAATCTCTTTCTTGATTTTTTCTTTATAGAGTTCAAGAAGTTTATCTGAATTTATATCTATAAAATTATTGAAGGAACTAATAAAAATTTGATAATTCTCTGTACCATTTAAAATATATTCAAATAAAAAGTTTGTATGTAGTGTATGATTGAAGATTAGCCTTTTGAAATCAATAAAGAATTCCATATAATCATTACAATGATAATTAAAAGCATCTATATAAGTATCCAAATCTGTATCTGTTTTCGATGATGAAATGATATTGATAAGTAGCTTGTTTGAAACATTTATAAGTATTTCTTCCTTTATGAATGAATCTTTAAAAATATTTTTATAGGTTGCATCTCCAAAGAAAATATCATCAGTAGGAGTATCTATAAATGGATTGGAATCAGAGTTATTGAATAAAATCAATAAAAGGGAAAATTTTAAAAAATTTAAAATTTCATTTTCTGATTCAAATATAAGTTCCTCATGTGTTACATTGAACATTTTTGCAAAAATTTCAATTTTTTCTTGAGACATAAGAAATTTACTGTTTACAGGTTTACCTTGTAAAATGTTTGATAATGTTGGTTCGTTTATTGGAAGATCTGAACCTTCAGTTTGAAATTTATCTTTGACTTTCCGTGTGAATTGAGCTTGTGTGGAATATGAAACTTTGATTTTGTTTTTTAGACGTAAGCCTATCATACGATATAAATAATTTGTAAAATTCATATTTTTCTCCATATTTTTCATAAGTTATAATAGTTGAGAAAAAATACAACAATATAATTGTGGTTGAGAAATTGAAAATCTGATATAGTGCTTTGTTTATACATTCATATATGTTTATTTTATTCTTTTATAGTGCTTCTCTTCTCCATCTTCTTTGGTTATTAAATCTGCCTCTATTTCCTCGGCTCTCGACCCCATAGATATAATATAAATAATAATAATAAAAGGGGGGATTATTAGTTTTAATAATTCAGCTAATGAGTAAATTCCTAGGCTAATTGATGAAGTAATCAAATCAAAAGTCGGTTCAATGAGTAGAACAACGGGTAATATATATAAGAGTTTATTTTTGGAATTTTTTATGCTAGTTATTACATAGCTTAAAATTCCTAAAACTAATAAATAATAAGCTGGGCCAGCCTTAGTTTCTATATGTAATGCAATACTTGTTTCATTTTGCATTCCTGCCAAAAATTGTCTGACTACAAAGATTAATCCAGCTAAAATAAATGGTCTAATATCTAATTTTAGTGGAAAGAATCTTAAAACTAATATAGAAATGATAAATGCAAAATATGCAAAAACGTATTCTGCTTTAATCATAACTATGATTTGTTGCACCATGTTCGAAGGAATATCATTGTTAATGATACCAAGAGGTAAAGATGTTTTAGAAGATATAAAAGGTATGAATAATGCAATAAAAAATGATAAAAATAATGAAATTTCAGGACTATATTTTTTAATTATTCCCATACTAACTTCCCCATCCTAAGATTTCTTTTTGGGTATATAATTAGACGTTTATTTTATACCCACTCACCGTTGTAATTGACACGGTAACCGTCTGGTGTAGTCGTATTGATCGCGAGTGCACCTGAGTTATAAGCATAGTACCATTTACCAGATACCTTCATCCAGCCAGTTTTCATCGCTCCTGATTCTTGAAGGTAGTACCAGACACCGTTATCTTTGAGCCAACCAGTCTTCATGACACCTGAGTTGTTCAAATAGTACCAGCTACCGTCTTTAACCCAACCAGTTTGCATAGCTCCTGATCTGTTAAGATAATACCAGCTGCCATTAACTTGAGACCATCCTGTTTCCATAGCTCCAGAATCATTCAAGTGATACCAAGTGTTATTGATTTTCTTCCATCCGGTCAGCATTGCACCAGACTCACTTAGATAGTACCATTTGCCGTCTTTAACCCAGCCAGTTTTGATCCAGCCTTCGTCATCAAAATAGTACCAAACTCCGTCGATTTTGTCCCATCCGTTTTTAGTGTAGCTACCGTTAGCATGCTTATACCACCAACGACCATTTGAGTACATCCAAGTTGGTGCGGCTGGTGTTTCTGCTGAGATTGACGTGCTAGATGTCGACGTGTTCGATGCACTAGAAGAGTCAGATGATGCTGCACTAGATAGACTCGGCGCTGTATCTGAATTTAATACAGATGACGAGCTGCTTGTATTTGAAGCTGCATCTGACGAAGAATTGTCAGATGCGTTAGTGTTCACGATTTCAATGCCCATTAGATAAGTCTGTACTTCGGTACCAGCGCCCGAATTATATCGAACATCAACTTTGAATCGATATGCAGTTCCATCGCCGCGATCAACGTCTATCTCGTACAAACCAAATTCCTTAGGGCTGAATACGACATGCTTGTCGTTTACGACTAATGACATCGCTGACCACATATTGCTATATTTAGTGTCGAACTCTGATTCGAATGACTGATCGACATTATCGATTCTCTCGAATACCTCGTGTTTGGCATCTTTGTTTAGTTCTTTTAAGGTCTTAGGTGTGTCATGATTGATTGAAATCAATCTAACTTTTGAAGCTCGAACTTCATTTGAATTGAAACCAATCACTGGAACCAAAATCCTGTTCCCTGTAGCCGGATCAAGTTCTTCATAAGTAGGCACTTCGTCAGTAGCTTTGACAGAATGAGCTGCTAAAGAAGACGCTGAAGCAAAAGCTAAAATTGTAGTTGAGAGTAAAAATAGTTTTTTCATAGTTATGTGTCCTTTTCTTGAATAGTTTAGTTTTTTGAAATTGTGATATGCTCATTGTGTCAGATCTATTAAGTTTTATCCATTTGATTTTCTCCAATCTTTATTCATTGTAAAGTAATCAATTTGTCCTAAAACCTAGGATTTTTTGGACAGGAAATACACTCTATTTTAGAACCATTTTCGTTAGAAAAAAGGTTATAAAATCCAGCGTTTAGACCGATTATTATTACACTTTCATTTTATCAAGTTTGTCCAAAAAAGTCTAGGTTTTTTGACAGGAACTATGAATTTTTTATCCAATTATGAAAGGTGCTTTTTGATACTCCTAAGATGTCTGCACCTTCTCGTAAGGTTATTTCTTTTTTCTTATATTGAGCTATCACATCAGGGAGATTATTCGGGGCAAGCAATTTTGGTCTACCGAATTTCTTCCCTTTTTTCTGTGCTTCCCGTATTCCTTCCATTTGTCTTTGTTTGATTTGTTCTCTTTCAAACTGTGCCACATAAGATAGGACTTGTAAAACGATATCAGAGATTAGTTTTCCTGTGATATTATCATTGCTATTCTTTGTGTTTAATAAGGGGAAATCTAAAACAGTTATATTTACTTTCTTTTTCTTAGTAATTGATTGCCATTGTTCTAAAATTTCATCATAGTTTCTTCCCAATCTATCAATTGATTTTATAACCAATTCATCATTCTCTTTCAAGGTAGTTAATAATTTTTGATATTCTATTCTGTCAAAATCTTTTCCTGAAACGTAATCAATAAAAATATTTTCTTTTGATAATTTGTTTTCTACTAATGCTGAAAACTGTCTATCAATATTTTGTTCTCTTGTAGATACTCGAACATAACCATAACGCATAAGGCTACCACCTATCTTTTTATCTCTATTTTAGACGAAAAGAAAACTACCGCCCATAATGAGTGGTAGTTTGGTGTACTCTTTGCTACTGTATCTTTTTGCCAAGATTTTGTCTTGGATGCGTGAATAGTAGTGTTGGATAAAAAATCTTAAGGACTTAAAATCCTTTTAAACCAACCTTTTTGATGTTTACAAAAATTAAAAACAGCATGTTCAATTTTTGCATGTTCATCATGGTGATTTACAGTTTCCTTTTATCTTATTTTCTTTCCTATTTTATCAATTTTGAAGTTAAAAGTCTAATTTTTTTCTGAGTGAATCTAAGAATTGTGCTTAGCAGCAGACAATAAAAGTATATAAAAAACAAAGGATATCATCTTTAAAATTAAATAATGATTGTCCTATGTTTATTTTTGTTTTAGTTCATTATATCCACTCACCGTTGGCATTGACACGATAGCCATCTGGAGTAGTTGTATTAATCGCGAGCGCGCCTGAGCTGTATGCATAATACCATTTACCAGATACTTTCATCCAACCAGTTTTCATAGCGCCTGAGTCTTGAAGGTAGTACCAGTTACCGCTATCTTTTAGCCAGCCAGTCTTCATTGCACCAGAACTATCAAGATAGTACCAAGAACTACCATCTTTCAACCAGCCTGTTTGCATCCAACCAGAGTTATCAAAACGATACCAAACACCATTGATTTGTTCCCAACCGTTGGTTGTATATGAACCGTCAGCATGTTTATACCACCAGCGAGAGCCAGATTGACGCCAAAAACCTATATTTTTACCGACTTCTTGCATTTGGTTAAAGAAATCATGAGAATTATTTCCTTCGTCTCTTGTAGCTTCATTTATGTTTTTATGAGTTCCGATAGCCTTCAAGTCTTTGTCAAAAAGATTCGCCTTAGTCGCAAATGTTTGAAGCTGAGAAGAGTCGGCTTCTGTGTATTGAATAGCTTTTCCATAACCACCGGCTAATTCTTCAGAGCCACCAGATGCTGTTCCGAAACTTTGTGCAATGGTAATCCATCCATTTTGAGTGACAGGATTATCAAAGGCTGCAAGCCCCATATAGGTCAGTTTTGGATTAATTAAGGATTTATAGTGTCCAGTTTTACCAGAGACACTTGCTCCACTAAGAGATTTGACGTAATCTGCTTTTTCCTCATACCATTGATCAATAGCCGTCATAAATCCGTCATAGTTCCAAGCTAAGTTTTCGGCTAGTGAGAAATTTCCTGAAGGCCAGGCACTCCAAATATCTTTATTAGATAAACGTTTATGATTCATAGTTACAGAAGCTTCTGCTGCACGAGAAAAGGCTGTTTTCTCTAATGCAGTTGACCATTTGATGGGAACATAGCTAGTAACTAGACCTTCATCTGCTGCCTCTTTTCTGATAGCATTTATACGGTCTAAAATAGCTTGTTTATCTGGCGTTAAGAAAGTCCCTTCAATCCCAACTAAAGTAGTACCAGCAGAAGTACTAGTGACCTCAGAGTTTAAGATATGGTAGGATTGACCATTGACTTCTTGAGTGGAAACCAGTCTATCATTAGCAGCTACTGATTGTGATGTAAGACTTCCAGCACCTAGCAAGGAAAGTGCTAAAATTGTAGCAAGTGTGAACTTTTTAGCTTTTTGCTTCATTTTGTGTCCTCCTATTTTTTATTATAACATCTCTACTGGGCAGAGTAAACTAAAATTCGGTACAAATAGGAACTAGATTTATTTTAAATTCAGATGTTTGAGAAGATTTCTTCTAAATTTAGTGTATAATATAAAGGGGTGCTTTCGATGAAATCTATTAGATTTGTTCGATAACTATCTGAAGCGAGATTAGGTGTTCAGAAATTGAATTTTTAACGTTCCAACTTAGCAAAACTTTTTAGGTTTCACATCTTTAAATCGGCTAAACAACCCATAACATCCTATAAATTATAGTTTGTAGGATGCAGAACAAATCTTCTTTCATCAAGGAAGTTAAAGAACTCAATAACACAGGGATTCCATTCCCCTAGAAAGGTTATAAATGAAATCATATAAGAAATTTACGATTCTTGCTCTGGCTCTTCTTGGATTTACTAGCCAAACAGTTCTAGCTAATGATGCTAGTCATTCTACGAATAACTCTACCGGTAGTTCAACTACTGGCTCTGCAAATGCTTCTCAAGCAACTACAGAAATCCAGCCAACGAGCCCTAGTTCGAGTGAGCAGGAGACAAAGTCAACTCTTCCTACTGAGTCTAAGCTACAAACTGGTTGGGTAAAAGAAGATGGGAAGTGGACTTATTATAGTCAAACGGGTGTCAAATTTACAGATACTCTTTATGAGGGCTACCTATTTGATAAGAATGGTTACTTACTTGAAAATAGCTGGTATCAGATGGCTAACAACTGGTACTACGCCAATGGTTCAGGAAAATATCTGTCCAACCAATGGAGTCAAATCAATGGTAAATGGTATGCATTTGATCAAAATGGTGCCATGATGGCTAATACTTGGAAGGGAAATTATTACCTGAAATCCAGTGGGGCTATGGCAGATAAAGAATGGGTGTACGATCCTAACTACTCTAGCTGGTTCTATCTCAAGTCAGGCGGACACTATGCTGAACAGCAATGGATTGGCTCTTACTATCTAAAATCTGGTGGCTACATGGCTCACAAAGAATGGATTTATGATCAAGATTACAAAGCTTGGTATTATCTTAAAGAAGATGGCGTTTATGTCACTGGAACTTATACTATTAATGGAAGCAGCCATTTTTTCAAAGATAATGGTAAATGGGTTCAAGAACTTCCAAAAGGATTTGAAAAGGGGCACTATAGTAAAACTATTTTCCTAGATCCTGGGCATGGTGGACGTGATTCGGGTGCTTACTACTATGGAATAGCTGAAAAAGATTTGAACTTACAGGTCTCTCGTAAATTACGGAAACGTTTAGAGGAACTGGGCTATACAGTTCTAACATCACGTGATAGTGATGTGGACGTTGACTTTGTGACAGAGCGTTCTCGTATGGTAAATAAGACGAATGCAGACTTCTTTATTAGTATTCATTTTAACGCTACTGGGAATGACACAACGCTGAATCTGGGAATACAGACTTATTCTTATAAGGAAGAGGCTGGTTACCCGAGCAAGATTAACCAGTACTGGCACAATAATCCAGACAGAATGAGTGAAAGTAATCGTTTGGCTGCTGATCTTCATTCATCTCTCTTGGCCGAGACAGGAGCTAGAGATGCTGGGCTTTTGCAAGCCACCTTCGCTGTTCTTCGTGAGACTGCGAAACCTGCTGTGTTATTAGAGTTGGGTTATATGGATAATCCAGAAGAAAACCAACGAATCCGTAGTGAACAATACCAAGATAAGTTGGTTGAAGGTATTATTAAAGGAATTCAAAAATATTACGCTGGAAATTAAAAAACTACATCAAACTAAGCTTTGGATATTGTCCTAGGCTTAGTTTTTTATTGGTAAGGAACTGAAAATCAAGATAAGGAAGACTAAATCTTGTCAAATTAAAAAACTTTGTACTCTGGAAACCATCGTGTGGCTATCTAGAGTGCAAAGTTTTTTTGAGTTTCTAGTTAAAATGAAGACTGTATTCTTTATAATCACAAGGCTATTAAGGGAGCAGTGGACATTAAAATGATGATTTTGAATTTTTATTATTTTTGCTTTGTAGCAAGGTAACATAGTCACTTTTGGTGTGGAATAAGTGGGAAAGAAAAACAGTTCTTTGAGTTTGATCGATAAAGTAAAGCAAGATATATTGCCCGATAATTTTTCCTCGTGTGGGGTACTTACTATTGATTTTAAGTCCGATTTTTTCATCTGCATCAAAGCCAGCTTCAGGAAAGGTTTCTAAACTTTTTAACCCATCTAAAATTTTGGCCACAGTATTTTTAGCAGACTGGGGTGATAAAAGAACAGTAGTAATGTAATCATGAATACTGTCAATTGCCTGACTCACTTCAGTAGATAGAATTACTTTATAAGCCATATCGTAGCCTCATATCGTCTAGGGAGGTTCCTTGTCCGGATTCGTATTCTCTTAAGGCGCGTTCAGATTGGGCTTGTAGTTCCTGAATTAACCGTTCACGGTGTAAATCTTCTGCAGTTTTTATTGGCAAATCCTGTTCGAGAACAATCTGCTCGATAAAAAGACTAATAGCATCCGTCATAGTCATTCCTTTTTCCTTGATGATAGCTCTTGCTTGTTCCATTGATGACTCATTGATTTTAAAATTGTATTGCTTAGTAAGTGATGTAGTCATGGCATATCTCCAATCTATACGGTATATAGCTAGTATATATCTTTTATATTTTTTAGGCAAGAAAAAACTCTATACTATGGAAAGCATTATGTGGCTATCTAGAGTGCAAAGTTTTTTTGAGCCTGTAACATGAAAACAGCAGTTAATTTCAAGAAATAAAAAAAGAACAGCCGAAGCTGTCTTTTTATCATTATTTGAGACCGTATTTTTTGTTGAAACGATCCACGCGTCCATCTGCTTGAGTGAACTTTTGACGTCCAGTGTAGAATGGGTGTGAGTCTGATGAAATTTCCACACGGATCAATGGGTAAGTTTCGCCTTCGAACTCAACTGTTTCGTTAGAGCGTTTTGTTGAACCGCTAAGGAATTGGTAACCAGTAGTTGTGTCCATGAAGACAACTGGGCGATATTCTGGATGGATATCTTTTTTCATTTTGCAATATTTCCTTTCTGCCATGGTCTCTTTGCGAGCCATAGATTGTTACCATACTAGTCTATCAGATTCTGAAAAGTTTGGCAAGTATTTTATCAGTTTTTAAGCAAGTTTTTTAACTTTTGGTAGATGATTTCGTTTTCTTCTAGACTATAGGAATTAGCACCACTTGCTAGAGGGTGGCCTCCGCCATCATGTTCCTTGGCAATTTCATTGATAGGATGGATTTTACTGCGTAAGCGAACACGGTAGTGACCATCAGCCTGTTCCACAAAAATTCCCCAGAGACTTACACTGTCAATGCGTCCAGGTGCACCCACAATAGCTGCAGTTTCCGCATCAGTCACATTGAATTGTTTCAAGACTTCTTGACTCAGGATAACGCGAGCTGCACCATTGTCATCCACTTCCAGATGGTCGTAGATGTAGCCTTGAAGTTTAGCAATCTTGTAGCTCATAGTATCCATTTTGCGAGTGAGAGCCGCAAAGTCAAAGTTCTGTTCTCTCAGAGAGGCAGCCAGGCGGAGGGTGCGTGCAGTGGTAGAAGGGTAGAGGAAACGACCTGTATCACCAACAATTCCTGCAAAAAGTAACTCGGCAGCACGATCTGACAAGGCTAGTTGAGTTGTTTCAGCAAATAGGGTAATCATCTCGCTAGCACTGCTAGAATTAGTATCCACCCAAGATAGGTCACCGTATACATCATCATTTGGATGGTGGTCAATCTTAATGAGAAAATCACCTTGACTATAGCGCTTATCATCGATACGAGCAGTGTTAGCCGTATCACAGACGATGACAAGGGCGCCTTGGTAGGCACTATCTTCAACAGAATCCATTTCAGCCATCCAAGTAAGAGTTGGTTCATCAAAACCAACGGCTTTGATGGTTTTTTCGGGGAAATGATGTTCCAACAAGGCTTTTAAACCTACCTGACTTCCCAAGGCATCAGGGTCTGGTTTCATATGACGGTGAATGATAATCGTGTCGTATTCTTTGATTTTTTCTAAAATTTGATGGCAAATGTCCATAAATAACCTCAATTCTTTCTCATTTCATTGTAGCACAAGAATTTTTATTTTTAAAATGAAAAAGATGTGATATAATGGAGAAAGATAAATTGAGGAGGACGATATGGCATTAGCAAAAATTGTATTTGCCAGTATGACCGGTAATACCGAAGAAATTGCAGATATTGTAGCAGACAAATTACGTGACTTGGGCTTGGATGTCGATGTTGATGAATGTACAACTGTTGACGCTTCAGACTTCTTGGAAGCAGACATCGCTATCGTTGCGACCTATACTTATGGTGATGGAGAATTGCCAGATGAGATGATGGACTTCTACGAAGATCTAGCTGATCTCAATTTGAATGGTAAAATCTATGGAGTGGTTGGTTCAGGAGATACCTTCTACGATGAATTCTGTAAGGCTGTTGATGACTTTGACCGTGTCTTTGTTTCAACAGGAGCAGAAAAAGGTTCAGAATGTGTTAAAGTTGATCTTTCTGCCGAGGAAGAAGATATCGAACGCTTGGAACAATTCGCAGAAGAATTGGCTGCTAAGGTAGGATAAGCATGAACGTGCGCTGATGTAATCAATCAGTGCATTTTTCTTTTCCTGAGTTGGGATTTTACTAGCCTATTTGGTAGCTTTTTGATACAATAATTCAAATAAAGGAGGAGACTGTATGGATTTAGATATTATTCGTCAAGAAATTGATCAAATTGACGACCAAATTGTCAAACTGTTAGAAGAACGAATGCATTTGGTTGAGGGAGTAGTTGCCTATAAGAAGGCATCAGGTAAGCCGATTTTAGATACTAAGAGAGAAGAAGTTATTTTTGAAAAGGTTAGAAGTCGTGTAGAGGACAAGCGCTATCAGGAGACTATTGTCGCGACTTTTTCTGACATACTCAAACGTTCACGTGATTATCAGGATCAAAACATCAAATGAAAAAAGAACAATTTTATCCGCTAGGAATTTTTCTAGCTGCCATGGTGGGCGGATTGGTTCGCTATCTAGTTTCCACTTGGTTACCAGCCAGTCCAGATTTTCCTTGGGGCACTCTCTTTGTCAACTATCTGGGCATTTTCTGCTTGGTTTATCTTGTCAAGGGATATCTGGTCTATAAGGGGACTAGTAAGGGCTTGGTTTTAGCACTGGGGACGGGTTTTTGCGGTGGATTAACAACCTTTTCTAGTCTCATGCTTGATGCTGTAAAACTGCTTGATACAGGGCGTTATCTGAGTTTGGTCCTGTATTTGCTTTTGAGCATCGGAGGAGGTCTGCTCTTGGCTTACTATTTGGGGAGGAAAAAATGGTAATCATTTATCTTGTAATTGCTTGTGGCTGCGGAGCCCTAGTACGGTATTTCTTTTCCCGCTATAATCAAACTTCTAAATTGCCCCTCGGAACGCTTATAGCCAATCTTTTAGGTTGTTTTTTGATTGGATTACTCTACAATCATATTGAGTCCAAGGAAGTCTATGCTATTCTAGCGACAGGGTTTTGTGGAGGTCTGACGACTTTTTCGACCTTGAATGACGAACTCCAAAGACTGCTAAGCGATAAGAAGGTATTTTATTCTTACTTGACTTTGACCTACCTAGGTGGTTTAGTTGCGATTTTTTTAGGAATTCTGCTATAAATTTCTTTACTTTTTTGTAGAAATTTGGTAAACTGTATCTTGTGTGTAATGGACGCACAAAAATACAGTTTATCCGCTGAGGAAGATTCCTCAAGATTGACAAAGATAGGAGAATAAAATGAATCCATTAATCCAAAGCTTGACTGAAGGTCAACTTCGTACAGATATCCCATCATTCCGTCCTGGTGACACTGTTCGTGTACACGCGAAAGTTGTCGAAGGTAACCGTGAACGTATCCAGATTTTTGAAGGTGTTGTTATCGCACGTAAAGGTGCTGGCATCTCAGAAAACTACACAGTTCGTAAAATCTCTAACGGTGTAGGTGTTGAGCGTATCTTCCCAATCCACACTCCACGTGTTGAAAAAATCGAAGTTGTTCGTTACGGTAAAGTACGTCGTGCGAAATTGTACTACTTGCGTGCTCTTCAAGGTAAAGCAGCTCGTATCAAAGAAATCCGTCGTTAATTCGACTAAAAAACTCTGCTTCTTCAGCAGAGTTTTTATCTAGCTCCCTTAGTTCAATGGATATAACAACTCCCTCCTAAGGAGTAGTTGCAGGTTCGATTCCTGCAGGGGGCATTTTTAGAAATGTAAAGAAAGACAAAGAAAATTCAAAATGTTTATTTAAAGACAATTATCACAAGTTCATTTTTAAAGATAATTTAGTATTTTTTGTCTTTTTGACCAAATCATGACCAAAAATTATATTTTGGTCAATGATTATAGAGCCGAATAAAGTGGATCAGCAAAGTAACTTTGACATCTATTAGTTAGAAAATAAGGACTTCCATTATTAGAATGTCCTTATTTTTATTCCCAATTATCAATTAGATATTCTGGAAGAAGAGAATCAAACAAAATATAAAATATTTATACATGAGACAACCTCATACTTTGTATATAACAAAGAACATTCGGATAAGAATCAGTATGTCAAAGGACGAACATTGATAAGACAGCTGACCAACGATAGTCGAGTAATACCATACAGAAGACCTACAGTTAAGAGTCTACAGGAAAAAATTACTGAGATTAACCTCTTCATTGAATTAACTGAAGCAGATAAGAAATACCAAGATATTAAAGACGAGTTAGTAAAAGAAATAGCAGTGATAGATATAAAACTAAATCAAATTAATGAAAAAATCGCCAACTTAAATAAGATGGCGGAAGTGCTTATCAATTTGAAGAGTGAGGATGTGAGCAGTCGAAAGCTTGCAAGATATGACTTTTCAAAATTAAATTTGCCAGAATCAATTACAGTAGAACAAGTAAGCGAAGAAATAAGAGCGTTTCAAGAGGAGCTAGATCATTATCTTTATGAGTATGAGAGCTTAATAAAAAATCTAGAAATGTTTGTAAAAGTACTGAATGATAAGGATTTTGATAAAAAATTTAGTATAGAAATACTATTGGAATAACAAGAATTAATCCTATGGTGGTTAAAGATTAACTACCTTTATGTTATTGATTAATATATTTGTCATAGTGCTCTTGGTACTGTGCTTTTATATTATGTTCTCCTAGAATTTCAAATACCTGAAGTGCTTGTTTCATCTTTTCGATTCCGTTCGCAGGATTGCGCTTAAATTCAAAATATCCACATATATATAAGAAGACGGTTTGTTCATAATAGTTTAATTCATTATTTAGTAATTTTTTTATTTCTTTGATTAGAAAACTACAATTTTGAAATTCTTCATTATCAATACTAACAATTAGGCAATTGATTGCCAATTGTGTAACAAGCCGTTTATTTGTCTTATTTAATGTTGAATAGATATAATTTTTTAACATTTCTATAGTTAATAGGAAGTAGGAGTTATATTTAATTGTTCTTACACAGTTACCTAATAGTATAATTTCATAGTAACCCCAGTTTTCAACTTTAAAAAGATAATCTGTAAGCTGTAATAATTCCTCGTCCGAGGGGAGAAAATTTTTATTTGTGGTATAGAGAATCGATTTTACCATTGTCTTTTCATAAGGACCCAAGTTAAAACTTGAAGAGTTTGATAGTAATTCAATAATACTAGCAAAATTTTTTGAGGAGTAGTGTTTTCGAATATATTGCACCAAGTTAGCGAATGATCCAGTTCTAGTAGAATTATTGTCATGAAGAATAATAAATTCATCCAAAGTTATATGTAATTTATCTAAAATATTGATTAGTCGAATACAAGAGATTTCTGATTCTCCACGTTCAAATCTAGAGATTTGAGATTTAGATAAATTACTATCAGCAATTGAACTTAAACTTATTTTCTTCCCTTTTCGAATTTTTCTGAGTGTTATACCAAGTTTTGATTTCATATTTCCCGTTTTCCCAACAAAAAAGTAATTGATTTTTATTTATTGTACAATAAATAAAAACTGAAAGGAAGTCTAAATATGAAGAAAATTTTAAAAAATTCCCTAATTTTATTGTTGGTAATGGATATTATTATTGTCGGTGGATAAAATGTTTAGGTGTACACCTAAGTCTTTAGATATCTTCTAAAGACTTAGTACTGGTTGGAGGACATGATGAAAGATAGTATGGTTAATTATTGGTTAAATTATTTTCCGGAGTATAGTTTAGAAACGTTTGAAGTAGAATAGATATTAAGGACCTATCTTTCTCTTATTCCAAAGACTCAGCTCCTGTAATAGAAAATTTAAATTTGACTATTGAGTCAGGACAGAGAATTGCACTAGTCGGTCAACCGAGGTCAGGAAAAAGTACATTATCAAAAATACCATCAGGATTATATAAGATTGACACAGGAAAAGTTTTATTTGATGGTGTAAATATTAATCAAATAGATAAAAAATATTAAGTCAAAATTTAGGAGTAGTTCCACAGGATTCATTTTTATTGAACAGAAGTATTCTTGACAATATAACTTTAAAGCACGAAGTTACTTCACAAAAGATAAAGGAAGTTTGTAAAGCAGTTCAAATCTATGATGAAATCATGGCTATGCCGATGAAATTTAACACTATCATCTCAGATTTGGTTTCAAATATTTCAGGTGGTCAAAGACAACGGATAGCACTGGCACGTGCATTAATAAATAATCCTAGTATTGTAATTTTAGATGAAGCAACTAGTGCATTAGACACTATTAATGAGGAAAGAATAACAAAGTATATAAAAAGTCAGGGCTGTACTCAAATAATTGTAGCTCATAGATTGTCAACGATTAATGATGCGGACATTATTTTTGTAATGAAAGGTGGTAAGATTGTTGAGTCAGGAAGTCATAAGTACTTAATGGCTCTTGGTGGAGAGTACTACAGCTTATATACAAAAAGGAAATTAGGTGTATAGAAAATGAAGAAAGAAAATGAATATGTAATTTCAACAGCAGCCTTACTAGGGGTGATGATTGGAATAGTGTTTGCTATTTTTTTAGATTTTCCAGTTGAATATGGTATTTCTTTAGGCTTGTTGAATGGAATAGTATTGGGTTCGCTGATTTCTTACAAAAACAATAAAAATTAAGCATAATTTTTTGCTGTAAACTAAGAAGTAGAGATGGCTATAGTTGAAATTATAAATCTAACAAAAAGCTTTAAAGATATTGAAGTTATTCATAACACTACTAGTAGAATTATTGTCATGAAGAATAATAAATTCATCCAAAGTTATATGTAATTTATCTAAAATATTGATTAGTCGAATACAAGAGATTTCTGATTCTCCACGTTCAAATCTAGAGATTTGAGATTTAGATAAATTACTATCAGCAATTGAACTTAAACTTATTTTCTTCCCTTTTCGAATTTTTCTGAGTGTTATACCAAGTTTTGATTTCATATTTCCCATTTTCCCAACAAAATTTCAAAGGTTTTTTATTTATTATACAATAAATAAAAAATAAAGGGAGGTTCAGTATGAAAAAACTTTTAAAATTTACATGAATATTGTTATTGATTATGGATATTATCATTATAGTCGGAGGTTGAATCTTACTTGTACAGGTAAAGATAGTACTTGTTATCTTGATTTTAGAGTATCTGACGACGATGTATATTTCATTGAGTTAGTAACTATGTATGGTTTAAGTGAAAATAGTGCGGTACCAACTCTTGCAAAGAGGTTTGGAATAAGTCTTACCGATTTAATAAAAAGTGATATTCATCGTGGTTTAACTAGAAAGAAGGAACATTTTGGATATTAACAAGAAAACGTTTTATACAATAACTTTTGGTGAATTTATATCAAATATTGGAGATAGATTTCAGAAAATTGCTTTTCCAATCTTAATTTACCAAGAATTTCATTCGTCTTTTGCAATGGGAGGAATGGTGATTATTGAATTGCTACCTCAATTCTTCTTGGGATTTGTTATGGGTTACTTATTAGATAATTTCAATAAGAAAAAAATACTATTATGGTCTACATTAATACCGGCATTATTATGTAGTGTAATACCGATATTATCTAAATATTCAGTTTCTATATTCTTTTACTATGTTATTGCATTTTTGATTCCTTTATTTTCGACACTTTTTCAAACAGGATTTTCAGTCATTACTCCTGCCTTATTTGAGAAGGAAGAATTGCAAAAATATAATTCTCAGTTTCAAGGTGTCCGAACTATTTCAAAATTAATTTCTCCAGCTATAGCAGGGGTGCTAATGTTAAAGTTTAATGTTAATAGCATTTTTTTTATTAATAGTGCTACTTTCTTGTTATTATTTCTTTCAATACTAATTTCATATATTCCAGATCAAGAACACAAGGAGAATGGTAATGATGATATAAAAGAAATTTTTGTAGGTTTTAAAGAGAACTTTACAAATATTAAGTTGAGGATTTCTTTACTCTTTACTATTGTTGTGAATATCGCTATGCTAGGCTTCAATGCAACGATTATTTATTATTTACAGGATCAATTAAAATTATCAAATAGTCTTGTTGGGATTGTTTACTCAATTGCTGGATTTGGTAGTTTGATAGCAGTAACCTTTCTTTCTACTTTTTTGAATAAGAAGGATGCCTTTATATTGATGAATATATCAATGGCAACCATCCCACTTGTCATTATGGCGAGTGGAATAGTAGAAAATTGGATATTTTTTGGAATTTGTTATTCAATTTTGAGCGGATTAATTACAATAGCTTCTGTTTCGATTACAACAATACAGCAGCAAGAAAGTACTGTGTATAATATTGGAAAGATACTTTCTAGTTCTTTTGTAATAGCTACCATTTTTGCTCCTTTTGGAGGGATACTGGCTGCTTATTTTAATTGGCTTTTAAACCCGAGATTAAGTCTAGTTATTTTGGGATTACTAAGTAGTTTATTGGTTATTCTTATAAAGAGTTATGAAAAAAAGCTAACTAAGAAAAGAACTGCAATATTTATAAAGGAAGATTAGTGGATTAATTATCATTAGAAAAAAGAATATTAATTCGTAGTAAAATAAAAAAATGAAAAAGGTTTTACATAATGTACTACCTTTTTCAGATTTAATAATTATTTAGGGGATAGAACTAGAGACAAAAATACTGAATCTTAAACTGCACCCCAAAAGTAAGATTTTTTCTGTCTAACTTTTGGAGTGCTTTTTCTATATTCAAATTATTTTACAGTACCCATGTGCGTATGGCATGGGCTACGCCGGATTCGTCATTTGTTTTAGTGATGTATTTGGCGATTTTTTTGATTTCTGGATTTCCATTTTCCATGACAACGGGGTTGCCAACGACTTCCAGCATGGCACGGTCATTTTCTTCGTCACCGATAGCCATGGTTTCATCTTTGGTTAATCCTAGTTTTTCGGCTAGGTGAGTGATGGCTGAACCCTTGTCTACATTCTTTTTAAGGAGTTCGAGGTAGAAAGGAGCAGATTTGTTGATGGAGTAGCGTTCGTAAAATTCTGCTGGAATTTTTTCAATTGCAGCATCGAGAATTTCTGGTTCATCGATAAACATACACTTGACGATTTCCTTGTCAGCCATTTCTTCAGGGGTGCGGTAGAAGATAGGCATGTTGACGAGGGTTGATTCGTGCACTGTGTATTTTCCGATATTGCGATTGGCAGTGTAGATACCATCCTTAGTAATGGCGTGCATGTGGACACCGAGCTTGCGACTGAGGAATTCCATATCTAGATAATCTTCATAAGTCAAGGATTCGCTGATAATCTCATGGCCAGTAGCAGTTTCTTGGACAAGGGCACCGTTGAAGGTCACGACATAGTCACCTTCGTCTCTTAACTGCAGGTCGTCCAGAAGTTTAGCAACACCTGCGATAGGGCGGCCAGTTGCAATCACGACTTTGACACCAGCTTCTTTGGCATCTTGGATGGCAAAAAAGACTTCAGGAGTGATTTCCTTTTGGCTGTTGACTAGGGTTCCGTCAATATCGACGGCGATTAGTTTAATACTCATAAAATTCCTCTTCTAGTTTTTATTTGGGGTAAAATGATCGTTCTCAATCAAGTGTAAAAATTGCTGGGTAATGCTTGCGAAGATGCTGTTTTGATCTAACATTTCTTTTGGGAAATAAAAACGATTATCTCCGTGGCGACTGCCAGCAAGGGATTGGACGATAGGAGACAGGCTAGAGAGTTCTGCCAGTTCTCCATTTTTTTGTAAGATCTCAATCTGTGTCCTTGGATTTTCAGATTCGGGTCGATAGATATCATAAGGGAGGTCAAAGTTCTTATGAATGGCTGTGTAGTATTCAGGATCAAAGCCGATGTCCTCAACTAATTTTCTCATGCTAGCGAGTTGGTCTTGCTCCTCTTGTGAAAAGGTAATGGATTTAAAGACCTTACGGTTGACAAAGCGTTGCGACAGATCTGCGAGAATCTTGTCAGGACTGGCCATCCAGAGCTGGAAGTAGGTATTCATCACACCATCATCTAGAGCCAGATAGTCAGACAAGGTCACATTTTTTTCGAAGAAAGGTAGGAGGTGTGGAGAAGTTCGTGCAAAGAAGTCTTTGTCTTCAGGATAGAGTTCCTTGGCGCGCTTAAGGAGATTCTGTAGGAGAACTTCCATGGCGCGTGTTGCTGGGTGGAAATAAACCTGCATGTACATCTGGTAACGACTGAGAACGTAGTCTTCGATGGCATGCATGCCATTTCGCTGAAAGGCAATCCCATTTTCGATAGGACGAATGACTCGGAGAATGCGAGTCAGGTCAAATTCTCCATAGGAAGCTCCAGTAAAATAGGAGTCGCGCAAGAGATAGTCCATGCGGTCTGCGTCAATCTGACTAGAAATGAGCTGCACGACCTGCTTGTTAGGATAGGTGTGGTCGATGACACTGGCCACCTTTTCTGGGAAATCTGGCGCTACTTGTAGTAGGACTTGGTGGATCTCCGTCTCAGGGCTTTGAATAATCTCCTGAGTAATGGCTTCGTGGTCGGTATCAAAGAGATGTTCAAATGTATGGGAGTAGGCACCATGTCCAAGGTCATGAAGGAGCGCAGCGGTCATGGTGAGGAGTGATTCAGCAGGGTTCCACTCCTCAGGATATTTTTCTTCAAAAATCTCTGTGATGCGTCGTGCAATTTCATAGACTCCTAGACAGTGAGAGAAGCGACTATGTTCTCCACCGTGGAAGGTATAACTGGAAGTCCCCAGTTGCTTGATTCGGCGTAAGCGTTGAAATTCTTTTGTATTAATCAAGTCATAGATGATTTGATTATTGACATGGATGTAGTTGTGAACTGGGTCACGGAATACTTTTTCGTTCATATGACCATTATAGCAAAATCCTGCTCTTTTTGGTAAAATAGTAGGACAAGAGACAAGAAAGAGGGCTTGATGTGAAGATTCGGATGCGAAATACGATTCAGTTTGATGAGCAGTTGGAAGTGATTGACCAGCTTTATGACGTTGAAGTGCATGAAAAGGGAGATTATCGCTATTTGCTTTTCTACAATGAGGAAAAAGAAAAAGTAGTTATTAAATTTCATGGTCAAGAACTGGTGATGACACGTTTCTCGAGTCCCAAAACCATTATGAGATTTCTAAAGGATAGTGATAGTTTAGCCTATATTCCCACACCTATGGGGATGCAGGAGTTTATTATCCAAACGAATCGTTATCAAGTGGATGGACAAAAGATCTATTTAGACTATCAACTACAAAATCAAGAGGGACACCCCTTTGCCAGCTATCAATTGGAAATTACTTGGGGCTAGTCTTTTGTCTTTTTCAAATTTAGCTTGCTATCTTCTCGGATTGGCTTTCTAGTGTGGTAGATTAGGCTATTTTTTGGTATAATAAAAGTTATGGAAATCGAAAAAACCAATCGTATGAATGCGCTCTTTGAATTTTATGCAGCGCTTTTGACAGATAAGCAAATGAATTATATAGAGCTCTACTACGCTGATGATTACAGCCTTGCTGAGATTGCTGAAGAGTTCGGTGTCAGTCGTCAGGCTGTCTACGACAATATCAAGCGGACAGAAAAGATTCTGGAAGATTATGAGATGAAATTGCACATGTACTCGGACTACATTGTCCGCAGTCAGATTTTTGACCAGATTTTGGAGCGCTATCCCAAGGATAACTTTCTGCAGGAGCAGATAGAAATTTTAACAAGCATTGATAATAGAGAATAAGAGGAAGAAACATGGCATTTGAAAGTTTAACAGAACGTTTGCAGAACGTCTTTAAAAATCTACGTAAAAAAGGAAAAATCTCTGAAGCTGATGTTCAAGAGGCAACCAAAGAGATTCGCTTGGCCTTGCTTGAGGCCGACGTTGCTTTGCCTGTTGTAAAGGACTTTATCAAAAAAGTTCGTGAGCGTGCAGTCGGACACGAAGTCATTGATACCCTTAATCCAGCCCAACAGATTATTAAAATCGTTGATGAGGAACTGACAGCTGTTTTAGGTTCTGATACGGCTGAGATTATCAAGTCACTTAAGATTCCGACAATCATCATGATGGTTGGTTTGCAGGGGGCTGGTAAAACAACCTTTGCTGGTAAATTGGCCAACAAACTCAAGAAAGAAGAAAATGCTCGTCCTTTGATGATTGCGGCGGATATCTATCGTCCAGCTGCCATTGACCAGCTTAAGACCTTGGGGCAACAGATTGATGTACCAGTTTTTGCTCTAGGAACAGAGGTTCCAGCTGTGGAGATTGTACGTCAAGGTTTGGAGCAAGCCCAAGCCAACCACAACGACTATGTCTTGATTGATACGGCAGGTCGTTTGCAGATTGATGAGCTTTTGATGAATGAGCTTCGTGACGTGAAAGCACTGGCTCAACCAAATGAAATCCTGCTCGTCGTTGATGCTATGATTGGTCAGGAAGCGGCCAACGTTGCGCGTGAGTTCAATGCTCAGTTAGAAGTCACTGGGGTCATCCTTACTAAGATTGATGGGGATACTCGTGGTGGTGCTGCCCTATCGGTTCGTCACATTACTGGTAAACCAATCAAGTTCACTGGTACAGGTGAAAAGATTACGGACATTGAAACCTTCCACCCAGACCGTATGTCTAGCCGTATCCTTGGTATGGGGGATATGCTCACTTTGATTGAGAAAGCTTCTCAGGAATACGATGAGCAAAAAGCCCTTGAAATGGCTGAGAAGATGCGTGAGAATACCTTTGATTTCAATGATTTCATCGATCAGTTGGATCAGGTGCAAAACATGGGGCCGATGGAAGACTTGCTCAAGATGATTCCAGGTATGGCCAATAATCCAGCCCTTCAAAACATGAAGGTGGATGAACGTCAGATTGCTCGCAAACGTGCCATTGTGTCTTCTATGACACCTGAAGAGCGTGAAAATCCAGATTTGTTAAATCCAAGCCGTCGCCGTCGTATCGCTGCTGGTTCTGGAAATACCTTTGTCGAAGTTAATAAATTCATCAAGGACTTTAATCAGGCCAAACAGCTCATGCAGGGTGTTATGTCTGGTGATATGAACAAGATGATGAAGCAGATGGGAATCAATCCAAATAACCTTCCTAAAAATATGCCAAATATGGGAGGAATGGATATGTCTGCCCTTGAAGGAATGATGGGACAAGGTGGTATGCCTGACTTGTCAGCTCTTGGTGGAGCAGGAATGCCAGATATGAGCCAGATGTTTGGTGGCGGACTCAAAGGTAAAATCGGTGAATTTGCCATGAAACAGTCCATGAAACGCATGGCGAATAAAATGAAAAAAGCGAAGAAGAAACGTAAGTAAGACAAAGGAAGGCCGCAGGGCTTTCCTTTTTTAGAAAGAATTTTTTATTTTAACATTTAAAAAATCCACTCTATTGTCTGAGTGGATTTGGTGTGTTTAGACTCTTAATCTTTATTTTCGTATGGTAAGATCAAGTTCAAGATGATTCCTGTCATGGCTGATAGGGCAGTACCTGAAAGGGTAACTGGACCAAGTTTAAGGATAGCTCCTCCAAGTCCAAGGACCAACATAGCACTTGCAATGATGAGGTTACGCATTTGAGCGAAATCAACACGTTCTTTAATCAAGACTTTCAAACCGTTGCTGGCGATAACTCCATAGAGAAGGATTGACATACCACCAAGTACAGCGTTTGGAATAGTTGAAATCAAGGCAGTGAATTTACCAAGGAAGCTAAGGGCAATCGCGATGAAGGCAGCGTTACGGATAACTGAGACAGAAGCGATACGAGTCATACCGATAACCCCTGTATTTTCTCCATAAGTTGTATTAGCTGGTCCACCAAGGAAGGCAGAAACAGAAGTTGCGATACCGTCACCAAGAAGAGTACGGTGAAGACCTGGTTCTTTCAAGAATTGACGGCCACAGATTTGACCCAAAACAGTATGGTCTCCGATGTGTTCAGAAATTGTTACGATAGCGATTGGTAAGATAGCGATGGTTTCTGGACCGAAGTAAAGATTGTACTCTTTAAAGGCACCACCAGTACTAAATGGTAAGTAGAAACCAGGAATTTCAAACCAGTCAGCTTTAAGAACTGGTGTAAAGTCCACTAGCCCAAGAGCTAGAGCGAAGAGGTAACCACCGATAATGGCAAAGAGGAACGGAATGATTCGTAGGAAGCCTTTTCCTTTTGTATTGATAAAGGCAGCAATCAAGAAAGTAACCACCGCTACAAGAGCATTTTTCCAATTTCCGTCCGCTACAAGCCCAGCGTTAGTAACAGCTGAACCTGCAAGTCCAAGACCGATAACGATAATCATAGGTCCGATGATGATTGGTGGCAAGAGTTTATCAATCCATTTTGTACCTGCAAAACGAACACCAGCAGCAACAAGGACGTAGACCAAACCAGTCAAGATAACCCCTGTTTGAGCAGCGGATACATCCCCACCCATTTCTTTCATAGCCAGTGACATAGCTGTGATAAAGGCAAATGAAGAACCTAGATAAACTGGAACTCTAAATCCAGTTGAAATCATGTAGATAAGTGTTCCAACACCTGAAGCAAAAAGGGCAACAGATACAGGCATTCCTAAAATCAATGGTACCAAGATGGTCGCACCGAACATGGCGAAAACGTGTTGGAAACTAAGGAGAATTCCTTTTCCAGCTGAAGGACGTTGGTCAACGTCTAGTAACAAATCAACAGTTGATTCTTGTTTCATATAAACCTCACTTTTGGGCATCAAAAAAGAGCCCATTATTTTACAGCAATAGGCCCTCAGAGTAAGACTTCTTTAAAATTTAGATTTTAAAGAGTTTCAAATATTTCTGCGTCTTCGTCACCTCACGGGATGACATTAAAAACCTTTGCTTGTGATAGTATAGCAAAAATTACAAACTTTGTAAATATTTTTTTACTAAAAAGATTAAAGTGGACGTTTGTTGGGCATGCCAGCCTTACGTGGATATTTATTTGGTGTTTCCTTTTTCTTTTCTACCACTGTGATGTAACGCGGATCTCCATTTGGTAGGGCGTAGCTGAGATTGTCTTCGACCTTACTGAAGAGGAGGTTGAGGGCATTCTTAGCTTCTAGCAACTCCTCAGGCGCATTACTGGCCTTGAGTGCCAATAGTTTGCCACCAACTTTAAGGTAAGGGATGGTCAATTCAGACAAGACCTGCATGCGGGCAACCGCACGAGCTGTTACAAAATCATATTGAGCACGGAAGTTCTTGTCTTGGGCAAAGTCTTCTGCACGTCCATGATAGAAATGAACTCCGTCCAAATCCAGTTCTTGAGACAACAATTGGAGAAAGTTAATGCGTTTGTTAAGTGAATCAATGATGGTCACATCTAACTGAGGATAGAGAATTTTCATCGGCAGACTAGGAAATCCTGCACCAGCTCCGATATCGAGCAGTTTGATATTTTCATTGGGAATCAAGCCTTGTAGAATGGGTGCAATCGAATCATAAAAATGTTTGAGATAAACTTCTTCTTTATCTGTAATAGCTGTCAAATTAATTTTCTCATTCCACTCAACTAAGAGTTCAAAATAACGTTCAAATTGTTCTTTTTGCTGGTCCGAAAGTGGAAGATTCTGTTCGGCAAGCAAGTTGTAAAATGTTTCTGGTTTCATAGTGTTTTCCTTCTTTAGTATCATCTTATTTTACCACAATCATTAAAAATTTGATATACTGGTACTAATCTAAAAGTAGAAAGGACTTATATCATGACTTGGATTATTCTTGGAGTTTTGGCTCTTGTTGTTATTTTTGTGATTGTTAGCTATAACGGTTTGGTTAAGAATCGTATGCAAACAAAGGAGGCTTGGAGCCAGATTGATGTTCAGTTGAAACGTCGAAACGACCTCTTGCCAAACTTGATCGAAACCGTAAAAGGTTATGCTAAATATGAAGGTTCTACCCTTGAAAAGGTGGCAGAACTGCGTAACCAAGTGGCGGCAGCGACTTCACCAGCAGAAGCTATGAAAGCTAGTGATGCCCTTACTCGTCAGGTTTCAGGTATTTTTGCAGTTGCAGAAAGCTATCCAGATTTGAAAGCCAGTGCCAACTTTGTTAAATTGCAAGAGGAGTTGACCAATACAGAAAATAAAATTTCTTACTCTCGTCAACTCTACAACAGTGTTGTCAGCAACTACAATGTAAAATTAGAAACTTTCCCAAGCAATATTATCGCTGGAATGTTTGGCTTTAAAGCAGCAGATTTCCTTCAAACACCAGAAGAGGAAAAAGCAGTTCCTAAAGTTGATTTTAGCGGTTTAGGTGACTAAGATGTTGTTTGATCAAATTGCAAGCAATAAACGAAAAACCTGGATTTTGTTGCTGGTATTTTTCCTACTCTTAGCTCTGGTTGGCTATGCGGTTGGTTACCTCTTTATGCGGTCTGGGCTTGGTGGTTTGGTTATTGCACTGATTATCGGATTTATCTATGCTATGTCTATGATTTTTCAATCAACAGAGATTGTCATGTCTATGAATGGGGCGCGTGAAGTTGATGAACAAACGGCACCAGATCTCTACCATGTAGTGGAAGATATGGCTATGGTGGCTCAGATTCCTATGCCCCGTGTTTTCATCATTGATGATCCAGCCTTAAATGCCTTTGCGACAGGTTCTAATCCTCAAAATGCGGCTGTTGCTGCGACGTCAGGTCTCCTAGCTATCATGAATCGTGAGGAGCTAGAAGCTGTTATGGGACATGAAGTCAGTCATATTCGTAATTACGATATCCGTATTTCGACTATTGCTGTTGCCCTTGCTAGTGCTATCACCATGCTTTCTAGTATGGCAGGTCGTATGATGTGGTGGGGTGGCGCAGGTCGCAGACGAAGTGACGATGACCGAGATGGAAATGGCTTAGAAATCATTATGCTCGTGGTTTCCCTACTAGCTATTGTGCTGGCACCTCTCGCTGCAACCTTGGTGCAACTAGCTATTTCTCGTCAGAGGGAATTCCTAGCTGATGCTTCCAGTGTCGAGTTGACGCGCAATCCTCAAGGGATGATTAATGCTCTACGTAAGCTGGACAATAGCGAGCCGATGCATCACCATGTTGATGATGCCAGCAGTGCACTTTATATCAATGATCCCAAGAAAGGTGGAGGCTTCCAAAAACTCTTTTATACCCACCCACCTATCTCAGAGCGAATTGAACGTTTAAAACAGATGTAAAAAGAATCCAGAGGTTGTCTCTGGATTTTTGCTATGCTCAAAATTTATAAATCTTCTAAATTAACTACCTCCAAACCGTGTTCTGTTAAGCGATAGATGGTTGAACAGACCTCTTTTAAGAAACGCCTGTCATGTGAAACAGTGACGAGACCGCCTGGATAAGTGGTAAAGAGTTTTCTGATTTCAGGTTGAGAAGTGGGAGAAAAGTTTCGTGTGGGTTCATCCAGAAGGAGAAAGTTTGGTTTGCGCAGCACTAAATCCAAAAGCAGGAGTTTACCCTGTTGCCCGCCAGATAAGGAGCGAATTTGATGCTGCATTTCTGGATAACTGAAATTGAGACTAGCTAGGTGAGATTGGATTTTTTGTAGTTCTTCTTTTCGTCCAGTTTGGCTGAGATAGGCTATTGGGGATAGCTCCAATTGCAGTTTCTTATGGTAATCTTGTGGCATATAACCAAGTGAAATCTCTCTTTTGGGGCTTAGTAGTTGATGTAACTTGGCTAACAGAGTTGATTTCCCAATACCATTTGGGCCTATGATACCAATTTTTTCTTGACCACGGACAGTTAGTTGAAGTCCTTGAGCCAAAACTCGGTCGCCAATGGACAAATTTTCCTTTTCCAGTTGGATTAAGACTTTAGAAGCCGGTAATGCTTGGATGTCTGAAAAGAAAAGTTGGATTTGTTCTTCTTCAAGTGGCTTTTGGGTCATGGACTGAGCTGCCCTTTCGTAGCGTTTTTCTTGAGAGAGGACAGTTTTCATCTTTTTAGCCAATAGGCGACCGGCAGTACTGTCTTTGGTAGCTCGAAGTGTAGTTTCTACATTTTGCTTGACTCGCCGATGTTTTTCCATGGTTTTATCATAGGCTCTCTGGTCGTTAGCAGCTTGCTTGCTTTGTCTGGCAAAATGAACCTTTCTCTGCTCACTATAGCGATCATAGTCTAAATGCTCTACTAGCGTTTCAGGTTCTTTCCGGTGCTTGACCAGTCGCAAGTGGACGATAGTATCTGCCGTTTGAGAAAGAAATTCTTCATCATGGGAAATGAAAATAACAGTTTGTCTAATCTTTTGAATCTGATTTTTTAGCCAATCAACCGTCTCAAGGTCTAGGTCATTTGAAGGTTCATCTAAAAATAGAATTTCAAAGGGTTTGGCTAACTCATGGATGAGCTGAATTTTCAAAGATTCGCCGCCCGAAAGGCTCCCAATCTCTTGATCGCTAGCGAAACGATCACTATCAAAATGCAACTCTTCCGCCAAACGATAGAGGATACTGTAGTCTAAATCAATAGTATCTAAAAAGAAGTAGTCATGTAGAGTTTTCTTTTTCAGCTCCTCAGAGAGTTTTTGAGGAATGTAGGCCAGAGACTGATGGTCAGACTGGATCTCTCCCTTTATAGTGAAATCAGGTAAATCTTCCTCCATTAAAGTTTTAAGCAAGGTTGATTTGCCATTTCCTTCTTCACCAATAATAGCTAGCTTTTCCCCGTCTTGTATGGTCATGCTTAGATCAGATACAAGGTCTCGTAGATCTTTGTTTTGTGTGATGGTCATGTGATTGATTTTTATCATATGATTGCCCTTTCTAGAATGTCAATAGTGCATAACAAAAAGCTCTACTTTACCTAGTAGAGCCCAAAGTCACTATCGAAAACTCTATTATCCCCGTTGAAAAGCTCGTCAAACTAGCTTAGGATTGCCTAATCCAACTCAAGAGGAGCAGATGGTCAGCTTTCTAGTTTTTTGATTTTCAATGAGGATAAGATACTAGAAAATCTAGTATGAAAAGAGCACACAAAAAGAGACAAAAACAAGATCTACTAAATAAATTTTCTTTATTTGATAGACTTAGTTGTTCATGTCTCCCTTACCTCCGAGTATTAGTACCTTTATCCTATACCTTTCAGGATATATTGTCAATAGAAAACTGGAAATTTCAAGTTATAAAATCTCAAAATTTGTCTTCCATGTGAGCATCTTCCTTGCTATCATGTATTCTTTCCTATAGTATATTACTAAAAAATATAGCGATAAACATATTAAAAAATTCAATTTTAATTACAAAGTTTGGTGGGCTGATTTGTAGCCTTTTCATGGTATAATCAAGAGAGTAAATCTTTATGGAGGAAGTATGAAATTAAATATTCAAGAGATTCGCAAGCAGTCTGAAGGCTTGCATTTTGAACAAAGTTTAGACCTAGCTTCAGACTTGCGTGCACGCAATCAAGAAATTTTAGATGTGAGAGATATCCTTGCGGTTGGGAAAGTACAGTACGAAGACCGTATGTATTTCTTAGATTATCAGTTGTCTTATACCATTGTCCTTGCTTCAAGTCGCAGTATGGAACCAGTTGAGTTAGCTGAATCTTATCCAGTCACAGAAGTTTTCATGGAAGGCGCAACCAACCAGTTAGATCAAGAAGTTATAGATGATGATTTGGTCTTGCCTATCGAAAATGGAGAACTTGACCTTGCTGAGAGCGTATCGGACAATATCCTGCTCAACATTCCTATTAAGGTTTTGACGGCTGAAGAAGAGGCTGGACAAGGATTTGTGTCAGGAAATGACTGGCAAATCATGACAGAGGAAGAATACCAAGCCCAACAAGCAGTTAAGAAAGAAGAAAATAGTCCTTTTGCTGGCTTACAAGGACTATTTGACGGAGACGAATAATGGTCTTGTCAAAAAAACGAGCACGAAAGGTGCTAGAAGAAATCATTGCCCTCTTCCCAGATGCCAAGCCTAGTCTTGATTTTACCAATCATTTTGAACTCTTGGTTGCGGTCATGTTGTCAGCCCAGACGACGGATGCTGCAGTAAATAAGGCTACGCCAGGCCTCTTTGCTGCCTTCCCAACGCCCCAAGCAATGTCTGTGGCGACAGAGAATGAGATTGCTTCACACATTTCTCGTTTGGGATTGTATCGGAATAAGGCTAAATTCCTTAAAAAATGTGCTCAACAGTTATTAGACGATTTTGACGGTCAAGTGCCTCAGACTCGAGAGGAATTAGAAAGTCTAGCAGGAGTTGGTCGCAAGACAGCCAACGTAGTTATGAGTGTGGGCTTTGGGATCCCAGCCTTTGCAGTGGATACTCATGTGGAGCGTATTTGTAAGCACCACGATATTGTCAAAAAATCAGCGACACCACTTGAGGTGGAAAAGCGGGTCATGGATATCTTGCCACCTGAGAAGTGGTTAGCAGCCCATCAGGCCATGATTTATTTTGGAAGAGCTATCTGTCATCCTAAAAATCCAGAGTGTGACCAGTATCCACAGTTATATGATTTTAGCAATTTATAAGTTAGGTATCAAAAGTTTTTGCTTGATTTTAAGCACGCTTTGTGCTATAGTAATTGATAACTAAATATTCCTTTAAACCTGTCCCGTGAGGCAGGCAAGGAGCGCGATAAAGTAGAAGGGTGAAGTCTATACTGTTTGCAGTAGGGCTCGCTTGGCTATACATTTCAAGTCTCCTTGTTTAAGGAGACTTTTCTTTTTGGAGGTTTGTCATGAAGACAAAAGAAGTTGTAGACGAATTGACCGTCAAACGAGCGATTACGCGTATTACTTATGAGATTATCGAACGCAACAAAGATTTGAATAAGATCGTCTTGGCTGGTATTAAAACTCGCGGTGTCTTTATCGCCCACCGTATCCAAGAACGTTTGGAGCAGCTAGAAAACCTTTCAGTTCCGGTTGTAGAATTGGATACTAAACCCTTCCGTGACGATGTTAAAAGTGGAGAAGATACTTCTTTGGTTTCTGTTGATGTGACAGATCGTGAAGTTATCTTGGTGGACGATGTACTTTATACAGGCCGTACCATCCGCGCTGCTATTGATAATATTGTCGGTCATGGCCGTCCTGCGCGTGTGAGTTTAGCAGTTCTAGTTGATCGCGGACATAGAGAATTGCCAATCCGTCCAGATTACGTTGGAAAAAATATCCCAACTAGTCGTTCTGAAGAAATCATCGTAGAGATGACAGAACTTGATGGCCAAGACAGAGTTCTGATTACTGAAGAAGCTTAGAAAGCTAAAGGAGTAGCCATGTCAGAAAATCAACAAGCATTGAACCATGTGGTGTCCATGGAAGACCTCACTGTCGATCAAGTCATGAAATTGATCAAGCGAGGAATAGAGTTTAAAAACGGAGCTCAGCTTCCTTATGAAAACCATCCGATTGTATCCAATCTTTTCTTTGAGGATTCTACACGGACGCATAAGTCCTTTGAAGTAGCAGAGATTAAACTGGGGCTGGAACGACTTGACTTTGATGTGAAGACTAGTTCGGTCAATAAGGGTGAAACACTTTATGATACCATTTTAACCCTATCTGCTTTAGGAGTGGATGTCTGTGTGATTCGCCACCCAGAGGTCGACTACTACAGAGAGTTGATTGAGAGTCCGACGATTACGACTTCTATTATCAATGGGGGAGACGGTTCGGGTCAACATCCTAGCCAGAGCTTGCTTGATTTGATGACCATTTATGAGGAATTTGGTCACTTTGAGGGTCTTAAGGTTGCTATTGTAGGTGACTTGGACCACTCACGTGTTGCCAAATCCAATATGCAGATTTTGAAACGCTTGGGAGCTGAACTGTTCTTTGCAGGTCCTGAGGAATGGAGAAGTCAAGAGTTTGCAGACTATGGACAGTTTGTAACCATTGATGAAATCATTGATCAGGTGGATGTCATGATGTTTCTTCGTGTGCAACATGAACGTCATGATAGTGGTGCAGTCTTTTCAAAAGAAGACTACCATGCCCAACATGGCTTGACACAAGAACGTTATGATCGATTAAAAGAAACAGCAATCCTCATGCACCCAGCTCCAGTCAATCGTGATGTAGAAATCGCAGATCACTTGGTTGAAGCACCAAAATCACGGATTGTCCAACAAATGACCAATGGTGTCTTTGTTCGAATGGCAATCTTAGAATCCGTACTGGCGAGTAGAAACGCCAACTAAAACACAAGACGTTAAAAGACGCCAGTGAGCGTCCACGAGAGGTGAGAATATGACAAAAAGACTTCTAGTATTAGAAGATGGCACAGTTTTTGAAGGCAAGGCCTTCGGAGCAGATATTGATGTAACAGGCGAAATCGTCTTTAATACAGGGATGACCGGCTACCAAGAATCCATTACAGACCAGTCTTATAATGGACAAATCTTGACCTTTACCTATCCTTTGGTAGGAAATTATGGAATTAACCGTGATGATTACGAATCCATTATTCCAACTTGTAAGGGAGTCGTTGTTTTCGAAGAAGCACGTAGAGCAAGCAACTGGCGCAACCAAATGACCTTGGATGAATTTTTGAAAGCTAAGAAAATTCCAGGTATTTCAGGAATTGATACCCGTGCACTTACTAAGATTATCCGTAAACACGGTACTATGCGTGCAACCTTGACCCATGTTGGGGATAGTATGGACCATGTGACGGACCAACTCCAAGCAACAGTCTTGCCGACAGATAATATCAAGCAGGTTTCTACTAAAACGTCATATCCAGCTCCAGGAGTTGGTTTGAGCGTGGTGCTAGTGGACTTTGGTCTTAAGCACTCAATCTTACGAGAACTTTCTAAGCGTAATTGTAACGTGACGGTTGTTCCGTATTCAACAACGGCGGAAGAAATTCTTCACCTCAATCCCGACGGAGTTATGTTGTCAAACGGTCCTGGTAACCCAGAAGATGTTCCCCAAGCACTGGACATGATTCGCGGTGTGCAAGGAAAAATTCCAATCTTTGGTATCTGTATGGGGCACCAACTCTTTGCAATGGCAAACGGGGCTAAGACTTACAAGATGAAATTTGGTCACCGTGGATTCAACCATGCAGTACGTGAAATTGCTACAGGACGAGTAGACTTTACTAGCCAGAACCACGGTTATGCAGTCAGTCGTGAGGATTTGCCAGAGCACTTGATTATCACCCATGAAGAAATCAATGACAAGTCAGTTGAAGGTGTGCGTCACAGATACCAACCTGCTTTCTCTGTTCAATATCATCCAGATGCAGCCCCTGGTCCACACGACGCAAGCTACCTATTTGACGAGTTTATCGAGATGATGGAAGCTTTTAAACAAGCAAACTAAGAACGAGTAAAAGCTCGTCGGAGAATTTATGTAACTGAACACGGACGGAAAGCTCGGAATTTAGAGAAACCAACTTGGATTGTCAATCCTTCCTTGGTTTACTAAAATTCAATCGCTTTCTATTCGTCCTTTGTATCTTATTTAATGGCAACCTGAGAGTTGCCGAATAGAAAGGCAGGTCGTTTTTTTTAGTCGCTATCAGGCGAACTAAAAACTCCCTGCACTAGATTTTTTATCGAAAAATATCGTTTCTCTAAAAAATCGTCGGAGAATTTATTTAATGTCGCTCTGTGAGGCGACGAATAGAAAGGAGTAGGGTGGTCCGTATTTGCTAAACTGAATACGGGCTACGGACTGTGCTAAAAAGATAGTTATTCCTAGAACTGACAGTTCTTCGTCATAACTCCTATTTTAGTTTTGTCCGCTTGACGCCCTTAATATCTTATAAATGCCTAAACGTACTGATATTCAAAAAATTATGGTGATTGGTTCTGGTCCGATTATTATTGGTCAGGCTGCTGAGTTTGACTATGCTGGCACCCAGGCTTGCTTGTCGTTGAAAGAGGAAGGTTATGAGGTTGTCTTGGTTAACTCAAATCCTGCAACCATCATGACGGATAAGGAAATTGCGGACAAGGTCTATATCGAACCTATTACACTTGAGTTTGTGACTCGTATTCTTCGTAAGGAGCGTCCAGATGCCTTGCTACCAACCCTTGGTGGGCAAACTGGTCTTAATATGGCCATGGAATTGTCTAAGAATGGTATTTTGGATGAGCTTGGAGTGGAACTTCTGGGAACTAAATTATCTGCTATTGACCAAGCGGAGGATCGTGACCTCTTTAAACAATTGATGGAAGAATTGGAACAACCAATTCCAGAATCTGAAATTGTTAACACAGTAGAAGAAGCAGTTGCCTTTGCAGCGACAATTGGATACCCAGTCATCGTTCGTCCAGCCTTTACCCTAGGAGGTACTGGTGGTGGTATGTGTGCCAACGAGGAAGAATTGCGTGAAATCGCTGAAAATGGTTTGAAATTGTCACCTGTTACCCAATGTTTGATTGAGCGTTCAATCGCAGGCTTCAAGGAAATCGAATACGAGGTCATGCGTGACTCAGCTGACAATGCTTTGGTTGTTTGTAACATGGAAAACTTTGACCCAGTTGGGATTCACACAGGGGATTCCATTGTATTTGCTCCTGCTCAAACTATGTCAGACTATGAAAACCAAATGCTACGTGATGCGAGCTTGAGCATCATTCGTGCCCTCAAAATTGAAGGTGGATGTAACGTTCAGCTAGCTCTTGATCCACACAGCTTCAAGTACTATGTCATCGAAGTAAACCCACGTGTATCGCGTTCTTCAGCCCTTGCTTCTAAGGCGACAGGTTATCCGATTGCTAAGTTAGCTGCTAAGATTGCCGTTGGTTTGACCTTGGATGAGGTTATCAACCCAGTCACAGGTTCAACCTACGCCATGTTTGAGCCAGCTCTCGATTACGTCGTTGCCAAGATTCCACGTTTCCCATTTGATAAGTTTGAAAAAGGTGAACGTCGTCTTGGGACTCAGATGAAGGCAACTGGAGAAGTTATGGCAATTGGCCGTAACATCGAAGAGTCACTTCTTAAAGCTTGTCGCTCCCTTGAAATTGGCGTTCACCACAATGAAATGCCAGAACTTGCAGCAATTTCTGATGATGCCCTGATTGAAAAAGTTGTCAAAGCCCAAGATGACCGTCTCTTCTATGTGTCAGAAGCTATTCGCCGTGGTTACACACCAGAAGAAATTGCTGAATTGACTAAGATTGATATCTTTTACCTTGATAAACTCTTGCATATCTTTGAAATCGAGCAGGAGTTGGGTGCCCATCCACAAAATCTAGAAGTTTTGAAAACAGCCAAACTCAATGGCTTCTCAGACCGTAAGATTGCTGAACTATGGGAAACGACAGCTGACCAAGTTCGCCAGCTTCGCTTGGAAAACAAGATTGTCCCAGTCTACAAGATGGTCGATACCTGTGCGGCAGAGTTCGACTCTGAAACACCATATTTCTATTCAACCTATGGATGGGAAAATGAGTCTATCAAATCTGATAAGGAATCTGTCCTAGTTCTAGGTTCAGGTCCAATCCGTATCGGTCAAGGGGTTGAGTTTGATTACGCAACTGTTCACTCTGTTAAGGCTATTCAGGCTGCTGGCTACGAAGCCATCATCATGAACTCAAACCCAGAGACCGTTTCTACAGACTTTTCTGTATCTGACAAGCTTTACTTTGAACCATTGACTTTCGAAGATGTTATGAATGTCATTGACTTAGAGCAACCAAAAGGCGTTATTGTGCAGTTCGGTGGTCAAACAGCCATCAACCTTGCGGAGCCATTGGCAAAAGCAGGTGTGACCATCCTTGGGACACAGGTTGCTGACTTAGATCGTGCCGAAGACCGTGACCTCTTTGAGCAAGCTCTGAAAGACTTGGATATTCCACAGCCACCAGGACAAACAGCAACCAATGAAGAAGAAGCAGTTCTTGCAGCTCGCAAGATTGGTTTCCCAGTTCTTGTTCGTCCATCTTATGTTTTGGGGGGACGTGCCATGGAAATCGTGGAAAATGAGGAAGACCTTCGCTCTTACATGCGTACGGCTGTTAAGGCTAGTCCTGACCACCCAGTTCTTGTTGACTCTTACATCGTTGGGCAAGAGTGCGAAGTTGATGCCATTTCAGACGGAGAAAATGTTCTCATCCCTGGTATCATGGAACATATCGAACGTGCTGGTGTCCACTCAGGTGACTCAATGGCCGTTTACCCACCACAAACCTTGTCGCAAAAGGTTCAGGAAACCATCGCAGACTATACTAAACGCCTAGCAATCGGTCTTAACTGCCTTGGAATGATGAACATCCAGTTTGTCATCAAGGATGAAAAAGTCTACGTTATTGAGGTCAATCCGCGTGCTAGCCGTACGGTTCCATTCCTTTCTAAAGTGACCAATATCCCTATGGCTCAGGTAGCGACTAAGCTCATTCTTGGTCAAAATCTTGAAGAACTTGGTTACCAAGATGGACTTTACCCTGAAAGCACTCGTGTTCATATCAAGGCACCTGTTTTCTCCTTTACGAAACTAGCCAAGGTAGACAGCTTACTCGGTCCTGAAATGAAGTCAACAGGTGAAGTTATGGGTTCTGATACTACTTTGGAAAAAGCTCTCTATAAGGCCTTTGAAGCTTCTTACCTTCACTTGCCAACCTTTGGAAATGTTGTATTCACCATTGCTGATGATGCTAAAGAAGAAGCCTTGGACTTGGCTCGTCGTTTCCAAAATATCGGCTACGGTATCCTCGCGACAGAAGGGACAGCAGCCTTCTTTGCTAGTCATGGCCTGCAAGCTCAACCTGTTGGTAAGATTGGTGATGATGATCAGGATATTCCAAGCTTTGTTCGCAAGGGAAGAATCCAAGCTATCATTAATACAGTTGGAACCAAACGTACTGCTGATGAAGATGGTGAGCAAATTCGTCGTTCAGCAATTGAACATGGTGTACCCCTCTTTACAGCCCTAGATACAGCTAATGCCATGCTTAAGGTACTTGAAAGTCGTAGCTTTGTCACAGAAGCGATCTAGTTGAGAAAAAATTTTCACAGTTTTAAAGCCAGCGTCATAAATCGCTGGCTTTTACGGCTCTTTGTCAACTGTAGTGGGTTGAAGAAAAGCTAAGATCGAGAAAGGACGAATTTCGTCCTTTCTTTTTTGATG
>CAJNBY010000002.1 GCA_905221125.1 bacterium | reverse complement strand
CATCAAAAAAGAAAGGACGAAATTCGTCCTTTCTCGATCTTAGCTTTTCTTCAACCCACTACAGTTGACAAAGAGCCCGAAAAGCTCTTCAAACCACATCAGCTTCGCCTTATCTGCTACCTCAAAGCAGTTCTTTGAGTAACCTACGGCTAGCTTCCTAATTTGCTTTTCGATTTTCATTGAGCATGAGATGGATTTTCTTTTTTAGTTCTTGCCAATCTCAGGGCACGATTTGGATTGAGACGATTAAATAGTTCTTCCAATTTCTTTTCATTCCAAACGTCTGCGGCGGAAACAAAATTGCCATCCGCATCTCGGAAAGATATCGGTTTATCTCCCATATCAGTCTCCTAGTCTACAAATTCAAACTCAAATTTACCAATACGGACCAAGTCACCATCTTTAGCTCCACGCGCACGAAGGGCTTCATCAACCCCCATACCACGAAGTTGGCGGGCAAATTTCATAACTGATTCGTCACGATCAAAGTTGGTCATATTGAAGAGTTTCATGAGTTTTTCACCAGAAAGTACCCATGTTGCATCGTCATCACGACTAATTTCAAAGGCCTTTTCTTCCTCGTCAAAGCCGTAGTATGCTTCTTCTTCCATATCGGACTCGTCGTAGAGTAAGAATTCTGGTGTCTTGTCTAACAATTCAGCTGTAGCATCCAAAAGTGTAGCCAGACCTTGCTTGGTCAATCCAGAAATTGGGAAGATTGCTGGTAACTCTTCAAATTCATCATAATTTTCAGCCAATTTTTTCTTAAATTCTTCAAGATTTTCCTGACTCTCAGGCATATCCATCTTATTGGCTACAATAATCTGCGGACGCTCCATGAGGCGAAGATTGTATGACTCCAATTCCTTGTTAATAGCAAGATAATCCTCATATGGATCACGACCTTCACTAGCTGACATATCAATGATGTGAAGGATGACACGTGTACGCTCAATGTGACGGAGGAACTGGGTTCCCAGACCAACACCTTGACTAGCACCTTCAATTAAACCAGGTAGATCCGCCACTGCAAAGGATTCACCTGATTGGGTACGAACCATACCTAAATTTGGCACAATGGTGGTAAAGTGGTAGGCACCAATTTTAGGCTTAGCTGAGGTAATAACACTGAGTAGTGTTGATTTCCCAACAGATGGGAATCCTACTAAACCGACATCTGCCAAGATTTTTAGTTCCAATTGCAACTCACGTTCCTGACCTGGTTCTCCATTTTCAGAGATTTCCGGTGCAGGATTTTTTGGTGTCGCGAAACGAATATTTCCACGTCCACCACGACCACCGTGGGCAACGATAAATTCTTGACCATGTTCAATCAAATCTGTCAAGACCTTGCCAGTCTCTGCATCACGAACAGTTGTACCTTGTGGCACTCGAACTCTAAGGTCCTCAGCACCACGACCATGCATCCCTTTAGTCATTCCTTTTTCACCAGAATCAGCCTTGAAATGACGATTGTAGCGGAAATCCATGAGGGTACGTAAACCTTCGTCTACAACGAAGACCACATTGCCTCCACGACCACCATCACCACCCCAAGGACCGCCATTAGGGACATATTTTTCACGGCGAAAGGCCACCATGCCATCGCCACCATTACCAGCCTTGACCTTAATCTTAGCTGTATCTAAAAACATACTCATTTTTTCTTCTCACTTTAAAAAAGGGCTGGGAAATCCCAGTCACAAAATTTTCTTGAATCTATTTTATAGATTACTGAGGGCACCAATTGCAGTTGCAAAAATTCCCAATAAACTTGCTACTAGCATGATAATCACGATAAACAAGGTTATTTTCTCAAACAAGGTTTTTTTACGATTTCCATTATCTCCAAATGCCATTTTTTTCTCCTTCGTTACATTCTATTTTCTATTATCTTAGCATGAATTCAGCTAGTTTTCAATAGTCAGTTGCTACAGGTGCTATAATCCATAAAATGATATAAGCTACAATTCCTGCTCCGTAACAGCAAGCAAGGACACCCCAAATGACTCGAACGATAGTTGGATCCATATCCAGATAATGGGCCACTCCAGCACAAACACCAGCAATCTTTTTATCACGACCGCTTCTCATCAATTGTTTTTTCATAACTGTTCCTCTTTCTATTCTTCATGGTCTTTCCAATAATCTCTTATGCTGATTAACTGTGTTTTTGAAGCCTTCAGCATGCGTCTAGAGCCTTTTACCGGTACAGCGACCACCTTTTGCGGAAGATACAAAACTGTCTTAAAGATACGCTGACTAACCGTATCATCTTTAGCCAAATCTTTCTGGAAGTTATTTGAAATAATGGCATCCAGATAAAACTCATGCACTCGTTTCCCAAAGTTCTCAGCTGAAATCTCGTACAATTTCTCTGATAAGGTATGCTCATTCATATCTGGCGTAGCAATCAAGGCCTCTAAAATAGCTCCAGCCAAATCATGTTCTCCATAGTACAAGGTTCCAAACATCTTATCATTGATGAGATTATCCAGATAAGGATTTCCATGTGCAATGACTGGTGTTCCACTAGCCAAGCTTTCCAAGTAGGTCAAACCTTGGGTTTCACTTGTCGATGCTGAGATGAAGAAATCCGCTGCCTTATAGTAAAGGGCCGTCTCACTAGGAGCAATCATACCTGTAAAGACGACGGAGTCTTGAATCTCTAGTTTTTTGGCTTGCTCTTTGAGGTCATCCAGATAAGGACCGTCCCCAGCAACCACCAGTTTGACCTTGTCTTCTTCTTTCAGAACTTCTGCAAAGGCTGCTAGTACTGCTTGAATATTTTTTTCATAGGAAATTCTGGAAAGACTGAGCAACATCTGTTCATCATCCTGAATTCCTAGTTTACTACGCAGTTCTTTCAAATTTTCCTGCTTAATTTCTGGACGCTCAAACTTTGCTAATTCAATCCCAGTCGGAATGACCCGTTTTTCAACCTTGACCTTATAGTCAGATAGCAAGTCTCGGACAATCTCACTCGGGCAAATAACCCCATCCACATCGTGTAAAAAACCTCTAACCAGATACTTAACCATACTAGGACGAATCAGCATCCCCTTAGCAATATAATGCACATAGTCTTCGTACTGGGTGTGATAGGTATGAATAACGGGAATTTTCAATTCACGTGCAATCCAAATCCCCAACAAGCCAAGAGAAAATTCTGTCTGAGTATGGATAATATCTAACTGATACTGTTTGGCAATTTCAAGTGCCTTGCTGAAACCTCGGTAGGCAAAGCGGCGATCTTTAAATGCAAAGAAGGGAACACTTGGAATGCGGATAATTTGCCAATCTTCATAACGATTGACATCCTTATCTGTCGTCGTAAAGATAAAAACAGCGTGCCCTTGCTTTTCAAGTTCTGTTTTCAAGGTTCGAATACTGGTCGCAACACCTGAAACCTGAGGAAAATAGGTATCTGTAAATAAACCAATTCGCATAGATTACCTCACTTTTTACTTTCTCCCTAAAGTGGCTTGTTTCTCATAAAAGTCCAACCAGATTTGTAACAGATGCTCTTCTGAATACTCTCTAGAAATATTCATAGCTTTTTCTTTGAGATCTTTTAAGGCAGCAGGATTTGCTTGATATTCCAGAATAGCTTCTTTCATCTCTTCTCTATCTGCTGTCGCCCGATAATTTCCCTCCAAAATCACCTTATAAAGATCCAAATCACGTAACATGATAGGAGCTTCACAACTAGCAGCCTCTAAAATCGTCATCGGAAAGAGTTCATTATAACTAGGCAACAAGAAAAGGTCCGCTAGGGCATACAACTCGCGCATCCGCTCTGGCGGTACAATACCTGGAAAAATCAAATTTTTAGGGGGATTTTCCATAATTTTCTTGTAGCGCTCATAACCATCTGTCATGCCACCAAAAGAGAAACCACCCGCCCAGATAAAGGTAATCTGAGGCAATTCCTCAGCCAGACGGATAAAGTCATCAATTCCTTTACGTTTCTGAACTTGACCAGCGCCTACTACGATAAACTGATTGTCACTAAGACCTAGTTCTGTTCGCAGTCTCGCTACCTCTTCTTGTGAAAGAGGATGCCATTTTTCCTTGTTGACAAAGTTAGGAATATAGGTCACTTTTTCACGTGGAATACCAGCTGCCACCAAATCCTCAATAAACATAGGATTAACCACCACCAAGTGCTCCATCCGGTTGTAAAAAGAAAATACATAGCGTTTAACAATCCCCTTTAAGAAAAATGGAATTTTCAAACTCCCCTCAAGTGTATCAGGCAAGAAATGCACATAGCCAATTTTTCTCCCTGAGCGTTTCTTTTGGAAGGTTGATAAATAATAGGGGAAATCAATCGTATGAAAGTGAGTCACATCTGCCTCGATTGGTAGATTTTCAGTAACAATCAATTGGTCCTTGGCATCACGGTGAAGAAGACGAACTAATTCACGGTAGGCACCTGAAACTCCTTGCCCAGCTACTTTCTCACTTGAACTCAACATATTGATGCGTAATTTCTTTTTTTCCATAACTACTATTATATCATTTTCTTTGAATAAAATCAGCAAAAGAAAGGAGAGACTAGAGGAAAAGAGGGGGAAAATTCCTCACTTCTCCAACGGTCTCTCACATGCTTTTATATGTTTATACTCAATGAAAATCAAAGAGCAAACTAGGAAGCTAGCCGCAGGCTGTACTTGAGTACGGCAAGGTGAAGCTGACGTGGTTTGAATTTGATTTTCGAAGAGTATTACTTAATGCCTAGGGCAATGCGTGCATAGCGACTCATTTTTTCAACGGTCCAGGCTGGATACCAGACTAATTTGACCTCAGTATCAGTTACTTCTGGCACCTCTGTCATGGCATCATAAATCTGGTCTGTCAAAAGGTCTGCTAGGGGACAACCCATAGTTGTCAAAGTCATATCAATCTCTGTTTGCCCTGTGTCGCCATCAAAACGAATCTCATAAATCAAACCAAGATTGACAATATCGATTCCCAACTCAGGATCGATGACTTCTTCCAAAGCTGTTAAAATGCGTGTTTTGATATTCTCAATTTGCTCTTCTGTATAAGCCATATTTATCCTCACTCTTAGTCTTCAATAAAATCACGAAGCGGTTTGCTGCGACTTGGTTGGCGTAGTTTTCTCAAAGCTTTAGCCTCAATCTGACGGATACGCTCACGGGTCACGTTAAAGACTTTACCAACATCTTCAAGGGTGCGCATTTTCCCATCATCTAGTCCGAAACGTAGACGTAGAACATTTTCTTCACGGTCTGTAAGAGTATCCAAGACCTCATCCAACTGCTCACGCAAGACGATACGAGTTGTGTAGTCCACTGGATTTTCAATCACTTCGTCTTCGATAAAGTCCCCAAGGTGGCTATCATCCTCTTCACCGATAGGAGTTTCAAGGGATACCGGTTCTTGGGCAATCTTCAAGATTTCACGAACCTTATCAGGTGTCATATCCATACGTTCAGCGATTTGCTCAGGTGTTGGATCTTGTCCCAATTCTTGAAGGAGATTACGCTGTTCACGAACTAATTTATTAATAGTTTCAACCATGTGGACTGGGATACGGATGGTACGAGCTTGGTCCGCAATAGCACGAGTGATGGCCTGACGAATCCACCAAGTTGCGTAAGTTGAGAACTTGAATCCTTTAGAATAGTCAAACTTATCAACCGCCTTCATCAAGCCCATGTTCCCTTCTTGAATCAAGTCAAGGAACTGCATACCACGGCCGACATAACGCTTGGCAATAGAAACAACCAAACGAAGGTTAGCTTCAGCAAGACGTTGTTTGGCTTCGATATCACCAGCTTCAACAGCTAGTGCCAATTCTTTTTCCTCTTCATTGGTCAAAAGAGGTACGACCCCGATTTCTTTCAAGTACATACGGACAGGGTCATTGACCTTAGCAGAAGTTGAACCAATCAAATCCTCATCGCTAAGTTCTGGCTCTTCTTCTGCACTAAGAACACGCGCACTTGGGTTTCCTTCGTTATCTGTGATTGAAATTCCTGCATCCTGGATTCGTTGCAAAAGGTCTTCAATCCCATCAGCATCCAAGGTAAAAGGAACAACTAGACTAGCATTGATTTCATCGTCTGTTGCTGTCCCTTTTTGTTTATGATTACGGATAAATTCTGCTACTTGTACGTCAAATGTTGTTACTTCTTTTTGTTTTGTTGCCATTATTACTCCATTCTTCTCTTTTGGGAAATTAAACGTTCCAATTCTTCTAGGGCTGTGTCGGTATCTCCTACATGGCTAGCTTCCTGCACCTTCTTTTTGATTCTCATATTCTCCTGATTCAAGAGGGCCTTGTTTCGAGTCATCTCTACTTCACTGAGTTCCTGCGGTGACATCTCAGCAGGTAAATCCTGAGCTAAGACTTGATACCAAGCTCTTTCAACTTCCTCTGTCTGTTCTGCTAAGACTTCTGAAGGAAGATTTCCATACTGGCCAAGCAAATCATATAAAACCTGAAATTCAGGAGTGTCAAATGCAAAATCTTCTCGCAAACGGTAATCGTTCAAAATAAGGGGGGATTCCATCATTCGATAAAGTAGATGAGCTTCTGCCCTCATAATAGCCGATAACTGCTTGGTAACAGGCATAGTGATTGGCCTCGGTCTGGAAATTCCTTCCATGCGATTCTGCCTTTGTGCCTGACGGCTCTCATTAACAATCTGCTCAATCTGAGCATAATCAAAGGATGCCAGACTGTCAGCTAAAATATGAATATAGCTGTTTTGAGCAGTGATAGACTTTTCTTGAACAATCAAGGGAGCTATTTTTTCAATAAACTCAATCTGAGCCTGCAGATTTTCACTATTTTCAGGCTTGTACTGGTGAATGTAAAACTCAATCGGACTAATACGAGTTTTCGTTAATAGATAGGCCAAGTCTTCTGGTCCATTTTTTTGTAGATACTCATCTGGATCCAAGTTATCAGGCATACTAACGATTTGCACAGGCATATCGCTAATTTCATCTAAGGCTTTCAATGTCGCAGCTTGCCCAGCCTTATCGCCATCGTAAACAAGAACCAACTTCTTGGTTAACCTTTTCAGATGCTCAACATGCTCACGACTCAAGGCCGTTCCCATAGACGCCACAGCATTTTCAATTCCAGCCCGATAGGCTGCAATGACATCCATGAACCCTTCCATGAGGTAAATCTCACTGGTTTTGCCAGAAGATTTTTTTGCCCTATCCATATGATATAATTCGTAACTTTTGTTAAAAATTGCAGTCGATCTGCTATTTTTATACTTAGAAGTTTGTGAATCCGTTTTCTGCCAGATACGACCTGAGAAGGCAATGACCTTTCCCTGATCATTGGTCAGGGGAAACATAATGCGATTGTGAAAGGTGTCTACAAATTGATTGGCATCCGAGAGATAAAACAGCCCTGAATCCAGGAAATCCTCTTCACGATACTGACCAGACAAGCGTTGATAGAGATAGTTTCGTTCTGGAGGTGCCAAACCAATCCGAAAATGCTTGAGCACTTCATCTGTCAAACCACGCTGATAGAGGTAGTTTCTGGCCTCTTCCCCCATGGTCGTTGTCATGAGAATAGCATGATAAAATTTAGCCGCATCTTCGTGCATATCATAAAGAGCTTGGTGGGGTAAGGCTGGTTTCTGCTCATTATAAAGCGGTTTTTCCACCTCTATCCCAACACGCTGACCTAAAATTTGGACAGCCTCCATAAAGGGAACTCCTTGGTACTCCTCGATGAACTTAAAGACATCACCTGAGCGCCCACAACCAAAACAGTGATAAAACTGCTTGTCCTCTACAACGTTGAAAGAAGGTGTTTTTTCACCATGAAAAGGACAGAGCCCTAGATAGTTCCGTCCTGCCTTTTGTAAAGAAATCACATCTCCTATGACTTCCACAATGTTGGCATTGTTTTTGATTTCTTCAATGACTTGTTTGTCAACCATACACAATACCTCCATGTTATCATAGTTTACTTTATATAGTATACTTTATTTCAGAAAAAAAGTAAACCATTTCACTCATTTTCCCTACTTTATTCAAAGAGTTGATAATAATCAGAGATTTTCATTTTTGCTTTGTCTTCTTGGTTCAAATCTTGGATAATCCGTCCTTCTTTCATGACAATTAAGCGATTACCATATTTGAGAGCATCTTCCATATGATGAGTAATCATAAGTGCTGTCAACTGATCCTTCTTGACAAAGTCATCTGTCAATTCCATCAAGGCCACACTGGTCTTTGGATCCAGGGCTGCAGTATGCTCGTCCAACAAGAGTAATTCAGGACGCTTCAAGGTTGCCATCAAGAGACTCAAGGCCTGTCTTTGTCCACCCGATAAGAACTCAATCGGTGTATTCAAGTGTTTCTCAAGACCATTTCCTACTTTTTCAATAGTCGCCTGAAATTCATCCTTATAGCTAGCCAGACGTCTTGGAAAGAGTCCACGCTTTTCACCACGGAACTTAGCAATCAAGAGATTTTCAGCCACTGTCATACGAGGAGCTGTTCCCATCTTGGGATCTTGGAAAACACGAGACAGATACTTGGCACGCTTCTCTGGTGAAAACTTGGTGACGTCTTCACCTAAAATACGGATGGTTCCACTGGATAAGGACAAGGTTCCCGCAATAGTGTTAAAGAGAGTCGATTTCCCAGCACCATTTCCACCTAAAATCGTGATAAAATCCTGTTCAAAAATTTCTAAGGAAACATCATTTAAAATAATCTTTTCTTCATCAAAGCCATTTTTAACGACTTTGGTTGCATTTTTTAATTCTACAATGGCTGTCATTTACTTAACTTGGCTCCTTTCAAGATGGTTTGCTTAAATGTTGGAATCATGAGGCAGACTGCTAAAATCACGGCGCTATATAGACGAAGGTAACTTGTGTTAAATCCAAGCGCGATAACAGCCCATACTAAAAATTGATAGGCGATAGAACCTACAACGATGGTAACCAAACGCTCTGCCAAGCTCAAACTCTTGAAGATAACTTCTCCAATAATCAAACTTGCAAGCCCCACAACAATAACCCCGATTCCTCGAGAAACATCAGCATAGCCTTCTTGCTGAGCAATGAGGGCACCTGCAAGGGCAATCACACCATTTGATAAGACCAAACCCATGAGCTCCATGCGTCCAGTATGAATTCCGAAACTTCTAGCCATATCAGGATTGTCACCTGTAGCAATATAGGCTTGTCCAAGTTTGGTGTCCAAGAAAAAGAGCATGAGAGCAATGACAAGACTGACAAAGATAAGACCTGTCAAGAGTTGGTTCAAGTCTGAATCAAAAGGTAAGACATCCTGAATTTGCTTAGTTCCAAGCAAGCCTAAATTCGCACGTCCCATAATCAAGAGCATGATAGAGTGACAGGAAGTCATCACCAAAATTCCTGAGAGCAAGGTTGGAATTTTCCCTTTTGTATAAAGAAGGCCTGCTGCCATTCCAGCCAAACAACCTGCTCCTACAGCAACAAGTGTAGCCAAAAAAGGATTTACACCTTTGGTTATCAGAGTGACAGCAACAGCTCCCCCAAGAGGGAAGGAACCTTCTGTCGTCATATCTGGAAAGTTTAAAATCCTAAATGTCATAAAGATTCCCAGACCTAAAATGGCCCAGACAAATCCTTGAGAAATAATAGATAGTATCATCTGTTTCTTAACCTTTTCTATACGATTTCTATTGTAAAAAATTGGAGGAGATGTCCCCAACTCCTCCATTGTAGATTATTCAATCACTTGTCCTGCTTCTTTTAGAACAGATTCAGGAATAGTAATACCTAGTTCTTGTGCCAATTTTTTATTGATTACTGATTTACCAGTTGAAAAGACATTGACTGGTGTATCAGCTGGTTTTGCACCTTTCAAAACTTGAACAATCATTTTACCAGTTGCCACACCAAGGTCATGCTGGTCAACTACAACGGATGCCAAACCACCTGCTTCTACCATTGCGGTTGCACTTGGGTAGATTGGTTTTTTAGCTGATTGGTTGCTTGATACAACAGTTGAGAAGGCTGAAGCAATGGTGTTATCAATTGGAACCCAGATAGCATCAACCTTGCTAGTCATAACGTTAACTGTTGAAGCAATTTCATTTGTTGAAGGAACTGCAAATGTTTCCACTGTCAAACCTGCTTTTTCAGCATAAGCCTTAAATTCTTCTACCTGTGTTTTTGAATTATCTTCACTACTTGAGTAAAGAGCACCGATTGTTTTTACATTTGGTGTCAAAGCTTTGATGAGTTCAACTTGTTGTTGAGCTGGATTGTGGTCAGATACCCCTGTAATGTTGCCGCCTGGTTTTTTCAAATCTTTGACCAAGTTAGCTCCGATTGGGTCTGTAATAGCGGCCATGATAACCGGTAGATCTTTTGTTGCACTAGCCAAACCTTGAGCAGCTGGTGTTGCGATACCAACAACCAAGTCATTGCCATTTGCAACCAATTGTTTACTCATTGTCGCAACCTTACTTTGGTCGCCTTCTGAGTTCATAAAATCGATTTTAACTTGGTCATCTTTATACCCTTCTTCTGCAAGTCCATCTTGAATCCCTTTATAAATCAAGTCCAGAGATGGATGGCTCACAAACTGAAGGACACCAACTTTGGCAACTTTCTTCTCATTCTTAGCTTCTGGTTTATTCATTGAAGAGTAAATCAAGCTTCCTGCTACTAAGACTGCTAATGCAGCGATAATTCCAATTAAACGTTTATTTTTCATTCTATTTCTCCTTTTTATTCCTTTAAAATACTTCACTTATCTAATACTCTTCGAAAATCAAATTCAAACCACGTCAGCGTCGCCTTACCGTACTCAAGTACAGCTTGCGGCTAGCTTCCTAGTTTGCTTTTTGATTTTCATTGAGTATAAACAAGCGACGCCATCGTTTTCTTTCCATACTAACCTCCATCAAAAAAGTCCTCACACAAAAAACTTGTGTGAGGACGTCGATGCGCGGTACCACCTCAATTATAGGGAATTTCCCTATCGCTCTGTCTCGCAATAACGAGGTGCACTGTAAGGTGTGCTCACCGAATTTTTATGATTTCAAATTCTAAATAACATTCAGCCCAATTTTCATCATTGCCACTTATCTGTTTCCAGCTACCACAGACTCTCTAAAAAGTTTGTATGATTACTTTTCTGAATGGTTAAATTATATCATTTTTCAACTACTTGTCAAGACTCTTTGAGAATTTTTTTGAAATATTCAAAAACTTCCCCTATGGAAAAGAGGAAGCTTAATAGGTATCAGCCTGAATTACGCAATCCTGTCGCAATTCCGTTGATGGTTGTATGGATTAATTTTTCTTGATCGCTTGATAATTCTCCTCGACGTTGTCGTTTAATCAACTCCAACTGGATATAGTTGAGGATATTAAAGTATGGCATACGGTAATCCAAACTTGCTTTTAGATATGGATTTTCCGCCAAGAGTTCATCGTAACCTTCGATAGCCAAGATGACTTCCTTGGTAACTTGCCATTCATTTAGAATAGTCTCATAAATTGCTTTTACTTGATCATCTTCACAAAGTTTGGCATATTCGAAAGCAATATTCATATTTGATTTCGACAAGACCATATCAACATTTGAAAGAAGTGACTGGAAGAAAGGCCAATTTTGGTACATATCTCGTAGAATAGCGATATTTTCTGGATTCTTATCTATAAATTCTTTGAAGCTTGAACCAACTCCATACCAGCCAGGGAACATAACACGACTTTGTGACCATGAGAAAACCCAAGGGATAGCACGCAATCCACCAATTTCAGTAATCGTCTTACGAGCGGCTGGACGAGAACCAATATTAAAGCTTGAAATAGCCTTGATTGGACTTGACTCAAAGAAATAATCATAGAAATGGTCATTACCAAATACCAAATCACGGTAAATATCATAACTACGGTCCACCACTTGGTCCATGATGGCTTCATAACGATTGGATGTATTGGTATCGCTCTTCTTCTGCGTAATCATACGGTTAATGGCTGCAGATACTAGCATTTCAAGGTTATAGTAGGCAGCATCTTTGTTACCGTACTTATTGCCAATTACTTCACCCTGCTCCGTCAAACGGATACGATCCTTGATAGACTTAAGCGGTTGAGATGTGATAGCTTCATAAGTTGGTCCACCACCACGACCAACAGTACCACCACGGCCATGGAAGAAGGTAACCTTAACACCAAATTCATCTCCAATTGCAGTCAATTGTTGTTGAGCCTTGTAGAGAGTCCAACATGATGAAAGGTAACCACCATCTTTATTACTATCAGAGTAGCCAAGCATGATTTCTTGGTAGTTATTGCGCGAAGCAATCCATTTCTTAGCAAGAGGAAGAGAAAGGTATTCTCTCATAGTTTCTTCTGAGTGGTCCAAGTCCTCAATTGTTTCAAAGAGAGGAACAATTTGGACACGGGCTCTTTCTTTATCAACTAGTCCTACTTCTTTTAGCAAGATTGCCAATTCCAGCATGTCTGATACGCTGGTTGCATGTGAAATGATAGTCTGACGAATGACATCATCACCCAATTTATCTTTCAAATTACGAGCAGCCTTAAAGATAGCCAATTCTTTTTCAAGTAACTCTGATTTTTCAACATGAGTGGCAGAAAGAATGCGTGGATCTTCTTCTAATTCTTTCAAGAGAAGCTGGCATTTTTCTTCTTCACTGAGTTCACTATAACGAGAATGAATTCCTGCTGATTTCAAGAGTTCGGCTACACAGGCCTCGTGAACACTAGAATCTTGACGCATGTCAATAGAAGCCAAATAGAAACCAAAAATTTCAACTGCCTGAATCAATTCAACAAAATCACCAGAAATTAGTGCTTCACCCTTGTTTTCCAAAAGGGAATCACGGATAGTAACTAAGTCCTTATAAAAGTCATTGGCTGTTTCATAACGAGCTCCAACTTCCTTATCCTCAATCAGATAAGCTTTAGTTGCTTGGATTTTTGATTGAATATCAAACAGGGCACGACGGTAAAGCTCTTTTTCACGATAAATCGAGTTATCCTTGGATTGACGAGCCATTTCTCTGACTTGCTTGCTGACATTGACAATACTAGTTGAGAGAGAGAACTCACGATAAAGTTGATAAATCTTTTCATCGTAGTAGTTCATGATGACTTCACACTGGGTCATGGCAGATTTCTTCAAGGTATCTGCTGTAACAAAGGGATTTCCATCACGGTCTCCACCAATCCACATTCCCATGGTAATTGGTTTAGGATGTTTCAACTCCAAGCCATGTTTTTTAGCCAGGCGCTTGTACTCAGCCGTCAAATGAGGAACAGCTTTCAGGAATGAACTATTGTAGTATTCCATAACATTCGTGATTTCATTGGTCACTTTCAATTTCTTTTCACGAATCATATCTGTCTGCATAATAATCTCGATGTAACGGCGGAGATCATTATGCCATTTTTCCTTATTAATTAATCCTAATTTCACATCACGGTACTTACGCAAGAGGGTATGGATATGGTTAGTCAAATCCAACATGCTCTTACGTTGAACTTGTGTTGGATGGGCTGTCAAAACAGGAACAACATTCAAGTGTTCAAGAATTTCAACCGCATTTTCTTTTTCAGCAACCATTTTGATTGTTGCTGATAACTTACCAAGATAATCTTGATCGATATTATTTTGGTGGTTGATTTCATAGGCCAAATCCACGTCTTCTGAGATATTAATCAAGAGGGGCAAGATAGAGAAATAGCGTGAAATATAAGCCATTTCATCATTTGTCAGACTAGTAACCAATTGGTTCAAGCCTTGATAATCTTCTTGAGTTGACAATTCTTTCAACTGCATGATTTTTTCAAAGGTTTCTGGAGCAAGCATATTTTTAGTGATATCTTCTAACAATTCTGTTAAAATCAATACTTCTTCTTGCACGACAGCTTTATTACTATAGTTTTCTAATTTTTGAAGAGACATAGGTAATCCTTTCCACTATCAGCTCTACATATAGTTTGATGAGCGAGCTTCTAACTCCTCATACAATTGAGCATGCTTTTCACTTGCATCAATATTTAAGACAAAGGCGATGGCTACAGACAAGACCAGAAGACTATTCCCTCCTTGCGATAAGAAAGGAAAGGTTACTCCTGTAGAAGGAATAATTCCAGAAATTCCACCGATATTGACAAACACCTGGATCAACATCATCCCCCCAACCCCAATCGCCATCATGGAATTAAAGGGATTCTTAGCACGAATTCCTACTAGGATGATTCGTAAAATAAGGAAAAAGACAAGTGCTAAAATCAAGCTGGCTCCTACAAATCCAAATTCTTCGATGACAATTGAAAATACAAAATCTGTATGGGCCTCTGGTAAATAGCCACGTTTTTCAATTGAATTTCCTAAACCTAGACCAAACCAACCACCATTTACCATAGCAAAGTAGGAATTTGCGAGTTGGTGGCCTGCTCCTGCCAAATCGGCAAAGGGATTAAAGTAGGCACTGAAACGCTTGGCAACGTAACCAAATACTGGAATTTTTGAAAATTTATCAACCCCAATCATAGAGATAGCTGATAGGGATAGGGCTGAAATCCCCACCAAAATTCCCAAAAAGGCAATAAACCATCTATAAGCGATACCACTAATCGTATACATAATCAAGGCAACCAAAGCTAAAATAGAAGCATTCCCCAAATCTGGGAAAATAGCAAGGCTCCCAATCAGTACCAAGAGAACAAAGCGCCAGTCATTAAACGCACGAGGAAGCCACTGATTCTGCGTCAAAACTTGAAAATCATAAATAGCTATATCCTCTTGTTGTTTGGAAAATTTATTTGCTAGATACCAAATAATAATAATTTTCAAATATTCGGCTGGCTGAATGGTCAAAGGTCCTACAGAAATCCAGCCATAGGCTCCATTGACAGGAATACCAATCAAACGAGCCAAAGCTAATAGAATCAGCTCAACAAACATAACAATAAATAAAAGACGTTCATTTCTTAAAAAATTCAGTCTCAACTTATATATCAAGGCAATCAATATTAAACTAAATACCCAAAACATTCCCTGACTTCGAACCAATTGCAGGGCACTTTTACCTTCTTCGATTAGAATGGCACTGGTTGTAGAATAGACTACAATCAAGCCCAAAATAGATAAAAGTAAGTAAGGAACTAGGATAGAATAGTTTAATAGGTGCCTCTTACTAATCTTCATAGTATCACCAATCTAATGAGAACAAAAGAAATTATTCCCAAATTCCGTTTATTTTCTAGTTTTGATTGCTATTATACCATTTTTTCCGAAAGAAAAAAACTCTTACCCTTCAGATAGAAGATTTTCTCATAAGAAAAAGAGCACTTGGCTCTTTTCTGTTTTATTCTTTTGAAGAACTGCTTGAGCTTGAATCTCCACCACCGATATATTGAGTGAAGATATTTTGGAAGGCTTGATCTTTAACCTTGATATTAGCTGCTTGCAATTCTTTTCCGATAATGCTTTGAACAAATGATGCATCATTTTGTTTTTGAGTTAAGATAACAGTTTTTAATTTTTCTTTATAGTCATCAATATTTGATGATTTTTCTGTTTTCTTAGTGAGTTTTACAATGTAATATTGGCTGCTGTAGGCTTGTGTTCCAGTAGCTGTAATGACATCAGAAACCCCGTTAACATCCAAGGCGAAAGCTGCTTTCTTAACTTGATCTGGTACTTCTGTTGAAGCAGAATCAAAGGTGATTTCTCCACCGTTCGCTTTGGTTTTCTCATCAGTTGAGTTATCTTTAGCTAATTGAGCGAAATCTGCTCCACTTGCCTTAGCTTTTTCGAGGACTTCTTTCGCTTTATCCTCATTATCAAGACGAATGATTTGAGCCGTTACATCTGGAGTGTATTCATCAAAGGCTTTCTTGTATGCATCATCTGTCAATTCAGCTTCTGCTGCTTTCTTAACTGCCAACTCAACTAATTTACTTGTACGAATTTGAGCTTTTCGTGTTTCAAGAGTCATGCCTGCTTGTGACAAGACACGTTGATAGTTCTCACCATATTGTTTTTCTTCTTCTGCAATAGTGTCATTGACTTCTTTGTCATCTACTTCTGAACCGTATTGTTTCTCAAATACTTTTTGGATAGTCAAATTTAACAAAACTTGTTGGGCTGAAGGATTGCTTTTCACTTGCTCATAAAATTGATGCTCTGTAATGACATCTCCTTTCATGCTAATAAGGTCTGCCCCTTCTGAACCTTTCGAACAAGCTGCTAAAGTTGCTACTGATAATAGTGTAATGGCACCTGCCAATAGTTTTTTCTTCATGTCTACTCCTTTGAGATAAGTGTTACCCTATCTATTTTACTATATTTTCTTAAATTTTTCTGAAAATCATTCGCTGTCAGGCAATTGAACATCTGCTACATTTTTACGAAGCATAAGAATGCCGTCTCCCAGAGGTACTAATGTTGCGGTGATTCCTGGATTGTCTAAAGTTGCATCAAATAGTCTTTGAAGGCCTCGATAGATGGTTCGCTGACCTCGACGGACTTCCATAATATCCTTGGCAACATCACCACCTTGGAAAATATCATCCAAGACAACCACACCACCAACTTCCAAATGCTTGAGGATTTCTGGCAGAAATACGATGTATTTAGACTTGGCAGAATCCATAAAGACAAAATCATAGGACTCTGTCAGCGTTGATAAGACATCTACCGCATCTCCCTCTAGAAGCGTAATTTGCTTGCGACTGTCAAACTTGGTAAAATTTTCCTTGGCAAAACCAATCATTTCTGGATTACGGTCAATGGTTGTAATCTTGGCATTTGGTGCATGTTCTGCCATCAAGAGAGCTGAAAAACCGATAGCCGTCCCAATTTCCAGAATATTTTTAGGCTGCATGGTTTCCATGAGAAAGCGGAAATAAGCAACCGTTTCATGGGGAATAATGGGAATATTTTCCTTGCGAGCAAAGTCTTCCAATTCTTTCAAGGAACCTGTGACTTGCTTTTGACGCTGGCGCATCAAGTCTACAATTTCTTCCTTGACAACAGGACGACGCATGTTATGGTTGGCATTTTTACTATACGATTCAACCATTTTATGCCAATCCCAATTTTTCAACAAGGGCTTCAAACTCATTTAAACGGCGTTCAAAGACTGCAAAGGCATCGTTGAGGTAGTCTTCCTTCTCCATATCAACACCAGCTTTTCTCATGACATTGAGTGGATAATCAGACTTCCCTGCCTTGAGATAGTCGATATAACGGTCACGGTCTTCTTGACTACCATGAACAATTTTTTCAGCCAAGGCTGACGCTGCTGCAAAACCTGTTGAATATTGGTATACATAGTAGTTATAGTAGAAGTGTGGAATGCGTGCCCACTCGTATTGGATTTCAGGATTGTCTTCCTTGCTCAATCCATAATACTCTTGGTTCAAGTCTGCGTAGAGTTTATTTAGAAAATCACTTGTCAAGACTTCACCATTTTGATCCGCTTGGTGGATAGCGTGTTCAAACTCAGCAAATTGAGTTTGACGGAAAACTGTTCCTCGGAAACCGTCTAGGAAGTTATTGAGAATAGCAAAGCGCGTTGCATCGTCTTCCACTTCTTCCAATAATTTCTCCGTCAAGATATTTTCATTGGTAGTTGAAGCAATCTCAGCCAAGAAGATAGAATAATCTCCGTAAACATAAGGCTGCGTTTCACGAGTATAGCTAGAATGCATACTGTGACCTGTTTCATGGACAAGGGTAAAGAGATTGTCCAGATTATCCTGCCAGTTAAGGAGCATAAAGGCATTGGTATCGTAAGAACCGCCAGAGTAGGCACCTGAACGTTTGCCTTGATTTTCGTAAACATCAATCCAACGCTCACTGAAGGCACGTTTAACACGGCTCAAATAATCCTCACCCAAGACTGCCAAGGCCTCTTCTGCCTTTTTCAAGGCTTCTTGGTAGGTAAAACTGTATTCAACAGACGAAAGCGGTGTGTAGACATCGTACATCTTGAGGTCTGAAATTCCCAAGATTTTTGAACGAAGGTTAAGATAGCGATGCAAGAGTGGCAAATGCTTGCGAACTGCTGCTACCAAATTGTCATAAACACTCTCTGGAACAAAATTCGCTGCGAGGGCTGCATGACGAGCACTCTTGTAGTTGCGAACCTTGGCACGGTAGTTTTGCACCTTAACATTGGTTTGCAAGGTTTTGGCATAGGTGTGTTGGAATTGTTCATAAGTCGCATAAAGGGCTTGATAAGCACCACGGCGAACCTCACGATTTTTAGACTCCATCAAACGTGTGTAAGTCCCATGAGAGAGCTGAACTTCCTTACCATCATCGTCTAGGACATAAGGGAAAACAATATCCGCATTGTCCAAGATAGCGAAGGTTTCACTTGCCGAACCAAAGATTTCACCAGCTCCAGCCAATAATTCTTCTTCACGTTGTGAAAGAACGTGGTCCTTACCTTGCAAAAGCTTGTCAAAATAGTGTTGATAAACCTGCAATTTTGGTTGAGCCTCTAAAAAGTCAGCATACTGCTTTTCACTAATCTCCATAAATTCAGGTTCATAGAATGAAAAGGCTTGGTCTAGCTGGCTATAGAGAGTCATGGCCTTGGCATAGTACTCTTGGTACTTGGCTTCACGTGTGTCTTGGTCATTCTTCATATGAGCATAAACGTAAAGCTTCTCCATTTGGCGTTCCATTTCAAGAGAAAATTCAGTAATTTCTAGTAGGCTATCCGCACTATCCAAGAGATGGCCTTCATACTGGGCTACTGTCTCCAATTGTTCTGTTAACTCTTTTAAGGCTTCTTCCCAAGCCTGGTCAGTTGGGTAAATCGTTGATAGATCCCATGTATCTTTTTCATTTATTTCATGTCTTTGTAATACCATTAGATTCCTCCATCCTTTCTATTCTACCATATTTTTTAAGAAATATTGCTGATAAAAGGCTGGTGGATAAAGCTTTTGCCAATCATTTTGAGGATTTTCTTGGTAATAGGTGTAAAAGTGCTGATAATAGCTGGTCAAATCTTGCTCAATCTGGAAAAATTTGCCCACTATTGGCCGAATTTGTGGATACCATTCTTTTAGTCCATAAGTTAGGAGATTTTTTCCCTTTTGATAGGCTTCGGCTTGTTCTTTCATCCAAAAAGGATTTTGATAATAGAGTTGTTGCTGAATATAGCGACAGATGTCCTTGTCCTGAGAAACTGTAAAATGATAGATTTTTTGTTTCTTATAAGGAAGACGCAATATCTCCAGTAGACTGCCTTGACCATAGGGAAATTCCTTGATTTGATAATGGAGTTTACCACGAAGGTCTTGGTAAATCAGGTATTTGAGTCTTAAAACTTGTTTTTCACTGTCTAATTCCCAAACATAAAAGCCCATATTTTGACTGAAATAAAGAAAACCTTGTTGCAGACGGGTTAAGCGGTCTTTGATCCACAGTTTTTGACCCAGCAACCACAGTACTTGGTAACCCTGACTACGATAGCCCTCACTGCGCTCTTTAAGGACTTTTTGAGGCAAGGGACTACACTGGACTTCTAGAGCTAGATTGCCATTTACAAATACATCTGCAATCTGTTTAAGCTCTGGAAGCGGGTATTCTAATTGTACATCTGCCTCTGTTTTCAACCAGTTATAGAGGACTTCCTTATTTGTCAAGTGTTCTGGACTTTCATTTTCAAAGGAAAAATCACAGTCTTTTAGGGATTTGTGGGCAAAATGGGTCCGTACACTTGGTCCTTGACGCAAACGGAGCTGACCTCCACAAGCTGGGCAGGTATATGCTTGTTTCTCGAGCCTATCCTCTAACACATTTACCAACCCTCCACTAGCATCTCTCGCAACAAACATGATTTCCCTCCTTTTCTATATTATTCGTAAAAAAGAAAAAAGATCAGGAAAATTCCTAATCTTCATTACTCTATAATTTTAGAGTTGCAAGCGACTTTCAAGAGCTTGTGTCAACACTTCAGAATAGTTCACTTTCTCACGATCTGCAAGTCTGACTAGCCACTCTGGAACCGTAACATTTTTTCGAATCGCCTTATTATTCTTTACGAAAGGCAAGGGATTGACCTGAATCAAAGTCACAAATCCATCAGGAGCTTTCAACTTAGAAATGTCACTAGGAGTAGGCAAAGCCAGTCCTTCATCAATATAAGAAGCTAAAACACTCTCAAGCATTTCCCGAGCATTTTTCATTGCAAGTTCAAGCGTTTCTCCTTCTGTTCCACCTCCAAATTCAGGAAATTCAACCCAGTATCCAGTACCTTCTCTATGAAAAATAGCAGGATAAGATTTTAGCATAATACACCTCCACAATTTCCAAATCAACTACAGTCCCAAATCTTTTACTATTTTTCTCTCTAAACCTTTTCCTAAATCCTCATTACCGTGAACTGGAATAGTGACAAGATAGGGAACTCCTTCTTTCTTAAAATGATGATGACTTCCTCTCTTACGAACTTCAATCCATCCATTTGCAAGAGCTAATACTCTTCGAAAATCAAATTCAAACCACGTCAGCTTCTCCTTGCCGTACTCAAGTACAGCCTGCGGCCAACTTCCTAGTTTGCTCTTTGATTTTCATTGAGTATAATTTTACCATTTCCTTACCTGTGATTGGCATTTATAGTCACCTTTCTAGCTAAAATTATACTTATAATGCGTATTTTTGTCAATTCTTCTATCTTATCTATTCGTAAAAAAAGAAAAAAGATCAGGAAAATTCCTAATCTTCATGTGTGTTTATTTTATTTTCTTAGCTAGCATGGTCGCAAAGCGTAGTTGAATACGATTGCCATTCTCATCGCGACGATGCAAATGACCTGGATTTTCATTGTACTTAACCAATTCCCAGTCCTTGTAGTAATCTGCCAATTCCCCTTCTTTAAAGGTGAATGGGAAGTTCACTGAGCAAGGATAATCCTCCGTGTCCATGGCACAGACGATAAGATTATACCCGCCAACACTGGTGTGCTCCTGCATGTTTCGGATAATAGATGGAATGCGATCCGCTTGTAGAAACATCAGCACCACCGTCGATACGATAAAATCATATTCTTGTCCAATGCTGGCTGAATTGATATCGTAAAGGCCAACAGGCATGTCTAGATCCTCTTGCTCCACAATGCTTTGCAAGATTTCGAGGGCCAGTTCGTTTTGATCTACAGCCGTTACATCAAAACCATTCTGTGCAAGAAAGAGAGAGTTACGACCCTGACCACAGCCCAAATCCAAGACTTTCCCTGGTTTTACTATCTGCATGGCCTCTAGAATCTCTGAATGAACAGGATTGGTATTGTATTTCTTAGGGAAATAATCCTCAGGTTTACAATAAAATTCCAAGTACCATTCCACATCGTCTGTGGCAGCCTCCACTCGGTGCCAGGCTTGAGGTTGCGCCATGGGATTGTCTGCTCCTGCTTCAAAGAGGTGTTCAGCTAGAACTTCCCCTTCTTCGGTCAACTCAATAAACTTGAGAGTTCCTTTTAAAACAGTAATCTTGCCCCAAGTCCCAACCTTGGTATTGTGTTTCTGCTGAACAGCTTCAGGCATGGTCTCTTTAGTCCACAGTGGCATACGTTTATAGGCAACTAGTTTTTCCATTTTCATTCCTCTTTTTATCGCTGGTTGACAGCTTTCATGACACGCGCGATGTCGCGATTTTGCTCACGTCGTTTGATTGACTCCCGTTTGTCATAGTCATGCTTCCCTTTAGCAAGTCCTAAAAGGAGTTTGGCATAGCCATCTTTGATATAGACCTTAAGGGGAACCAGAGTCATTCCTGTCCCTTTAGTCTCTTGTTCCAATTTTTGGATTTGCTTCTTATGGAGTAAGAGTTTTCGACGACGTTCTGGTTCTTGGTTCCAGATATTGCCCTCTTCGTAAGGAGCGATATGAACATTGCTCAACCAGACCTCCCCATTTTTTACTTGGGCAAAGCCATCCTTGAGATTGATTCGAGCAGCTCGCACACTCTTGATTTCAGTCCCAGTCAGGACCATTCCTGCCTCTAGCGTATCTACGATTGTATAGTCGTGGCGCGCCTTTTTATTTTGTGCGACGACCTTTCCCTCGCCCTTTGCCATGCTTGGCTCCTTTCTTAGCTACTTCCTTATAAAAAGGTTTCTTACCCTTTTTCTTCTTATCTTTTTGTGAATGCTTGCGCTTATCATTAGAGCGACCTGATTTTCTCTTATCTTCCTTCTTATCTGAATGACGACTTGAAGCACGCCCTCTGTCACTGCGACTAGACTGTTTCAAGCCTTTTTCAATCACATCAAATTCACTTGGAATGTAAGAGAAATCAATCTCACCCGTCATCTTGTCAGCTCTTTCAACCCGAATACGAATCTGCTGACCTACACGGAAGGTTGTTCCTGATTTTTCCCCACGAAGGGTCAAATCACGCTCATTGAAATGATAAAATTCAGGTAGATTTGTGATGTGAATCAAGCCTTCGACTGTATTTGGCAATTCAACAAAGAGACCGAATTTAACGATACTTGATACAACTGCATCATACTCTTCACCCACGTATTCTTCCATGTACTCAGCCTTTTTCATGGCTTCGACTTCACGCTCCGCCTCGATGGCACGACGCTCACGGTTGGAAGACTGGGTCGCAATCTCTGGAATTACTTGTTCAAAATGCTCTGCTATTTCCTTAGAACGGCCGTAATCCCGAATCATACGGTGAACAAGAAGGTCTGGATAACGTCTAATAGGACTGGTAAAGTGAGTGTAATAATCAGCCGCTAGACCATAGTGACCGTGATTATGCTCCGAATAGCGAGCCTGCTGCATAGAACGGAGAAGCATCATAGACAATACATCTGCATAAGGTTCTCCCTCAACAGTACGCATGATGTCTTGAAGGGCCTCCTGGCTGATCTCACTAGCAGTCCCATAAATGCGCAAGCCAAAGCTCGAAGCATAATCAATAAACTTCTGAACTTTTTCAGCCTTGGGCTCCTCGTGGATTCGATAAATAAAAGGCAAATCCAGCTTGCTGAAATGCTCGGCAACTGTTTCATTGGCCATCAACATAAAGGACTCAATCATGCGCTCGGCAACACCACGCTGACGAAGAACGATATCAACAGGCTTACCTTGTTTATCCACTAAAATCTTGGCTTCATTGGTATCGAAATTGAGGGCTCCACGTTTCACACGCATGTTTTCTAAAATTTCATGGAGCTTGGCCATGAGTTCGATACTTGGAACAATTTTCTGATACTCTTGTCTCTTTTCCTCGTCACCTGCTAGGATATCATTGACATCACTATAGGTCATACGGAAGCTTGTCTTGATAACCGTTTGTGTAATGGTGTAATTGACTACACGACCATGTTTATCAATTTCCATAATGGCAGACTGGGTCAAGCGATCTACTTGAGGATTGAGGGAGCAGATGCCATTTGACAGACGCTCTGGAAGCATGGGTACCACACGGTCTGTCACATAGACAGAAGTCGCGCGGTTAAGGGCTTCCTTGTCAAGAGCAGAACCCTCTGTCACATAGTAGGAAACATCTGCAATGTGAACCCCAAGCTCCAGATTTCCATTTTTCAAGGCCTTAATATGCACCGCATCGTCCAAGTCCTTAGCGTCAGCACCATCAATGGTAAAGATAATCTCATCTCTTAGATCCAGACGACCTTCCATATCCTTTTGAGACGGAACATCCGGCACACTTTCAGCTTCCTTAAGAACAACCTCTGGAAACTCGGATACAATGTCCATAGACTCCAAAACTTCAAGGACATCAATTCCGACATCAGTTGAATGCCCCACCACATCAAGGACGCTCGCGACAAAGAAATCGTGTTTCTTACTTGGGTATTTGTCGATAAAGACCTTGAGCACTTCAGTTCCTTCAAGTTTTAGAGCTGGTTTCTTAACATAAATTGGTTGGCTGATTTTCTGGTTTTTCGAACGGATATAACCGGCATACTTAGGTTTTTCCTGATCCAGAACGATTTGACCGACAACGGTTGTCAAACTGTGTTCTAAGATATCAATAATTTTGGCTTCAGCAGCTGTTCCCTTATTGCGGTCAGCTACTTTCTTAATCACGACCTCAACGGTATCACCATCAATAGCATAGTTGACATCATTTTTCCCTACAAAAAGGTCGTCCTCCTCGCCTTCCAGACTGACAAAGCCAAAGCCATTTTTATGGGCATGAAAAATCCCCTTGAGTGTAATCTCATGTTTTTTCTTGGCTTCCAAAGTCAAAGTTCCATCTTCCTCAAAGCGAATCTGGTGCTTTCTTTCCATTAGGGACAAGGTTTTAATCAACTCACGAAAATCCTTGGACCCATCTTTTCCCAAAGCCTGAGCCAAGTCATTGACCGTCACTCGCCCCTTGTCTTGCAAATATTCTTTTATTCTATCTTTCATATTTTCTTTCTAGATTTTTAATTTTCTTTTACTGTAAAACCGTCTCAAACATCCTTTAAAAATAAAAAGAGGCAAAGACCTAGTCTTGCCCATTATTTTCTTATCTACTTGATAATACCGTCAATGCTAAGGCAATGGCTAGCCAGAAAAAGACTAAAATCCCTGTCAGACGCTGCATTACAGCTTCAAAACCGCGTGCTTTACTACGTTCAAACAAATCACCTGAGCTGGCATCAAATACATTGCTAGATTGGTTTTTGGTTGGTTGCATGAAAATCGCAATCACAATCACAACAGATAATACTAATAAAATGGTTAATAATAGGTTATACATATCAAACTCCTTAAAATCCTTATTATTTTACCATAAAATCTACTTAGATTCAAGATGTAGGGTTACTTTTCTTTCCTTGGGACAATACTTTAAAACCTCAATCTTGTCTGGATGAGTTTTTGAATTTTTACTAGTTAGGTAATTGATACTGCCACAAGAGGAGCATTTGAGATTAATTTTTACTCGCACTAGATTTCCTTTACTTTTAATAATGTTCGAAATTGAAGCAGGTTAAAGAGACAACTAAAGGCAACACAAAGGCTTGTCGCATAAAAGACAGCATGGTAGCCAAATTGGCCTGCTACTGCAGAACCTGCCATAGGACCAACGACACCTCCCAGATAAAAGAATACCTGATTGAAGGCAAAGACCCTCGAAATGCCGGCTTTAGGAGTCATTTTGCTGAGTAGGGCATTGACCCCAGGTATCAGCGCACCGGTTCCCAAGCCAAAGAGGAAACGATAGAGTCCTAGTTGAAGGGGACTAGACGCATTGGCACAGAGGAGATAGATGATGACTGAATAAAACTGGGCGACAACCAAGAGACGATGATTGCCCACCTTGTCACCTAGCTTGCCCATAACTCCTGCACTCATCATGCTGGAAAAGCCCATACTGGATACAATCAAACCAGAGACAAAAAGAAGATTCTCTGTCTGCCCTAAGTCGCGTACATAAAGAGCCAAAATAGGGCCGATCGATTGGGCTGAAAATTGGATGACAAAACTAGTTAGAAAGAGATTAACCAATAGATTGGGATATTTAACTGAGGTAAACAATTCCTTTGTTGGAATAGCCTTTTCCTTGGCTACTGGTTGAAAATCTTCCTTGATAAAGCAAATAGTCAAAATAGCAGCTAAAAACAGAAAACTACCAACCAGTAAGAAAACTGTACGAATGCCAAATAATTCTGCGATAAAGCCCCCGATAAAAGGACCAGTTAGAGTACCTGCAACTACGCCTGTAGACAAAGTACCTAAGGCAGAGCCTGATTTCTCCTTGGGAACCTGACTGGCTATCAAGGCCGTTGCATTGGGAACAAATCCTGCAAATACACCATTCAGTAAGCGAAGAAAGATTAACCAATAGATATTTGGGACAAAGGCCAAGCCCCCCATAGTAATGGTCATAGCAAGCCCAGCTCGAATCATCATGGGTTTTCGACCATATTTGTCAGCAAGAATACCCCAGATAGGAGAAAAGAGCGCCGCTGAAATAGCAGAGACAGAAATTGCTAAGCCTGCATAAAAAGCGACTTGCTCACTCCCAACACCTAGATTTTCCACAAAAATGGGCATAAAGGGCACAACTAGAGAAATGCTAGCTCCAGTCAGAAAATTGCCAAACCAGGCAATGCGCAAATTATCCTTCCAGTTAATCTCTGTCATCTTGCTTACCTCCCTCGAGAAGGATACGCACTTGATTAAGAAGCTGGTCCTGATTGTCATTGTTGTCTAGAACATGGCTGACCAAATCTTTCTTTTCTTCTAAAGGCCACTGGGCTGCCAGACGAGATTCAGCTTCATTTTTGGACAAGTGGTCTCTTTTCATTAAACGTTCTACTTGGACATCTCGGTCCACATAGACCAACCACGTTTCATCAAACCAAGAGGCATAGTCCTGCTCAAAAAGCAGGGGAATATCCATAAAAAAGATAGCTTCTGTCTGAACCAACTGGTCTCTCAAAGTAGCCAGTTCTTCACGGATAATCTCTCCTTGGATTCGTTTAGACCATTCCCGTTCATCAGGATTTGAAAAGATGAGACTAGCTAGGAGATGGCGATTGAGTTCTCCGTTTTCTAGAATGATTTCTTGACCAAAGTGCTGTACTAGAGCATGAAACAGACGACCACCAGGTTTCTGTAACTGGTGGACAACTGCGTCAGCATCAACCACTTGAAAACCTTGCTTTCTTAGAAAATTTGTCACGGTTGACTTACCAGAGGCAATTCCTCCTGTGATTCCAATGATTTTTCCCATCAACTCCTCCTTTGGCACTGAGGACAAAAGTGAGTTCCTCGTCCGCCCAGTTGGATTTTCTCAATGATGGTACCACAGCGTACACATTCTTGACCAGCCTTGTCATAGACCTGATGAAAATCCTGCATGGTTCCATCTTCCCCAAAGGCATTGGTATAAGTCCGAATGGTCGAGCCACCTTTTTCAACAGCCTGTCCCAAAACAGCAATGGTCTGGTCATGAATGGCTGACGCTTCTTCTGCTGTCAAAGTGTGGGAAGGTCTAGCTGGATAAACCTGAGCTCGCCAGAGGACTTCATCCACATAAATATTGCCAAGGCCAGCAACCAAGGTCTGGTCTAAAAGGTGGGGTTTGATAGGCTTTTTGGACTTGGCTAGGGTAGTTTGAAAGACCTGCAAATCAAAATCCTGCTCCCTTGGTTCAGGCCCTAGTTTTTTAGAAATAAAGTAGGCTTGCAAAAGATCAGGCGCCAAGAGTTCCATAGTACCAAACTTGCGTACATCCTCATAAACAAGCGTGCCCCCATCCTCAAACCGGAAGAAAACATGGGCGTGCTTGCGTTCAGGAACCTGGTCCGGATAGTAAAAATATTTGCCCTCCATGCGCAGATGGGAAATCAAGACCTTGTCAGTCAGGTAGAAAAGTAAATATTTTCCACGGCGCCCCATTGACTCAACAACTTGACCAGGCACTTCCTTTTGAAACTCGTCCAAATCCGTCTTAATCATCTTGGGATAGCGAATTTCTACACTCGAAATTTTCTTACCTAGAATCAATTTTTCCAAACCACGACGAACGGTTTCAACCTCAGGTAATTCAGGCATAAGTCCTCCTTCTGTAAAAACAAGAAGCAGGCATGAGCCCACCTCTACTTAGTATTCTTTTTCATTATAGCCAAAGTCAGCCAAATCTAGCTTTTTATCGCGCCAGTTTTTCTTGACCTTGACCCAGGTTTCTAGGAAGACCTTGTCTCCTAGCATGAGTTCAATATCACGACGGGCCATGCTACCAATTTTCTTAAGCATAGCACCACCTTTACCGATGATAATCCCTTTCTGACTATCGCGCTCAACCATGATGGTTGCACGGATGTGAACCTTATCTGTTTCTTCATCTCGTTTCATAGAATCAACTACTACGGCAACTGAGTGAGGAATTTCTTCACGAGTTAGGTGCAAGACTTTCTCACGAACCATTTCTGAAACCAAGAAACGTTCTGGATGGTCTGTGATTTGATCAGACGGGAAATATTGGAAACCTTCGTCCAGATTTTCACTCAAAATATCCACTAGACGAGACACGTTATTTCCCTGAAGGGCCGAGATAGGAACGATTTCCTTGAAGTCCATCTGATTACGGAAATCATCAATCTGAGACAAAAGCTGGTCTGGGTGAACCTTATCGATCTTATTCACCACCAAAATGACAGGAACCTTGGCAGCCTTGAGACGCTCGATAATCATGTCATCCCCCTTACCACGCGCTTCATCAGCAGGCACCATGAAAAGAACGGTGTCCACTTCACGAAGGGTGCTATAGGCAGATTCGACCATGAAATCTCCGAGAGCTGTTTTAGGTTTGTGAATCCCTGGCGTGTCAATAAAGACAATTTGCTCCTTATCGGTCGTGTAAATTCCCATGATTTTGTTGCGCGTTGTCTGCGCCTTGTCACTCATGATGGCAATCTTTTGCCCCATAACGTGATTTAAAAAAGTTGACTTCCCTACATTGGGACGTCCTAAAATGGCTACAAAGCCTGATTTAAAAGTCATAATTTCCTCTTACTGTTTAAAATAATAAATCCCAGATTCGTGGGAGAAAAATCAATGCGCCTGTTAAGGCTGCGAAAAGAGAGACCACTAATACCGCGCCAGCCGCCATATCCTTGGCATTTTTAGCCAGCATGGAAAAGTGATAGTGACTGGCCAAATCCACCACATTTTCAATAGCAGAGTTGATAATTTCAAAGGCTACTACCAAGAAAATGCTCAATAGGAGAAAGAGCCATTCAATTCGTGACACCTGAAAAACAACACCTGCAAGGATGACCACGAGAGCTGTCACTGCATGTTTTCGCATATTGCGTTCTTCCTTGATGGCAGTAAAAATTCCTGTGAGGGCAAATTCTAAACTGGATATCAAGTCACGATTTTTCCATTTTCGTTTATTGTCTTGTGAGTCCATAGGCTGTCAAAATTTCTTCTTGTAAACCGAACATCTCCGCTTCTTCTTCTGGAGTGTAGTGATCATAGCCGTTGATATGTAAAAAGCCGTGTACTGCCAAGAAGCCCATCTCACGCTCAAAGCTGTGACCATATTCCTCAGCCTGCTCATGGGCCTTATCGATAGAGATGAACAGTTCTCCAATATAGGCATCAAACTCAGACATCATCTCTGCCAATTCCGGATTTTCAAGTAAATCTTCTTCGTCAAAGGCAATTTCCAACTCTGGCTTATACTCAAGACTGATGACATCTGTCGGACGGTCGGTGTCACGGTACTCCAAATTCAGTTCATGACTACGCTCATTGGTCACAAAAGTGACTGCCATCTCCTTGTCTTCTTTTCCTATTTTTTGGGCTGCAAATTCCAAAATTTCTTGGGTTTGTTGCAACATTTCTTTTGAAACTTGACCAGTTTCATCTACCATTTCAATATACATGTGCTTCTCATTTCTCTTTACTTGGCTTTATTATACCACATTTCCATGATTTTATTCTACCTTTTTGATATAATACTATGGAATACAATCACAAGGAGAGAACGATGTCATTTGACGGATTTTTTTTACACCATATGGTTGAGGAATTGCAAAGAGAGTTGCTTAACGGTCGCATTCAGAAAATCAATCAGCCTTTTGAACAAGAATTGGTCTTGCAAATCCGCAGCAATCGCCAAAGTCATCGCCTGCTCCTTTCTGCCCATCCAGTTTTTGGACGCATTCAGCTGACCCAAACAACTTTTGAAAACCCAGCCCAGCCTTCCACTTTTATCATGGTATTGAGAAAGTATTTGCAGGGGGCCCTGATTGAGTCGATCGAGCAAGTGGAAAATGACCGTATTGTGGAAATCACGGTTTCCAATAAAAACGAGATTGGAGACCATATCCAGGCTACCTTGATTATCGAAATCATGGGTAAACACAGTAACATTCTACTGGTCGATAAAAGCAGTCATAAAATCCTCGAAGTTATCAAACACGTCGGCTTTTCACAAAATAGTTACCGCACCTTGCTTCCTGGATCGACCTATATCGCTCCGCCAAGCACGGAATCTCTCAATCCTTTCACAGTCAAGGACGAGAAACTCTTTGAAATCCTGCAAACACAGGAAACGACAGCTAAACATCTTCAAAGCCTCTTTCAAGGTCTGGGGCGCGATACGGCAAATGAATTGGGAAACATTCTGGCTAGTGATAAACTGTCTACTTTCCGTAACTTTTTCAATCAAGAAACCAAGCCATGCTTGACAGAGACTTTCTTTAGTCCAGTTCCTTTTGCAAATCAAGCGGGAGAGCCTTTTACCAGCCTTTCTGATTTGTTGGACACCTACTATAAGGACAAGGCTGAACGCGACCGCGTCAAACAGCAAGCCAGTGAACTCATTCGTCGTGTTGAAAATGAACTTCAAAAAAATCGACATAAGCTGAAAAAACAAGAAAAAGAGCTACTAGCGACAGACAATGCTGAGGAATTTCGTCAAAAAGGAGAATTGCTGACAACCTTCCTCCACCAAGTGCCTAACGACCAAGACCAGGTTATCCTAGATAACTACTACACTAACCAACCTATCACGATTGCGCTTGATAAGGCTCTGACCCCCAATCAGAATGCCCAACGCTATTTTAAACGTTACCAGAAACTCAAAGAAGCTGTCAAATACTTGACTGATCTGATTGAAGAAACCAAGGCCACTATTCTCTATTTGGAAAGTGTAGAAACCGTCCTCAACCAAGCTGGACTGGAAGAAATCGCTGAAATCCGTGAAGAATTGATTCAAACAGGCTTTATCCGCAGAAGACAGCGAGAAAAAATCCAGAAACGCAAAAAACCAGAACAGTATCTGGCCAGCGATGGCAAGACCATCATCTATGTCGGACGAAATAACCTGCAAAATGAAGAGCTAACCTTTAAAATGGCCCGCAAGGAGGAACTTTGGTTCCATGCCAAGGACATCCCTGGAAGTCATGTCGTCATCTCAGGAAATCTCAATCCTTCTGACGAAGTCAAGACAGACGCAGCAGAACTAGCCGCCTACTTCTCTCAAGGGCGCCTGTCAAATCTGGTTCAGGTGGATATGATTGAAGTCAAGAAACTCAACAAACCAACTGGTGGAAAACCCGGCTTTGTCACTTACACAGGACAAAAGACCCTCCGTGTCACACCAGACCCCGAAAAAATCGCATCAATGAAAAAATCCTGATTTCACTTGAAATCAGGATTTTTAACATACTATTCACTCAAATCATATCCAATTATAGGACTAATCTTTGCCACCTAGTTTTTCATTAATTTTCATCATCACACTAGCAATTTTCTCGCCCCAATAAGGGTCTGAGGCATATTCCACATTCATACCAGATGCCTTGTTTCCAAGGAAAGTTCTACCCCTATCGATATAATTTTCCTTAATCCACTTGGTTGCACCTAAAATTCCCTTATCCACATCATCAAATGTCTTTGCAGAAAGGTAAGGGGTCGTATCATAGGCTGTAATTCCAAAGAAATTATTCTTATCTTTGGCAATCTTACTTCGTCCCCAATCACTTTCTAAGGCACTATGGGCAAGGAGATAGAGGGCATTGATATGGTAATGTTCTTCGGCTTCCTTAAAAGTAGCGCCCTTATTCTCCAAAAGGCTATTATTAATGTTTAGTAGACTAAATACCTTATCCAAGTCTTCAGCACTGTAGTTTGTAGCCTCTGTCAAATCTTTGAAAAGAAAGGGAATTTCAAGCTTAAAACCATCAAAATGCACCCCATCTGCCGAATAATATTTCTTGCCTACTTCCATATCAGAAAGATGAGAAGCTACTGGGATACTAGCATTCAAAGCCACATAGTGATAAAAACGGTGTCCATCACTCTCATAATAAGGGATAAAATCCTTACTAGCATCTAGTGCTTGTAAATCTTCTGTTTTCATATAGCCTGACAAACCAGAAATAGTAATAGCCAGGCGCTTATCATCACTTTTTCTATCCTTGTCTAGCCAGACGACACTACCTTGCGATATATAGGACAGTTTTTCACCATCTGCATTATAAACATTTGCTGTGACAGGCACCACTTGATAGTATGCAGCATTTTGACTTGTAGCTTTTTCTCCAAGCCATTTACCATCACTTCCAAGCTGATGACCATCAATAGTCTCGTTTTTTGCCATGTAACCGCCGGATTTGAAGTAGTACCAGGCTTGACTATGAGAATCATATACCCACTCTTTTTCAGCCATTTTGCCATCAGATTTGAGGTAAAACCATGACTCTTTATCCAAAATCCATTCATTGGCTGCCATATAGCCTCCGGATTTTAGATAATAATAGTGACCATTCTCGAAAATCCATTCTTTATCAGCATGATTTCCATTTTCTTTAATGTAAAACCAAGACTGGTATTGTTTATCAAAAAGCCAACCTTGCTGTACTTTGGCACCACTAGCATTCACATAAGCCTGGTCAATCCACTGACTTGTCAGTAGATAACCACCGGATTTGAAATAATAATCCTTCCCTTTAATTTGGAGCCATTCTTTCTCTGCGTGCTGTCCATCTGATTTTATATAGAACCAAGCGTCGTATTGAGAATCAAAGATCCAGTCTTCTATTACTTTGGCACCTGTAGCACCAACATAGGAAGTTCCTAGCCAAGCATTTCTTTTCAGCTTTCCATTTTGGTCAAGATAATAGAAGGCCCCCTTGTCTTCTATCCATTCTGACTTGGCCATATAGCCAGCTGATTTGAGGTAAAAATAGTCGTCACCTTGCTTCAACCATTCATTTTCAGCATAGTTAGCATCTGCTTTTATATAAAACCAAGATTGATAATGAGCATCAAAAACCCACTCATTGGCTGCTTGACTACCATCTGCTTTCAGGTATTGTTTTCCTTGCCAAGTACCTTCGCTAGCCATTGCACTCTCTGGTCTAACTAAGAAAAATAGCAGGGCTAAAAAAATAAATCTCAATTTCTTCATTAACTTTCTTCCTCTGTTCTTACTCATTTCATTATATCAAAATTCTCTATAATCCATATTACAAGCTAATAAAAAATCAAGAACAGATTGATTGCAGTTTACCTCAGAGACTCTTTTACTTCCTTGCGTAGATCTTCCAAACTGCTAATGCCGTATTTGTCCATGACTTTTGGCAGATTTTCAATGATATCAGGACAGGCATAGGGATTGGTAAAGTTGGCTGTTCCAACTCCGATGGCAGAGGCTCCAGCCAGATACATTTCTAGGGCAGCTTCTGCCGAATCCACTCCCCCCATTCCAATGATAGGCAGTTCTGTTGTTTGGGCTACTTGGCGGATGAGTTTGAGGGCTACTGGAAAAACTGCTGGACCAGACATCCCACCTGTTCCATTGGCCAAGATTGGTTTTCTGGTTTTGAGGTCAAAGCGCATTCCAACTAGAGTATTAATCATGGTTAAGCCACTTGCTCCCGCATCTTCTGCAGCTTTTGCGACAGTAACGATATCGGTCACACTAGGAGTCAGTTTGACATAAACTGGTACATCAGAAGCCTCTACAGCTGCCTTTACTACATCATAAGCCAGATCTGGATCTTGACCAATCAATAGTCCGTGATTGCAGTGGTCTACGTTAGGACAAGAAATATTGAGCTCGATAGCCTTTACATTAGCTGCCTTGGAAATACCACGAGAAACGGCCGCATACTCTTGTTTTGAAAAACCAGCTACATTGGCGATAATAGGAAGATTTGGATATTCTCTTTCCAGCCAAGGCAGTTTTTCAGCTAAAACAGCTTCTAAACCAGGATTTTGAAGGCCGATTGCATTGAGCATACCAGCAGGTGTCTCTGCAACCCTTGGAGTAGGATTGCCAAAACGTGGTTCAAGAGTCGTCGCCTTAATCATAATAGAACCTAAAAGGTCTAAATCATAGTACTTGGCATACTCTTGGCCAAAACCAAAACAGCCTGATGCTGGTATAATCGGATTTTTCAAATCCAAACCAGGTAGAGAAACTTGTAAACGATTTTTAGTCATGATTTTCTCCTTATAATACAACTGTTCCTGTGCGGAAAACAGGGCCATCTTCACAGACACGTTGGCTGACGGTTTCACTATCTGGAACTTTTAGGACGCAGGCATAGCATGCCCCCATCCCACAAGCCATACGAGATTCCAGAGATAAATAGGCTCTTGGATGATCATAAAAGGTTTGATTGATATACTTCATCATTCCAGGTGCCCCACATGAGTAAACAGCATCAAATTGACTATCTAAATCATTGATGACAACAGAAACATTCCCCTTAATGCCATAAGAACCATCATCTGTCGTTACAAAGACTTGACCATATTGAGCTAATTCCTTTTCGAGAATAACAGCATCCTTGTTGGCAAAACCGAGGACTGTCAATACTTTCACTCCGCGTCCATACAATTCCTTGGCCACCTCAAGCAAGGGCGGAACACCAATCCCCCCACCAACAAGGAGAACCTGGCTCTGCTCATCAAGGTCAGACAAGTCAAAACCATTTCCCTGAGGCCCCATCACATCAAGAGTATCTCCCTGACCTAAGGTTGAAAAAATGGCAGTCCCAGCTCCCTCAATCCGATAAATGAGGTGACACTGCTTGTTTGCCTTGTCAATAGACGAAATTGAAATAGGGCGACGCAAGAGATGGGCATCATCAGGCACACGCAGATGAAGAAATTGGCCTGCTCGCATGGCTTCAACCATTTCTCCTTCTAGGACTAATTCAAAGATTGCTGGCGCGATTTCCTCTTGTGCAACCACCTTCATGGTTTCCAAACGAATGGCACCCAAGCGTTTCTTACATGTGGGATTCATGATTTTTCCTCCTTAAATTTTAAGGGGACCAGATAAATAAAAGACCTTGCGATTGCAAGGCCTCAGTTAAAATCATACAATACAAGAGAGCACACTCAAAAAGTCTCCTCTAGAAAATTGTACTATTCTTTTATCTGACACCTTGTGAGTCTCTCTGGACTCCCCTTAAAGGTTAAATTTTTACTAGTATACTCTTTCAGCTAAAAAAAGTCAAGTAGAAAACGAACATTCTACTTGACCTCACGAGATTATTTTTCACGAATGACTTCAACCTTGTAGCCATCAGGGTCTTTGACAAAGTAATAGTTAGGTGCAGTTCCTGGTAGACCATTTGGCTGAGTCACTTCATAGCCTTTTGCACTGTGCTCTTGATGAAGAGCTTCAAGATCAGGTGTACTGAGGGCGATGTGGGCAAACCCATCTCCAACCACATAAGGACCGTGATCGTAGTTATAAGTCAACTCCAACTCATAGTCGTCACCCTCAAGACCTAGATAAACAATCGTGAAGGCATGATCTGGAAAATCTCTGCGACGCAATTCTTTAAATCCAAAAGCATCTTGATAAAATGCGATTGATTTTTCAAGATTTTCTACTCGCAAGCAAGTGTGTAGCATTTTTGAAGCCATATTTGTCTCCTTTATTTTCAAAAAGACTGGGACAATCCTGTTCCAGTCTTATCAGTTATTATTTACCAAGTTTTGCTTTTGCTGCATCTGCAAGAGCTGTGAAAGCTGCTGCATCGTTAACAGCCAAGTCAGCAAGCATTTTACGGTTAACTTCGATCTCAGCCAATTTCAAACCATGCATCAATTGTGAGTATGAAAGTCCGTTCATACGAGCTGCCGCGTTGATACGAGTGATCCACAATTTGCGGAAGTCACGTTTTTTCTGACGACGGTCACGGTATGCATAGTAGTAAGAGTTCATTACTTGTTCTTTTGCAGTACGGAACAAGATGTGTTTAGCTCCATAGTAACCTTTTGCTAATTTAAGAATACGTTTACGACGTTTGCGTGATACAACGCCACCTTTAACACGTGCCATGTTTTATTTCCTCCAAATATTTCCTAGAATTGTTTACTTACAGTCAAGCTATTATTTCAAGCGAGTAAGCATTGCTTTGATACGTTTGTAATCTCCTGAATGCACCATAGATGCTTTACGAAGATGACGACGTTGTTTCTTAGTTTTTCCGTGGAAACGGTGAGAAGTGTAAGCACGGAAACGTTTAAGTCCACCAGAACCTGTACGTTTGAAACGTTTAGCTGATGCGCGGTGTGTTTTTTGTTTTGGCATGATTTTTTCTCCTTTATTTAACTTTCTGACAATTATTTTTTGTCAGTCGCTGGCGCCAATTGCATGAACATTTGACGTCCATCCATTTTAGCACGTTGTTCGATGATTGCAATATCTTGAGTTGCTTCAGCAAACTCGGCTAAAACTTTTGCACCAATCTCTTTATGGGTAATCATACGACCCTTAAAGCGAATAGATACCTTAACTTTATTTCCTTTTTCAAGGAATTTGCGTGCATTGCGAAGTTTTGTATCAAAGTCACCCTTGTCAATCGTTGGACTTAGACGAACTTCTTTCACAGTAACAACACTTTGTTTTTTACGTTGTTCTTTTTGCTTCTTCTGGTACTCAAACTTGAACTTACCGTAGTCCATAATTTTTGCAACAGGTGGTTTGGCTTGGGGTTGAATCAATACTAGGTCAACATTAGCGTTATCAGCCAAAGCTTGCGCTTCACTGAGTGGCTTGATGCCTAGCTGTTCTCCTTCAAGACCAATCAAGCGAACTTCACGTACACGAATCTCATCATTGATGAATAAGTCTTGCTTTGCTATGGTTTTCACCTCTTTTGTTTTATTAGAGAAAAACAATAGCGGACTCGTAAATATACAAGCCCGCACGTTATGATAGCGTTTCTTAGAAACTTTTCATCCGTAGGGCCAGGCAACTTGATGTCACAAGGCGAGAAGCTCTCACTTCTGCTTTTCTCAACTTTTATATGATACCAAGTTTTCTAGCCCTTGTCAAGATAAAAAGTTATTTTTTTGAAAATTCCCTTTCTTCCCTCCAGTTGAAAAACTACCTCAAGAAACAGTTATCTATTATTCGATCAAATCGAAAATATCCAAGAAAGATAAAGACCCAATAGATAGTTGATTTCATCTATAGAGTAACATAAATCTCAAAAATAGAGTGAAACCTCCATTTGTTATGCAAAAAATAGAAGATAGGATAGAGAATCACTTTGATGACCTCAATCATATCTCCTATTCAAATAGTTCGCTCACTAACTTAATGACATTGGGAAACTTCCCAACCTTTTACAATTATTAAACTCTTACACTTAGTCTTCTTTACGGCGACGACCTGTAAGACTGATTCCAAGCAAAGCACTTGCTGTTCCTAAAATCATCATTGCAGTTGTATCTGTCGAACCTGTATTTGGTAATTTATTTCTATCAACCTGAGTGGTAAATGATTGATTCTTTGGACCTCCTTCTATTATAGGAATTTCAACTGGTCGTGTAGGTGGGAGTTCCTGACCTGGTGAAGTCTGTGGTAATGTTTGTGGTTTATCCTGTTGAATTTGCGATGTTCTAGCTTGCTCTTGAGGTTTTTGTGGTATTTTAGAATTATTTTGTCCCTGTTGCATACTTGATTGAACACCACTATTTCCACCTTGAAAAGCTACAACCTCTACTGGTACATTAATTTCAATAGTAGAATTATCAGGTAATTTCAACGTTACTTTTGCAAATTTCTGTCCTAAACTATGTGTATCAGGATAGATGATCCGAGATACCTGCACATCTTTTTCAAGTATAATCTTTTCTTTAATGTTTTCTTCATATAATTTTTCTCCCAGATAAACTCGGACAGTACCTTTTACTAACAAACTATTAAGATCATAGTCTGTTATTGGAAGCACTGCTCCAAGTATTTTATAAACAAAGTTACGTATAATTGACTCTACACCTGAATTATCGCGAGCATTTTTTATAGCTTCTTTCGCTACTGCTAATTCCTTGCGAACTTTTTCTTTAGCAACATTTTTTTCATCCTCTTTTAAATCAGGATTTTTATCTATATCAGCAATACTTTCGTTTGAAATTCTTTCAATATCAGCTAAAGCCAGAGGTTTTATACTTGGCATTTGTGCACTATTTTCTGCACTTAGATCACTATTACCATGTTTCGCTGTGGCACTAATCACTGTATTGGCATCTGCGGCATTATGAGCGACTGTCACGACACCTGTGTTGGCATCGATGCTTACGCCTTCCTTAGGAGTTTCTAGACTCCATGTTGAACCAGTCTTCGTTGCGACTACCTTGTCATTACCGACACTGACTTCAAGACGATCCGCATTGTTACTTGGAGTGACTGTTACTTGCGCCTTATCTGAATCAACTGCTACAGCTGGCGCATCTGGGGTAACTTCCTTAGCTGGAAGGTTACCGTTAGCTGCACTACTTAGATCACTATTACCATGTTTCGCTGTGGCACTAATCACTGTATTGGCATCTGCGGCATTATGAGCGACTGTCACGACACCTGTGTTGGCATCAATGCTAACGCCTTCCTTAGGAGTTTCTAGACTCCATGTTGAACCAGTCTTCGTTGCGACTACCTTGTCATTACCGACACTGACTTCAAGACGATCCGCATTGTTACTTGGAGTGACTGTTACTTGTGCCTTATCTGAATCAACTGATACAGCTGGCGCATCTGGGGTAACTTCTTTTAACTGTTCCTTAGCATTTAATAAATCCAAAGATAATCTTTTATATTCTGCTGTTGTTTTTAAATCACTGGATTTCAATAAAGCATCAATCTCATTTAATTTATTTTCATAATTGCTAGCAGTATCACCTGTCTTTTGGCTTTTATCTGTAGACTCTGTTTCTTTTAATTTATTATATATTCTCTGCAAGAGATTCTTAGCTACGTTACTCGTATCCTGACTAATACTAAATTCTAATCCAGAAATAGGAAGTGCATAATGATTATGAGGCGATTGATATCCCATTCCTAAATGTTGATTATCAGCAGAACTAATACGAACAGTGTAATCTGTTACTCCTTTTGGTAGCACTATATTCTTACTTGTAAATTTCCCTGGTGTACCGTTTGGCTTGTTCGCCTCCTCTGCCATTCTTGTTTCAACTTGCTTTTTATCTAGTGTCTTGTTATTATATTCACTTCTTATATACTCTGTCTTATTTCCGTCTCTCGCCGGTGTTATAATTGCCTCGCCATCATTCTTATTATCTGTTGGGGAAAAAGTTTTAGTATAAATTGTTTTCTTCACCCCATTTTCATCAATCATAACTTCTACTTTATATTTTGCTTTTCCTCCATTGATATCACCAGAATACCCTGTCTTAAAGGAAATTTTTACTGTAGAGCCAGTTTCAGAGGAGTAGGCTTTAAATGTCTTTTCAATACCATTAAATCCCTTAACACCTCTTGCAATACCATTTCCTTCTTTGTCTTCTTTATACGGTTGACCATCAAATGTTGTTTCCTCTCGGTTTGCTAAAGTTCTAACTTTTGATAGAAATAGCATATAGTCACCAGTTCGATCAAATGCTTGTTCTCTAACATAGGTGTCATAATAGTATTGTTGATTTCTTGTGATTGTACGAACAGTATTTACTGTTTCTAATGGAAAAACTCCACCTTCTGTTTTTCTTGCAATTGCAAATTTTCCTGTTTCTCCATTATCTGTTACAGCTTTCCAGCCACCAAATTCATTAATTTCATTAACCGCTCCTTTTTCTACTTGTTTAGAGTTACCAACAGTGTCCATATCTCTAATTTTGTCATTATTTTCAACTGAATCTTCCAATTCGTTTAGTTTTGCTTTCAATTCATCCAGACTAGCTCCCTCTGCTGGCTCTTCAAATACTTTATTTGCAGAAGGATCATCATTAGTGGTAGAACTATCCATCCCACTATCTGGATTTGATCTACGAACTCGTTTCAAAACCGCAGGTTTCTCTTGATTTGTCTCAGTATTCAATGTTGTTGGAGTATCAGTAGGAATTACTGATTCCCTATTTTCTTTTTCAGATTTAGCAAGAGGTTGCTTGTTTTCTTCTACGGAATTTTTTTTATCAGCCTCCTTATTTCCTTCTTTTATTTTAGAGTCAGTCAATATACTTTCATCTCTATTTGCGCTTGTAACTCCCAAAATAGCTTCGTTCGTAGAATTTTGTTGCTCTGATGCCTCTACAGCACCATTTCCTAGAAACATCAAAAGAGCCGCTACAGCTACTGAAGCAGCACCAAAACTTACTTTACGAATAGAAAAACGTAATTGTTTTTCACGATTGTGATTATCTTTATAAAACATCTGATTTCCTCCATTTTAAATATCTTATTATATTTTATAATACTCTTTTCATCTAATAAATCAATAGATTATTTTCAAAATTTTATATCACCAAACGAACTATATCCGTATATATATACGGATATTTACTGCTTTCGTTTTATAATTATTACATTTAATGCAAATAAACATCCATTGTCTGAAAAATTACATTTTTATAACATTTTCAAATTCCAAAAAACTATAATATTCAACTTGTTAATTTTTATATTTTATCCCTTGATTTCTATTGAGTCTATTTTGTTATAGAAAAGTATCATCTACAATGATAACCATCAAATTCATATTAAAAAATTTTTTCAAGGCTAGACAAAAATTCTTTAAAATCAGTAAAAACGCATAGTATCAGTTATCTAAAAACTTGATATTATGCGTTTCATTATTAAAAGATTTTCATTCTTATTTTTGATTACATGAAGTAATAATTAAGTGGGAATAGAAATCTAACACCTTTTCAACATTTGTTCTTCCTAACGAACGCTTTCGATCTTCCAACTATTCCACCCTTTAAAGCGTATAGCTCCATGCTGGTCAGTTCGATAAACTTTACTATTGATACCTTCCAGTCGGGTCAAGGTTTCCTGATGGGGGAGTTTCGTTCGATTGTTCTTTCCAACTGAGATAAGAGTAAGCTCTGGTTGGAGTTTTTCTAGAAAGGCTGAACTTGATGAATTTTTAGAACCATGCTGGCCAGCTTTCAAAACATCCACCTCTAGGTCAGGATAATGCTTCAGCACGTCCTTCTCTCCTTTCTCATCCAAGTTTCCAGTGAAGAGAAAGTGCTTATCCAAAAGTTTTCCATACAGAACTAGGGAATCTTCATGAGCTCCATCTCCAATTTTCCTTGGAGATAGGACTTCTAACTGACTTCCAAAAATTGGCAAGTTGTCTCCTGCTGTCACACTACGCACCTTGGTTTGAGTAGCCTGTAGTTCTGCCACAAATTCCTTCTGTTTCATACTGCCTTTTGACACTAAAATTTCGCCTACATGGAAAGCATTGGTCACCTCCAACAAATCTCCAACATGCTCCTTGTCAGTATTTGTCAAAATTAGCTGGTCAATCTTGGCTACTCCCCTACTTTTGAGATAGGGTATCAATGTTCTCTGGGCATTGCTGGTCGTCGCCTTTTCTTGCCATTTTTCGATTTTCTTACCAGATTCTGCCTTGCCACCTACATCTATGAGAATGGTCTTACCAGTTACATCCCGTAGGAAAATACTTTCGCCTTGCCCCACATCCAGCATGGTGATTTCATTTTCCAACGGATGCTTGGTCAAGAAAAAGAGACCTGCAATCAATAAGCTCAATACTGTTAGCCTCTTAATGTTTTTCCTCAAATCATAGACCAAAGCCAAGGAAATTAGCAGTAGCATCAACAGCCATTCATTAGGTTGTCCAAAGACCAGAGGCCTACTTGTCACCTGCGATACCAAGCGAATCATCCCCTCCAACCACTCAAAGATAAAGTTCAGCTGAATAACTGGATAGAGAAAGGAAAGGGCAAATAAGATAGACAAGAGCGGTAAGAAGACCAGATCAAACAGAAAGGAAAAGACAAAGGTCAAAAGGATAGACCAAGGCTGAAATTCTGCAAAATAGAAGGATAAAATGGGTAATATACCCAAAGAAATGACTAGACTTTCTCTAGCAACAGCCTTGAGGCCCTCTCCTTCTTTGCTGGTCATGGTCAAGATAAAAGCATAGGCGCAGGACAAGACTCCTCCTGCTGTCAAGAAAAAGTTTGGCATGATAATAAAGAGGACAAGAACCGTCAAGGCAAAATTATCCAAGCCCTTAACACCATGTTGAGCCAGTAGCTTCTGCAAGAGACTGCGAATAACCGATGATGAAAATCCTGTTAGCCCTGCATAGATCAGGGAAAAGGGATAAGTCAGCCATTTCAACTTTTCTTGGGTCAAGCCTAATCGCAAGAGAAGTTTCTTAAAGCCATCCATGAAAAATCCTACCTGCATGCCCGACAAGGCAAATAGGTGGATAATTCCTAGACTGGAATAAAGCTCATTCATCTCCTCAAAGTCGGTGTCCAGATGTCCTAGCAAGAGCCCCGTCATGTAGTTACGCATAGGGTCTGGAAAGTGTGTCTTAATCCAAACTACAGCCTTTCGACGTAAACTGGATAGATTTTCTCCTATATCCCAACTGCCAACCTTTTGAAGTGACTGGATTTTTTTGATATTGAGAGTCTGGTAAATCCCTTGAGTTTTCAGATAAGCTTTGTAGTCAAAACCACCAAAATTCCTCTGCCCTTCTGGTTCTGAAAATTTTCCTTCTAGTCCTATCTCATGAAGGTCTGTTAAGGCTTGAAAGGTTTCTTTCTCCTCCTCGGATTGGAATTTATAATAGACTTGAAAAATGCGTCCATCATCCTTGCCACGAAAGGATAGACTGTCACCATTGACCTTAATAGTGTCGGGCAAAATCCGTACCCTTTCAACAAAATCTGCTAGGTTTTGACTCGCTTGGCTCTGTTGCCAAGTTTGAAAAACAAACCAGAAACCAAAGATTCCACAAATCACTAGAACTTTTCTAACAGACTTCCACGGAAATTGGATAAAAAGACAGACTAGCAGAAAAACGAAGCCTAACAGTGCGATATATGATGCTGAGAAAATGGCGTAATAAAGCCAGAGCAATAGAAAACTCAGATAGATTAGGGGAATAGGGAAAGTCTTAATCCACTGTAACATAGTCTTTTAGCTTTTCTATCGTTTTAGCACCAATGCCAGAAACCTTCTTGAGTTCATCAACCGACTTGAACTTTCCATTTGATTCACGATGGTCGATAATATCCTGAGCACGTTTTCCTCCCAGACCCTTGACCTGCTTGAGTTCTTCCAGACTGGCCTTATTGAGATTGATTTTCTTTTCCTTGCTCGTTGAAGAAGCTGTCCCAGAACCAATCTGCTGACTTGCTGCTTCTTCTCCCTTAGTTGGAACGTAAACCAGAGCCTCATCACTAACTTTCTGAGCTAGATTGAGCAACTTGCTGTCCGCTTCTTCTGTCAATCCACCTGCTTTCTGTACTGCATCATTGACTCGACTACCTACTGGCAAATCATAAATCCCTGGCGATTTGACAGCACCCTTCACATCTACTGTGATTAAATCTCGTTCAAGGGATTCGTCCTTCTCTTCCTTGGTCACTTCCTTTTCGGTCGATGAATCCTTGGAAACAGTTGCAACTTCTGCCTGTAAATTCGTTTCTTTGACAGATGTTTGTGGAGCTGGTTTTAGCAGAAAAAATCCGCCAACAAGCAAGCCCAGACCAGTACAGATGACGATAATTTTATACTCTTTAATTTTTTCGATAATTACTTCCATATTTTCTCCTCTCTTAGATTATTCGTAAGAGGAAGAAAAAACAGTCGAAAATTTCTTTTCAACTGCTTATTTATTTGCAAAATAGTCTTCCTTGGTCAAGACATAATGAACTCTTGTAACGATTCTTCCATTTTCATGCTGGTCCATACAAGCATATGGTTCTGCATGGGAAAAACGCATACCTGATTTCTCCATGACCTTGCCTGATGCGGGATTGTCTTTGTCGTGAAGGGCAGTCAACTTGTTCATTCCAATCTTCTCAAAAGCCAGCTCAATCACGGCACGATTGGCTTCTGTCGTCAAACCTTGATTCCAATATTTTTTATTGATAATGTAACCAATAGCTGCCTTCTTAAGAACAGAATCAATCTTGTGTAAGTCAATAGTTCCTATAAACTGGCCGCTATCTTTTAATTCGATCCCCCACCGTCCCAAGGGATTGGCCAAGTAGAACTGAGCAATGTTATTCTTGGTTTCTTCCAAGCTTTGATTGGTTGGAAAAGTGTAGCGCGTATTTTCTCTGTCCGAGGCATAGTCAAACATTTCTTCCGCATCATCCAAAGTTACAGGTCTAAGCAATAAACGCTCTGTCTCCATTATTGGATACTGGGATAGTTTTAAAAAGATTGATTCCATACGTTTCCTCCACTTGAAAAGTTTCTAACTAATATAAGGATATTGAATGAAATATTTAAAGAGCAAATTTAAACTTAACTTAGTATTGAGATAACTTTAAGTACAAAAGAACTATCCTTCAAACAGAGGTTGAGACTCTAATTCTTCACTCTCTTCATTCTTGACAGGTGCTGGTTCATAAGCTCGGATAATCTGAGCAACAACTGGATGACGAACCACATCCTTAGCTGAAAAATGAACAAAGTCGATTTGGTGAATGTTCTTGAGCTTTTCTTGGGCATCAATCAAACCGGACTTGACGTTACGCGGAAGGTCAATCTGACTGATATCTCCATTGACAATCATCTTAGAATTAAAACCTAAACGCGTCAAGAACATCTTCATCTGCATGATGGTCGTATTTTGCGCCTCATCGAGAATGACAAAGGCATCATCCAAGGTCCGTCCACGCATGTAGGCAAGGGGCGCAATTTCGATAATTTCACGCTCCATGAGACGAGTTGTTTGATCTTTCCCAAGAATCTGATACAAGGCATCATAAACAGGTCGAAGGTAAGGATCCACCTTTTCCTTTAAATCACCCGGAAGAAATCCTAGACTTTCTCCTGCTTCGACTGCTGGACGAGTCAGGATAATCCGCTTGACCTGCCCACGTTTAAGAGCTGTCACTGCCAAGGTCACTGCAAGAAAGGTCTTCCCTGTCCCTGCAGGTCCGATTCCAAAGGTCACATCGTGTTGCTTAACACTATCCACATAAAGTTTTTGACCTAAAGTTTTGACACGGATCGGCTTTCCAGTATTATCCTTGATAATTTCTTCTTCGTAAAGGGCGACAAACTTATCAATTTCATCGTTTTTGACCATGCTAATTGCAGTCACCACATCTGGCGTGCCAACGGTCATCCCACGATTTACCAAGACCATCAAAGCCTGAATAACCTGACGGGCTTCCTCACAGGCAGTCTCTTCTCCCAAAACCTGGACAATCTCTGTACGGGCATGAATCACCACATCAAGCTCTTCTTCCATCAAACGAAGATGGCGTTCATTGGAACCAAAAAGATGAAACAGGTCATCGGGATGACTCAGTTGAATGTCAATTGAATGTTCCTTCAAATAAAGAACCTCTCTAATCCGTTTATTTCTTTTTATTATAGCAAAGGGATGGATAAATTACTAGCCCAAACCCAATGAATAAAGTCTAGTGTTCTAAGTATTCTTGCCAGATAGCGTCAAAGTCTCCTAGGTTAAAAGAGAAACTAGCATGCTCCTCCAAAAATCGACTGACCTCATCAAAATCATCCGTATGTTTTGGGAAGGCTGATTCTTCAAATGCTAGATCTGCCAAGATGGCTTTAGGACTGTTACTTTTAGGATTGCGCTCAGTCATGAGCCAAGTGTAAAATGATTTTCTCATAAGCTACCCTAAATCAACTCTGTCCCAAACTGGTCTTGCTTGATTTTACCAGCCTTCATCAAGCCACCGAGTGCTTTCTTGAACTGACCTTTAGAAATGCCAAAGGTTGCCTTGATATCATCAGGAGATGACTTATCATTTAAGGTCATGAAACCGCCATTGCTTTCCAAGTAGGTCAAAATCATCTGAGCATCGTTTTCCAACATTTCAAAGGAACGTGGTTTGAGGGAGAGGTTCAAGGTACGGTCCACTTCACGGAAACCAATGACACGCGCATCTAGAACTTGTCCCAAACGTGGCTCTGCGTAACGCTCGCTAGGATGGATAAAGCCAAGCATGTTATTTTCTGGCAGATAGACAAAGGTCCCTGACAGCTTGAGGCGGTAAACAATGGCTGGCCAGTTTTGGTTCTGCATGTTGTTGTAGGCAGGACGAGCCAGACGTTGGAAGTCTTCTTGATAAGCCAAGAGGCCCCAGATACGGTCTTTCTTGTCCACTTCAAGACGGATGTAAAGTTGGTCGCCCTTCTTAGGCCAGAGTTCCTTGAGCTCAGGAAGAATATCGAGTGACACAACGATTTCCTTGTCAGGAAGTCCTGTATCCACAAAAACACCCAAGTCCTTACGAACTTCTGTGACACGTCCCCAACCAAATTGGTCCTGAGTAGCAGTCACTTCTAGAGTCGTCAAGCGGAGTTTTTGCTTCATATCTGTATAGGCGAAACCTTTAACCGTATCCCCTACTGTATGCTGACCTTCTTCCTTGGCAAGGGCATAGGTTTGGCCATCCTTTTGCACAAAGTAAAAACGGTCATTTTCATCGATGATGAGTCCAACGATAAAACTTGCAAGATTTGTATTCATATTTCCTTCTTTCGAATAAAACTCAGCCAGCAATGCCAACTGAGTTTTTCTGTTTATTTTTAGACTTCCAAGAGTTCTTTTTCTTTGTTGGCAGTCATGTCGTCGATGTGTTTGACAGCATCGTCTGTTACTTTTTGAATATCTTTTTCAAGAGTCTTCAATTCGTCTTCAGTAATTTCTTTTGCTTTTTCTTGTTTCTTGGCTTCATCCATAGCATCACGACGGATATTGCGCACAGCCACTTTAGCATTTTCACCGACCTTCTTCACTTCTTTAGCAAGGTCACGACGAGTTTCTTCTGTAAGAGCAGGGATAACCAAGCGAATCACAGAACCATCATTAGCTGGTGTAATACCAAGATCAGAAGCGTTCAAGGCACGTTCGATATCTTTCAATGAAGATTTGTCAAATGGTGTTACCAACAAAACACGCGCTTCTGGAATCGTAATTGAAGCGATTTGGTTAAGAGGAGTTTCTACTCCATAGTATTCTACATGTACACGGTCAAGCAAGCTTGCATTGGCACGGCCAGCACGGATACCACCAAATTCACGAGCAAGTGATTGATGAGACTGGGTCATTCTCTCTTTAGCTTTTTCAATAATTGCGTTAGCCATAATCTTTCTTATTCCTTTTCTTCGATATTATTTGAAACTGTTGTTCCGATATTTTCACCAAATACGACACGTTTGATGTTGCCTGGTTGATTCATATTGAAGACAACCAGGTCAATGTCGTTGTCCATTGAGAGGGTTGAAGCTGTTGAGTCCATGATACGAAGACCTTTGTTGATAACGTCACGGTGAGTCAATTCTTCAAACTTAACGGCTGTCTTGTCTTTCTTAGGATCGGCATTGTAAACACCGTCGACACCATTTTTAGCCATAAGAATGGCATCTGCTTCGATTTCAGCTGCACGAAGGGCCGCTGTTGTATCTGTTGAGAAGTAAGGTGAACCAATTCCGGCACCAAAGATAACGATACGGCCTTTTTCAAGGTGACGAAGGGCACGTCCACGTACGTAAGGCTCTGCCACTTGTTGCATGGCAATGGCTGTTTGTACACGCGTATCAACCCCAACTTGTTGCAATGAATCTGCCATCACAAGAGCATTCATAACAGTCCCAAGCATTCCTGTGTAATCTGCCTGAACGCGGTCCATTCCTGCTTCTGCTGCAGGTTCTCCACGCCAGAGATTTCCTCCACCAATAACAAGGGCAATTTCGATACCTAAGCTATGAACTTCTTGAATCTCTTTTGCGATTGTTTGAACTGTTTGGATATCAATCCCTACGCCACGTTCACCGGCAAGGGCTTCACCTGATAACTTGATTAAAATACGTTTATACTTGGGATTCGCCATTTTCACTCTCCTTCTTTTATCCTACCTATTTTATCACAATTTCTAAGATTTTTATAGTATCATGAGCAATTCTTTCAAAAAAATTAGACCGTTAAAAATTCCTCTAAATCGTTAAGGGCACGCTCTGCAATTTTTTCATAACGAGCCTTCTTATCACGGATACGTTCGCCTTCTAACTCCTTGATGATCCCAAAATTGACATTCATAGGTTGGAAATGTTTGCTGTCTGCATGGGTGATGTAATGAGCCAGACTTCCAATTGCTGTTGTCTCTGGGAAGATAGCTTCACTTTCACCCTTGAAGAGACGAGCCGCGTTAATCCCCGCAACTAAGCCTGATGCTGCTGACTCAACATAGCCTTCTACACCCGTCATCTGACCAGCAAAGAAGAGATTTGGTTGTTTCTTAGAACGGTAAGTCTGCTCAAGAAGATTTGGTGAATCCATGTAAGAATTGCGGTGCATGACACCATAACGAACAAACTCAGCATTTTCAAGACCTGGAATCATTTGGAAAACACGCTTTTGTTCTCCCCATTTGAGGTGGGTCTGGAAACCGACGATATTGTAGAGACTACCAGCCGCATTGTCCTGACGAAGTTGAACAACCGCGTAAGGTGTTTTGAATTCGCCATCACGAGGTCCTGTGTAGTCGTCTGGATACTCCAGACCGACTGGTTTCATGGGACCATAAAGCATGGTTTTAATACCACGTTTGGCCATGACTTCAATAGGCATACAACCTTCAAAGTACTTTTCTTTTTCAAAAGAATTGAGCGGTGCTTCTTCCGCATTGACCAAGGCTTCATGAAAATCCATAAACTCTTGTTTAGTCATAGGGGCATTGAGATAGGCCGCCTCTCCCTTGTCATAACGAGACTTAAGATAGACCTTGCTCATATCAATAGTATTGACATCGATAATAGGTGCTGCCGCATCGTAGAAATAGAAACCATCGCCATCATTAAGGGCATGAATCTTCTCAGCCAAGGCATCGCTAGTCAAAGGACCAGTAGCCACCACTGTGATTACATCAGTCGGTAATTCTGTAATTTCATCACGAACCACTTCAATCAAGGGATGGTTGGCAACTTTTTCGGTTACCATTTGGGAGAAATCATCACGGTCCACCGCAAGGGCACCGCCTGCGGGTACACGTGTAGCTTCTGCTGATTCCAAAATGACAGAACCCAAGCGACGCATTTCTTCCTTGAGAAGCCCAACAGCATTTGTCAAAGCATCCCCACGTAAGGAATTGGAACAAACTAACTCGGCAAAATTGTCTGTTTTGTGCTGAGGTGTTGACTTGACACCACGCATTTCATAGAGTTTAACTGGAATACCACGTTCTGCGATTTGGTAGGCTGCTTCAGAACCTGCCAAACCAGCACCGATAACATTGATATAAGATTGAGACACGACACTAATACCTCTTTGGGTGGAACCTAAGTTCATATCAAAACAAGCTACTGGACTGTTTGACACCCACAAATCTTTCTATTTTTTTCTTCTACTAGTATAACAAAAAAAGGGAAGAAGGCAAACTTCCCTGTTTAGTCATTTTCTTGATTTTCTTCCCAGTCATGGTAGGCAGCATAGAGCTGGCTTTTATTCCACTGGTAAATCTTAGCAACTTCCTTAATAGCTTGGTTTTTCTTCATGCCTTGCTGAATACGGGCTTGGATTTCTGAAAACAAATCCTCTTCGTCCTTCTCCTCCACATCTTGGCTGGCACCTTCAACGATGAGAAGGCATTCACCTTTGAGCGGCGTTTCAGCAATGTTTTCTAGCAATTCAGAGATCTTTCCTCGTTGGTATTCTTCATAGATTTTGGTCAATTCTCTGACCAAGACGACCGAGCGGTCACCATAGACTTCTAGCATATTTTCCAATGTATCCGCCACACGATGAGGCGATTCATAGAAAATCTGAGTTTCAGGATAGTCTTTTTTCGAGTCGAAAAATTGCTTTTGCTGGCCTGATTTTCTCGGTAAGAAACCGTAAAAGATATGTGGCTGCGGTGCTAAACCACTGGCAATCAAGGCAGAAATACCTGCAGAGGCTCCTGGAACTGTGACAACCGCAATTTCTTCCTCAATAGCTGCCTTAACCAAATCATGACCAGGGTCCGAGATACTAGGCAGACCCGCATCGGATACCTGAGCAATACTTTGTCCTGCCTTCAAGAAACCAATCAAATCAGGAATTTTTTCCTTGGCATTGTGCTCATGAAAACTAATCTGCTTAGTAGAAATGTCAAAATGCTTGAGCAAAAGACCAGTATTGCGCGTGTCCTCAGCCGCAATCCAATCCACTTCTTTCAAGGTCTGGATGGCACGAAAGGTCATATCATCTAGATTTCCAATCGGCGTTGCCACTAGATACAGCTTGCCATAGGGAGACTGCCCCTTAAAACTTTTTTGAATCTGCATGCTTACTCCCTGTATAACAACTCGTCACAGAACATACATTCTTCGTCCTGCTCTCGACGTTGCCCATAAAAATCATTACATACGTGAAATCCGTCTTTATAAATCCGACGGACACTTTCACGAACATGCTTGGCCTTGACGGGAGCATCTGCTTCCACCTCACCCAAACGTTCTCGCAACTTAGAATTTTCCAAGCGAAGAGCTGTATTTTCCTCTACCAAGCTCTTGAGATTTTTCTTGATGGCTTCCACATCGGCCAAGGTCACCAATAACTGTTGGGAAAAATCATCCAGCGCGTCAAATAATTCTTTTTTGTCCATAAACCAGCCCTTTCCTTTCTTTATCGTTCATTTTTGAGTTTACATTTCTTTCAAGACCAGATATTCCATGGCAATTTGAAAGCTGACATTAGCTTGCCACATTTTTCTAGCTTCTAACAAATCTTGTAGAATCATCCGTACTCTTGCTTGCAGGAGGTCCTGCCCACAGAGGACTTCAATAATTCGTAAAACCTGATCTTGTTTTTCCTTGTCGTCTGCCAAGTTGGCTAATTTAGCAACCTGCAGATAACTTTCTTTTTTCTTAGCTAATAACCAGGTCAGCAGGCGTTCACTTTCATCCACCAAGGTCCAAAAACTTGCCTGATTGGCTAACTTTTCTGCTTCAGCTCGCGATTGACTAAACTGAGCTAGGAGAGTCGCTTTTTTCTTAACCAGTCCCATTTGTTCTAAGAGCAAGATGAGTTTTTCTTCCTGCTTTTTAAAGTGGAAAATCTGGGTCCGACTTCGGATGGTCGACAACATCTTTTCCTCATCGCTGGTCAAGAAGAAAATATAAACCTCACTCTGGGGTTCTTCGATGACCTTGAGCAGAGAATTGGCTGCGTTAGGATGCATTTTCTCAGCTTGCTCGATAATAAAAATCTGTTGTTGGCTTTCAATCCCTGCTTGAGAAAACTGCCCCACCAATTCACGAATCCGTTCTGTCTTGATAACCTGATTGACTGGCTTAATCAAGGTGACATCTGGAAATTCTTCCTGTTCAATCAGCTTACAGTTTCTGCATTTCTCACACGGCAAAACGCCTACTTTATCCGTACAAAAGAGGCTCTTAGCTAAAAATTGCGCCATTTCCAAACTTCCAAAGAATCCTGAAAAAAGATAGGCGTGATTGAGCTGGTCTTGTTCTAGGATACGGACAAAGCGGTCAAACTGGTCTGGCTGCCAAGCCTTTAATTCTTCTTGTTTCATTTAGCCAAGCCCATTCTATCAAACAATATAGCCTTGGTCGTTTCCACAACTTGTTCCAAAGGGAGGCTGGCATCAATCTTGACCATGCGATTTCCTTCTTTGTCCAGAAGAGAAAGGTAGCCTTGACGAACTTTTTTATGCAAGTCCAAACCTTCCAAGTCCAAACGATTGACCTCGCGGTCACTATTAGCAGCAATGCGAGCCAGTCCCTCTTCCACCTCAATGTCAAAATAGAGTGTCAAATCAGGTTTAAGGCCATCTGTCGCAAAGTGATTTAGCCAATCAATGGCGTCAATATCCAAGCCACGGCCAAATCCCTGATAAGCAATGGAACTATCGATGAAGCGGTCCATAATGACCAACTTGCCAGCTTCAAGGGCTGGAAGAACTTTTTCCACCAAGTGCTGTCTGCGACTGGCAATATAGAGAAGGAGCTCTGTCCTAGCATCCATCTGAGTATGACTTGGGTCCAAAATCACTTCCCGAATCTTCTCCCCTATCAAGACTCCGCCTGGCTCACGGGTCGTCAGCACCTCTACTCCTTTTTCCTCTAAAATTGGTAGCAGAGCCTCTAAAACACTGGTCTTTCCTGCTCCCTCTGGTCCCTCAAGAGAGACTAAAAATCCTTTTGACATGTCTAACTCATTTCTTTTTTACTACTTCTATTCTATCAAAAAAATAGGGGTTTGTGACAATCTTTTTGTCTTCTCATTTCATACTCAATGAAAATCAAAGAGCAAACTAGGAAGCTAGCCGCAGGTTGCTCAAAACACTGTTTTGAGGTTGCAGATGGAAGCTGACACAGTTTGAAGAGATTTTCGAAGAGTATCAACCACCATAAAAGAGGCAGACAAATCCACCTCTTATTTACCTAGTTCTTGTGTTCGTTTGTAGGCTTGACCAACTGCCTCCATGACTGTTCCTCTAAAAGCATGCGCTTCTAAGCTTGCTACACCAGCAATAGTCGAACCGCCTGGGCTACAAACTTGGTCTTTCAAGACCCCAGGATGCTCTTGGGTTTCTAGGACCAATTGTCCAGCTCCTACCACAGTTTGAGCTGCCATTTTCAATGCTGTTTCTCGTGGCAATCCAGTCTGAACACCTGCATCTGCCAAGGCCTCGATAAAAAGATAGACAAAGGCTGGTCCACAACCTGCAAGACCTGTCGCTGCGTCGATTAAGCCTTCTCCTAGTTCAACTAAGAGGCCAGCATTTGCTAATAACTGACAAAAGAGTTCACTGTCCTCAACCTTACAATTAGGAGACAAAGCATAACTAATCACTCCTTTCCCGATAGAAGCAGGGGTATTCGGCATCATACGAATAATTCGGTGCTGACTTGGCAGAAGACTCGCTAGTTTTTCCAAGGTCAATCCAGCTGCCATCGAAATCAAAAGAAGACTCTCTCTTTTTTCAAGAATGGTCGGATATTGAGAAAGCAAGTCTGAGAACTGGGCCGGCTTAACACCTAGAAAAATCACATCTGCTTCTGCGAAGATTTCGTCATTGCTAGAAGCCTGACCGCCAAAGTCGGCAATGAAAGAATCCACCTTGGCTTGACTGCGATTGGCAAGTAGAAGGTCATCACCCGTCTTGGTCTGCAAAACAGCCTTGGCCAAGCTAGCACCCATATTCCCCAAACCGATAAATCCAATCTTCATTTCTTACTCCCTTATCTGTCCGTCACCAGTAACCACATACTTATAGCTGGTCAACTCTTTCAAGCCCATGGGACCACGCGCGTGTAGTTTCTGAGTAGAAATCCCCATTTCACAGCCAAGACCAAATTGGCCCCCGTCAGTGAAACGAGTTGAGGCATTGACATAGACTGCTGCAGAGTCCACTTGATCTGTAAAGTAAGCTGCAGCCTCAGCATTTTCCGTCACAATGGCATCCGAATGATGGGTACTGTGGGCTTCAATATGCGCAACCGCTTCTTCTAAACTGCTCACAACCTTAACAGCTAGGACATAGTCTAAAAACTCGATATCAAAGTCTTGATCCTCAGCTGCTTGACCTGAAATAAACTGGCTTGCTTTGCTATCTAGGCGGAATTGAATTGGTTCCAGTCCAGCTTCTTTTCGCTCTGCAACTAGCACTTGCTCCAAGCGAGGAAGGAAACTTGCTGCCTTGTCTTCATGAACCAGCAAAACCTCCATGGCATTACATACAGAAGGACGACTGGTTTTGGCATTATTGATGATAGATAGAGCCTTGTCGTCGTCTGCGTCCTTATCGACATAAACATGAACAATCCCAGTTCCTGTCTCGATAACGGGTACAATAGCATTTTCAACCACGGCATTGATTAAACCAGCCCCCCCACGAGGAATAAGCAGGTCTAGATACCCCTTGGCCTTCATCATGGCATAGCTGCTTTCACGGCTAGTATCTTCCACTAGTTGAATCACATCTGGGTGAATGGTCGTTATCTCCAAGCCCTTTTTCAAGGCTGTAACAATAGCATGAGCTGTTTGATAGGCATCCTTACCACTACGAAGAACAACCGCATTTCCACTCTTGAGAGCCAAAGCAGCCGCGTCAGAAGTCACATTTGGACGGCTTTCATAGATAATACCGATAACGCCCATAGCCACCCGTTTCTTGGTGATAACCAAACCATTTTCAAGCTGATTTGTTTCTAAAACTTCACCGATTGGATCTGGTAAAGCAACCACTTCACGAATACCAGTTGCCATTGCTTCTATACGTCCTGCATCCAAATAAAGACGATCCAGCATCACATCTGAAATTTTACCCTTAGCCGCTTCCATATCAAGGGCATTGGCTGCTAAAATTTCCTCAGTAGCTGCTAATAAGTGATCAGCCAGAGCTAGCAAGGCTTGGTTTTTCACCTCTTCACTAGCTGTATTGATCGATTTTTTAACAGCCTGTACCTGTTCAAATTGTTCTTGTGTACTTACCATAGTTTACCTCTAAAATTCTGTAAAGAGTAGTTGGATTTCAGGAGTAATGGAAATCCAGTCATCACGGTGAATCAAGACACCCTTAGCTTTTTGAGAACGCAACATATCCTCCAAAGCAGAGGCTCCAAATTGCACACGGCCTTTTCCAAGTGATTTTCCACTTTCCTTGTCAAATACTGTCACGATATCACCGTAAGAAAAGGCTCCTTCTGCATCAACAACACCAGATAAGAGAAGACTCTTTCCATGTTGAGAGAGAGCTTCTGCAGCCCCTTTATCAACCCAAATAGAACCCTGACTCTGAGCATAGAAGGCCAGCCATTGTTTCTGGGTACGGAGACCTTTTTCCTCTGCAACAAAGTAGGAACCATCCTTGGTCTCCTCAGCCGCCTCAATCATGGCATCTGCCTTCAATGATGAACAGATATAAACAGGAACTCCTGATTCTGTCGCAATAGTTGCAGCCTTGATTTTGGTTAACATGCCCCCAGTTCCATTTGACGAGCCAGCTCCACCAGCCATATCGATAATCTCACGATTAATGGTCTCGATTTTCTCCAAGCGTTTAGCTCTTGGATCTGAATTAGGATTTCCAGTATAGAGACCGTCCACATCTGTCAAGAGAACCAAAAGGTCTGCTTGGACCATGGCCGCTACCTGAGCACTCAGAGTATCATTGTCCCCAACCTTGAGCTCATCAATGACGACACTATCATTCTCATTGATGATAGGAATCGCACCACGGCTAAGTAGAACCGACAAAGCCTGATGGGCATTTTTATAACGGCGCTTATCCACAAAGTCATCCTGAGTCAGTAAAATTTGTGCAGAAACGATTTGGCGCAAGAGAAGATTGGTCGTGTATTCTTCCAACAAAAGCCCTTGTCCTACCGCTGCTGAAGCCTGTTTATCAGCAATCTTAGTCGGACGCTTTTTAAATCCTAAGGCTCCAAAACCAGCCGCAATGGCACCTGACGACACCAAAATCAATTCATGACCAGCCTCGTGCAACATAGCCAACTGCTGGGTAATAGCTTTTACCTTACTACGTGATAAACTTCCATCCTCATTCGTCAGAGAAGAAGTTCCCACCTTAAAGACAATTCGTTTGTATTTCATAGTCTCACTCCGATTCTTCATATTTATCCATTATAACATGAATGGCAGGAAATAGAAAAGAGTTGATAGGAAAAAGAAGGCCCTAAAACCTTCTTTTTTACTACTGTTCTGATTTCGATTTGTTTGCACTCGTTTCAGAGCTTTGTGAAGTTGAGGAAGTCAAATCTTGACTAGTTGAAGAACTTGTAACACTTTCGTTCTGAGTCGTTACTTTATTTTCAAGATCTTTTTTCACTACTTCACTGGATTCTTTTGTCTCTGAATTACTTGTAACTTTAGTTGTAGCGGATTTCTCTACAGGAACATCCACTAACCAGGCACCACTTGAATCAACAGTATAGCCTTCTGGTGTCTTGCCATTTACAAGTAATTGACCATTGTCTTTCAAGAAGTACCATTTATCCTTGTCTTTGATCCAACCCACAGCTCGTGAACCGTCTGTCTTGTAGAAATACCAATCGTTTGCCTTTTTAAGCCAACCTTGCTTCATAGCTCCTGAATCTTCTAGATAGTAATGATGACCAGCAACTTCTATCTCACCTGTCTTCATGATACCAGTAGAATCCATATAGTACCAGGTTTCTTTATCTTTTACCCAACCCGTTTTCATTTCCCCTGATTGAGCAAAGTAATACCATTGCCCCTTATATTGAAGCCAACCTGTTTGCAGCGAACCATCCTTGGATAAATAATAATTCTGACCTCCAGTATTTATCCAACCAATTTCCATCTGGTTTTCTTTGTTGAAATAATACCAGCTTCCATCGATTTTCTTCCAATTTTTTGCAGCAGCACCAGAGTCTGTCAAATAAAACCAACGATTGTTCCATTTTTTCCACTGATTCTGTATCAAGATACCCGTTTGGTTGAAGTAATACCATTCACCTTCGATTTCATTCCAACCGACAGCATACTCTCCTGTAGAATCAGGCGCTTGATACCACCAATTTCCATATGCACTCTTATGCCAACCAGCTTGAAAACTTGGAATCGGCTTGTAGGAAGTTGAAATGTTGACAAATCCGTCTTGTCGAATCTCAAAAACTGTCGCATCATAGTCTTTGCTGGCTGCGTTAATTCTCTCAATTCCTCGTTCTTTGAGCCAATTGACATACTCACTATCAACACCATTTTTCCAAGGTAGACTATCCGAAGTTTGAACAATCAAACTCGGACTCAAATTTTTAATAAAATTCTTTGTGTTTGATTTGTTGGTATCATGGTGATGATTAAACTTCATCAAATCAACTTTTCCAATAAGAGGACCATACTTATCTTCCGCTCCATGCACATTATCTAAGTCGCCCCCAAGGTAAATTTTCTTGCCATTGACTTTGACTACACTAATCAGGGAATTGGAATTGTCATCCCAAATTTTCTTTAATTCACCTGATGAATCGGTTTCATTTTCATAATTATAGAGCTGAATATCCATGTCCCCAAACTGAAAATGAGCATCTCCCTGTGTGATGTTTTGAATAACTGAAACACCTTTTTCGGCGGCAGTCTGTAAAACCTTATCATAACCGTACAGATTATCCCATAAACGTTCAGAATTAGTAATACGATTATCACTATATTTTTTAAGATAGACTCGATCAACTGGATAGGTAGACAGTAATTCATCAACATTTCCAATATGGTCACTGTGAGTATGTGTTACCAAAATAAAATCAAGTTTTTGAACACCCAATTCCTTCAAACGACGAAAGACACGGTCTGTTAGAACATGCTTATAAGACGTTTCAATTCCTTCTCTCCATGGATAACGAGAATCACTTCCATCTGGAAAATCATAATCTTCTCCTGTATCCACCATGGCAAAGTGTCCATTACTTTCAAGAATAATCGCATCACTGCCACCTTCTTGAACATTGATAAAGTGAATTTTATTTCCTGAACTTTCTTGAGCTTGAACATTTCCATACCATGACAAACCTAAAAAAGCGCCTGCAAGTACTAAACTAGTTAATTTCTTTTTCATTCTTACTTTCTCAATCTCTCCAATGTTTCCTTAAATATCTCTGGAATATCTGCTGTAAATTCCAAGGTCTCACCTGTTCTCGGATGGGTAAATCCTAGGGTCTTGGCATGAAGAAATTGTCCATGCCCCTTAAGTGTCTTGCGAGGACCATAGACTTCATCACCAGCGACTGGATGGCCGATATAAGCCATGTGAACACGTATTTGGTGGGTACGTCCTGTTTCCAGCTGCAACTCCACTAAGCTATAATCACCAAAGCGTTCCAAGACGTGAAAACGGGTAACTGCAGGCTTGCCTTTAGCAGTCACAGCCTGTTTCTTACGGTCTTTTTCACTCCGGCCAATCGGCGCTTCAATCACACCGCGATCATTTGGTAGATTTCCATGAACAATCGCCCAATATTTGCGGAGAGACTTTTTATCCTTGAGTTCTTGGGCAAGTGCTAGATGCGCCTCATCATTTTTAGCTATCATAAGAAGACCTGACGTATCCTTGTCAATACGGTGAACAATTCCTGGACGCAGAACCCCATTGATACCCGACAAGTCCTTAATATGATACATGAGAGCATTTACTAGGGTTCCACTGGTATGACCAGCACTCGGATGTACCACCATCCCTTGAGGCTTGTTGATGACGGCTACATCCTCATCTTGGTAGATGATTTCTAGCGGAAGATCCTCAGCCACATACTCTAAGACCTCTGGTTCTGGCACATGATAGGTGACAATATCGCCCTCTTGGACAGTATATTTAGCTTTCTTGGCTTGGCCGTTGACTAAGACCTGGCCTGATTTGATTTGTTCATTTGCGAGACTACGTGATAATTCTGTCAAATCCGACAAAGCCTTATCCAAACGCAGGCCACCAGTTTCAATTTTAATTTCCATTTATTTCCTCTTTTAGCATTGCAATCAATAAAATAATCACTCCAACCGTCAGATAGCTATCTGCCACATTGAAAATTGCAAAATTGATAAAGTCAAGGTGGAACATATCCACAACAAAGCCCTGACTGACCCTGTCAATAAAGTTTCCAAGACCACCTGCGATGATCAAGGTCAAACCCAAGACCATCCAGAGTGAGTCCTCCATGTGTTTATGTAGATACCAAATGGCACCTACCACGACGACCAGAGTAATGATAGCAAATAGCAACTGCTGATCTTGTAACATGGAGAAGGCTGCCCCTCGATTTTGCAGGTAGGTCAAGCTAACGAGATTGGGTATCCACGAACGAACCTCACCCAGTGGAATCTGCCAGACGATATAGGATTTGACCAACTGATCCAGCGCAATCAAAAGCAGTACAACGACTGCCACTATTCCTCTTTTTTTCATGATTTCCTCTTCTGATCAAAATATTCTTGCATGACTTCTACGAAAAGAGTTCCAGCCTGACTAAGCTCCACTTCCTCACGTTTAACATAGACCATACGATTATCCAAATTATCCTTGAGACGAATAACTGTGATGCCATTAACACTATCACTATCTAAAAATCCAGAACCTGTCGCATAGGCGTCTGTCCGCTCCAAAATACCATTCAAAGTAGCACGGTCTGTCACATTGAACATCTGCGAGCTAGCGCTGGTATCAACAAAGTTCTCTGAATAATAAAGGTACTCGTCTTTCTCTTGAGTGAAACGAACCGTTGGTAGATCCGCTAAATCTTCCATGACCAATTCCTCTTTCTGAGCCAAAGGATGCCCCTCACGGAGATAAATATGGGTATGGAAGGGAATCAATTCAATGACTTCAAGGCCTAGCTTTTCAACCCGTTGCATAATCCCCTTTTTATTTTGATTGTTGAGGTAGATAATCCCAATCTCACTATGCCCTTGAGCTACTTCGTCTAAGATTTGAACAGTAGTTGATTCAAAAATACGAAAATTCTTATAGTCAGGATAGCGCTCTGAAAAGGCCGTAATGGTTGGTGGCAAGAAGTCATAGTGCTGGCTAGCAATGGAAAATTCATCTTTTTCTTCTTCAGGATTGGCATACTGATTTTGAAAAATATCAAATCCTTTAACCAATTCTTGCGCTTTTTCATAGAATTCCATACCACGACGGGTCAAGAAAGTCCCTGAGCTGGTCCGACGGAAAATCTTAAAGCCCAATTCTTTTTCCAAATCTCGCACAGAAATAGACAGACTCGGCTGACTGACATACATCTTTTCAGCTGCTTCACGGAAAGTACCACTATTGGCAATGGCAACAACATAGCGTAATTGTTGAATGTTCATCTTCTACCCCCAACTTCTTTATCTTTTCATTATACCATATTTTAGAAGTTTTCCAAAAAGGAAAAAAGTCTGGAAATTTTCAAATTCCAATGAAGAGTCTAACAACCCAATGCAAAAATTAGAATAATATCTTTTTCAGTCCTTATCTGATTTCTAGAAAATAAAAACAGCAAATCTTTTTGATTTACCGTTTATAATATGATGCAAGAAAAGCCTCTAACATTTTCTTTTGACCTATAAATCAACTAGAAAAAGCCTCTTCAATCCTATTAGCTATATCTGGATTTACTTCCCAAATACTAGCATAAGATTGCTCAATATACTGTCTTTTCTTCTTAGTATATAGATAGACTACACTATCCTTTGCTTCATTCTGATGATAAAATTTGACAATGATGTAATCTTTAACATTTGTCGGTTGATCATTTAAACTCTTCAAAGTTGTAGATTTTGACTGTTTCTGTATTTCCTTAATCAATTTTGAGATATCATCTTTCTTATTCATAATTTTAACATCTCCAGAGATACTTTTCTGCAGATAAATTACAGATATCGTTTCAGGTTCAGGAAGAATGATTTTTTTGTTATTTACACAAGCAGATAGAACAAGAAAAGAGATTGAACAGACTATTATGATGAATATCTTTTTCATACAGGGTCACATCCTTTCATTCTTCTTACTTCTTCTTTTAGAAACAATTATAATATCAAACCTTAGCAATTTTTACAATATCTTATTCCCTTATAAAATTCATTACTGAAAAATTTTTACATCATACTATTTTATAATTTTAAAATAAAAGATAAAGTTGCCGACAAGTTCGCTTCTTACATTGGTTTTTAAAATATGGGTATCAGCGTGGGTATCAAAACAAAAAAATAGGCTCTCCGAAAACTCGGAAAGCCTTATTAAATGCTACTTCTAGCTTCCTCGCCTTTACATTTCAAGGCTCGGGATAAAAAGGTTCACTGGACCTTTTTATTTAGCGATTGGGTAAACAGAAACTTGTTTTTTATCGCGTCCTTTACGTTCAAAGCGTACTACGCCTTCAACTTTAGCGAACAAAGTATCGTCTCCACCACGTCCAACGTTTACACCTGGGTAGATGTGTGTACCACGTTGACGGTAAAGGATTGATCCACCTGTTACAGTTTGTCCGTCAGCTGCTTTAGCTCCAAGACGTTTCGCTTGTGAATCACGTCCGTTTGATGTAGAACCTCCACCTTTTTTGTGGGCGAAAAGTTGCAAGTTGTTAAGAGTCATTTTTAACATAATGTTTTCCTCCGTGTTAGTTTTCTGTGATAACTCTGGTTTGGACGAACTCAGAAGAGTTCTCCGATAAGTTTGCCATACCTAAGAAAAATGATTCAAAGAATAACTGGGTCATTTCTCTCTGGTGTGAAGGAAGATCTTTTGGAATTTCAACCATCAGATAGCCACCTTCATCTTCGTTTAATTCTAGGATTGGTTCATAGCCTGCAAATTTTTCAATAGAATTGATAAAGTTAATGGCAAGCGTAGAAACCGATGCACACACGACATCTAAGCCGTATTCGCCACTCTCGGCGTGTCCAGTAATTTCCGCACTCCTCAGCTCGCCATCTTCGGCTCTCTCAAAGACTGCTTGTATCATGTGTTCTCCTTAAAATTAAGCGTTGATTGCGTTGATGACAACTTTTGTATATGGTTGACGGTGACCTTGTTTACGGTGGCTACCTTTTTTAGGTTTGTACTTGTAAGTAACAACTTTCTTTTGTTTTCCTTGTTTTTCAACAGTTCCAACTACAGTAGCTCCAGCAACAAGTGGAGTTCCGACAACAGTGTTTTCACCACCAACAAGAACAACTTCGTTAAAAGTAACTTCTTGACCAGCTTCAACGTTCAATTTTTCAACGTAAATTGCTTGACCAACTTCAACTTTAACTTGTTTTCCGCCAGTTTTGATAATTGCGTATGTGCTCATTATGCACCTCCTATGATTTTTATGGGTTTCCCCGAATTTTTTGTGAAGACTCGCCTAGCATCGTGGGACGAACCACTTAAAAGAAGAGCTCTAAGTATAACAAAGAATAAACTAGGAATTGAGCCGAAGACATAATTTATGTTAGGCAAGGCGACAATGACGAAGTTTAAATTTGTTATACGACGAGCAACGATGTTCGTGCGGTTGCACAGGAACGTGCATAGTCAACTCTTCAAGTATAGCATATCTCCTATTTTCTTACAAGTAATAACACCTAAAATCAAGCTTTTTCTTTTACTTTTTTCTGCCATGAAGCAAAAAGTATACTGAGGTAAAAAATGCTCATCATAATAGGAACACCAAGAATGGTCTTTTCCCGATAAAAAATCGTCAAATAGGCTGAAAAAACCACTCCAAGGACAAAACTACTAAGCAGGCTAACAAATATGAAAGCTTCACGCAAAAAAGGAGTGTGCTTGGTCCGGAAATAATCTCCAAAAGCCAGCATAGTACGTTTTATATTTCCAGTCATAAATGCATTGTTATAAGCAATCCCAGATACTTCTCCAAAAGCAGTTGTCACCAACCCCATACAAAAGGCCAAGGGCGGTACTAGATAGATATTCTCTACAGTTTGTGGTACAAATCCAATAATGATTGATAGGATTGCCAAAGGAATCAAGGACAGAATAGGTTTTTTCACAATTCTCAATTTTTCCTTATAAATCGTTAGTAAAAAGACCCCCATCATAAAAGCTAGCAAGGTCATTACTTTGGCACTGGCATCCGACACGTTGTGCTGAATGAGTCCCACTGATAGAAAGACGACATTCCCCGTTTGTCCAGCTACAAGAGTATTCCCTCGGACAATAAAAGTATAGGCATCTACATATCCTGCACAAAAAGTCAAAAAAAGCGCTAGCCTCTTAGACTGACGTGATATTTTTCTTATAGGTAGTAACCTCATTTTCCCTCCCATTTCATTTACTCATCTCATTATTGTACCACTTTCTTTGGGAAAGTCCTAGTATCTTATTTGAAATTTTTTACCCCCTGTTGGATAGTCAAGTCTATCTATGTTATAATGAAAGAAGGATTTAAAATCTGAAAAGGAGGATTTATGCTTAAATTAGGTGTCATCGGAACTGGCGCTATCAGCCACCACTTCATAGAAGCAGCCCATTCCAGTGGAGAATACAAGCTGGTCGCAGTCTATTCTAGAAAACTAGAAACTGCAGCAACCTTTGCTTCTCGCTATCAGGATATCCAACTCTTTGATCAATTAGAAGACTTCTTCAAGAGCTCCTTTGATGTGGTCTATATTGCCAGTCCAAATTCCTTACATTTTGCTCAGGCAAAAGCTGCCTTGTCTGCTGGTAAACACGTCATTCTTGAAAAGCCAGCTGTTACTCAGCCACAAGAATGGCTGAATTTGATTCAAACGGCTGAGAAAAATAATTGTTTTATCTTTGAAGCAGCTCGTAATTATCACGAGAAAGCTTTCACTACTATCAAAAACTTTTTGGCAGACAAGCAAATCTTAGGAGCTGATTTCAACTATGCCAAGTACTCTTCCAAGATGCCGAATTTGTTGGCTGGGGAGACACCAAATGTCTTTTCAGACCGCTTTGCTGGTGGAGCTCTTATGGATTTGGGGATTTATCCCCTCTATGCTGCCGTTCGTCTTTTCGGAAAAGCTAATGACGCGACTTACCGTGCTCAACAGCTTGACAATAGCATTGACCTAAATGGAGATGGTATTCTCTTCTACCCTGACTTTCAAGTTCATATCAAAGCTGGGAAAAACATCACTTCCAATCTTCCTTGTGAGATTTATACGACAGATGGGACCTTGACCCTCAACACCATCGAACATGTAAGCTCAGCTATTTTTACCGACCATCAAGGCAATCAAGTCCAACTCCCTATCCAACAGGATCCTCATACGATGATTGAGGAAGTCGCTGCATTTGCACACATGATCCAGCAACCAGATCTGAATCTCTACCAAACTTGGCTGGAAGATGCAAGTTCAGTTCATGAGCTACTATATACTATGCGCCAGACTGCTGGCATTAGATTTGAGGCAGAAAATGAAAACTAAACTACCGACTGAATGGCAAGAACTGAGTGACCAACTCGGTTTCCAAGAATTTACTCCCATTCAAACTCAACTATTTGAGCCCATTCTTGCGGGAGAAAATCTTTTAGGAGTGAGCCCAACAGGAACAGGCAAGACCCTAGCTTACCTCCTACCAAGTCTTCTCAGACTACAAAAGAAAAAAGCCCAGCAACTCTTGATTCTAGCACCAAATACGGAGCTTGCTGGACAGATTTTTGACGTATGTAAAACGTGGGCAGAAGCTATCGGTTTGACAGCCCAACTCTTCCTATCAGGTTCAAGTCAGAAACGCCAGATTGAACGACTCAAAAAAGGGCCAGAAATTCTGATTGGAACCCCTGGTCGTATCTTTGAGTTGATTAAATTGAAAAAAATAAAGATGATGAATGTAGAAACCATCATCCTGGATGAATTTGACCAGTTGCTTGATGATTCTCAGATTCACTTTGTTGAGAAAATCACTCACTACGCACCTCGTGATCACCAACTCATCTACATGAGCGCGACAGTCAAGTTTGACCAAGAAAAGATTGCTCCAAACACGCGCACCATTGATCTCTCTGATCAAAAACTGGACAATATCCAGCACTTCTACATGCAGGTAGAGCAACGTCACCGAGTGGATATGCTACGAAAACTAGCTCATGTAGAGGATTTCCGCGGACTAGTCTTTTTTAACAGCCTATCAGACCTTGGAAGTGCAGAAGAAAAACTACAATATCGTGATATCTTGGCTGTTTCCCTCGCTAGCGATGTCAATGTCAAGTTTAGAAAGGTTATCTTAGAAAAGTTTAAAGATAAGCAACTAACCCTGCTTCTTGCAACTGACCTTTTGGCTCGTGGAATTGATATCGATAGCCTAGAATGTGTCGTAAACTTTGATGTTCCTAGAGATATTGAAACCTACACTCACCGTGCTGGCCGTACAGGTCGTATGGGCAAGGAAGGTTATGTTATCACTCTCGTCACTCATCCAGAAGAAATCAAAAAACTCAAAAAGTTCGCAAGCGTACGAGAAATTGTCTTGAAAAATCAAGAACTCTATATCAAATAAAGCCCAATTGCTCTATGCACATCTAGTGTATAGGGCTTTTTCTATAAGCAATTCAATTTTATACTTTTCAAAAATCTCTTCAAACCACGTCAGCGTCGCCTTACCGTATGTATGGTTACTGACTTCGTCAGCCTTATCTACAACCTCAAAAACATGTTTTGAGCTGACTTCGTCAATTCTATCTACAACCTCAATGCAGTGCTTTGAGCAACCTGCGGCTAGCTTCCTAGTTTGCTCTTTGATTTTCATTGAGTATTAGTTCAATATTCGAAAAAAAGAACCTTGCAAAGCAAGATTCTTTTAGTGTCTGACTTAAATAATTGTTCTTCTGGGAACTAAATCGAATTAAGCTTCGATTTCTGTAACCATACCTGAACCAACAGTACGTCCACCCTCACGGATAGAGAATGTAGTACCTTGTTCTACGGCGATTGGGTGGATCAACTCAACGTCGATTGTCACGTTATCACCAGGCATTACCATTTCAGTACCTGCTGGAAGTTCGATTGAACCTGTAACGTCAGTAGTACGGAAGTAGAATTGTGGACGGTAGTTGTTGAAGAATGGAGTGTGACGTCCACCTTCTTCTTTAGTAAGGATGTAAACTTCACCTTTGAATTTAGTGTGTGGGTTGATTGAACCTGGTTTAGCGATAACTTGTCCACGTTCGATTTCATCACGTTGAACACCACGAAGAAGGACACCTACGTTATCTCCGGCAAGACCTTCGTCAAGTTGTTTACGGAACATTTCAACACCAGTAACAACTGCTTTTTGAGTTTCTTCTTTGATACCAACGATTTCGATTTCGTCGTTGACTTTAACGATACCACGGTCGATACGTCCTGAAGCAACTGTACCACGTCCAGTGATTGAGAATACGTCTTCGACTGGAAGAAGCAATGGTTTGTCAGTGTCACGTTCTGGTTCTGGGATGTACTCATCAACTGTGTTCATCAATTCCATAACGATGTCTTCGTATTTAGTGTCACCTTCAAGGGCTTTAAGAGCTGAACCTTGGATAACTGGAAGATCGTCACCTGGGAAGTCGTATTCTGACAATAGGTCACGGATTTCCATTTCAACCAATTCAAGCAATTCTTCATCGTCAACCAAGTCAACTTTGTTCATGAAGACGATAAGGTGTTTAACACCAACCTGACGTGAAAGAAGGATGTGCTCACGAGTTTGTGGCATTGGTCCGTCAGTTGAAGCTACTACAAGGATAGCTCCGTCCATTTGAGCGGCACCAGTAATCATGTTTTTAACGTAGTCCGCGTGTCCTGGAGCGTCGATGTGAGCGTAGTGACGTTTTTCAGTTTCGTACTCAACGTGCGCAGTGTTGATTGTGATACCGCGTTCGCGTTCTTCTGGAGCAGCATCGATAGACGCATAGTCTTTAGGTTGGTTAACTGATGAAGGCAAGCGACGTGCCAAAACAGTTGTGATAGCTGCAGTTAGGGTAGTTTTACCGTGGTCAACGTGTCCGATAGTACCAATGTTAACGTGTGGTTTACTACGATCGTATTTTTCTTTTGCCATTTGAGTAAAAGCCTCCAATAAAATATATTTTATAGATAGACAGTAGGCAATACAGTCTAACTTTCCTTACTATTTTATCAAATTTCAGCTAAATTGCAAGTGTTTTACAAAGTTTTTGTGAATTATTCTTAATCGGCTAATCTAAATGGCACTTCTACTCTTATAATTTACCTAAAGAAAAAGAAAAATCAGGAATTTCCTGACTTTTACTTAGCTAATTCTCTTTCTCGTTCTTTCATTATTTTATGATTTTCATACAAGCGAGATAAGAACTTAGAAATTTCTTTTAAGATAGAATAGGTTGGTACTGCGACAATCATGCCAATGACCCCATAGATATTACTTGATAACAAAAGTAATACCAAAATCGTGATTGGATGAACCTTCATTACTCCACCTACGATGCGAGGGTAGAGGATGTTTCCATCCACTTGTTGAATGATTAGCATGTAAACAACTGCAATCAGCATTCTATGAGGATCCGTAAAGACATTGGCAATAATCATCGGAATCAAGCCAATACTTGGTCCTACATAAGGAATGAGATTGGCCAATCCTGAAAAGATGGCGAAGACCAAAGCGTATTTCAAACCAATCACGCTATATCCGATAAAGGCCAAACAACCGATAATAATCGCATCAATTGCGACTCCACTAATATATCGAGCAATTGTCGCATTCAAATTTTTTAAGAGACCTGCAATATGCAACTTATCTCTCTTCAAAACAGTGCGCTCAAGCATCGGTAAAAATTTGTTACCATCTAACAAAAAATAAACCAAAAACACAGGGGTCATAATAATAATCAAAACGGTACTAAAGAGAGCTGATATAACACTTCCGACACTATTGGTAACACTATTTAGGATATTTTGTAGAATATCTACATAGGACAGATTTAATTGTTGAATTGTCGCTTGAATATCCAAATTTTGAAAGGCTGGATAAGTAGATAAATCCACAATCAAATCTTGTAAACGACTATAGATAGTCTGGCTAGTCGCAATCAAGCTGGTCAACTGATTGACCAAAATCGGTAACAGATAGACTACCCCAATGACAAGGCCCCACACCAAGGCACACAAGGTTAGTAGAATACCAATGATACGATTAATTTTGAAATACTTTTGTAAAAAAATTACAATAGGATTGGTCAAATAATATAAAAAACCACCTAGAAGAAAAGGAATCATGATGGTGTTTGCGACGCTTACAAAAGGCGTGATAATCGCCCCCATCTCTCTCCATAAATAAAAAATGATTGTTAATAATAAAATCTCACTGGTCCAAAAAAATAATTTATTCTTACGAAACATGAGCTACCTCCATTCATCTATTTTACCATACTTTCAAAAAAGCTTCTTTCTTCTATCATGAAACTGGGAATATTTTTTTCTTTATGTTAGAATAAACTTACTATGAAAAAAATCATTTTAACTCTCTTAAGTCTATCCGTAATTGGGTCAGCATCTACTGTTGCTGCCCAAGATTTTAATATTGCTGCTAAACATGCGATTGCTGTTGAGGCCAATACTGGTAAAATTCTCTATGAGAAAGATGCAACTCAACCTGTTGAGATTGCTTCTATCACAAAATTGATTACGGTTTATCTTGTCTATGAAGCCTTGGAAAACGGAAGTATTACACTATCTACCCCTGTAGATATTTCTGACTATCCTTATCAATTAACGACAAATTCTGAAGCCAGTAATGTTCCTATGGAGGCCCGTAATTATACTGTCGAAGAATTGCTTGAAGCAACCCTGGTATCTAGTGCCAACAGTGCCGCTATTGCCTTAGCTGAGAAAATTGCTGGCTCAGAGAAAGACTTCGTCGATATGATGCGTGCCAAACTCTTGGAATGGGGAATCAAAGATGCCACCCTTGTCAATACAACTGGTCTGAACAACGAAACTCTCGGAGATAACATTTACCCAGGCTCTAATAAAGATGATGAAAATAAGCTCAGTGCTTATGATGTTGCTATCGTTGCTCGCAATCTCATCAAAAAATACCCACAAGTCTTGGAAATCACCAAAAAACCTTCTTCTACTTTTGCTGGGATGACAATCACTTCGACCAACTACATGTTAGAAGGTATGCCTGCTCATCGCGGTGGTTTTGATGGTCTTAAGACAGGAACAACAGACAAAGCTGGTGAATCTTTTGTTGGTACTACTGTCGAAAAAGGCATGAGGGTTATCACAGTTGTTTTAAATGCAGACCATCAAGATAATAATCCTTACGCTCGTTTTACAGCTACATCTTCCCTAATGGATTATATTTCTTCTACATTTACACTTCGCAAAATCGTTCAAAAAGGCGATGCCTACCAAAATAGCAAAGCCCCTGTACAAGATGGAAAAGAAGATACGGTCACTGCAGTGGCCCCAGAGGATATCTATCTAATTGAACGTGGTGGGAATCAATCTTCCCAATCTATTCAATTCACACCTGATTCCAAAGCAATCCCAGCACCACTTGAAGCTGGAACAGTGGTTGGCCATTTGACTTACGAAGACAAGGATTTGATTGGTCAAGGTTACATTACCACAGAACGTCCTAGTTTCGAAATGGTAGCAGAAAAGAAAGTTGAAAAAGCCTTCTTCTTAAAAGTTTGGTGGAATCAGTTTATCCGATTTATCAACGAAAAATTATAAAAAAATCGCGATTTAAACCGCGATTTTTTTGTTACAAGTTCATCTTCAAAGTCCTTGGTTTTTAGTAAATCTAAAATCAAATTTTATCCGACTGATCCTTCCATCTCATAGCTAATCAAACGATTCAGCTCAACTGCATACTCCATTGGAAGTTCTTTTGTGAAGGGCTCTACAAATCCCATGACAATCATCTCTGTTGCCTCAGATTCTGACAACCCACGGCTCATGAGGTAATAGAGTTGTTCTTCTGAAATCTTAGATACCTTGGCTTCGTGTTCCAAAGCGACTTGCGAGTTATGAATTTCATTAAATGGAATGGTATCTGATGCTGACAAGTCATCCATAATAATGGTATCACACTCGATGTGAGAAACAGATTTCTTAGAATTCTTGTTGAAGGTCACTTGTCCACGGTAGTCAACCTTTCCTCCACCTTTAGCGATGGATTTAGACACAATAGATGAGCTAGTATGTGGAGCGTTGTGGATCATCTTAGCCCCCGTGTCTTGGTGTTGCCCTGCATTGGCAAAGGCGATCGAAAGCATGGTTCCACGCGCACCTTCTCCATCTAGGTAAACAGATGGATATTTCATAGTTGTTTTGGCGCCCAAGTTTCCATCAATCCACTCAACTGTCGCATCTTTCAAGGCTTTAGCACGTTTCGTTACCAAGTTATAGACATTATCAGACCAGTTTTGGATGGTTGTATAACGCATGTAAGCTCCGTCCAAGGCAAAGATTTCTACGATAGCAGCATGCAAGCTGTTACTTGAATAAGTTGGTGCTGTACATCCTTCTACGTAGTGTACACTTGCTCCCTCATCAACGATAATCAAGGTACGTTCAAACTGACCTGTATTTTCGTTGTTGATACGGAAGTAAGTTTGAAGTGGAATATCCACTTTCACACCTTTTGGTACGTAGATAAAGGTTCCACCAGACCATACTGCTGAGTTGAGGGCTGCCAACTTGTTATCAGTCGGCGGTACCAATTTGGCAAAGTATTGTTTAAACAAGTCTGGGTATTCCTTGAGGGCAGAATCTGTATCTGTAAAGATAATCCCTAATTTTTGGAACTCTTCCTTCATGTTGTGGTAAACCACTTCTGACTCGTACTGGGCAGAGGCTCCTGCTAAATAAGCACGTTCAGCTTCTGGGATCCCGATACGTTCAAAGGTTTCTTTAATTTTTTCAGGAACCTCATCCCATGAACGAGCTGGTTTGTCAGATGGTTTTTGGTAGTAGATCAAGTCATCAAAGTCAATCTCTGACAAGTCTGCTCCCCAAGTTTGCATAGGCATTTTTTTGAAGGTTTCATAAGACTTCAAACGGAATTCTAACATCCACTCAGGTTCTCCCTTAGCAGCTGATAATTCGCGAATGACATCTTCGTTCAATCCTTTTCCTGTCGATAGGACAGGCTCTACATCGTCATGGAAACCAAATTTATATTCACCAAGGTCAATTGGTTTTGGTTCTACTCTTTCTTCAGCCATAATATCCTTTCTTTCATTCTTCATTTCTACTGATTCATAAGACAAAAGAAACTTGTCTTACTATTTTTCTTGATTTTCAATTGTTTTCTTGAGAGCATTCCAAGCCAAGGTTGCACACTTGATCCGTTGAGGGAATTTGGCAACACCTGATAAGAAGGCTGCGTCTCCAAGACTATCTTGTCTGTCATCTTTTTGCCCTTGAACCATTTCAGAAAAAATGGTCGCAAGTTCTAAGATTTCTTGCTTGGTTTTTCCTAAAACTGCATCTGTCATCATGCTAGCAGAGGCAGTTGAGATGGTACAGCCTGAGTTTAGAAAAGCGATATCTTCCAAACGATCCGCTGCATCAAACTTAACAGAGAGATTGATGACATCGCCACAGGTTGGATTATTGAGACTGATTTGCTCAGCATCATCCAGCTTCCCTTGATGGTGTGGATTTTTCGAATGGTCCGCTACCACTGCCATATAAAGGCTATCTAGTTTAGAAAGTGCCATTGAAAAACTCCTTTGTCTTTTGTAGGGCATCGACTAGTTTGTCACAATCTGCCTTAGTATTGTAGATATAAAAACTTGCACGAGCTGTTGCTGGAACTTCCAAATACTGGAGCAAGGGTTGAGCGCAATGGTGACCTGCGCGAACAGCCACACCTTCATAATCCAAAGCAGTCGCAAGGTCGTGAGGATGAAGGTCGCCTAGGTTAAAGGCAATGACACCTGAACGTTGAGCCAAGTCCTGCGAACCGTAAATAGTCAAGCCTTCTATCGCCTGCAGTTTTGGATAGACGTATGCAATCAATTCTTGTTCATGGGCTTCAATGTCATCCATACCAATCTTTTCCAGATAATCTACTGCCGCAGCAAGTCCGATAGCACCTGCCATATTTGGCGTTCCAGCCTCAAATTTCCAAGGTAATTCCTTCCAACTAGCAGATTGTTCATAGACGAAATCAATCATCTCACCGCCAAATTCTACCGGAGACATTTGTTCCAGATACTTCTCTTTGCCGTAAAGGACACCAATACCAGTTGGACCCGCCATCTTGTGACCTGAAAAGGCGAAGAAGTCCACATCCAAGTCCTGAACATCAATCTTCATATGGGGTGTAGATTGAGCACCATCTACCACCATGATAGCTCCAACTTGGTGGGCCATTTGAGTAATTTCTTTGATCGGATTGACCACACCAAGAACATTTGAGGCGTGAGCAAGGGAGACAAACTTAACTTTATCAGTCAATTTAACTCGCAAATCATCCATATCCAGAGCCCCATTCTTGAGATAGACATAGACAAGCTCAGCCCCGGTCTTACGGCAAACTTCCTGCCATGGAATAATATTGGAATGGTGTTCCATGACAGAAATCAAGACCTGATCCCCTTCTGTCAGGACTTCCTCAGCAAAGCGAGCTACCCAGTTAAGGCTGGTTGTCGTTCCTCTAGTAAAGAGAACTTCCTTTGTCGAACCTGCATTGATAAACTTACGAATGGTTTCACGAGCGGCTTCATAGGAAGCTGTCGCCCGCTCTGCCAAGGTATGAACACCACGGTGAACATTGGCATTATCCTGCTCATAATAGCGGTTGATTGTTTCCAGAACTGCTAGTGGTTTTTGTGTCGTCGCAGCATTGTCCAAATAGACCAGAGGTTCATCATTAACAATCTGGTCTAAAATTGGAAAATCCTTGCGAATCGCTTCTACATCTAACATAGGCTTCCCCTTAGCGTTTTGACAATTTTTCTTCGATAGTTGCAATCATTTCATCACGAACTTCCTTGACTGGAATCTCAACGATAACAGATCCAAGGAAACCGCGGACAACCAAACGTTCTGCAGTTGCTTTGTCCAAGCCACGACTCATGAGATAGTACATGTCTTCTGGATCTACTTGCCCGATAGAAGCCGCGTGACCAGCAGTTACGTCATTTTCATCAATCAAAAGAATTGGATTGGCATCTGAACGCGCTTGGTCTGAAAGCATGAGAACACGACTTTCTTGTTGCGCATCGGCTCCCTTGGCACCCTTGATAATGTGGCCAATACCGTTGAAAGTTAAAGTTGCTTTTTCAAGAATAACCCCATGTTGGAGGATATTTCCGATTGAGTTGCAACCATAGTTAGTCACACGAGTATCAATCCCTTGTACCTGACGACCACTTGAAAGAGCTACGACTTTCAGGTCAGCATGGCTACCGTTACCAATCAAATCGCTATCAAAGTCCGCAACGACATTTCCTTCGTTCATGACACCGATTGCCCAATCAATACTTGCATCGTTGCCTAATTTACCACGACGGCTAATATAGGCAGTGACATTCTCACCAAGACGGTCGATAGCCGCAAACTTCACTTGCGCACCAGAACGTGCAATCACTTCGACAGTGATGTTGGCAGTTGCTTTGGCACTACCCTCACCACGTGACTCTAGACGCTCCAGATAACTAATCTTAGAATTTTTACCAGCGATAATCATAATATGCTTGTTAAATGGCACATCACTATCACTGTCTTGATAGAAAATACCTTCGATTGGCTCTGTAATTTCCACGTTATCTGGAATATAAAGAACCGCACCACTATTGAAATAAGCTGTATGGTAGGCTGCCAACTTGTCATCGTCATACTTAACAGATGACATGAAGAATTCCTCAATAAGCTCTGGAATTTCTTCTAAAGCTGAGTGGAAGTCTGTAAAGACGACACCCTGTTCAGCTAACTCAACTGGAGTTTGTTCAAAAACAGTTTGAGTACCTACTTGCACCAACTTCAAGTGATTGTCTAAAGCTGTGAAATCTGGAACATTTGCTGATGGCTCACTTTCTGTAATCGTTCCATCACCTAGATTCCAACGGTGGAATTTGACACGCTCAATAACTGGTAATTCTAGACTCTCAATCTTATCAAAAGCTTTTTGACGGAGGTCAGTCAACCAGCTTGGTTCAGCATGCATTTCTGAAAAAAGTTTAATATTTTCTTTAGTCATTTACTTCTCCTAAAAGATACGAGGGAATTACAATTCTTCCTTGTAGTCATAGCCAAGTTCTTCAGCTAGTTTTGCGTATCCTTCACGTTCCAAACGCGCAGCCAATTCTGGACCACCTGAAAGGACAACACGACCTTCCATCATGACGTGTACCACATCAGGTGTGATGTAGTTCAAAAGACGTTGGTAGTGAGTGATAATCATAGCACCAAAGCCTTCACCACGCATGGCGTTCACACCTTTAGATACAACTTTAAGAGCGTCAATATCAAGACCTGAGTCAATCTCATCAAGAAGGGCAAAAGTTGGTTCCAACATCAAAAGCTGAAGAATTTCATTACGTTTTTTCTCACCACCAGAGAAACCTTCATTGAGGTAACGCTCTGCCATTTCTTCTTTCATGTTGAGCAATTCCATTTTCTCATCCAGTTTAGTAATGAACTCACGAACTGAAATCTTCTCATCGTCTTCTTTACCAGCATTCATGGCTGCACGAAGAAACTCAGCGTTAGTAATACCAGGAATTTCTGATGGGTATTGCATAGCAAGGAAAAGTCCCATACGCGCACGCTCGTCCACTTCCAACTCAAGGATGTTTACGCCATCAAACAAAACTTCACCTTTAGTTACTTCATAGTTTGGATTTCCCATGATAGCGGCAGAAAGAGTTGATTTACCAGTACCATTCGGTCCCATGATAGCGGCAATTTCTCCTGTTTTCAGGGTCAGGTTAACCCCTTTTAAAATTTCTTTTCCTTCAATCTCAACGTGAAGATCTTTGATCTCTAATACTGACATGATAGTTCCTTTCTTTTTCACAGCCTTTACAGTACTTACTGGAAACATACTTGATTTTCCTAGAAAATACGGTAAAAGGGCAATAAATATACTTTTATAGTATAACAAAAAAAAGCCTAAAAGGCTTTGATTTTGTCTAGAAGCTGAGGACTAGTCTTTTCCTTTCAAGTGCTGGTCAATGACATCTACTATTTTCCCCATCAAGTAACTGACTCGAAAATTTCTAAAGAGCAAAATGGCCCAAAAGGCTGCCATAATATAGCGACCAGTCATCCAGGCTTCATTGAAAAAATAGGTCTCAGCAGCTGTAAACAGTGCTATGATAATAAATTGTTGTCTATTCATAAACTTATTGTATCATGAAATCTTTCTTTAGTCTTCCTCTACCTTCACTTTATCAGCCAAAAATTCAAATCCTTCCGGAATCAGGCTTTCTTCTGCTTCTTTTTCAACTTGAGAAGATTTAGCTTTGGCTGAAAAGGCTGCGCGCACTTCTTTCCATTCTTCCATAGAAATGGCTAAAATCTCAGGTGAAAAACCTGCTACTTGACTTAGAATGTTGCCAAACATAGTGTTGAGATTGTCTCGTTTCATGGTTTGACCAGCATTGAAGTTAGACTCAAAAGCAAGAATGGCATGGTGTTCATTGGCCGCAACCGGTTGAGAACCAACTAGTAGAGCCTTATCAGGGCCCCCTAGACTTTCAATCACCTCTCCCCAGGCATTCTGCAAACGAATCAGATTTTGACGTGCTAAATCAGGATTTTCGACGGCCTCTTGTAAGATAGATTGCACTTTATTGCGATCCACACGATAGACTGTTTTGCCCGTAGCTGGTCGACTAGGAGCTGGACTTGTTGGCTTGGGCACAGTTCCCACATTGGCGAGTTCTTGTTTGAGACGGGCAACTTCCTGTCTCAGTGCAGCAATTTCATTTTCAACCGCCCCTGAAAGAGCTGGCTCAGGCTTAATCTCCGCTAAACGAATGGTCATCATTTCAGCATAGATTTTAGGCTGCAAACTAGACTTAATATCTGTCAAACTGACTGTTGCTAAGCGAATCATTTCAAACAAATTTTCTTGAGGAAGTGCCAAATTCTCTACAAAGACTGGACTATGATGAGTGTTTTCCCCTCCTGTTTGAACAATTAACAAGTCTCTTAAATAGTGCAAAAGATCCGTCACAAAACGAGTCATGCTCTTACCATTCTCAAAGAGAAGATTTAAGCAAGACAAGGCTTTGGGAACATCCTGTTGAGATAAGGCAGCCACATAATCATCCAAGGCAGACAGGCTAATAGTACCTGTAATTTCTTCAGAGATGGCAGTCGTCAATTCATTTCCCTGTGTCAAACTCAAGGCTTGATCCAAAATAGACAAGGCGTCCCGCATTCCACCTTCAGCTCGTCTAGCAATGATTTCCACAGCCTCAGGTTCAGAACTGATGTTTTCTTTTTCTAAGATATAGTGGATATGTTCCTTAATATCCTGTGTCTTAATTGATTTAAACTCAAAACGTTGGACACGGGATAGAATCGTAGCAGGTATCTTGTGTAATTCCGTGGTAGCTAAAATAAAGACTACATTCTGTGTTGGCTCTTCCAGCGTCTTTAGGAGAGCATTAAAAGCCCCTGTAGACAACATATGAACCTCGTCTATGATATAAACCTTATAACGGGCAAGGCTCGGTGCGTAGGTAGATTTATCACGAATTTCGCGAATTTCATCAACCCCATTATTAGAGGCCGCATCCATTTCGATAACATCTTCTAAACTACCGTCCGTCACTGCCTGACAGATATAACAGTTATTACATGGTTCACCACCCACTTGATTGGGACAGTTCATAGCCTTGGCAAATATCTTAGCTACACTGGTTTTTCCCGTTCCACGAGGACCAGAAAAAAGATAAGCATGGCTTATTTTCTCTTGCTCTACAGCTTGTTTAAGAGTCTTAGCCACAACTTCTTGACCAACCAACTGGGAGAAATTTTGACTTCTATATTTTCGATAAAGTGCTTGATACATTAGGCTTTCTCCCCAAACATTGTAAAGTCCCATTCTGTCTTTTCAAGCAAAATAGCGACAAATTGTTCCAAATAATCTCGATCCATAGCATCATAATCATCAATCTCTGAAGAATCCAAATCCAGAACTCCAAGTAATTGACCATTCTTTACCATCGGCACAACAATTTCACTTTTAGCTCGGCTATCACAAGCAATATAGTTAGGATAGGTCGTTACATCACCAACTAGAACAGTTTCCTGAAAGTGAGCTGCCTCCCCACAAACACCCTTGCCCAGTGCAATACGGATGCAGGAAACACCTCCTTGGAAGGGACCCAAAACCAATTCCTTTCCATCGAACAGATAAAAGCCTGCAAATACAGTATTAGGAAAGCGTGATTTTAGAAGAGCACTGGCATTGGAAAGATTAGCCAAAACATTGGTTTCACCTTCCAATAAAAAAGAGAGCTCTTCATTTAACATTTGATAACGTGATTGTTTTTCTGATTCTAACATAGAACTATTATATCAAAAAAGGCTTACAGACAAAAGAAAAATCCCTTGTTTAGAAAACAAAGGATTTTGTGAATTTTCAATTTGATTAAAGTTCGATATCACCGAACAAGTCAGCCATTGAGAATCCTGTTTGTGTTTCTGGAAGTTCGAAATCACGTTTTTCTTGACGTTTTGGACGACGTGGACGAGCAGCACGTTTTTCTTCTTTTTGTCCTTCTTCTTGAGCTGGACGCTCTTCAAGAGCTTTGATAGAAAGTGATACGCGCTCTGCATCTGCGTTAACTTCAAGAACTTTAACTTGAACTTCTTGACCAACTTTAAGAGCTTCTTTTGGATTTTCAATACGTTTGTGTGAAATTTGTGATACGTGAACAAGTCCATCGATACCTGGCAATACTTCAACAAATGCACCGAAGTCAGTCAAACGTTTAACTGTTCCTTCAACTACATCACCTTTAGCCAATTTTTGCTCAACGCCATCCCATGGTCCAGGTGTTGTTGCTTTAAGTGAAAGTGATACGCGTCCTTCTTCTTCGTTAAGATCAAGGATTTTCACTTCAATTTCTTCACCAACAGTTACAACTGATTTTGGTGAAACGTTACGTTCATGTGACAATTCAGTCAAGTGAACCAATCCGTCAACACCACCAAGGTCGATGAAAGCACCGAAGCTTGTGATACGTGCAACTTTACCAGTTACTACATCACCAACAGCCAATTTACCGAATACTTCAGCACGAGCTACTGCTGTAGCTGCTTCAACAACTTCACGACGTGAAAGGATGAAGCGGTTTTCTTTAGCGTCAACTTCTTTGATTTTAGCATCAAATTCTTGACCTACAAAACGCTCAGTGTTACGTACGAAACGAGTATCCAACATTGAAGCTGGGATGAATCCACGAACACCTTCAAATTCTACTGAAAGTCCACCTTTAACGGCACGAGTTCCTTTAACAGTAACAACTTCTTCTTCGCGACCAACAAGTTTGTCCCATGCTTTGCGAGCTTCAAGGCGTTTTTTAGATACAAGGTATGTAACTGTATCAGTATCTTTACCAACTACTTGACGAAGTACAAGAACATCCAATACTTCTCCTACTTTAACAAAGTCATTGATATCTGCATCGCGATCGTTTGTCAATTCGCGAAGAGTCAAGACACCTTCAACACCAGTTCCAGAGATTGCAACGTTAGCTTGAGTCGCATCAACTGTCAATACTTCAGCACTAACAACATCACCAGTCTCAACTTGGCTAACGCTATTTAGCAAATCTTCAAATTCGTTCATCTAAAAAATCCTCCAACAATCAAGTTTTTCTTAAACTTGACATACTTATAATTTTTTTCCTAAGCACCCGCAAGGACATGTTCATATCGTTCACGTCTTTCAATTATAAAAATAAAATACCCTAAGATATTTTGCTTTTTATCTTGATTATTACCTAAGAACTGGGGTAGCTGGATTCGAACCAACGCATGAGGGAGTCAAAGTCCCTTGCCTTACCGCTTGGCTATACCCCATTGATGAAATGGAGAGAGAGGGATTCGAACCCCCGAACCCGAAGGAGCGGATTTACAGTCCGCCGCGTTTAGCCTCTTCGCTATCTCTCCTACAATCAACATGGACTATTATATCATGAAAATTTCAAAAAAACAAGACTTATTTTGCTAAATTATAATTTTCAATCAAAATTTCCACAGCTTTTTCCAATTTTTTATAAAAACTATCGACATTCCCATTCTTTATGATAGCAAATTGTCCATCTAATTCGGCAATTTCTCCGATAACTTTTTTACCGATAGTCAATGTATAACCTTCAAAACTGTCTTTTCCAACATTGACTTTGGCATCTGCTACTTGAATTTCAATTTTTTTATCTTTCTTACTCATTTCATACCTCTCTTCACTTTTTCTATTTTACAAGAAAATCCTAAAACTAGCAAGAAAAAACTCTATATCATTCCAAGTCTGATATAGAGTTTTTCTGCTTTATTTAATGTGTTTTTCTAGTTCTTTTTGGTACTTACCGTTTGATTCCAATTTTTCTTTTTGCCATTTTTTCAGTGCTTCTTCATATTCTTTTGTCGTAACGATATCTTTTTGCAATTTCATTCCTTTAAAGATATATGGGTCACCCTTAATACCAACTTGTGAGTATGGTTTTGAGAATGGCACTACATTACTTACAACTGGGGAACCACCAGATGAGGCTGTTGGCATCAATAATGAACTATCTGTCAACCAAGCTTGAGCCTTGGCATATTTTTCATAGCGTTCTTCAAGATTTGTAGTTTCTGAATCGGCATCATCCAATAATTTCTTATACTGGTCTAAACCAAGTTTCGCTACAACATCCTTATCTTTCCCTTTTGTAATACCAAGGTGTTTCATAGCAGAACCTGATTTAGGATCCATGATATTCAAGTAAGATGCTGGGTCTTGATAACTTGGAGCCCATCCTGTACTGTTCAAATCATAGTCTTTTTGAGAAGGAACACGCGCTTGAGAAGTGATTGTTTCCTTTTCATTATCTGTCATTTGAAGAACGTCGATGACAACATTTTCAGCACCAAGAGTTGATTCGATAGATTGTTTGAAAGAGTTGCTTTGTTGAACAGCGATGGTATCTGTCTGTTCAACTGGGACATCCAAGTGAATTGGGAAGCTTACCCCTTTAGATTCCAAGTCTTTCTTAGCTTTTTCAAAGGCTGCTTTAGCCTTGTCAGGGTTGTAGATAGAATCCTTACCATCGACTAGCTCAACACCTTTCCATTGATCACCATAGTTCACCAACTCAGCTTGAGCGATGTGACCAAAGTTCTTACCACCTGCTTGTACAAAGTTATCAGGAACGAGACTGTTACGAATAATCTTGTCCGCACCGTCTTCACCATTTAGCTGGGCAGCATAAGAATGGCGGTTGAAGGCAAAGTTGATAGCCTGACGGAAGTCCTTATTAAGCATAGCTTCTTTTGTAGAAGTCTTTTGCTCTTCACTTGTTTTCGCAGTTTTATTGTATGACTGACGATTTACGTTAAAGGTGAAGTAATAGCTACTTGAGTCCTGTGGGCTATAAGTAATTTTATCTCCGTATTGTTCCAAAGTTGAAGCAAAATTTGAGCTACTTGGGAAGAGACGGGCTGTCGTATAAGCACCAGAAGAGAAGCTACGAATCAAGGATTCCTGATCTGAACCATCGTAGTAGGTCAATTTAATCTTCTCAATTTTTACCTTTTCTTTATCCCAGTAGTTTGGATTTTTCTCGTATTCAATCAACGATTTAGAAGTCAAGGTCTTCAAGATATAAGGACCATTGTAGAGAATCCCTGCTGGAGTAACTGCTCCATAATCTTTACCTGATGCCTTCAAAAACTCTTCATTTACAGGTAACATCGTTGCTGTTGTAACTTTAGAGTTCCAGAAGCTTTCTGGTTTGTTTAGGGTATATTCGACTGTGTAATCGTCCAAGGCCTTAACACCAACCGTAGAGAAATCATTTGTTTCACCAGTCATGTAGGCATCCAAGCCCTTGATTGAATTTTGGATGAGAGAGACACCGTCTGACTTGCCATCAGCTACGTGTTTCAATCCTGTCACAAAGTCATGAGCTGTTACTTCTGCGTATTCTTCACCTTCTGAAGTGTACCATTTAACTCCTTTACGAAGTTTGTAGGTATAAGTCAAACCATCTTTTGACACAGACCAATCTTCAGCCAAGGAAGGAATAACATTTCCGTATTGGTCGTTTTCCATCAAACCATCAACCACGTTCCCGATGACATCTGTTGTCGATGTACGAGTCGCTATACTATAGTCCAAAGATGCTGGATCTACTGCATAGACATATGAAAATGTTGTCGGTGCATCTGCTTCTTTATCAGCTTTTCCACAAGCCACTAAAAGAGCTGTTGTACTCAGGACCACTCCTGCTGTTAAGAGCCACTTTTTCGATTTCATCAAAAATCTCCTTTTGTTTATTTTAATCTACTTTTACAATCCAACCTTCTGGCGCTTCAATATCACCAAACTGAATTCCTGTCAATTCATCATAGAGTTTACGAGTCACAGGACCAACTTCTGTTTCACTATAGAATACATGGAAATCATCACCGTGCTGAATTCCACCAATTGGTGAAATAACTGCTGCCGTACCACAAGCACCTGCTTCTACAAAACGATCAAGCTTATCAATTGGAACATCACCCTCAATAGGAGTCAAGCCCAAGCGGTGTTCTGCCAAATAAAGTAAAGAATACTTAGTAATAGATGGCAAAATAGATGGACTCAATGGTGTTACAAATTCATTGTCAGCTGTAATTCCAAAGAAGTTAGCTGAACCGACTTCTTCAATCTTTGTATGTGTTGATGGGTCTAGGTAGATAACATCTGAGAAATGACGTGATTTAGCCAATTTTCCTGGCAAGAGACTAGCAGCATAGTTTCCACCAACCTTAGCGGCACCTGTACCATTTGGAGCAGCACGGTCGTATTCATCCTGAATCAAGAAGTTGGTTGGAACCAAACCACCCTTAAAGTAATTTCCAACTGGCATAGCAAAGATAGTGAAAATGTATTCCTCTGCTGGTTTTACCCCGATAATATCTCCAACACCAATCAAAAGTGGACGAAGATAAAGGGTTCCACCTGTTCCATATGGTGGTACATATTCTTCATTCGCGCGGACAACTGCCTTACAAGCTTCTACAAACATGTCTATCGGAACTTGTGGCATCAAGAGACGATCACAAGTACGTTGCAGACGTTTAGCATTTTCGTCAGGACGGAAAAGTTGAACACTACCATCCTTAGTACGATAAGCTTTCAAACCTTCAAATGCTTGTTGGCCATAGTGAAGACTTGGAGAAGACTCTGAAATATGCAAAGTTGCATCCTCTGTAAGCTCTCCTTGATCCCATTGTCCATTTTTAAAATGAGCAATATAGCGATAAGGTAATTTCATATAGGAAAAGCCTAGATTTTCCCAATCAATCGTTACTGTCATATTCCACTCCTTATTCTAAAAACTTATTTCTTTTATTCTACACTATTTTTCTAAAATAGCAAGCATATTTTGTAATTTTCAGAAAATTTCTTCAATAAAAAGAACCAGCTCTTAGAACTGATTCCTTTCACAAGTGAAAAATTAGTTATTTTCAACTTTTTCATCGTATTTTGGTCTTAGTGTTGTACCTGAGTTAATAATTGTACGTTTTTGAACAAGAGGAAGGTCTGTGCGATTGTAAACTGTACGCCATGGTTCCCAAACAAGTCCTGTTTTTTCTTGAATCTTCACGCGTATATTACGCACATTTCCTTTAAATTGAAGTTCAGTTTGGAAGCCAGCTGTTCTGTTCTTACCATTATCTTCCCATTGACGTGAGCGAATACTTTCAATTCCATCCTTATCATAAGTTACTTCATCCCAGTAAACATAGTAACGAGCAATATAAGCTCCCTTATGTTGTAAATTGAGATAACCATTTTTGTATGAAGTCACTTTAGTTTCAATGTAGTCTGTGTTACTTTGAATTGTGGCTACTTGATTATCTTTCAAGAATGCAGTCTTATAAGAAATTGGAACAGCAGGGTTTTGTGTACTGAAAGTAGCTCCTTCTTGAATCAATTTCTTCAAGTCTTCTACTGTACCTGTCACAACACGTGCAGCTCCATCAGCATTTCCACCTACGATTGAAACGGTTACAGTTGTATTCTTCAAGACACGCGCCCATTCAGATTCTGGTTTAATAGGCACCCCTTTGATAACAGCATTGATGGCTGCTTTCAACTCTGTACTCTTGCTCGTTGTTTCAAATTTGACATACATTTGACGTCCGTATGAAACGCTTGACACGTATACAGGAGGTGTTTTATCATCTATTCCACGTGCTTTCAATTGATCAACCGTTACTCCTGGAGCAAATACATCTGATGGATTTTTTGGAGCATCAAAGTTAGCAGTATAGTAAATTTGTTTAAAATCAACAACTTCAACTTGTTTTTCACCCTTGTTTACAGCCTCAAAGTCAATTTTCAAATTAACACCGACTTTTTCAAAATCACTTCCGAATTTTGCTTTCAATTGATTCATGCTGTAAGCAGAAGTTGATTCGTACTGCATACGTGCTGGAGCAGGATTTTTCGCAGCATATTTTTCATGCCAACGGTTTAACAAGGTATTCACACCTTCCTGCATACCACTTACAGTTGGATTAGCATCTACATAGCTATCTCCGCCTACCATTCCTGGTAAATCAACACTGATTCTACCTTTGCTACGATCTAAACTAATTTGTTGTGGTTTATTTTCTAGAAGGTCTTGATTTGCTTTAAACAAAGCACCTAGGAAGATATCTCCGTTACCATTAATGGCAACATCCGCAGAACCATTAGAAAGGTTCTTCTTCACTTTTTCCACAACCACAAATTCATTTCCTTGTTGTTTTGTGCTTGTATTAGTGTAATTTTCTAACGCTTCGCCTTTTCTAGTTAAAATATTTAATTTATCATAATTTAATCCAAATAGATAGTTATTTAATTCTGCAGTAAAGTCTGTTTTTGCTTTACTTTCAGCTTTAGTGTTAGTCGCTGCTTTTTCTTTTGCAGAGCGATACACTTCTACCTCTGCTAAGCTAAGTGGTGTTTTTGAATTATTTAGCTCCACTTTAACATATCGTGCATTCACTCCTGAGAATTGAACATCAATTGTTGGTTGATTGTTTAAGCTATTGATGTGTTGACGAGTTACCTCATTTCCATCTTTATCCAACAAAATAACATCAAAATTAGATAAACGATTTGCTACATCCCCATCTCCACGATTGTAAATACGAACAGTTCCTACTGATTCTTCTTTCTCTAAATCAACTTTCCACCAAGAATGATCTTGAAAATCTGTATGGGTAACAGAACGGTGACTCCATGCGTTATCACGATTGCCGTCAACTGCTCTAGAAGCATCTCCTCCATAAGCAATTGAACTCTGACTTGCAGGTTTATGAGCAGCAATATTTTCACCAGCAACTGCAGCTACACTCGGCTCTGTCGCTTTTACTACATTTGATTGAAAAATTAGTCCAGAACCTAGTAAAAATGTTGCAATGGCAACGCCACATACTCCAACGCTACGTTTACGAATAGAAAAACGAAATCCTTTATCTTGTTTGTTTTGAGACATACAAAACTCCTATATATATTTGAACGAATTATTTCTTGAACGCGCTTTCTTGAAACAATAAGAGTATAACATAAAAATATTATAGATGCAATCGTTTTCTTAAAAAATTATTATTTTTTATTAGCTAAACTTGTATAGTTGCTCATATGTTACTAATTTCACATTTAAACATCGGGTGGTCTATACCACTAAAAACAAGAAAACGAGCAGGCTAAGTCCCTATCAGTTGGGAATCAGCACTGTTCGTTTTTGTATATATAATCAGATTTAACTCTTGAAATCTATAGATTGACAAATTTCTCAATGAAAAGCTTTTCATTGTTGTTTATCATTTCTTAGATTCAAATTCTGTATAAGCTTCCTGAAGATAAGCATCAAAAACTTCTTCATCTGAAATCGTGTCAGAGATAAAGCTACCGTTGCTTGTGCGTTCTGACAGGTTCAAGTCTTGTAGTCGACTTTGATAGATTGTTCCTTTATTGGATTGGACAAGCAGAATCTGGTCGTTTTCTTCTACTTCTGTACTGAAGAGATCACCTACAAATCCTTGCTCTGAAACTGCTCCAGCTAAAAAGACACGATGTGGTTTGTTTTTTAACTCACGCAAGACTTGTAGTCCTCGTTTGGCACGGCTGGTTGCTGGAATTTCCTCAATGGAAACACGTTTCAAGCTTCCACGCTGAGTCAAGAGGTAGAAGGATGAGGTATTACAGATAAAGGCCGATTGGAGGACATCGTCTTCTTTCAGATTCATAGCCTTGACCCCTGCAGCCTTGGCACCAACAACCGGAACCTCTTCGATATTGAAACGCAGTGCATAACCATTTTGGCTAATCAAGAGAACATCATCCAGTTTAATCGGAGCCACTGCTACAATCTGGTCTGTCTCGTCTTTGAGCTTAGCATACTTGACAGACTTAGACTTATAGGTCCGCCATGGAGTGAATTCTTTTCGTTCTACACGCTTGATTTGACCTAGACGAGTGGCTGCAAAATAAGTTGTCGCATCATCAAACTGATCCACGACTTCCACATAAAGAATTTCTTCATTCGTTTCAAAGTTTGTGATGGTTTGACTCAGATGCTCACCAATGTCCTTCCAGCGAATATCAGCTAATTCATGGATTGGTCTGTAGATGACATTTCCAAGACTTGTGAACATCAAGAGGTGCTGGGTTGTCTTGGCAGTTTGCACAAAGATCAGACGATCATCATCACGTTTGCCAATTTCTTCCAAGGTGGAAGCCGCAAAGGAACGTGGACTGGTACGCTTGATGTAACCTGCCTTGGTCACGCTGACGTAGGTATCTTCCTCAGCAATAAGACTAGCTGTATCAATCTCAATTGCTTTCGCAGTATCTTCTAAAGTACTCAAACGCGGAGTTGCAAATTTCTTCTTAACCTCACGAAGTTCTTTCTTCATAAGATTGTACATAGTTCGTTCATCCCCGATAATCGCCGCAAGCATGGCAATCTTTTCACGAAGTTCAGCTTCTTCTTCCTGCAAGACAACCACGTCTGTATTGGTCAAACGGTAAAGTTGCAAGGTAACGATGGCCTCAGCCTGCTCTTCTGTAAAATCATAGCTGACCTTGAGGTTTTCCTTAGCGTCCGCCTTATTCTCAGAAGCACGGATAAGGGCAATAACTTCGTCCAAAATCGAAATCACGCGAATCAAACCTTCGACGATATGGAGACGCTTCTCAGCCTTTTCCTTGTCAAAGCGTGAACGGGCCAGAATCACTTCACGACGGTGGGCAATGTAGCTAGATAAAATTGGTACAATCCCAACCTGACGAGGTGTGAAATTGTCAATCGCCACCATGTTAAAGTTATAGTTGATTTGCAGGTCAGTGTACTTAAAAAGGTAATTGAGAACAAGCTCCGTATTGGCGTCTTTCTTGAGTTCTATAGCAATGCGAAGACCGTCACGGTCAGACTCATCACGAACCTCAGCAATGCCTGCCACCTTGTTATTGACACGGACATCATCGATTTTCTTGACTAGATTTGCTTTATTGATTTCATAAGGAATCTCAGTGATAACGATTTGTTCCTTACCACCTTTTAGCTTTTCAATCTCAGTCTTGGAACGAACAACTACGCGCCCTTTTCCTGTTTCATAGGCCTTTTTAATTTCGTCACGCCCTTGGATAATGGCTCCTGTAGGAAAGTCTGGTCCAGGCAAGAATTCCATCAGCTTGTCAACCTTGGCTGTTGGGTGGTCAATCATGTAAACCGCAGCATCAATGACTTCAGCCAAATTATGGGGAGGAATATCTGTGGCATATCCAGCCGAAATCCCAGTCGAACCATTGACTAAAAGGTTTGGAAAGGCTGCTGGCAATACTGTCGGCTCTTTCTCAGTATCGTCAAAGTTCCAAGCAAAGGGAACTGTATTTTTCTCGATATCTTGAAGAAGGTAACCTGCAATCTCAGACAAACGAGCCTCAGTATAACGCATGGCCGCAGGTGGATCTCCGTCCATAGAACCGTTGTTACCGTGCATTTCAACTAGAATCTCACGATTTTTCCAATCCTGAGACATACGAACCATGGCATCATAGATGGAGCTGTCACCGTGTGGATGGAAATTCCCCATGATGTTCCCGACTGACTTGGCTGACTTACGGTAGCTCTTGTCAAAGGTATTGCCATCTTTATTCATCGAATAAAGAATACGACGCTGAACCGGCTTCAAGCCATCACGAATATCCGGCAAAGCTCGGTCTTGAATAATGTACTTGGAGTAGCGACCAAAGCGCTCTCCCATGATGTCCTCAAGGGACATGTTTTGAATGTTACTCATATAGGATACAGAGCCCGTAAAATACCAAGTGAAAATAGAAAATTCTTGCAGTAAGCATGCTCACAAGAAAATTCATCGTTTTCACACAGCATTCAGGGCGTGTTCAACTCCTTTCAAAGAATGTAGAGTAGTTTTTTTATAGAAAAGGTGTTCAGTTACTATAAATAACCAAACTATCCTTTCTATAGTTTAATCTTTTAAATTAGTCAGCGATTTAGAAGTCTCTCCTCAGCATACTCAATCATTCTCTCAGCCATTTCTTTATCGTAGTCAAACCCCATCTTGTTAGCAAGGTATCGTGCCTCTTGGTGGAAAAGCTTCATTGTAGCAAACAAAGATTGAGTGATTTTATCTATACTTGAAAAATCAAGCAAATCTGAGAATTCCTTTTCTTTCTCAGTGGGTAAATAGTTAAAAAGATACTTATAATTCTTGCCGACGTCTACTGTTCCCTTATCACTTGCTATCTGCCAAGCTAGGACTTTTAACAACTCTTGCTGACAAATACCATAGAGATGATCGGTCGCATAGATGACTTGATGGCGACAGATTCCTTTGACCACATAGGCTGACACCCACCAAAATTCATTGCAGGCTTTTTCAAAATCTATTGAACTAGCTGGGGTTATCCAATGACGCTCTAGATTTGGGAAATAGGCTTCAAATAAATTTTCTGTATCTTCTAAAATAGTGAATCCTGCTTCACTGTCCACCCATTCTTGAATGTGTTCTTTAGGGCAAAGAGTCAAATCGATACGATTGCCATCTTCAAAAAGCATGAGATAGAGACGACGATTACCAAGACTAACTTCTTGCTCGATAATGCGTTTCCCGAAATAGGCCAACCAAGAAAGGTCGCTCGTCAGATTATCCAAATCATCCACAATATAGACCACATCATAGTCTTGAAATTCATCTTTTGGAGCTTTTGGACAAGCTCGCGAACCAGACATGGCGACAGCTTTGACTTGTAAAGTTTTAGCTGACTTTATAATTATATCGAGTATTTCTGTTTCGGTTCTCATATTAATACCCATTCGTTAAAGACAAACTTAAAACACCGTCGCTTCTTCCAGCGTAAACTTGACATTGTCTTCAATCCACTTACGGCGTGGTTCGACCTTATCTCCCATGAGGACATTGACACGGCGTTCGGCGCGTGCTAAGTCTTCGATGGTGACACGGATAAGAGTACGCGTTTCTGGATTCATGGTTGTTTCCCAGAGCTGGTCCGCATTCATCTCACCGAGACCTTTATAGCGTTGGAGGGTAGCACCTTTACCAAACTGCTTGCGGAGTTCTTCTAGTTCACCGTCCGTCCAAGCGTAGTCCACTTCTTCTTTCTTTCCTTTTCCTTTGGACATCTTATAAAGAGGCGGAAGGGCAATATAGACATGTCCCGCCTCAACTAGCGGACGCATGTAGCGGTAGAAAAATGTCAAGAGCAAGGTCTGGATATGAGCACCGTCAGTATCCGCATCGGTCATGATAATGATTTTGTCATAGTTGGCATCTTCAATAGAGAAGTCTGCTCCGACACCCGCACCGATGGTATAAATCATGGTGTTAATTTCTTCATTTTTGAGAATATCCGCCATCTTGGCCTTGGCTGTATTGATAACCTTACCACGAAGAGGCAAGATAGCCTGGAACTTGCGGTCACGACCTTGTTTGGCAGAACCACCGGCAGAGTCACCCTCGACTAGATAAAGTTCATTTTTTGCAGGATTCTTAGACTGAGCTGGAGTTAATTTCCCAGACAACAAGCCCTTATCCTTCTTGTTTTTCTTACCATTTCGGCTTTCATCACGCGCCTTACGAGCCGCTTCACGAGCATCACGCGCCTTGATTGCCTTGCGAATGAGATTGGAAGCCAGTTCCCCATTTTCCATGAGGAAAAAGGTCAACTTATCAGCCACAATTCCATCCACAACTGGACGAGCTAGTGGGCTTCCTAGCTTATCCTTTGTCTGGCCTTCAAACTGCAAATGTTCTTCAGGAACAAGGATAGAAAGAACGGCCGCTAGTCCCTCACGATAGTCGGAACCTTCAAGGTTTTTATCTTTTTCCTTGAGAAGACCTGTCTTACGCGCATAGTCATTCATGACTTTGGTAATGGCAGACTTGAGTCCTGTCTCATGCGTTCCACCGTCCTTGGTACGAACATTATTGACAAAGGACAGAATGTTATCTGAAAATCCATCATTGTACTGGAGGGCGACTTCCACTTGGAAACCATTATCTTCCCCCTCAAAGTACAGAACTGGTGTCAAGGTTTCCTTGTCTTCGTTAAGGTAGGAAACAAAGTCCTGCACCCCGTTTTCATAATGGAACTCAATCGCTTCATCTGTACGCTTGTCCGTCAAAGACAAGGTCACATTTTTCAAAAGAAAAGCTGATTCATTAAGGCGCTCTGAAATGGTATTGTACTTGAAGTCTGTCGTAGAAAAGATCGTCGCATCAGGCATAAACGTAACCTTGGTACCTGTTTTAGACTTGGGTGCTGTACCGATTTTCTTCAAGGTTGTGACAGGTTTTCCACCATTTTCAAAACGTTGCTTGTAGATTGCACCATCACGGGTGATTTCAACCTCCAGCCAACTAGAAAGAGCGTTAACAACAGAAGAACCAACCCCGTGGAGACCACCAGATGTCTTGTAGCCACCCTGACCGAATTTCCCTCCGGCGTGAAGAATTGTGAAGATAACCTCAACTGTTGGGATTCCCATAGCGTGCATACCCGTCGGCATCCCACGACCATGGTCCTGGACAGTCAAACTCCCGTCTTTATTGATGGTCACATCAATACGGTCACCAAATCCAGACAAGGCCTCATCGACGGCATTATCCACAATTTCCCATACTAGGTGGTGGAGACCTGCCCCATCAGTCGATCCGATATACATCCCTGGACGTTTACGGACGGCATCCAACCCTTCTAGCACCTGTATGGCATCATCATTATAATTGTTAATATCGATTTCCTTTTTTGACACAAGGAACCTCCTATTCGTTCATCTTTACTATTCTACAGGTTTTCCAAGGATTTTGCAAAATTTTTCTTTCTCCGATGTGACAATTTCAGTAGAGATTCTCTGCCTTTCTTTCCCAATTCATGATATAATAGGAGTATGATTACAATAGTTTTATTAATCCTAGCCTATCTGCTGGGTTCGATTCCGTCTGGTCTCTGGATTGGACAAGTATTCTTTCAAATCAATCTGCGCGAGCATGGTTCTGGTAACACTGGGACAACCAATACCTTCCGCATTTTAGGCAAGAAAGCGGGTATGGCGACCTTTGTGATTGACTTTTTCAAAGGAACCCTAGCAACGCTACTTCCGATTATCTTTCATCTTCAAGGTGTTTCACCTCTCATCTTTGGACTTTTGGCTGTTATTGGACATACCTTTCCTATCTTTGCAGGATTTAAGGGTGGTAAGGCTGTCGCAACCAGTGCTGGAGTGATTTTCGGATTTGCACCTGTCTTCTGTCTCTACCTAGCAGTTGTTTTCTTTGGAACCCTCTATCTTGGTAGTATGATTTCACTATCTAGTGTCACCGCATCTATCGCGGCCGTTATCGGAGTTCTACTCTTTCCACTTTTTGGTTTTATCCTGAGTAACTATGACCCTCTCTTCATCGCTATTATCCTAGCACTCGCTAGTTTGATTATCATTCGGCATAAGGATAATATCACACGCATCCAAAATAAAACTGAAAATCTTGTTCCTTGGGGATTAAACTTAACTCATCAAGATCCTAAAAAATAAAACGCCAGTTTGAACAGAACTGACGTTTTTTTGTATGCTTATTTAGATTTGATATAGTTGATACCATCTGCTTTTGGTGCAACTGCTTTTCCAAAGAAGGCTGCCAAGACCAAAATAGTCAAAACATAAGGTGCGATTTGAAGGTAAACCGCAGGCACTCCTTGTAGGAATGGCAATTGAGATCCGATAACAGCTAAACTTTGTGAAAGTCCAAAGAAGAGACTAGATAGCATGGCTCCGATTGGATTCCATTTCCCAAAGATCATCGCAGCAAGGGCGATAAATCCAGGTCCAACAATAGTTGTCACTGAGAAGTTAACTGAGATGGATTGAGCATAAATCGCTCCCCCAATTCCACCCAAGAAACCTGAAATGATAACTCCTAGATATCTCATCTTGTAGACATTGATTCCCAATGTATCCGCTGCTTGAGGATGCTCACCTACAGAGCGGAGACGAAGACCAAAGCGAGTCTTGAAGAGGATAAACCAAGCAAGGAATGAGAAGGCAATCGCGATATAACCTAGCAGACTTGTTGACTTGAAGAAGATATCACCAATCACTGGGATATTTGCTAAGACTGGGAAGTCAAAGCGTCCAAAAGTTTGACTTAGGTTATCGGTTTGTCCTTTGTTATAAAGAACTTTAACCAAGAAAACAGCCAAGGCTGGCGCCATCAAGTTCAATACAGTACCACTGACAACATGGTCTGCACGGAAATGAACCGTTGCAGCTGCGTGGATGATAGAAAAGATTCCCCCAACCAATCCTGCCACAAGCAAGGATAACCAAGGAGTTGCTGCTCCAAATTGTTCTGCAAATTCAAGGTTAAAGACAACTCCAGAAAAGGCACCCATAACCATAATTCCTTCAAGGCCGACGTTTACCACACCACCACGTTCAGAGAAAACACCACCAATACTTGTAAAGATGAGGGGCGCTGAGTAAATTAGCATAGAAGACACCAAGAGGGTGAGCAAGGTTGTAATAGACATCTTTACTTACCTCCTTTAACTTGTTTTTTCGGTTTGACAAAGCGTTCGATAAGGTAATGAACACTGACAAAGAAGATAATAGAAGCTGTTACAATGCTGACAAGCTCAGACGGTACCTGCGCCGCATTCATACCAGGGGCTCCAACTTGGAGAACACCAAATAGGAAGGCTGCAAAGAGAATACCAATTGGTGAGTTGGCCGCAAGCAGACTAACCGCCATCCCGTTAAATCCGACAGCTAATGATGCCCCTTGAACATAAACGTTCTGGAAGGTTCCAAGTCCTTCAACAGCTCCACCAAGACCTGCCAAGGCACCTGAAATAATCATTGATAGGATAATCGTTCGTTTTGCAGAAATACCAGCATATTCTGAAGCATTTGGATTAAGACCAACCGAACGGATTTCAAAACCAAGAGTTGTTTTCTTGAGCATGAACCAAATAACTGCAACGGCAATGATGGCAAAGAAAATACCAATATTCATCCGTGAGTTACCAGTCAACTCAGCCAACCAAGGTGTCTGATAGGTTGCATTAGCCCCAACACGAATGGTCGAATCTGTACTTTGCATGAAGTCTTTAGGGAAGGCATGGATAAAGGCATTCCCTACATACAAGACAATGTAGTTCATCATGATAGTTACGATAACCTCTGACGTCCCTAGATAGGCTCTAAGAATACCCGGAATCGCGCCGACAATCCCACCAGCAATCAAGGCAATCACGATGGTTGCTAGAATCATCAAGGGACGGGGCATATCTGGATGCGATAGGGCAAACCAACCACTGAGAATCCAACCTGCCAAAGCCTGACCAGGAAGCCCGACGTTAAAGAAACCTGCACGACTGGCAACAGCAAAACCAAGACCAATCAAGATTAGAGGCCCCATAGCACGGAAGATTTCTCCAATACCTCGCAGACTACCAAAGGCTGTATAGAACAATTCTTCGTAGCCCCAAATAGCATCATAACCGAAGATCCACATGACAATGGCTCCAAGTAAAATTCCAAGGAAGACAGAAATCAAGGGAACCGAAATTTGTTGTAATTTTTTAGACATCACTCTTCTCCTTTCCCAAGTTTCCACCAGCCATCAAGACACCAAGTTCTTGTTTATTGGTTGTTTCTGGTGATACAATACCTTGAATCTTACCATCATGGATAACGGCAATGCGGTCTGAGACGTTTAAAATCTCATCCAATTCAAAGCTGACAACAAGGACAGCCTTCCCATTATCACGCTCTTCAATCAAGCGTTTGTGGATATATTCAATGGCACCGACATCCAAACCACGAGTTGGCTGGCTGACGATAAGGAGATCAGGATCTCGATCAATTTCACGAGCAATAATTGCTTTTTGTTGATTTCCTCCTGAAAGTGCAGCTGCAGGAACAAATTCACTGGCAGCACGAACATCAAATTCCTCCATTAGCTTTTTAGCATAAGAAGTAATATTTGAATAGTTCAAAATTCCATTTTTACTATGTGGTTCTTTGTAGTAGGTTTGAAGGGCAATATTCTCAGAAATCATCATTTCCAAAATCAAGCCATCACGGTGACGGTCTTCTGGAACGTGCCCAACACTCAACTCTGTAATCTGACGTGGGTGCAAGCCTACAATTGAATCTCCTTTTAGCTCGATACTACCAGATTCAACCTTGCGAAGACCTGTGATTGCTTGAATGAGTTCAGATTGACCATTTCCATCAATCCCCGCAATACCAACAATCTCTCCAGCACGAACATCCAAGGATAGATTTTTCACAGCTGGGACACCGCGGTTTTCATTGACCACCAAATCTTTGATTGACAAGACCACTTCTTTTGGTTGAGAGGCTTGCTTCTCTGTCTTAAAGGAAACAGAACGTCCCACCATCATTTCAGCCAGATCAGCATTGGTTGCTCCTGCAATTTCGACGGTTTCAATTGATTTCCCACGACGGATAACTGTAACGCGGTCAGAAACTGCGCGAATCTCATCCAACTTGTGGGTAATCAAGATAATTGATTTTCCTTCTTTGACAAGATTTTTCATAATAGCCATCAACTCATCAATTTCTGATGGAGTCAAAACAGCCGTTGGTTCGTCAAAGATAAGGATATCAGCCCCCCGATAAAGGGTTTTTAAAATTTCTACACGTTGTTGGGCTCCAACTGAGATATCTGCTACCTTGGCAGAAGGATCTACAGCTAAGCCGTAACGTTCAGAAAGAGCCTTGATTTCTTTGCTAGCTCCAGCGATATCTAGCACACCATTTTTAGTCAACTCACTACCTAAAATGATGTTTTCAGCCACTGTGAAAGCCTCTACCAACATAAAGTGCTGGTGAACCATTCCGATTCCCAAGCTAGCTGCCTTAGATGGTGAGTCGAGGTTAACAACTTGACCGTTGACCGCAATTTCACCACTGGTTGGTTCAAGAAGCCCTGCTAACATGTTCATTAGCGTGGATTTTCCAGCCCCATTTTCTCCTAAAAGTGCATGAATTTCACCTTTTCGTAGGTGCAGGTTGATTTTGTCGTTGGCAACAAATTCACCAAACACCTTGGTAATATCACGCATCTCAATGACATTTTCGTGTGCCATGTGCTCTTCCTTTCAGAGTCTTATTTTATTTCAATAAAACTTGCTAGTTTGTCTAGTAGCAAGCTTTACTGAGACAAAATGACTTTGTCTCAACTCTTAAAAAGCGGCCGATGGCCGCTTCCTAAGAAATAACTTCCATCCATTATTTTGCAGGAACTTTTACGCTTCCATCAAGGATTTTAGCTTTAGCATCTTCGACAGCTTTTTTACCTTCTTCTGAAAGGTTTGTTACTGCCAAGTCAACCCCTTTATCTTTCAATGAGTAAACGATTACTTGACCGCCAGGGAATTCACCTTTTTCTGCCTTGTTAGAAATATCTTTTACAGTTGTACCAACTTGTTTCAAAGTAGATACAAGAACAAAGTTTGATTCTTTACCATCTTTAGAAGTGTATTTACCTTCTGCTTCTTGGTCACGGTCAACACCGATAACCCAAACTTTTTCATTTTCAGGACGGCTTTCGTTGAGTGATTTTGCTTCTGCAAAGACACCAGCACCTGTACCACCAGCTACTTGGTAAACAATATCTGCACCAGCTGCATATTGTGCCGCTGCAATTGTTTTACCTTTAGCGGCATCACCAAATGAACCAGCATAGTCAACTTGTACTTTGATAGATGGGTCTACTGACGCAACACCAGCCTTGAATCCTGCTTCAAAACGAGAGATAACTTCTGACTCCTGCCCACCTACAAAACCAACTTGTTTTGTCTTAGTTGTTTTTGCTGCAGCTACACCTGCAAGGTAACCTGACTCATTATCAGCGAAAGTTACGCTAGCAACATTCTTTTGATCTTTAATCACATCATCAATCAAGACATAGTTCAAGTCAGAATGTTCTTTAGCTGCTTCTTCAACCGCATTGTGAAGGGCAAAACCAACACCGAAGATTAGGTTGTAACTTCCAGCCGCTTGTTGCAAGTTGTTAGCGTAGTCAGCTTCACTTGTTGATTGGAAGTAAGTGAAACCTTTATCTTTTGAAAGATTGTGTTCTTTACCCCAAGCCTGCAAACCTTCCCAAGCTGATTGGTTGAATGATTTGTCATCAACACCACCAGTATCAGTGACGATTGCTGCTTTTGTCTTCACATCAGAAGATGAATCTGACTTACGAGAAGAGCGGTTACCACATGCAGCAAGTCCAACTGCTGCCACTGCAACTAGACCAAGGCCTAGCCATTGTTTCTTGTTCATTACTGAACCTCCTAAATAAGATGTGCAACGATGTTGCAAGTATGGATTGATTGGCCACAAGGACCGTGCACTCAAAGAGCGACTCAGACTAGTTTAAGTCTGTAAAAGAATATGGAAGTAATTCCCCGACCGTCATCTCGACCGTCGATTTATCTTTTGCGACTAAGGTCACTTTAAGATCCTGTTCAAAAAATTCGACCATTACTTGGCGACAAGCACCACATGGTGAAATTGGTTTTTCAGTTTGTCCATAGACAATCAATTCTGAAAATTCTCTTTGTCCTTCAGATATAGCCTTAAAAATGGCTGTTCTCTCACCGCAATTGGTCAAAGGATAGCTAGCATTTTCGATATTCACTCCCGTGTAAACACTTCCGTCTTTTGCCACTAAAACTGCTCCGATAGGAAAGTGAGAATAGGGTACATAGGCTTTCTTGCTGGTTTCAATTGCTAGTTCAATCAACTCAGTAGTCGTCATCTGCCAATTCTCCTTTTGAAATGGCTACTCCAGCTGACGTTCCGATACGGGTCGCACCTGCTTCGACAAAGGCAAGAGCATCTGCATAAGAACGAGCTCCACCAGCAGCCTTGACACCCATATCAGGTCCAACTGTTTCACGCATTAATTGAACATCCGCTATCGTAGCGCCACCAGTTGAAAAGCCAGTAGATGTTTTGACAAAGTCAGCTCCCGCTTTCTGGGCTAATTGACAAGCTACAACTTTTTCTGGGTCTGTCAGAAGGCAAGCTTCAATGATGACTTTAACCAACTTGTCACCACTTGCTTCAACAACAGCACGAATGTCCGATTCAACCAAATCAAGATTTCCTGATTTGAGGGCACCGACATTGATCACCATATCAATCTCATCTGCACCATTTTGGATAGCTTCTTTGGTTTCAAAAGCTTTCACGGCTGAAGTTGTTGCTCCCAAGGGGAAACCAACCACTGTACAGACCTTGACATCTGTACCTTCAAGCCCTTTTTTAGCATATTCAACCCAGGTCGGATTGACGCAGACGCTGGCAAAGTCATACTCTCTAGCTTCAGACAACAAACAATCAATTTGTTTTTCTGTCGCATCTTGCTTCAAAAGCGTATGATCGATATATTTATTTAATTTCATATACGGATTCTCCTGTCGTTTATGAGATAATTTCTATAATTTCTCGTAAACTTTGCACCCTATCATTTATTTTAACATATTTTTGAAAATCTGTAACTAGCTGAGGAGAATTTTTTCCATTTGTGTATACTTTTGCAACAATTTCTCCCTTTTGAACGGAGTCTCCAACCTTCTTTTCAAAAACAATTCCAGTTTCATAGTCCAAATCATCAGTCTTGACTGCACGACCAGCACCAAGTCTCATAGCATAGAGGCCAAATTCCATAGCTGGAAGCGCTGAGATAATACCTGTTTCCTGAGCAGGGATTTCCACCACATGGGCCACATTGACTGGACGATAGAGGTCTTCCAAGTTTCCACCTTGAGCTTGGACCATCTCCTCAAACTTAGCTAGTGCTTGGCCATTTTCAAGACGTTGGCGAACTTCTTCAACTGTCTTGTTTACATTTGCCAGGCCAAGCATAATTTGAGCCAACTCACAAATAAAGTGGGTAATATCCTGACGGCCTTGGCCTTGTAAAATCTCCAGTGCTTCAAGGATTTCCAGACGATTTCCAATCGCTCGTCCCAAGGGCTGACTCATATCCGTAATCACTGCTACGGTCTTCCGTCCAACAGCCTTACCAAGATCCACCATGGTCTGAGCCAGTTCTCGCGCTTCATCAACCGTCTTCATGAAGGCGCCTTCTCCAACTGTCACATCTAGCAAGATAGCGTCTGCTCCTGCAGCGATTTTCTTGCTCATCACCGAACTGGCAATCAAAGGAATCGTGTCGACAGTTGCGGTCACATCACGGAGAGCATAGAGAAGCTTGTCAGCTTTGACCAACTGGTCTGATTGCCCAATGACGGACACTCCAATGTCCTGCACCTGACGAATGAAATCTTCTTGACTGCGCTCGACTTGATAGCCCTTAATGGACTCCAATTTATCAATTGTTCCACCAGTATGGCCGAGACCACGACCACTCATTTTGGCTACAGGTACACCAAAGCTAGCAACAAGAGGAGCTAAAATCAAGGTTACTTTATCACCAACACCACCAGTAGAATGCTTGTCAACCTTAACCCCCTCAATAGCGGATAAATCAAACTCTTGCCCAGTCTTGACCATATTCATAGTCAAATCTGAGATTTCTCGTGTCGTCATTCCTTTGAAATAAACAGCCATGGCAAAGGCAGACATTTGATAATCAGGAACCGTTCCTGACACATAGCCTTCAACTAACCATTGAATTTCACTCGAAGTTAATTCTTGGCCATCTCGTTTTTTTTGGATTAAATCAACTGCTCTCATTCTTTCACACTTCTAAGGATATAGTATCCCTTATCTTTTTTGACGACTTCACAATTACCAAACACATCTTCCATCTTGGACTTGGCACTTGGAGCTCCTTGTTTTTTCTGGATAACAATAGTCAAATCCCCACCAAGTTCCAAGAAATCTTTACTTTTCTCAATGATTTCATGAACAACTTGCTTGCCCGCACGGATAGGAGGATTGGAAATGACATGGTCAAATTTCCCTTCAACTTGTTCATAGATATTGGACTGGAAAATCGTCGCTTCTACTTTATTTCGTTCAGCATTTTGTCGCGCCAAATCCAAGGCACGATTATTGATATCGACCATGGTCGCCTGAACTCCATAAGCCTTAGCCAAGGATAAGCCCAAAGGCCCATAACCACATCCTACATCAAGGACAGTCTCTCCTTGGTTGACCTCTAGACACTTGAGCAAAAGTTGACTTCCAAAGTCAACCATTTTCTTGCTAAAAACACCCGCATCCGTCAAAAAGGTCATGTTTTCTCCCAACAATTCCACTCTCAACTCATGAATGTCGTGAGCAGCATCAGGATTTTCTGCATAATACATTTTACTCATGACACTATTTTACCATAATTTGCCTTAAATTGTAAATCGTTTACAAATGGATGACAAAATGAAAAAGACTGAAGAAAGCTAGTAAGTAAAACCTTTTCTTCAATCTCTTTCAACTTTTATAAACGAATGACAAGTCATTGGGGGCTATAAGGTATCACAGTCAGGATAAAATAACAAACTTATTGTCTATCATCAGAAGCATTTTGATTACTGTTGCTTAACCTTAAAATACTTTATTATCAACAGGATTCCCAATAAGATGTTTAGATAAAAGCCCAACTGATACGTTTTTGTCAGGATTTCCAAACTTGTCCAAAGTCGTATCAAATCTTCTAGCGACATGCGGAAGAGATACCCTTCTGTAGCAATCCACAAAATCAAAAATAGATAACTTCCAGCAGCAAGCCATTTCGTCCACCGTTTTTTTAGGAAGAAAGCAATCAAGAGCGAACAGATAAAGACAACTGTTACAATAGCATGTTCCATCAAAAAAGTAAAACCGTAATAGATTTCCACAAAGCGTCTACCATTATCCGCATTGGCTCCTTTTAAAAAAGGTAGTGCAAAACTTAAAATAAAACAGAGTTCCAATATATAACTTTTTAAGATTTTCATGACACACCTCCTATAAGTTGTGAATCCCAAAGCCCCCTTTATTAGCTTATAAGACAAGAGAAAGTAGCTCCTACTTCATGACTAAATTGTTCAGCTTCTATCTACATCTATTATATAATATTGACTGACCGCATTCAAGAAACCGCTTTATTTTTTTAGCTTTTTATGGTATGATAGACAAAATATCTAGGGGAAAACAAATGACCAACGAATTTTTACATTTTGAAAAAATCAGCCGCCAGACTTGGCAATCTTTACATCGAAAGACAACACCTCCGTTGACTGAAGAGGAATTAGAATCCATCAAGAGTTTTAATGACCAGATTAGTCTGCAGGACGTTACTGATGTCTATCTTCCCCTAGCCCATCTCATCCAGATTTACAAGCGTACCAAGGATGATTTAGCTTTTTCCAAAGGAATTTTCCTCCAACGTGAAAGTAAATCTCAACCTTTTATCATCGGGGTTTCTGGGAGTGTTGCTGTTGGAAAATCCACAACCAGTCGACTACTGCAAATCCTACTGTCCCGTACGCTTACAGATGCTACGGTTGAGTTGGTAACAACTGACGGCTTTCTCTATCCCAACCAGACCTTGATTGAACAAGGGATTTTAAATCGCAAGGGATTTCCTGAAAGCTATGATATGGAAGCTCTTCTCAGCTTCCTGGACCACATCAAAAATGGACAAGATGTGGATATTCCCGTCTATTCTCATGAAGTCTACGACATCGTACCCGAAGAGAAACAAAGCGTCAAAGCTGCTGATTTTGTGATTGTTGAAGGAATCAATGTCTTTCAAAATCCACAAAACGAGCGTCTCTATATCACTGACTTCTTTGACTTTTCCATCTATGTTGATGCTGCAGTAGATGACATCGAAAGTTGGTATCTTGACCGTTTTTTGAAAATGCTGAGCCTAGCCCAAAACGACCCTGATAGCTACTATTATCGTTTTACACAAATGCCGATTGGGGAAGTGGAATCCTTTGCCCATCAGGTCTGGACCAGTATCAATCTCACAAATCTACAAAATTATATTGAACCAACCAGAAACCGTGCAGAAGTGATTCTTCATAAAACAAAAAACCATGAAATCGATGAAATTTACTTAAAAAAATAATTTTCCCTTGTCAAAACGTAAGTTTTCAGATATAATGGTATAGTTAGTAAATATGGAGGTAAGAACATTGGCAAACATTAAATCAGCTATTAAACGCGCTGAATTGAACGTTAAACAAAACGAAAAGAACTCAGCTCAAAAATCAGCTATGCGTACTGCTATCAAAGCTTTCGAAGCAAACCCATCTGAAGAACTTTTCCGTGCTGCTAGCTCAGCTATCGATAAAGCAGAAACTAAAGGTTTGATTCACAAAAACAAAGCAAGCCGCGACAAAGCTCGTCTTTCAGCTAAACTTGCTAAATAAGAAACAGTCCATAGAGGCTGTTTTTTTGTCCTCAAATAAGAAAAGGTAGAAAATGAAAATCGCAATTATCGGATATTCTGGTGCAGGTAAGTCAACTCTAGCAGAAAAGTTGTCTCACTACTACTCCATCCCAAAACTTCACATGGACACACTCCAATTTCAACCTGGTTGGCAAGACAGTGACCGCGAATGGATGTTGACCGAGATGAAAAACTTTCTCACAAAGCATGAATCTTGGATTATCGATGGGAATTATTCTTGGTGCTATTACGAAGAAAGAATGCAGGAAGCTGACCAAATCATCTTTCTCAATTTTTCCCCATTGACCTGTCTCTTTCGAGCCTTTAAACGTTATCTAAAATACCGAGGCAAGGTTAGAGAAAGTATGGCAGAAGGTTGTCAAGAACAATTTAATTGGGAGTTTATTCGATGGATTCTCTGGGATGGGCGGAGCAAATCCGCCAAGGAACGCTACAAATGGGTTCAACAAATCTATCCAAAGAAAATTGTCATCCTTAGGTCTCAAAAGGAGATAGACCAATTTCTAGATAAGAAAAGGAAGTCCTCCAATTCATAAAGAAGGGCTTCCTTTTGGGCTATAATTAGTCTGCAATCAAGGTTTCCAAACCAACCTTCATCATATCGGTGAAGGTATTTTGACGTTCTTCTGCAGTTGTATCTTCATCTGGATTAACCAAACTATCTGAAATAGTCATAATAGCTAAAGCATCAACATGGTGTTGAGCAGCAAGATAGTAAAGAGCTGCTGCTTCCATTTCCACAGCCTTGACTCCCCATTTACCTAGCTCAATGTTCTTTTCAAAGTAGTTTGAATAGAAGACATCGGATGACAAGACATTTCCCACATGAGTAGTCATGCCAAGTTCTTTAGCGATATGGTAGGCCTTATCAAGCAAATCAAAGCTAGCGATTTGTGGGAAATCGTACTGTGGCCAGTCATTACGGACGATATTTGAGTTGGTTGCAGCTGCTTGCGCCAAAACCAATTCACGAACATGAACATCTTCATTCAAAGAACCCGCAGTTCCCACACGAATCAATTTTTTCACTCCGTAGTCAACAATCAACTCACGCGCATAAATCGAAATGGATGGCATTCCCATCCCAGTTCCCATAACAGATACACGGTGACCCTTGTAAGTACCAGTGTAGCCAAACATGTTACGCACTTCGTTAAAACAAACAGCATCTTCAAGGAAATTCTCCGCAATAAACTTAGCACGAAGAGGATCTCCAGGAAGAAGAATTTTATCAGCAATTTCACCCTGCTGAGCAGCAATATGGATAGACATAGTTAAGATATAAAGGGCGACAGAGAACAAAGTGAAAATAGGAAACTGACGACGCATCGCAGATGCTAGACAGTTTATCTTTTTTACACAGTTCTCCGCCCGTATTCAGTTCAATGAATACAGTTAACCCATCCTTTCTTTTTAAATTTTGATTATATAGAAGAGAATAGCCCGTATTCAGTTCAGCGAATACGGTTTACCCATCCTTTCTTTATTTTATAAAGATTAGAGAGCGAGAAGAAAACGACTGAAAATTAGGAATCTGACGAGAAATCCTGATTTCTCAGTCAAATTATCTATTTTCCGAGTTTTCCGCTCGTGTTCAAATCAGAACACGCGCTCTACCTTTCTTATTTTTGATATTTTGTAAAAACTAGCACAAATTAAAATATCTAGTTTGTCTGTAATTCTAATTTGTAAGCGAATCTAAAAAATTATGCAATTTTGCATTCATTTCAGAATAATCGTTACCACGCAATTCTTCAGGTGATTGAACAAAAGATAATGTTTGATGTTGTTCTATCAATCGTTCTTCACTATCCGCAGCAACCAATAAATCAATCGCTTCTAAATCAAACTCTAAATGCACTTGGAAAGCATAATGTTTAGGGCTAAAGCGAACAATCTGTCGTGGACAACCTTGACTGGTAGCAAGGATTACCGCTTCGTCTGTCAATCCCGGCATATCACCATGCCAGTGACCAACTAAAAGCTCGCTACCAAAATGTTTGAGGTGTGTATCTACTAATCCTTGACTAGTCATCCTAATAGGGAATACACCTATTTCTCTTTCAGGACTATGCTCATATTGACCCCCATAAGCAACAGAAAGTAGTTGCGCCCCTAAGCATACACCTACAATATACTTATCTTCTTCTATTGCTTGTCGAATGAGTCTAATTTCTTCTTTTGGATGATAATAAGGGAAATGTTCTTTATCTTCATCAGGAGATTGCGGACCTCCCATAATGATAAGAAAATCAATATCAGAAACTGTTTGGGGTAAAGCTTCTCCCTTATAAACCTTTGTTATTCCAATATCATGACCTCTTGATTGAGCCCAAGTTAGATAAGCACCTGGGATTTCAAAACTCTCATGTAGTATAAAATGCACTTTCATTAGTTTATCTTCCTAAGTTTTTAGAAAAGTTTTCCGCTCGTGTTCAAATCAGAACACCTTACTCTACCTTTCTGTTTAATTTTATTCTCTCACAGATAGCTACCTGAGTCCTATTCAAACTCAGGTAGTTTTTTATAAACTAAATTATCTAACTGTCATTGTATCATCAGATTACAAGACATCATCGTCACTCACCTTGGAATTCAATGTCGTACCCCAATGAGTGATTTTTCGATGTGGTTGGGCAAGGAGAGGTCTGTTATCATAGATTGTTTGCCATCTATTCCAGATAAGACCTGTCTTTTTCTCAATCTTAATTCGCAGATTTCTCATATTTTCTTTGATTGGGAGGTTGAGGACAAAACCTGCAGTCTGATTACGTCCATTTCCTTCCCAAGAATGACTGCGAACAACTGAATGACCATTTTTATCTACTGTAACTTCTTCCCAAGTTATAGAATAGCGTGCAATGTAAGCTCCACTATGCTGAATAGTTAGGGTTTTATCTTTTACAGGAGTGTAATTTAACACTTGTACTGGCTTAGAAGTTGGTGGTGTCACAGCATTCTTAGCTATAAATCGAAACACTTCCACTTCAGCAAGACTGAGAGCTTGATTTTTCTGACGCAATTGAATACGGACACGGCGACCTAGTTTCCCATTCAACTGGAGGTCTAAACTGCTTCCTTCTAAGCGAGAAACATACTGTCTAGCAACTTCTGTCCCTTTTTCATCATATAAAATCACATCAAAGTCTGACAGACGTTTAGAAAGTTCTCCATCCCCACGGTTATGAAGGCGAACAAGCCCTACCTGTTCTGTACGACCTAAATCAACTTCCCACCAAGGCTGGTCTTCAAATTTTGTATGAGTAATTGATTGCTGGCTGTAGCTACTATTGGTATTGCCATCCAAGGCACGACTAGCATCTCCTCCAAACTCGGTAGAACTTTGGCGTGCTTGCTTTTTCCATGCGATATTCTCAGCACGCAAGACTTGAACTTCTGCGAGACTGAGAGCATTGTAACCATCTAACTCAATACGGACAAAACGAGCTTTTTTATAGTCAATTGCAATTTGTGCAGAAATATCTTTCAGAGATGCAATGCGCTTTCTTTCAATTTCTTTCCCAGAACTATCTAAAAGAATCACATTAAAATTGGTAAGCCTATCCTGAGCAGTATCTGTTCGATTATAGATATTGATTTGACGAATCGTTTCTTCCTTGTCTAAATCGACTTGCCACCAAGGTTTAGATTGGAACTCAGTATGCGTTACAGAATGATGAGCATAATTCCCATCTACTTTTCCATCCACAGCCCTTCTAGCGTCACCTCCAAAAGCTGTCGAACTTTGGGTAACCCGTTTCCCTAGAGCTATATTCTCAAGAGGTTCAGCGCTTGGTTGACTAGATGACAGAGGGAGTTGTTGTTTCTTAAAGAAAGAAATTTTTTCTAGTTTTGGATCACGGTATCCCTGCTTATCCAATGTTGTTCGTTTTCCAATATTAAAGTTTGGAATATCATTCATACGGCTTTCAAAATAGCCACGCGAACGGTGCTTAACATTGGCACTTCCTGTAGATGTCACAACATCACTATCATTTTGTAGCACAGATGTAACCACATTGTCATTATCCACTACATAATGTTTAATTTTTCCATTTACAGCAAGCTTCCGACTTTCTAATCCTACATCCCAGAAACCATTTTTTGCATTCCAGATTGTTCTTGAAGTAATGACCTTAGGCGCATTAAATGTTGTCACTTTTTTCAAAACATTATTATAAAAAGTAGGATATTTCTGATAGGCTTCAATCGCTGCTATTTGAGCTAAATAGCCTCCTAAAGAATGGCCTGTCATATACAGATTGGTAATGCTGGAATCCTGCGCCAATTCTTTTACAACATTACGGATATCATCCGCTTGTGCAGGTTTATTTCCTCCTAGCAAGGTCAAGTCCGTTCTCAAATCTTTTGCATCATTCAGTCTTGTCCCACGTATAGCCAACATTTGAACAGTATTGTCTTTTAAATAAGGAAAATCACTCTTAGTTTCAAATAGATAAGCATCCAAACCACTAGCTGTATGGTAAGATTTCTTCATCTTCCAAAACGGGGCTAACTCATTGTGCATCATCTTATATTCTTGACGATTCAAATAGAGACTCGGAAATGGATTCTTATGATCTAGGATTTTTTCGATATAGTCATCCTCACGATAGGATAACTCCATGAAGAGAAGAGCATCTCGATCTGTAACATACCATTGTTTCTTATTATCATCTTCTCCATCTGCTAATCCGTCCCCATCACTGTCCGCTAGCAATGGATGACTGTTATATCCTAAATAGTCCTTACCATCTTTATGATAAACATAAAGTTCATCCTTATTTTTGATACCATCCTGATCGTCATCACCTTCTAAATCAAGGACTTTTTCACCATAAAGAGAATTGTCAAGTAAATCATTTTCTGAGTGCAGTTCTCCTTTTGAGATTTTCAAAAGATCTTCTGCTGTCACAGGGCGAGAAGTTGTAGCCTCATCCTTTACATTTTTCTCTTTATTCACGTCTTCAGGAACTAGAGCAGGCTCTGTTTTATGGGATTCCAGCTTTTCTTCTTCCTTCTGATTTTTAAGGACTTCTTTTGTTTCTGGAGCTGGTTGGATAACTTCCGCCCTTTCCTCTATAAGAGGTATTTCCTGTTTTTTATCAGTATTTTCTAGTTTTGTCGGACTATCCGTTGCATTTACGACTAGAGGAGCTTCGTTTTTCACAACTGGACTTCCTTCATTGGCAGAAATTCCTGTCGGTGCTAAAAAAGCAAAGCCAACTGCAACAGATACAACTCCTATACTTAATTTTTTTATGCCAAAACGCATAAGTCGTTGACCGATTTTCATTCTTTTCTAACTTTCTTTTATTTTCCCCTATTTACCAATCAGATTACTAAGCCTGTAAACTATTTCGCATTTCCAAGTCATTTCTCCTAATTGATGAATAAGAATGTGACAAATTTTTTGTAAAAATATAGTAGTTGACTGGATTTTTGTTCATCTTTTAATCACAACAAACCCAATCTTCTCTACTAAAGGTGATGAGAACTAAAACCTTCATTTCTAGTCTAATCCCATCACCAAGTTTTTTACAATTCAGCAAGAATCGCTTTCAGCAAGCCTTTGAAGTCACCTTTGACACGTTCAGTCACTTCCACAACTTCTTCGTGGTTGAGTTCTTCTTGGAAACCAGCCGCAAAGTTAGTAATACATGAAATTCCTAGAACTTTCAAGCCTGAGTGAGCTGCCACAATCACTTCAGGAACAGTAGACATACCAACTGCATCTGCTCCCAATGTCTTATAGGCACGAATCTCTGCTGGTGTTTCATAAGTTGGACCAGTTACACCGATATAGACACCTTCATCAAGCTTGATACCAAGTTTCTTAGCTACTTCATGGGCAGTAGCACGATATTCTGGAGTGTAGGCTTTAGACATATCTGGGAAACGTGGACCAAAGTCATCCAAGTTTTCACCCATCAATGGATTTTGCCCTGTCATATTGATATGGTCTGAGATAGCCATCAAAGTACCAGGACCAAATCCGATACCACCAGCCGCATTGGTTACAATGACACCTTCACATCCGAGGACTTTCATGACACGAACTGGGAAAGTCACGACTTCCAGAGGATTGCCTTCGTAGAAATGGAAGCGACCTTGAAGAGCCAAGACCTTGCGACCTGCCAGTTCACCATATACCAATTTACCAGCGTGACCAACTACTGTTGAACGGCCCCAGTTTGGAATATCAGCATAATCTACTACAACTGGATTTTCGATTTCTTCTGCCAATTCTCCAAGTCCTGATCCAAGGATTAGACCGAACTCAGGCTCTTGGATTCCCTTGTCTTTCAGGAAAGTAGCTGTTTCATTGATTTTATCTAAAAATGTCATTGTGTGTCTCCTTTTTTAGTTTTTAGCATTTGACCTATTTTGTCAAAAGTTTTAGCATTGCGAATGGTAATATGGCGATAGAATGGCATTTTGAGTAGGTGCTTGTGATAGGCTGTCTTAGAGTAGGATTCTTCAGAGAATTTCCCCCAGAAAATCCCAAGTTTTCCAAAATAAAGCACCTCATCTTTCAGCTCTAAACTTTCAACTGTTATTATGACTTGGTCCACATCCAAGCCCTCAGTGTAAAAGAGAACATCCTTTCGCGCCAAGTCTCTGCTCCACCAAGCGGGTAGATTCTCCACTTCTGTTTCATAGTCTTCTTGGCTCAGTAGGGAAAAGCTCTGAATAAATGGATAATGGACTTCAAAGAAATCCTCTAATTTTTCAACCAATTGAGCTTTGGGGACTCTCGAAGTAAAGAAAATATTGCCACTGTTGATGTAGTTTTCAGCCTTTTCAAGTCCCAAGTCTGTCAATTCTTGCCGAAGCTCCACCATGACGACCTTATTCTTGCCACCAACATTAATACCTCTCACAAGCAAAGCATAGCGCGTCATCTTATACCAATTTATCTAAGAAACTTTCCCCAATCATGGCAGTTTCAACACCAAAGTTATCGGCAACAGTCGCTGAGATATCTGCAAAATGTCCGACTGGAATGACACCATTTCCTTTGAAGGCAGGGCTGTAAGCCAACAATGGAATATATTCACGAGTGTGGTCTGTTCCTGCATAAGTTGGGTCATTTCCATGGTCCGCAGTAATCAAGAGAAGGTCGTTCTCTCTCATGGCTGCGATAATTTCAGGCAAGCGTTCATCAAACTCATGCAAGCAATCACGGTAACCATGAGCATTGCGGCGGTGGCCGTAAAGGGCATCAAAGTCCACCAAGTTTGTGAATGAGAATCCTTTTTCAAACTCAGCAAGGCCCATGGTCTTCAATAGTGTATCAATTCCATGACTATTTGACTTGTTGTGGCCCATGTCGTGGTTGATACCCACACCGTTAAAGATATCGTTGATTTTTCCAACAGCGTAAGTATCGATACCTGCTTCGTTCAATTTATCCAAAACAGTTGGTGCAAATGGAGAAACGGCCAAGTCACGACGGTTAGCTGTACGAGTGAAGTTACCTGGTTCACCTACATAAGGACGAGCAATGATACGACCAAGAAGGGCAGGACGCTCAAGAGTAATCGAACGAGCGTATTCACAAATACGGTACAATTCATCCAAAGGAATAATGTCTTCGTGAGCAGCAATTTGCAAGACAGGGTCAGCTGAAGTATAGATAATCAACTCTCCAGTTTCCATCTGACGTGGTCCGAAATCATCGATAACAGCCGTACCAGAGTATGGTTTATTAGCTTCACGAATGACCTTACGTCCTGAGAATTCTTCGATTTTTGTCAGAATTTCTTCTGGGAATCCGTTCCAGAAAGTATCGAAAGGCTCAGTAATATTGAGTCCCATGATTTCCCAGTGTCCAGTCATGGTATCCTTACCAAGGGATACTTCTTCCAATTTTGTTGCATAACCTGTTGGATTGCTTTCAGCTGGAACAGTCTTAAGAGGAGTTTCGCGAGGAATATTTCCTAGACCGATTTTAGCCATGTTTGGCACATTCAAACCAACTGTTTTTGAAATGTGTCCCAGTGTGTCAGAAGCTCCGTCTGGAACCCCTGCATTGACAAAGTTATTGGCATCTGGTGCAGCACCGATTCCTACAGAATCCAATACCACCAAGTGAATACGATTAAATTTTGACATAGTGTATCTCCTTATTATTTTAGTTATCTTGTTTTTGTTGAAGTTAAAATCTGAACCCCGTCTCGTCCAGCAACGATTACCTTATCCACCATTTGGTTGAATAAGCCGTGCTCTACAACACCAACGACATGGTCCAATTCTTGTCCGAAAGCAATTGGATCTTCAATGATATCCAAGGCAAGGTCAATGATAAAATTCTGCATATCGGTCACAAAACGTTGACCGTCTTTTTCACGGAAACTTGGTTTGTAGCCAGCTCGCTCAAAACGACGGAAGACCTGTTCTGCACCATACTGAACTACTTCTACAGGCAGTTTAAAAGCGCCCAATTTCTCAACTAGTTTGCTTTCGTCTACCACCCAAATATATTCTTTTGAGGGCGTTGCGACAACCTTCTCCATCAGAAGGGCACCACCACCGCCTTTGATTCCGTTAAACTGGCTATCTACTTCATCCGCTCCGTCAACCGTCACATCAACCAAGTCTACTTGGTCAATAGACTTTAGCGGGATGTTAAGACCTTCAGCCTGTTTACTAGTCACACTAGAAGTCGTTACAGCTGTAATCTGCAACCCTTCCTCCTTAATCCGACGACCGATTTCTTCTACGAAATAATAGGCAGTAGACCCCGTTCCCAGTCCGACAACCATGCCATCCTTGACAAACTCAGCAGCCTTGATACCTGCCATTTTTTTCAGATTTTCCACTCAAACACCTCCATTAAAGAGCTACTTCTATTATACCATGTAAAGGCTTAATATTCATCTGAAAATTGAAACCGATAACCGTTCTCGAAGAAATCCTGCTAGAGTTGATTTTTTATCATAAAGATGGTTAAATAGGTAAGTATAGAAAAGGAGAACTAAGATGAACCCATTAGATTTGTTTAATCAAGTAAAAGAACTAATCGAGACAAAAGATTTCGAAGCTGCAAAAACATTTGTTGCAGAAAACCAAGAACAACTTGGAGAATACTTCTCTCAAGCTCAGCAGTTGATTTCTGGTTCTGAAGGTCTAGATGGCCTCGTTGGAAAGATTAAAGGATTTTTCTAAAAAATACAAAGGCGCCTGAAACGATCAGGTGCCTTTTTGAGATATTTTTTTCATTATTTTGGGAAGATAAGAGCTGATTTCCGTCGGTAAGACAACATAATGTTCTTGAGCTAATTCTTGGGCTATAGCTGAATGAAGATGAGTCGCTGCTACCACTCGATCGTAGAGACTAGCTTGTTTAAACTGGCCCGCAAATCCTGCTATCATCCCAGCTAGTGTATCTCCCATTCCCCCAGTAGCCTGATAGGGACCACCAACCTGTAACTGGTAATAATCAGACTGGCCAACCTGCCAAATACGAGTAGCCGGACCTTTCTCCACCAAAATTGTTCCTTGAGGAAAAGAAGTCAGGGCACTAGCTGTTGCATCTTCATTTTGCTTTTCAATCGTAATTCCAGACAGTTTTTCCCATTCTTTTTGGTGGGGAGTTAGGATAATCTGACTGGAAGGAAATGACAAACTTGCTCTAGCAAGGATGGTTAAGGCCCCTCCGTCTACAATCAAAATCTGATTCTGTCTTAAGCTAGCAAAGACCTGTTTGACTAGTTCTTCTCCAAAAGTTTCGTCTCGTAAACCAGGGCCCAACAAGACAACTTCTGCCTTCTCCAACTGCTCTTTTAACAATTGCTGGTCTTGAAGAACAAAGGCCATAGCCTCAGGTAAATGGCTGTGTAGAGCAGGGATATTTTCTCTATCCGTTCCAACGGTTACCAATCCTGCACCGCTTTTCACAGCTGCTAAAGCAGCCATGATAATAGCACCACCATACGGATAGGTCCCACCAAGCAACAGCAGACGACCGTAATTTCCTTTATGACTTGTACGAGAACGTTCAATAATAACTTTTTCTAGTAAAGCTTGATCAATCACTTTCATCGTTTTTTCCTCAACTATCCTTTATCTGATTGTTTTAAAACAACTTGATATACTTTCTTAGTCCACTCTTCTAAGTCTTCTCCAGCATAGTCAAGATAATGAACCCTATCTTGTATTTTAGTTGGAATAATATTTTCAAATTGGATCTTATTTTGAGTTGGAATAATGCAAATATACAACTCACTAAATAAATTCAACATGTCCTTAATTTTTGCAACATGGTAGCCATCAAAAATATAACCAGTAACTTTAATTAAATCTGTATAGATAAAATGAAAACTCACTCCAGGAATAAACTTGTCTTGTAATTCTTTCTTTGAAGGAGCTCGACCTAAAAAACGCTCCATCGCTAATCGATAACCAGAACTTGTATTTGACCACCCTAACATGACATAGTCAAAATAATCTATCGGATCCGATGCAGCATTTCGACTATCCAAAACCAACTCCTCAGCATCTCGCCCAAAGGCTTTCACAGCAGATAAGAGCTGACCTGTTTTAAAGATAGAAATCGCTGCATCTATAGTCGTAGTATGACTACAGTAGTCTGAAGTCACTAACCTCTTATGTAGATCATAAGTCGAGGCTACTCTTTTATCTGTAGGGGTAAATGGTGGAAGAAAGGGATGCTGACAGATGTAATCTAAAATTTCTTTTTTTAAACAAGAATCAGCACACTCAATACTTGTTTGACGTTTATGAAGTTTTTCGTAAGCTATAAATTTAGCAATTTTTTCTAATTCCCACTCTTGAATATTTGGATAATCAATTAGTGCTAAGTAGTATATTCCATCCCATTGTAAACTATATTCCCCATTATAAATTTTTAAAATCATCTAATCACCTCACTCCATTATACAACAAAAAAGAGGCGCAGACCTCCTTTGATAATCTTATTTTTACAACTATTGTATGCCATTTTAGATATAGCTATTGAAAATACACTATCTTCAGCAAATTCTTTCTCTTATTTTCTATCCAATGTCCGAACTGCTGCTTGATAAGTTTGCTCCATTAGCATAGTAATGGTCATAGGGCCGACACCTCCAGGCACTGGTGTGATATGGCTAGCAAGTGGTGCAACCGCATCATAATCAACATCCCCACAGAGCTTGCCATTTTCATCGCGGTTCATCCCAACGTCAATGACTACCGCACCTGGTTTAACAAAGTCAGGAGTCACAAATTTGGCACGACCGATTGCGACCACAAGAATATCCGCTTTTGCAGCAACCTTATCGAGATTATGAGTCCGTGAGTGGGTCAAGGTCACTGTTGCATTCTTAGCCAAAAGAAGCTGGGCCATGGGTTTTCCAACAATGTTTGAACGACCGATGACGACCGCATTTTTACCTTCTAAATCGATTCCATATTCATGAAACATCTCCATAATCCCTGCAGGTGTTGATGGAATCATGACTGGATGACCAGACCAAAGACGGCCCATATTTAGAGGATGAAAACCATCCACATCCTTTTCTGGGTTAATAGCCAATAGAACTGCCTCTTCATCAATGTGCTTTGGTAAAGGCAACTGAACCAAAATCCCATGCCAAGCTGAATCTTGATTGTATTTAGCAATCAGGTCTAACAATTCCGCTTGGGTAATGGTCTCTGGAACTCGCACTACTTCGCTTCGGAAACCAGCCGCAAGGGCAGAACGTTCCTTGTTGCGAACGTAGACTTGGCTGGCTGGATTGTCCCCAACCAAAATCACTACCAAACCAGGTACTAGACCTGTTTCTTCTTTTAGTTTTGCAGTCTTTTCAGTCAACTGCCCCTGCAATTTGGCCGCTAAAGCTTTCCCATCAATAATCTGTGTCATATCAATTCTCTTTTCTTTCAAATATCTTCCATTATACCAAAAACTGCTAGTACCCTCTAACACTTCTTTCCTAGGCAATCCTATAGTTTCAAACTATAAGAAAAAGCTCAGGTCGAGCTTTTCACTAATCTTGTCTTGAAATTTTAAAATAGATTATAAAACCTTACTCAAGAAGTCTTTCGTCCGTTGTTCTTGGGTTTGTTCAAAAATCTGTTCAGGTGTTCCGTCTTCAACAACCACACCGTCTGCCATAAAAATGACACGGTCTGCCACCTCACGGGCAAATCCCATCTCATGTGTTACGATAACCATAGTCATTCCTGACTTGGCTAGGTCTTGCATAACAGCCAGAACTTCTCCAACCATCTCAGGGTCCAAGGCTGAAGTCGGCTCATCAAAGAGCAAAACATCTGGTTCCATTGCCAAACCACGCGCGATGGCAATCCGTTGTTGCTGGCCACCTGACAAACTCTGTGGATAAGCAGTTGCCTTATCTGGTAAACCAACTTTTTCCAACAGCTCTTGGGCTCTCTTCTCAGCAACTGCCTTGCTTTCACCTTTGGTCTTGATAGGTGACAAGGTAATATTTTCCATCACAGTCATATTAGGAAAGAGGTTAAATTGTTGGAAAACCATCCCCATCTTCTCACGCATGGCAAAGAGGTCATTCTTCTTGTCCGTAATATCGACTCCCTCAAAGATAACCTTCCCCTTGGTTGCTTCTTCCAACAAATTCATAGAGCGAAGCAAGGTAGATTTCCCACTTCCTGAAGGACCAATGATAACGACAACTTCTCCTCTTTTAATCTCGAGGTTGATGCCCTTCAATACTTCATTCTTTCCAAATGATTTATGTAAATTTTCAATTTTTATCAAGGTTTCTGTCATTATTTCTTATCTCCTTGTCCCATACGTTTTTCAAAAGCTTTCAAGGCCACTGTCAAAATAGAAGTCATAATTAAGTAGTAAAAGGCTGCAAATAAAAGTGGTGTTAAAGGTAGATAGGTTGTTGTAGAAACTGTTGTAGCCCCATTCCACAACTCCATAACACCAATAGCTGATAAGAGGGAACTATCCTTGATAATGGTGATAAATTCGTTCCCCAATGCTGGCAAGATATTTTTGATTGCTTGTGGCAAAATCACATAGCGCATCGCATTTTTAGGACGAATCCCTAGCGAATAAGCCGCCTCTAGCTGACCTTTTGGAACCGCATTGATTCCGGCACGAACAGTCTCAGAAACATACGCACCACTGTTCATAGAGATAATCAAAATCCCTGGAATCAAGCGAGAAAGATCAACACCCAAAATCCCAACCTGAATAGTCGGAGCATTGATATGCATAAGAGCAAAGGCAATCATAATCTGAACCATCATCGGTGTCCCACGGAAAATCCAAACGTACAAGTTGGCGAGCCAAACAAGCGGTTTAAACTTTGAACGTTGCCCAAAAGCCAAGACAACACCCAAAATAGTTCCCAAAAAGACAACACAGATAGAAATGAGAACCGTCACAACAGCCCCGTAGTTAAAATAAGGTAAATACTTAGGTAAAAAAGAAAAATTCATAGTCACACTGCTTTCTAAAATAGAATACTGTATGATTATAACATGTATTGAATTAAAATTCAAACCTTTTATCCGATTTATTCAAAAAAACTTTAAGCTAGTAGAATTAGCGAGAAATCTTAGTTTTTTCTAGTCAAGTTGGCCTCCTTTATGGTAAAATAGTAACGATAAGAAATGAAGGAGAATCAAAATGGAATCACATTTGGTTAGAATCATCAACCGCCTTGAAGCAATGGCAAAAGACGGCGGAAATTTAAAACGTAATTTTGAACGCGAAGGAGTTGTTGTTGCAGAAGTTGCATACAGCCACGACGAAGAAAACGGATCAATCTTTACCCTTCGTGATGTAGAAGCTCGCGAAACGTATACTTTTGATAGCATTGACTTGATTGCAATGGAGATTTACGAACTTCTCTACTAATCTAAAACAAGCTGGGATTGTCCTTGCATGTCTAACCAAAATCCTTTTTGTCTCACAAATAGGATTTTTTTATAGTCCAAATTTACAAAGATTTTCATTGTAACAACTTCTCAAAGCTGCAATCTTTTTACTTGCTTTACACCCCAATCCTGTTATAATGAGAGTATAGAAATTTGACTATTTTTGACCTTTAAACAGGTCAGGCTAAAGAAAGAAATGAGGTAGATGTATGCTTTGTCAAAACTGTAAAATCAACGACTCAACAATTCATCTTTACACCAATCTCAATGGAAAACAAAAACAAATTGACCTCTGTCAAAACTGCTACAAGATTATCAAGACTGATCCTAACAACAGTCTCTTTAAAGGAATGACAGATCTAAATAATCGTGACTTCGATCCCTTTGGTGATTTCTTCAATGATCTAAACAATTTCAGACCTTCTAACAACACTCCTCCTATTCCCCCAACCCAATCAGGTGGAGGTTACGGTGGAAACGGCGGTTATGGTTCCCAAAATCGTGGATCTGCCCAAACTCCGCCTCCTAGCCAAGAAAAAGGCCTGCTAGAAGAATTTGGTATCAACGTAACTGAGATTGCCCGTCGTGGAGATATTGACCCTGTTATTGGGCGCGACGATGAGATTATCCGTGTCATTGAGATTCTCAATCGTAGAACCAAGAATAATCCTGTTCTTATCGGTGAACCTGGTGTCGGAAAAACTGCCGTTGTCGAAGGTCTAGCTCAAAAAATCGTTGATGGTGATGTTCCACATAAACTTCAAGGTAAACAGGTCATCCGTCTAGATGTGGTTAGCTTGGTTCAAGGAACGGGTATCCGTGGACAATTTGAAGAACGCATGCAAAAACTCATGGAAGAAATTCGCAAACGTGAGGACATCATCCTCTTTATAGATGAAATCCATGAAATTGTCGGTGCTGGTTCTGCGGGCGATGGCAATATGGACGCAGGAAATATCCTCAAGCCAGCCCTTGCTCGTGGGGAACTACAATTGGTCGGTGCTACTACCCTCAATGAATACCGTATCATTGAAAAAGATGCTGCCCTAGAGCGTCGTATGCAACCCGTTAAGGTGGATGAGCCAACAGTGGAAGAAACAATCACTATCCTCAAAGGGATTCAAAAGAAATACGAAGACTACCATCACGTTCAGTATACCGATGCCGCAATTGAAGCAGCTGCAACTCTTTCCAATCGCTACATCCAAGATCGCTTCTTGCCTGACAAGGCCATTGACCTCTTAGATGAAGCAGGTTCTAAGATGAACTTGACCTTAAATTTTGTAGATCCTAAAGTGATTGATCAGCGATTGATTGAGGCTGAAAATCTCAAATCTCAGGCTACACGAGAGGAAGATTTTGAAAAGGCTGCCTACTTCCGTGATCAGATTGCTAAATATAAGGAAATGCAAAAGAAAAAGGTTACGGACCAAGATACTCCTATCATCAGTGAGAAAACCATTGAGCACATTATAGAGCAGAAAACCAACATCCCTGTTGGGGATTTGAAAGAGAAAGAACAATCTCAACTCATCCATCTAGCCGAAGACCTCAAATCTCATGTTATTGGACAAGACGATGCTGTCGATAAGATTGCCAAGGCTATTCGCCGTAATCGTGTTGGACTTGGGACTCCTAATCGCCCCATCGGAAGCTTCCTCTTTGTTGGCCCAACTGGTGTCGGTAAGACAGAACTTTCCAAACAACTAGCCATCGAACTCTTTGGTTCTGCTGACAGCATGATTCGCTTTGACATGAGTGAATACATGGAAAAACACAGTGTAGCTAAGTTGGTCGGAGCCCCTCCAGGTTATGTTGGCTATGATGAGGCTGGGCAATTAACTGAAAAAGTTCGTCGCAATCCATATTCTCTCATCCTTCTCGATGAAGTGGAAAAAGCTCACCCTGATGTTATGCACATGTTCCTTCAAGTCTTGGATGATGGTCGTTTGACAGATGGGCAAGGACGTACCGTCAGCTTTAAGGATGCCATTATTATCATGACCTCAAATGCAGGTACAGGTAAGGCCGAAGCCAGCGTTGGTTTCGGGGCAGCTCGCGAAGGACGTACCAACTCTGTTCTCGGTGAACTCGGTAACTTCTTTAGCCCAGAGTTTATGAACCGTTTTGACGGCATCATCGAGTTCAAAGCTCTCAGCAAGGATAATCTCCTTCAGATTGTCGAGCTCATGCTAGCTGATGTTAACAAGCGACTCTCCAGCAACAACATTCATTTAGATGTGACAGACAAGGTCAAGGAAAAATTGGTTGACCTCGGTTATGATCCAAAAATGGGAGCTCGCCCACTTCGTCGTACTATTCAAGACTATATTGAGGACGCAATCACTGACTACTACCTTGAAAATCCAAGCGAAAAAGACCTCAAGGCAGTTATGACCAGCAAGGGCAAGATTCAAATTAAGTCTGCCAAAAAAGCTGAAGTGAAAATTTCTGAAACAGAAAAATAAATCCTATAGAAAAGGAGTAGAAAATGAAAATTTTCTGCTTCTTTTTTACTAAAATAACTGTAATTTCTTGACAGCTCGGCCTTTGTCCATTAAGATAATAATAAAGATAATAGATAATGAGGAAAATGCAATGGCAAACCCAACTTTCGGAGAAAAAAAAGCAAATACAGACTATGTTGCACGCTATGGAGTGTATGCAGTTATCCCTGACGCTGAACAAAAACAAATTGTTCTTGTTCAAGCGCCTAATGGCGCTTGGTTCTTACCAGGTGGCGAAATTGAAGCAGGTGAAAATCATCAGGAGGCCCTAAAGCGTGAATTGATTGAAGAACTTGGCTTCACAGCTGAAATTGGTACCTATTACGGACAAGCTGATGAATATTTCTACTCTCGCCACCGTGATACCTACTACTACAATCCTGCCTACCTCTATGAAGCGACTTCTTTCAAGGAAGTTCAAAAACCACTAGAAGACTTTAATCATATCGCCTGGTTCCCTATTGACGAGGCTATTGAAAACCTCAAACGTGGTAGCCATAAATGGGCCATCCAATCTTGGAAAAAACAGCATAAGATTGACTAATATTCTTCGAAAATCTCTTCAAACCACGTCAGCTTCGCCTTGCCGTAGATATAGTCACTGACTTCGTCAGTCTTATCTACAACCTCAAAACTGTGTTTTGAGCAACCTGCGGCTAGCTTCCTAGTTTGCTCTTTGATTTTCATTGAGTATAAATCAAGCTACTTTATTTAAAAAGTGCTATAATAGAATTAGAAAATCGGAGGAAATGTTATGAAGCTTATCAATACGACAAACTCACACTCGCAACTTGTAAAAAGCCAGCTAGAGAGTACAGATGCAACCCTTGTTGAGGTCTATTCTGCTGGAAATACTGATGTTATTTTTACCCAAGCTCCGCTTCACTATGAAATCCTCATTTCAAATAAACACCGTGCTATTCGCGAAACCGAAATCGAAGCCATCCAAGAGTTTTTCTTGAAACGTAAAATTGATAAGGACTCTATTGATGAGGCCAATATCAAAACCCTCTACTCAGAAAAATTAATTGGGATTTCGATTCCAATCAAATAAAATTTTGGAGAGATTAGAAAGCTATTGAACCTTATAGACCAAACATAGGTTCTGACTTGCTTTTTAAATCGTCTCCAATTTTTTATCTTGAGATCTTATCATACAAGATTTTATAGACAAATAATAAAAAAGATTTGGTTCTGCTTCTCACAAAACCAAATCTTTTTATTATTTTAGAAACGAATTGTCTCACGTGTTTTTTCATATGAAGTAACAAAACGGTTGGTTACACCAGGCTCTGCCACTTCCAATGCTTGAGAAATCTTGTCAAATGAAGCGTGATAATCAAATTCTTTCTCAAAAATGTCCAAAGCTTCATTAAAGGCTTCTTGAATGCGTTCATCAAATGAGCGGTAACGGTTCGAATATTGTAAGAGTTGCTCTGTCAAAGTTGCATACTGAACAATATTATAAGTTTCCGTTTCTAAAGCTTCCATATCATTCGTTGCAATTTCCAAAACACGGTTAACTGACTCTATATTGACCAATTTTTGTTCTAATTCAGCCATTAAATCTTCCGTATTATTACTTGCTGTAAAGAATAACTTCAAGAAAGTTTGTGGAATACCAGGTAGGTTCCGTTTTTCCATATATCTCTTGATTGTATGGAGACGATTAACATATACATTTGCCTTTTGACGTGCATTGATATCATCTTTCTCAATTCGTGCAAGACGTTCACTAACTGAAATCTGTTCATCTTCAATCTCTTTAAGATTTTCCTGTAAAGATTCAAGATTTTCTTCAAGAATTGAATAAGCTTGAGTTGGTTCATCTTGATTTGAAGTTGCCTCAACAATAGCAGTCTCAAAGTTTTCTAATTCACCCTGTAAACGACGAACATGACTTGCATCTGACTCAGAAAGTAAATAGTTCTTACTCAAACGCTCAATATCTTCTATCAATAAAGCATTATTTTCCTTCATGTGTTGCAGATAAGTAGGAAGTGTTGCTACTAAACCTTCTACCACTTTCTGTGCCGCAATTTCTCTTGTAAAGATATCGTAAAGTGCATTAATCTCTTCTTGGATTTGAGTATTTTCGTACTCGGCATTATCCAATTCTAGTTGCGCAATATTCTCATGATTTTTCTTGAGAGCTTCATGAAGCAATTGGAAACGAGCTTCGATATCCGTTTCAGCAAAATGATAATTAGCATCTAAAAGCTTACGGTAGCCATCTTCTAAATCTTCCAACTGATCAGGTAGCTCTTTAGATAATGTTGTTACAACTGCTGGTATACGATCAACAATATGTGTCAAAGCCAAGATATGATTTTCAGCATTATCCAAAATCACAGCAGCTTCTACTGGGTCACCAGACGAGTTTAAAGTTACAAACTGAGAAAACTCTGATTGGATATTTTCCAATTGTTTTTCGATTTCAGACAAACCTTGTCCATATTCTTCAGAATGATCAGCAACCCGGTGTTGCAACTCTTCAAACAAGTCCAAGGTATGAAGAACACGTCCACTATTTTTAGACTCTTGTTTCTCCAAATCTGCCAATGCATTGCGAATTGCCGCAATATCTTCTTCAATCAAGGTAATTTGGCTCTCGATTTGGTCAATTTGATGACTAGCCTTAAAAAAACGGAATGAATTGTTATAACCTTCTGCCTCGAAAAGATTATTTTCGATATCGGCAAAAGAGTTAAGAGATAGGTCAACCCATTTTTGGTTCCATTCACGGAAAGTCACTTGACTTTGTCCAATCAAGTGCATATTTTTTACAGCTTCAACTTCATCATTAACTGGAAGATTGTATAGCTCTTCTTTTTTCTCTTCTAAAATTGCTAATTTACTTTCATTGCGTTTTCGTACGTAGATTGCGATAGCATAGGCAATGACCAATAAAACTGCAACTGCAATTATTAAATAAATTACTAGTCTAGCAGACATATTAAACTCCTTTTTTACTTGAAACAATCGTAATGATTATATCATATTTTTTAGACCAAGGGAACTACTTCTCCCGATTTTTTAGACATCAAGTGTACTATAGACAGCATTTTCTTCGATAAACTCACGACGAGGCTCTACTCGATCCCCCATCAACATATCGAAGATTTTATCTGCTTCTGCAGCATCGTCCACAGAAACTCTGGCCATTAAACGATGTTCGGGATCCATGGTTGTTTCCCACAACTGGTGATCATCCATTTCACCCAAACCTTTATAACGCTGAATGGTTGGTTTGGCACGTCCTTCACTATGGCGGGCCAAGGCTTCTTGGAGTTTAATTTCTTGATCCGCTCCTGGCTGGATATATTCTTTAATCTCGCTTCCAACCTTGACACCATAGATTGGAGGTTGGGCAATATAAACATAACCAGCTTCTAGTATTGGTTTCATATAACGATAAATCAAGGTTAGAAGAAGAGTACGAATATGGGCTCCATCGACATCGGCATCGGTCATCAAAACGAGCTTTTGGTAACGGGCTTTTGAAACATCGAATTCTGCACCAAATCCAGTTCCCATAGCTGTGAACAGACTACGAATTTCTTCGTTGGCTAGAATCTTATCCATGCTAGCTTTTTCAACGTTCAAGATTTTACCGCGAATTGGAAGGATAGCCTGGAATTCACGGTTACGACCAGATTTGGCTGATCCACCCGCTGAGTCTCCTTCGACAATGAAGAGTTCTGTTTCAGCAGGATTGTTAGAAGAACAGTCTGCTAGTTTTCCTGGAAGGTTGGAAATTTCCAAACCAGATTTTTTACGAGTGACTTCACGCGCACGCTTGGCAGCCACACGAGCCTTAGCAGCCAAGATCCCTTTTTCCACGATACGTTTGGCAATCTGTGGATTTTCCATGAGGAAATCAGAGAAGGCATCACTGAAGAGGCGATTAGTAATCTTGACCACTTCACTGTTTCCCAGTTTGGTCTTAGTTTGTCCTTCAAACTGTGGATTTGGGTGTTTAACTGAGATAACTGCAGTTAATCCTTCACGGACATCTTCCCCTGTTAGGTTGTCTTCATTGTCTTTCAGTAACTTATTTTTACGAGCATAATCGTTGATAACGCGAGTTAGTGCCGTACGGAAACCTTGTTCATGCGTACCACCTTCATGGGTATGAATATTGTTGGCAAAACTCATGACATTTTCATGGTAGCCCGTTGTATACTGCATAGCTACTTCAACGGTGATATCATCCATCTCACCGTCTGTATATATAGGTGTATCAAAGATAACATCCTTATTCTCGTTGATATATTCAACGTAACTAGCAATTCCACCTTCATAATGGTAATGTTTGGTTTGTTCCAAACCTTGGCGCTTATCTGTGATGGAGATTTGAAGACCGCGATTTAGAAAGGCTAACTCTTGAATCCGTTTATTTAATTTATCAAAATCAAAGGTTGTTGTTTCCGTGAAGATTTCTGGGTCTGGGGTGAAGTGAACCGTTGTTCCAGTTCTATCTGTGTCCCCAACCACCTCAAGGTCTGCAACAACATGACCACGACGGTATTCTTGGTAATGAATCTTACCGTTTTTGTGGACATGAACGTCTAATTGAGTGGAAAGAGCATTAACAACTGATGACCCCACTCCGTGAAGACCACCTGAAACCTTGTAGCCACCACCGCCAAACTTTCCTCCAGCGTGAAGGACTGTAAAGACAGTCTCAACAGCAGGTCGACCTGTTTTTTCCTGAATATCGACCGGGATACCACGCCCATCATCAACAACAGTGATCGAATTATCTGGCTCAATAAAGACTTGAATATGGCTGGCAAATCCTGCCAAGGCCTCGTCAATTGAGTTATCAACAATTTCCCAGACTAGATGGTGAAGACCTTCTTTTGAGGTTGACCCGATATACATCCCTGGACGCATACGAACAGCCTCTAAGCCCTCTAAAACTTGAATTTGACTGGCATCATAATCCTGTGCCTGCAGATTTTTGATTTCTTCTGTCATCTTATTCCTTTTTCTTACATGTCTAATACTTGTCTTAAATTCACGATACTGGTAAACAAGTGGGTAGCTAGTCCAGCAGCTTGCCCGGCTTCGATATCAATTGGTCGATCACCAATGACGAGACCAGAGCTAATCTGATACATTTCTCTTAAATAAATCATAGACTCAGGATCTGGTTTTCTCTTAAAGCCTGAGCTAGAAGTCACCACTTCTGTAAAATAGGTTGCTATAGAAGTTTTTTCTAAAATTTCCAAGACCTGATTATTTCGATGAGAAACCAAAAAATGACGCCCACCTTGATTTGAAATGTCTGCTAATAAGTCAGAAACTCCATCAAATAAAATCGGGTGTTCCAGCTCTCTGGCTTCATTTTCCTTGTATTTTTCTAAAAAATGCTCTAAGTTGGGAGCGAATGTCTCAATCGCAAAATCAGTAGAAACCTTTAAAGCTTGATAGACGCTGTCATGATCCTGTAAGATATCATACAGTGCCAAAGTTTCAACAAATGCAGCTGTTGAAGTTTCATAGTTATCCAGTAAAGTTCCACCTAAATCCCAGATATAATCGTGATATTTCATAGCTTTCATTATACCATTTTTTCGTTAAAAAAGCGATGATTTCCCTGAGTTTTCCACATAAAAAAACGAGAGTTTGACTCCCGTTTTACTGATTTTTACCAAAGACATCTCGATAGAGCATTCCTGTTCGTAGAGTCTCTGCGTCCCCTCCCAGCTGCTCCACCAACTCGTAGGCAAAGGCAAGGGCTGTTGATGGACCTCGACTGGTTATCAAATGACCATCTACCACTACTGTTTCCTTGACGTATTGACCATCAAGAATTTGCTCTTGAACACCGTCATAACAAGTGTACTTCTTGTTTTTCAATACTCCTGCTTGATTGAGGGCAATTGGCGCTGCACAAATGGCCGCCAGTTTCTTCCCTTCTTGCTCAAAGCTTTGCAATTCTTGAATCAAGGCCTGATTGTCACGCAAATGTGCAGAACCTGGCATCCCTCCAGGAAGGACAATCATGTCATAGTCTGATAAATCACCATCAAAGACACGATCTGCTCTGACTTGGATTGCGTGCGAACCTGTCACTTGCTCTTCAAATCCTACCATATCACAAGCGATATTGGCACGACGCAAAACATCCACAACTGTCAAAGCTTCAATTTCTTCAAAGCCCTGAGCCAACATAACTGCTACTTTAACCATGATTTTCTCCTTATTTGATTCGTTTTAATACAACCTTTTTCCGCTTGAATCGGACTTTTCCACTCTTTTCTTCAGCTAGATTAGTCTGGTAACTCATCGATAAAAGCAAGCCAACACCAATCAAATTACTGATAATAGCCGATCCTCCTTGCGAAATGAAAGGCAGTGGAATCCCAGTCAAAGGAAGCAAGCCCGTCACAGCGCCGATATTTTCAAAGATGTGGAAGAGTAACATCATAATCAAGCCAGTGGAAATATAGGTATAGAACTGGTTATTTGATTTAAGAGTAATCTTCAACATACGGTAAATGAGCATGAGGTAAAGGGCAATAACAAGGACAGAACCAATAAAGCCAAAATCTTCTGCGATCACCGTGAAAATCATATCCGACTCACGAACTGGAATAAGCAAATTCGAAGCATTAAAACCTTGACCAAATAAGCCACCACTTCCAATGGCAATCTGTCCTTGAGCTTGTTGGTAAGTGGTTGTTTGGGCAAAGTCAAATGGATTAAGCCAAGCCAAGATACGATTGATTTGGTAAGTCGGCATCCCCAGTTGATGGAGAAAAGCACGACCATCCTTGCTGATAAAAATGGCTAAGAATCCAGCAATTCCTGTTACCGCAGTCACAAATACTGGAATAATAATTTTCCAAGAAACTCCTGATAGCAAAACGATTCCTGAGAAAATAGCCACAAAAACCAAAGCCGTCCCCAAGTCACTTTGAAGTGCCAAAAGAACTAGGACTGGAATGGTAAAGAGAATCATCCAGAAAATCAATAAGAAGTCCAGCGGAACTGTGCGCCTCCATTCCTTATGTTTTTTGGTAAACTGGACAATCACACGAGCCAACATGAGGATATAAGATATCTTCATAAATTCTGACGGCTGAAACAAGGTAATACCATTTACCGATACCCAGTTTTTGGCACCCGTTGATGCAACCAAGCTTGGATTATAAAAGACAATCGGCAGAACCATGAGTCCCAAGCCTAAAATATATAGAAAAGGTGTCACTTTCCAAAGAAATTCTGTATTAAAGAGCATGACGATAAAACCAATCACAAGCCCCAAGGCGATCCAGGCGACCTGCTGCCCTAAAATGGGTAAAATATTATTTGGATAATCATGACTAACAGCTATATAAATAGCTACCACACCAATAACCAGTAGGAAAAATACTGGCAGGAGCAAACTATAATCGACTCTAGAGTCGAGAGAACGTTTCATATACACTAACCTTATACTTTCATACAATACTATTTATCAAAGTTCACTTAAAAATCTATCAATAGCCTCACTAACTTCAGATTGAGCGATTGTTATGACGCTCGCTTCTTTTGCTAGAGAAGTCACAATTTGTTTGCCGTATCGTTTTCCGACAATTCTTCTATCCAGAATGAGGGTTAAAGAACGTTGATGTTCGCGTCTCATACTTCTTCCCAAAGCCTGTTTTAAACGAATAATAGCCATTGGCAATTGATAATCATAAAAGGCATTTTTCCCTTCTTGAATTAGTTCCTGATTGATCTTTTTCGTCAAGGGCTCTTGGGGATTTTGGAAAGGAAGTCTTGGTACAACTTGAATTACAAAAGTATGACTTGAAAAATCAACTCCCTCCCAGAAACTTGCTGCACCAAGCAGGATTTGTTGTTCACCTTTTTCAAAGCGTTTCTTCAGTTGATGAACATCGCCATTTTTATACTGGGCCAGATGGCTAACTGGAAGTAAATCCGATACTGCTAGAAGCATGTCTTTAGCAGTAAAGAGAACCAAAATCGGTTGTTGGAAAACTTGAACATCCATCAGCAAATCAGCTACCTCTTTGGCGTAAACTTCTAAGGAGATTTCTGTTACCAGGGGAAAATCTTTGACCAAGACCACTTCTTGATCCTGTTTTTTATGAGCTTTAATCTTAACAAATTTGGCTTCGGGATAGCCTAAAAGGTCTGCCAAAGAAACCCTCTGACTAATCTCAAGAGTGGCCGACACTCCCAAGACTTGACATGAATTTGGCACTAAAGAAGATAGGAGAATTCGGCCTGATTTTGTAGAAGAAATCTGAATTTTCTTCTGACTCGTTTCAGTTGCTTCAAGCCAGTAGTCACCTTCAGCCGTAAAATAGCGAACCAGTTCCTCAAAGCCTTCTACTTCTAATTCTGAAAAATACTGGTGGAGATTAGCAAGAGAATCTAAGATATTTTTTCGAGATTTTCCAGACTGAAATTGTTCTATCAAGTAGAGACACTCAAAGCGAATACTTTCTAATATTCGTTGTTGAATCCTATTTTCTTCTCCTACCAAAGCCTTATCAACTAAATCAATAATAGACTGGATATCGTAGGTATGTTGAAGCAGATTTTCTAGGGCCAACAAAACTTTTTGGACTTCATCAATAATCAATAAACGGTCACTAACAAATTCAGGATTATCTTCAAGTCTGGTTACCAGATAGGCATGATTGGTCACCAAAAGCTTGCAGGCTTGTGCCCTTTCTTGACTTCGTTTCCAAAAATCTTCTGTTACAAATAAACTTTTAGAAGATAACTTTCCATCATGACGAAAGTCTCTTAGAAAATGTTGGTAACGGTAGAGTTGACCAATCTCATCCAAATCCCCGGTTTCTGTCTCTGTCAGCCAAACCAAGAGTTGCATTTTAAAGCGTCTAAATAAGCGATTTTCATCATTTTCCTGTAAGGAACGATAAAAGGCATCCAACTTCAGGTAATTTTGTGGTCCTTTTAAAGAATGAATATCTGTATGGAATACTTCCTCGAGACGTTTACCTTCTTCTTCCATGATTTGATTTTGAAGAATCTTTGTCGGAACGCTAAGGACAATCTGACGATTTTCCACTTGGGACAAAGCAGGTAAGAGATAGCCATAAGTTTTCCCAATCCCAGTCGGCGCTTGAATTAATGATACAGGCTCATCTTTCAATAGCAAGCCAACCTCTTTAGCAAAACGTTCTTGCTCCTCCCTCACTTCAAGGTTCAACAGAGAAATATTTTTAGAAAAATCTTGAGATAGTTTTCGTGACTCATTTGGGGTTGCAGGTTTCTTGAAATATAGCCCTTGAACTTCGACCAAGTCAGAAGAAGTCAGAATAGATTGGTTGCGATAAATTTCTTCAATAACCAAGTAGGACTCATATAAGAGAGCGTCAGCCATCTCCAGCAAGCGTTCCAAGAGTCCTTTAGGAAGCTGGGCCATCTTTTCTCGTAAAAAAAGGAGTAATTCTGCTGTAGCTTGGGCATCGGAAAGGGCTGTGTGAGCGTGTTTTAGAGGAATTCCTAATTCCTGACACAAAATCGGCAAACTATATTTTTCCAGTTCCGGGAAAAAGACCTGAGCCAATTCTACCGTGTCAACACGAGGATTTCTTAGTTCATAGCCTTCAAAAAATAAATTTTCCGCCAAGAGATTGGCATCAAACTGAACATTATGGGCTACAAAAATCCCATCCTCTACCAAGTCAAAAATTTTTCTGGCAACTTGCGAAAAATCAGGTGCTTGCGCCAGACGTTGGTCTGTCAATCCTGTCAGTTCTTTGATATGAGCATCCAAAGGTTCATGTGGATTGACATCCGTCGTATAGTGATCGACGATTTTTCCATCCTCAATCACAACAATTCCCACTTGGATAATTTTAGCCTTACTACCTGTGCTAGTTGCCTCTAAATCCACCACAACATAGCGATTACCAATCGTTTCCATTATAAAAAATTATACCAAAAAAAGGGCCATTTGGCACCTGCAAACATGGGATAATTTTCAAACTCAAGAACGTTACTTAGCTTAAAAATCCCATCAAATAGAGTATCCTAGCCTACTTATTTTTTGAAAATGATGAAGAAATAAGAAAAATTGAGAGAAGAAATGTTTGTCTCTTCCTTCTCTCAACTATCCATTTACTTTATTTAACCATGTCAGGATCGTAGTCATAAAATCCTGTATCAAGGAAACGGTTTTTAGGGTGAAGTTTACGAACTTCTTCATCCAGCAAGAAGGCTTGGTCATGGCTAAAGTTGCCCTCTTGGATCAAACTACGCGCTTGGATAAAGAGTTTTGCAATCTCAACAAAGTTTTGACCTGGAGTGTAAAGTCCTTCTAATTTCCAATGAGTAAAACCATGCTCTACCAATTCTGTCAATTTGGTCATCAAATCAAGGTCATTATTGGCAAAGATGTGAGTACCATGATTGTCTTCAAAGATAGAGTAATGGCTCTCAGGATCACTTGGCTCTGCCAAAAAGAGGTCACGTTTACGCGTCTTTTCATCATCGATATGCGTAAAGTTATAGTAGTTTTGCAAGAGTGGACGTTTAGAATGGTGAATAACACTAGCACCGTAAACTAAAACTTCAGCAGGAATTTCCAAAATTTCTGGCATTTTGAAAAGTTCAGCAGATGGAATTTCACGCGCCAAAACAGCCTCAGATGCGCCAGCCTTTTGTCCCCAGAAGTTAATCTGACGACTGCTTGTCACCATAGTTGAGGCATCGTAGATAGTCTTAAAGGAATAACCATCGCGGTTGACTACGTAAAAAACTCCTGCATCCCCAATCGTAATGTAGTCTGTCTTGATTTCTTCCAAAAAGTCTAAGAAAGGCTTGATACGGTCCATCATATCTTGGTGCATGAGGGCATTAACCGCAACAATCAATTCCTTACCAGCATCATGAACCAGCTTAGCAATTTCACGCAATTGGTCATAACTAAAGGTTGTTGGCAGACGAAGGCCAAAATCTTTCTCACCGACATAGATACGGTCTACGCCAGCCTCGAGTAGTTGTTCAACTTGTTCAATACTTTCAGCAGTTGCTGTAATGATAATCTTTTCCATAAGGAGAATTATACCACATTTCTGGAAAATCAGCCATTCTTTAAAAATGAAAAGGGACTTTATTCTTATTGTAACCTTTCTGTAATAATTCTCTGCTGAAAAAATGATAAAATAGGTATGTACTGTTAAGGAGAGAATAATGCCCGTAAGAAAATTACAATCCTATGAGGTAGATTATCAAGAAGAATTAAGCCAGCAGGTTCCTCGATATCAAGATTATACACCTGAAGCGCAATCTGATGCCAATCTCAAGGAAATCCTATTTTTTGTTAATATCGCTGTTTTTTGTATCTGTATTGCTATCTTTAGTTTTATCTTTTTAGCATTAAAATTTTCAACTGCTCTTGCCTTTGCCGCAGCAATCGGATCCAGTTTACTTGTTTTAAAAGTTCAACGGTCTATTATCAAACGAAAACGTAGAAGATAAATCCAAAATATCGCCCCATCTGGAGCGATATTTTTATTTTTTCTTTTTAGATGGTGTGTGGATAGCAATCTTCACTTCAAAGATTGTTCCCTTGGGTTTATTATCTTTAACAGTAATGGTTCCTTTAAGCGCATCTACAATTTGCTTGGCCAGAGATAATCCTAAACCAAAACCACCTTTTTGACGGGTTCTAGCCTTGTCTACTCGATAAAAACGATCAAAAATTTTCTTCTTATCTTCTGTCGAAATACCGACTCCATTATCAGAAACCAGTAAATACAGATTGCGATCGGTCGCCGAGATAAGAAAATCAATTTCACCATCCTCCTCAGTATACTTGACAGCATTATCAAATAGGATAGTCATCAACTGCTTCAAGAGAAGCTGGTCTGTGACAATCGTTCGATGGATGCGATTTTCAAAACGGAAGACACGGTCATTTTCCGAAGCAATCATCTCATAGTTTGTGAAAGTCGTATTAAAAAAACTGGTTGGAACTTCTGCAAGTTCCGGTTTAATTCCGTCATCTCTACGAGCTAAATTCAGCAAGTTTGTCGTCAAAAAACGCATATTTCGGACTTCTTCCAAACTCGATGCAATGCTTTCACTCACATCCATAATGGTAGCTTCTGGCTTACGGAAAAGGGTCTCTAAACGATTTTGCAGAACTGCAAGTGGAGTTCGTAACTCATGGCTGGCATTTTCTACAAAGGACTGCTGCTTCTGCATGCTCTCAAGCAGAGGACGAACACTGACTCTAGCTAGATAGAGACTGGCAAGCAAAGACAAAATCCAGAAACTAGCCATCACAACCACAATCAGTTGCTCATGCTTTTGACTGGCCTGCTCCAACTGACTGGTATTAATCAAGACAGCCGCATACTTAATATTGGTTGAAACCGAACTGATATTGGTTTCCATCAAAATCATGCGATAGATTTCTTCCTGTCCATAGCTATTAAAAACCTGAATTTGATAGATATGGCCTAGTTCTTTCTTCTCTAACTTAATCTTATCCAAGCCCAAAAATCGATTTCCAGAAAGGAGCTGGGTAAAATTCTTATCAAAAAGAATAACCTCTGTATTTGAACTGACATTGGGTTTTATCTCAGTCTTGCTAGTATCTGTAGTGGCATTCTCTAAATCTTTAATCTCTTCTGTTGCCCTATTTACCGCAAGCTGAATAACTGCCTGAGGATTGTTACTCAAGCCATGGAGCGTATCATCCACCGAAGTATAGAGACTCGAATGCATGACCTGCAAAATAATCAGAGTCATGGTAGAGAAAATCAGGGTGAAGACACCAAAGTTGCGGATAAAATAACTAAAGTCATCCGCATACCATGTTTTTTTTAGTTTACTGAACATCTTTTAAAATATACCCAACACTGCGCAAGGTTTGCAAATTCTCTGCAAAAGTGGTTCCTTTTAATTTCTTACGGACTTTTGAAACATAGACTTCGACAACCGAAATCGTTGTGTCACTATCAAATCCCCATAGACGGTCAAAAATCTGAGTCTTCGGCAAAATAACATTTTGATTTTGAAGGAAATAAACCAGTAAATCGAACTCTTTCCCCAGCAATTCGACGGGAGTATCTTCAACCTTAACGGTATTGGTTGACAGATTAACCACAATATTTCCATAAGTCAAGGTGTTTTCATTAAACTTACCTGAACGTTTGAGAAGGGCCTGAATCCGCATTTTGAGTTCTTCTAGGTAGAAAGGTTTGGTCAGATAATCATCTGCTCCCAGTTCAAATCCATGTCCCTTATCATCCAAACTTTCCTTGGCAGTCATGATCAGAACTGGAGTTGTAATTCCCTTTTCACGCAATTCTTTCAAGACTTGGAAACCATTTTTTTCTGGCAACATCAAATCGAGCAAAATCAAGTCATAGACGCCACTTTCAGCTTCGTAGAGACCTTCTTCTCCATCAAACACCTGCATAACATCCGCAAAGTCGTCCAAAAAGTCAAATACTGAATTTGACAGGCCTAGGTCATCCTCAACTAATAAGATTTTTATCATGAGAAACTCCTCCTTATTAAGACCATTATACCAAATTTGCCTTAAAAAAAACTCAACTCTCTGCATTTTACATGAGATAGCTGAGTTTTCTTTTATTTAGTCTTGATTATTTAGTTCCGTATTGAAGAACAACTGCTTCCACTGCAGCTTTTTCACGGTTAATCAAGTCAACACGCGCTGCAATTTCCTTGATTCCCATGCCGATATTACGGCTAAGAGCAAGATCAGAAAGTTGTGGCTCAAAGAACTCCTTGTATTCCGCCAAGCGTTGCTCTGTCTTAAATACATGAGCAGGAAGGATAACAAAGCTATCAAAGCTCATATCTCCTCCAAGAGCTGCCTTGATCCAAGCCCAGTTTTCACGCGCCCAAGACCATGCTGTTTCCTGAGTTGCTTGATGGTTTAAGAACTGGAAGTACCAAGCAGACAAGTCTTGTGGTTTGACCACAAATTTGTCCTTCCAAGAAGCAATCAAGGTTTGGATATTGTCCGCATCTTTACTATAGGCAAGAGCAGCTGCCAACTGACGTTTAAAGACAGCATCTGTTGCGTGCGTATAAGTATCAAGATAAAGGACTAACAAGTCTTTAGTCTCATGATGTTTCATCTCATTGATCAGAACTTGTGAACGAATGGCTGCTGGAAGTCCTGCAAGATTCTCCTTGTGGACTGTGAAGATTTGGCTAGCGACTTGACTAGCTTCTGCATCATTTGAGCGAATCATCATAGAAATGGCTAACTGACGAACCAATTCATCCTCGTCTGATTCTCCATCTTTAGCTTCGAAACCAAGACGATCATAGTTGTGACGAGCCAATTTAGCAACCAGTGCTTTGAAGGCTGTTTCAGCTTCTGTTCCTTCGTCGATAAAGCGCTCAAGGGCAGAAATCACTTGAGAAACAGCTGAAACCACAAGGTACGACTCTTCCTTAGCAAGTTTATCAAGGACTGGAAGCAATTCAGCATAAGAAATGTGCCCTGCTTCAGCAAGCAAGCGACGTTCTTGGACGATTTGCAGTTTGCTTGTGTTATCAAGCTCAACTAGGTCAGCAAGAACAGCATCTAACAAGTCTCCTTGGTAGTCTGTAATATAGTGGGCTGTATTTTCAGTATTGAGACGAAGGGCTGTTTTGTTTTCTGCAAGAAGAGCTGAGTAACCAGGGATTTCAATACTTTCAGTTTCAAGTGTATCTGGCATGCCTTTCCAGTTGCTATTGAGTGGTACAACCCAGAGACGGTTCTTGTCCTCGTTCTCACCGATAAAGAATTGTTTTTGTGAAATCTTCAAGACATCATTTTCAACTTTGACAGTAAGTACTGGGTAGCCAGGTTGTTCCAACCAAGAATCCATGAAGGCTGCAACATCACGTCCTGACGCTTGACCAAGGGCATCCCAAAGGTCACGGCCAATTGTATTGCTGTATTGATGTTTTTCGAAGTAAGCGTGCAAACCTTTAGCAAAATCAGCATCACCTAGCCAACGACGAAGCATGTGCATGAGGCGGCTTCCTTTAGCATAGACGATAGCGCCATCAAATAGCGTATTGATTTCATCTGGGTGTTTAACTTCGACGTGAACAGACTGAACACCATCCGTCGCGTCACGTTTCAAGGCAGACGGAACACCACCTGTTTGGAAATCCTCAAAGATATTCCAACTTGGCTCGATAGCATCCACACAGACGTACTCCATCATGTTAGCGAAGCTTTCATTGAGCCAAAGGTCATCCCACCATTTCATAGTAACGAGGTTACCAAACCATTGGTGAGCCAACTCATGTGCCACTACAAGGGCAACTTGTTGACGACTGGCAAATGTAGAATTCTCATCGACAACCAAGTAAACTTCACGGTAGGTCACAAGACCCCAGTTTTCCATAGCACCTGATGAGAAATCAGGAAGGGCGATGTGGAGAGATTGAGGAATTGGGTACTTGACTCCATAGTAATCTTCGTAGAACTCAATTGAGCGAACGGCGATGTCCAGTGAGAAATCAAGGTTAGATAGTGGGTGGGCTTTGGTTGAGTAAACACCAACGAGGGTACCGTTTTTAGTTTTAGCCGTCACACCTTGCAAATCACCAGCAACAAAGGCCAACAAGTAAGAAGACATGCGAGGTGTTGTTTCAAACTTCCAAATACCTGTTTCTTTACGGTTTTCAACATCAATCTCAGGCATGTTTGACAAGGCCAATTCACCTTCTGCTTGGTCAAAACGTAGAGAGAGGTCAAAAGTTGCTTTGGCTTCTGGCTCATCCACACATGGGAAGGCTTCACGCGCAAAATGGCTCTCGAACTGAGTAGACAAGACTTCCTTCTTGACACCATCAACTGTGTAATAAGAAGGATAAATCCCTGTCATGTTGTCTGTGATTTTTCCTGAAAAGGCAAGAACCACTTCAACTTGACCAGCCTCAGCCAATTCGATATGAAGAGCTTCATTTTCATGGTCAACTGTAAATGGACGAGCTTGACCTGCAGCTTCTACAGAAACGATTTCCAAATCTTTTTGATGAAGGGAAATACGGTCACTCTGTGCTTGACCAGTGATGGTTACCTTCCCAGAAAACGTCTTGGTCTCACGACTCAAGTCTAAAAATAAATCATAGTGTTCAGGAACAAATTGCTTAATAAAATGTTCAACTGCTTGCATAATTTTCTCCTATCTAAGTTTAAGAGCTAGAGCTCTTCTTCAAACAAACTTATTATATCATGTTTTGCCTAAGAAAAAAGGATTGGAAGGTAATTTCCAAAACTTTCTTCCTTCTGCAGTCTAAAGTGGGTAGACCTTGCGAAATTCTTCCAAAACGACCTTGCTGTCAGGTGTAAAAGTCAGGCCTGCCTTCCTCATCCACTCAGTGAAAAAGTCCTCATGAACATGGCGCCAATAGGCTAAAGATTTGTCTCCCTCACCTTCCTTATAGGCATGGTCAGCAGAAACTTGATGAAAGGGTTCAACAGAAATCTTTGTAATTTCGACAATGCAGACAGCCTGATTTTGACTGTCTAAAATGACATCAAAGGTTCCTTCTTGCGGAAGGGGTTCGTCTTCTAGTGCATAAAGGTCGTAGGCCGAGGCAGTTGCTGTCTTTTCGCCTCTCAGTACCAAATCTGCCAAGAGATCTGCTTCCACTCCAAAAGCCCAGGCATCTATCTCATCTCCAATTGAGGGATTGATTTGCTTGTAGGCATTCCACATTTCTTGAGGTGTCATAGGTTGCTCCTTTGTAATTTTTTACTTACTTCTTTTACACGTTTGAGGTGGTCTGGATGGTCAATCTCTAAATCAAAAATCTCTGGAATAGAACTATAGTGGATAATACACTTGATCCCCATCTGATTCATTTTTTGTATGAAAGAAACATTCAGATAACCTGCCACAGCAAAGTCAATCCTTTTCATCCTTGCTTTATCCTGCATCTGTCTCAGCATTTCTAACATTATTGGACTTTCCATATCATGCCATTGACTATTTCTCACAGTCGCAAAAACAAAAGAAGTCAAATCATTCATTCCAACTACAATTTTTGAAATGCCCGTTTCCAGTATTCTGTCCAAGTCGAAATACGCTGACGGTAATTCAATCATTGTGCCAATTTTTCCAGTGAAACCATGCTCACGTAATACTATAATAGCTTGCTTTAACTGCTCAGCATCATTCACAAAAGGAAAGATAACAGACAGATTGGGATTGGTTTGATAAACTTCTGTAACGACATTTGCCTCAGCCTGAAATTCATCCGGACACGCCAGTAAACGCCTAGTTCCTCTATATCCAAACAAAGGATGACGTTCGTCAAAATGCTGTTTAGTTCCCTCTAAACAATTAGCTTCTGTATTCGTTAATTCAGAAAAACGATACCAGACTTCTTCATCTGAGTACAAGGAGCAAATAGTCTCTAGATAATCTTTTACAAATTGCTGACAACTTGGTAATAGGATGTTTTGATTGAGCTCCCTCAACAAGTATTCCCCACGAATCATTCCAATGTGGTGAAATAGTTGTGGGTAAACTTTTTCATCAAGTTTTTCGCCACTAAGGGCAAGTTGGTTTCTCATCATTCACCTTCCAATTCATGTAAGAAGTCTTGTCCAGTTCTGGAAATCCTAATAATTCAGACTTAACCTTCAAGACTAATGGCGATGCATTTTCTTCTGTAATTTCTTGAATTGCCTTCCAAACATATCCAAGAGAATCATTCATACCATCAGAGACAGTTTCAGAAATATTCACTTGAGATGCCTTCTCGTTTATCTCAACATCATACAATGTCATGACATGGTGAACCATAAAATTTGTTAACTCTTCCCTGACAAAAACATAGTAGATTCGAGGATTGGAGTAGCTTCTAACAGTATATCCCGTCTCTTCCAAAACTTCTCTAATCAGAGTTTCCGTCAGTCCTTCACCAAGTTGCTGGCTGCCTCCAGGTAGATCATACCGATGTTGATAAGGGCCTCTCGTTTTTTCAATGCAGAGTAACTTCCCATTTTTAAAGCAAACACCATAGACTCCAAAGTGATTTTTGATTTCCATCCAACTACTCCTACTTCAGAGACCAACCACCATCTATTGTCAAGATTTGTCCTTGCATGGCGCTTGCTGTTCCACTTGCTAAGAAAAGGCTGATTTCTGCTACTTCCTCTGGCTCAATCCAACGTTTGATTGGCGTTTCACTAGCCACCCAGTCCGCTAAACCACCTGGTTCAAAGTCCGCAGCGGTCATACCCGTCTTGACAGCTCCTGGAGCAATCCCAAAGACCTGAATCCCAGCTTCTGCATAGTCTAGAGCCAACTGCTTGGTAAAGCCAGCTAGGGCGTGCTTCGAAGAAGTATAGGCGTGTCCACCGCCTCCTGCTAGGCTCGAAGCGATGGAACACATATTGATAATGGTCCCTTTTTTATGCTCCAACATTTGTGTCAAATAATAACGAGTCAATTCAACAGGAATCATGTAGTTGATTTCAAAAATCTCTTGAATTTCCTGCGCCGTTTGTTCCAAAAGTGGTTTGTAGTCATCCAAAACTCCAGCAGTATTGCACAAAACATCCACCTGAGGACACCAGTCAAAAATAGGCTCCAAGTCCAAGGTCAAATCTCTCTGTAAAAAGTGGAAATCACCCTGTATGAGTGGATTTTTGCCTTGGTCAACTCCATAAACTTGATAACCCTTCTCTAAAAAAAGGCGAGCTTGAGCCAAGCCAATCCCTGAACTAACGCCTGTAATGAGTACACGTCTAGTCATGCACTTCTACCCAATCTGTCGCCAAAACATCACAAGGTGTCGGGCTCCACATGGAAAAACCTTCTCCCTCCCCAGACACGTTGATTAGGAAATAGGGTGTTACTTCAAGCGCAACCCCATTTTGCTCGATAGTGTCAAAAAGTTGGACATAATTTTCAGCCCCTCCCCAACCAGTACGTACATATTTTTTCTTAGCCTTTAACCCAGGCAGGATTTCTTCAAAAGTCATGTTATTCTCCTTTAATTCTACATTCTTCATTTAATTATAACAAAAAACCGCTTTACAACGGTTTTTTGACTATATTTCACTCCATACTATCTTCTTAAACCCACGGAAAAAGAGAAAGATTCCAATAAATAGGACAGCTAAAGGAATGATTTTTGTAAGGAAAGCATTTGAAATTCCCATCCACTCATAGTAACGGAGTAGAAAACCTACAATAAGGTGGGCAACAATCATACTGTTAAAGGGACGAAAAAACTCTTCTTTCCAATTCCAAATACTGATGACCAGCGAAATTGTAAAGACAGATAAACTATCCCAGGGAGCAGGAAGATAAAAGGCTCCTTCTTGTATGAAGCTTGCCATTGCTACATATCCCAGAACAACTAGCAGAACAAGAACCCCAACGACAACATAGGTGCCAATTTTCATTTTAGGAGAATCTTGGACTAAGCTCCAACGTAAGATTGTAGCCACAAGCCCAAAGCCAACTAGAAAAAGAAGAAGTTGCCCTAAAAACGTGAGCAAATTGACTGTTAAGAGAGGGCCTTTCGAAAAATCGCTTAGTAGTTGATAATAACGTAATACCGCTAGGACAAGGATTGGCGTCAACAGTGACTCCTTGATAGAACTGCGTGGTGCTTCCTTGAGTATCTCTTTCATTATTTTTTTAGGATTCTTACCTAGATAATCCTCTGCACTCATACCATCTCGTTCTGCTTCTGAGAAATCTAGCATCATCAAATAGATCTGCTCTCTGAGATAGTCCTCATCATATAGAAATCCAGCAAGATTAAAACTATCCCACAGCTCCTCAAAATACTGCTGATTCTCCTCAGAAAACTCATGCAACAAAGTGTTTGTTTCTTCATAATACTTCATTTTCTTCATGGTTTAACCCCCATTCTTAATCCCTTCTACTTTTTGACTCAAATCATCCCATTGTTGCCAAAAGACCGATACACGCTCTTCTCCTTCTTTCGTTAACGAAAAATACTTCCGATCTGGACCATCTGGCGACGGACGCATGTCGCCTTTTATCCATTGATTTTTTTCTAACTTTTGCAACAAAGGATAAATAGTTCCTGGAACGATAGTATCAAATCCAGCCTCTCGCAAAGTCTGAACCAACTCATAACCATATCGCTCTTTTTGACCAATCATATCCAAGACACAACCTTCAAGCACACCTTTTAACAATTGAGTTTCTTTCATCCCTTCTCCCTTCCAATCTATTTTGTAATACATACTAGTAGTTTCACCTATAGTATACTACTTCTGAACTAGTTTGTAAAGCATAATAGTTGAATAAAAAAACAGAACTAGCATGAACTAGTCCTGTCTATTTTTAACCAATCACACTTCCATTTGGTACAGCTGGATCAACTGTGAGAAGGGTTAATTTTCCATCATGTTCAGCTGAGAGAATCATCCCTTGGCTGACATATTTCTTCATCATCTTACGCGGTTTGAGGTTGGCAACGATTTGGACTTTCTTGCCAACCAATTCTTGTTCATTTGGATAGTACTTCGCAATTCCTGAAAGGATTTGACGGTCTTCACCATCACCAGCGTCCAAGCGGAATTGAAGCAACTTATCTGAGCCTTCTACTTTTGAAACTTCTTTGACTTCTGCGACACGGATTTCAACCTTGTCAAAGTCTTCAAACTTGATTTCATCCTTGTTGAGTTTGAGTTCAACTTCATCTGGATTCCATTCTTTTTCAACAGCTGGTTTGTTGCCTTCCATTTGTTCTTTGATATAGGCGATTTCTTCTTCCATATCCAAACGTGGGAAGATTGGTGTTCCTTTGGCAACTACTGTTACACCCTCAGGAAAAGCAGCCAAACTCAAGTTCTCAAGGCTCGCTACTTCTTCCAATCCAAGTTGAGTCAAGACTGCACGACTGGTTTCCATCATAAATGGTTCAATCATGTGAGCTACAACACGAAGGCTGGCTGCCAAGTGGCTCATGACACTTGCCAATTGGTCACGAAGTGCTTCATCCTTAGCCAAGACCCATGGAGCTGTCTCGTCGATGTATTTGTTAGTACGAGAAATCAGAGTCCAGACTGCTTCTAATGCACGTGGGTAATCAACTGCTTCCATGTGTGTATGGTAATCAGCGATTGATTCAGCAGCTACTTGAGCAAGAGCATTGTCAAATTCTGTCACACCTTCCACATAGGCTGGGATTTGCCCATCAAAGTACTTGTTAATCATAGAAACCGTACGGTTGAGGAGGTTTCCAAGGTCATTGGCTAATTCATAATTGATACGGCCGACATAGTCTTCTGGAGTGAAGGTTCCGTCAGAACCAACTGGAAGGCTACGCATGAGGTAGTAACGTAGTGGATCTAGTCCATAGCGCTCTACCAACATTTCAGGATAGACCACATTCCCTTTAGACTTAGACATTTTTCCGTCTTTCATAACAAACCAACCATGGGCAATCAAACGATCTGGCAATTTGATATCCAACATCATAAGAAGGATTGGCCAATAGATTGAGTGGAAACGAAGGATGTCTTTTCCTACCATGTGGAAGACTGTTCCATTCCAGAACTTGTCAAAGTTACCATGTTCGTCTTGACCGTATCCAAGCGCTGTCGCATAGTTCAGAAGGGCATCAATCCAAACGTAGACAACGTGTTTTGGATTAGATGGTACTGGTACACCCCATGTAAAGGTTGTACGAGAAACCGCCAAGTCTTCCAAACCAGGCTCGATGAAGTTGCGTAGCATTTCATTGAGACGACCATCAGGAGTGATGAACTCAGGATAGGCTTTGAAAAATTCTACCAAGCGGTCTTGGTATTTGCTGAGGCGAAGGAAGTAGGATTCTTCAGATACCCATTCAACTTCGTGACCTGATGGAGCAATACCACCAGTCACATTTCCGGCTTCGTCACGGAAAACTTCTGCAAGCTGGCTTTCTGTAAAGAATTCCTCATCTGAAACTGAATACCAACCAGAATATTCGCCCAAGTAAATATCATCTTGAGCAAGCAAGCGTTCAAAGACCTGCGCCACTACTTTTTCATGGTAGTCATCAGTTGTACGGATAAATTTATCATAGGAGATATCGAGTAATTGCCAGAGTTCTTTAACTCCAACTGCCATCCCATCAACATAAGCTTGAGGTGTGATGCCAGCTTCTTCAGCTTTTTGCTGGATTTTCTGACCATGCTCGTCAAGACCTGTCAGATAAAAGACATCGTAGCCCATGAGGCGTTTGTAGCGAGCTAGGACATCACAGGCGATGGTTGTGTAGGCAGAACCGATATGGAGTTTACCAGATGGATAGTAAATCGGTGTTGTAATATAAAAATTCTTTTCAGACATAATTTTTCCTTTCCAGGCAAATGAAACCTGTTTTTCTAACACTTCATTATATCACATTTTTAGTGATTTTCGATAGGGAAATCCATACAAAAACAAGATAGACAAATGTCCATCTTGTTGATCTTATTCATAACGGAGGGCTTCGATTGGATCAAGCTTAGACGCCTTGTTGGCTGGCAAGACCCCAAAAACTATACCCACGCTAGCCGAAACCGCAAGACTAAATAGGGCAACTGGGATCGATACTCCCACCTCTATACCCGCAATCAAACCTTGCAATAGCAAACCTGCTAAGGCAGTTAAACCACTTGCAATTGTCAATCCAATCAAGCCACCTAACAAGGTCAAAATCATGGATTCAATCAAAAACTGGATTAAAATATTAGCACGTGTAGCACCCAAAGCCTTACGGAGACCAATCTCACGAGTACGCTCTGTTACTGAAACCAGCATGATATTCATAACACCAGTTCCTCCAACAAAGAGAGAAATTCCTGCGATGGCACTAATAATCGTCGTCATAAAACTAAACGATTGTTGAACTTCTGCAAATGTAGCTGACTCATCTGCTACTTGATATTCTCCCTGTTGCAAGCCAGCAAGCTCTGTCATTTTTCGTGCTAATTCTGGCCCCAGAGTTTGAGTCAAGCTTGTATCATTCACTCGAAAGACAATATTAGCTATTTCATCTACATTAAAATTCGCAGCAAGGGAAATATTTGTGGTAATAGGCAAGCCGCCAAGACCATATATTTTTGAATTTTTAGATTCTGGACTAGTATAAACACCAATGACTCTATAACTAAAACCATTGACTTCTACAACCTTGTTAATAGCTTCTTGAGGAGAGCCAAATAGACTAATAGATAATTCTTCATCAAGCAAAATAACACTTGCAAACTCTTTGAAATCTTGTTCTCTCAGACTACGACCTGCAAGAATTTCATTGTTAACAGCCTCCATATAGGTTCTGTTACCACCTGTCAAATTGGCATTTTCAACCTTTTTATCTTTATAAGTCAAGATGGCGTTCGTTGAGTTGGTTACATAGTAATTATCCACTCCCTTGAGCTTAGCAGCTTCCTTGACCCAAGATTCTTGCGGTTTTGGTGGTTCAACATGAACTTCCTCTTCTTTTCCAGAAACCGTAAAAGCTGATTGCTTCTGAGTAAAAGACCCATCTTTGCTTTTTTTAGAAGAGAAAAAGACACTGATATTTTTCTGAGATCTGGTCATGTTTTTATTGAGATATCGAGACATGGAATCACCCAGAGCCATAATCACAACAACCGATGAAACACCGATAATAATCCCAATCATGGTAAGCAAAGAACGCATCTTGTGAGCCATGATAGATGAAAAGGCAAATTTCAGATTCTGCATCTTAGTTTTCCTCCTTTTCTAACTGAGCACTATCAGACGAAATGACTCCATCTCGAATGACAATCTGGCGTTTGGCATAAGCAGCGATTTCAGGCTCATGCGTTACCATGATAATGGTTTTTCCTTCTTTGTTCAAGTCAACCAATAGTTGCATAATTTGGTTCCCTGTTTTGGTATCCAAGGCTCCTGTCGGTTCGTCTGCTAGGATAATAGAAGGATTATTTACCAAGGCACGCGCAATAGCTACACGTTGCTTTTGACCACCAGATAATTCTGAAGGCAAATGGTGACTACGTTCAGTCAATTCAACCTTATCTAAATATTCCTCGGCTAACTTGCGACGTTTTGAAGATGAAACTCCTGCGTAAATCAAGGGCAATTCTACGTTTTGCAGAGCATTGAGTTTAGATAGAAGAAAGAACTGCTGAAAGACAAATCCGATTTGTTGGTTGCGGACCTTGGCTAGTTGTTTTTCACCTAGTCCAGCTACTTCTTGGCCCTCAAGATAATATTCGCCACTGCTTGGTGTATCCAACATACCAATCGTATTCATGAGAGTAGACTTACCAGAACCAGATGGTCCCATAATGGCTACAAATTCACCCTCATTCACTTCTAGGTTGATATTTTTGAGAACCTGCAGTTCTTGGTCACCATTACGGTAGCTTCTGCAGATATTTTTTAGACTAATTAGTTGCTTCATCAGCCTTCACCTCTTTTCCTTCCTCTAGAGAAGACGTTGGGTTACTGATGACCTTGACTCCATTTGTCAGACCTGAAGTGATTTCTTGGTTGTCTGCATCAGCATTGCCCAAACCAACTTCCACTTTCTTGGCCTTTTTCTGCTCGTCAAGCACCCAGACATAGTTCTTATCATTTTCAGTCACAACACTTGTTAGAGGAACCAAAATGGCTTTACTCTTATTTTTGACCTCAACACTTACTGAAAATCCTTGTTTCAAATCACCGATTTCACTTGTAACATCAATGGTATATGGATATTTAGAGCCAGAATTACCAGCTGCTGCGGCAGCCGCTGTACTCGCTGCTTCGCCATTGTTTTTAGGGTAGTCAGAGATATAGCTAATCTTACCTGTCCAGCTCTTATCTTGGTAAACTTTAGAAGTAAAGGTTACTTCTTGACCGACAGATAAGTTGGCAAGGTTATATTCAGATAGTTCACCCTTAACTTGCAAGTTTTCATTGCTTACGACATGAACGACCACTTGGCTTGCTCCTGTTGGAGATTTGGAAACGTTACGATTGACTTCGACCACAGTTCCCTCTAGGGTACTGAGAACCGTCATTGCATCCAACTGACTTTGAGCCTTGCTTAATTGCGCTGCTGCATCTGCACGGGCATCACGGGCATCACCTAGTTGTGCATCAATAGAGGATACTGAATTTCCTGCGACTGGAGCTGGAGTTTGGGCTGCTACACCTTCGCCTCCTGCTGGCGCAGGTAACTGTGGAGCTGGAGCTGAAGCAGCTTCATTTCGTGCTTGATTGAGTTCATTGATATGACGGTCTGCCTTAGCTACTGCTCGATTCGCTGAATCATAGGCCGCCTGTGCTTCTGAGCTACTGTACTTGACTAAAGCCTGGCCTTCACTAACCTTATCACCCACAGAAACAAGGATTTCATCTAAATCTCCCTTACTAGCATCAAAATAAACATATTGTTCATTTTTTGCCGTTACTGTCCCTGACAACAAAACAGAGGATGCCACGCTTCCTTCCTTAGCAACAACAAGATGAGTGGCCTCATCTTTTACAGCAGTTTGAGAAGGTTGTCTAAAGAGCAAAATGCCCCCAGCACCCAATACAACTACACTCGCAGCACCGATTGCTGCATACAATTGCCACTTTTTAGCTTTACGATTCTTTTTCATAATGAAACTCCTATTTGATTTAAAGTTCTTAACAATATTATACAAAAATTATCAATTTGAAACAATAACATTTCAGAACGAAATAATGACATTTCAGGATTTAATTATTGTTCGGAATTCATTTTGCAATCATTGTACTAGTTATATAATACACTTTATTTTTCTTTTTTGCAAGCCTTTTCTTTAATTTTTTTGAACGTAGCAGATTTTTGCAATCGAATCAAAAAAAAGATAGAATATGACTATCAAAAAATGACACTCTACTATTTATAAGAGTACAAAGGAGTTTTCAATGAGAGAATATGATATTATTGCTATCGGTGGAGGTAGCGGAGGAATCGCTACCATGAACCGTGCCGGTGAACATGGAGCCAAAGCAGCCGTTATTGAGGAAAAGAAACTAGGTGGAACCTGTGTCAACGTCGGTTGTGTTCCTAAGAAAATCATGTGGTATGGAGCGCAAATCGCTGAGACTTTCCATCAATTTGGAGAAGACTACGGTTTTAAAACTACTGATCTTAACTTTGACTTTGCAACCCTACGTCGCAATCGTGAAGCCTACATCGATCGCGCTCGTTCTTCTTATGATGGCAGTTTTAAACGCAACGGTGTAGACTTGATTGAAGGACATGCTGAATTTGTAGATTCTCATACTGTCAGCGTAAATGGTGAACTGATTCGTGCTAAACATATCGTGATTACTACAGGTGCCCACCCAAGTATTCCTAATATTCCTGGTGCAGAACTAGGTGGCTCTTCTGATGATGTATTTGCTTGGGAAGAATTGCCAGAATCAGTTGCCATTCTAGGCGCTGGTTATATTGCCGTTGAATTGGCTGGCGTACTCCACACTTTTGGTGTTAAGACAGACCTCTTTGTTCGCCGTGATCGTCCTTTACGTGGTTTTGATTCTTACATCGTTGAAGGTTTGGTCAAGGAAATGGAAAGAACAAACTTACCACTTCATACTCACAAAGTCCCTGCCAAGTTAGAAAAAACTGCTGAAGGCATTACCATTCATTTCGAAGATGGTACTAGTCACACAGCTAGCCAAGTTATCTGGGCTACAGGTCGCCGTCCAAACGTTAAGGGCTTGCAACTTGAAAAAGCTGGAGTGACTCTAAACGAACGTGGCTTTATCCAAGTGGATGAATACCAAAATACTGTTGTTGAGGGAATCTATGCTCTAGGTGATGTAACGGGCGAGAAAGAATTGACTCCAGTTGCTATCAAGGCTGGACGTATCCTATCTGAACGTCTCTTTAACGGAAAAACTACTGCTAAAATGGATTACTCAACTATTCCAACTGTTGTCTTTTCACACCCTGCTATCGGAACTGTTGGGCTGACAGAAGACCAAGCTATTAAAGAATACGGTCAAGACCAAATCAAGGTTTACAAATCAAGCTTCACTTCTATGTACTCTGCTTGCACTTGCAACCGTCAAGAAACACGTTTCAAATTGATCACAGCTGGTTCAGAAGAAAAAGTTGTCGGACTTCATGGAATCGGCTACGGTGTTGATGAAATTATTCAAGGATTTGCTGTTGCTATCAAAATGGGAGCGACCAAGGCTGACTTTGATGCAACCGTAGCGATTCACCCAACTGCATCCGAAGAATTTGTAACTATGCGTTAATCGAAACAAAAGAAGCTGATACAAATGTGTCTGCTTCTTTTTTGATGATTTACGAATTGATGAAAACAACTTACTCAGTCAGGAAAATCGGCCGTCACAGTGTTTGTTACCTTATTTTTAAAAACCGGTTGACAATAATTCTCCTACGAGTATAATTGTTACTATACATAAGAAAAGAGGTTAACTATTTTGAAAAAAGCGCACGTTTATGCTATCCCTGCTATTGGGGCCGCTCTCATTGCTGTTTTAGCACAAATCAGTCTTCCAATTGGACCTGTTCCCTTCACTCTGCAGAACTTTGCAATCGGCTTGATTGCTACTGTCTTTAGACCCAGAGAGGCTGTACTTTCTGTCGGACTCTATCTTCTTCTAGGTGCTATCGGTCTTCCTGTCTTTGCAGGAGGGGGAGCTGGATTTCATGCTTTGGTTGGTCCTACTGCAGGTTATCTTTGGTTTTATCTTGTTTACTCTGGACTTACTTCATCTCTAACTGACAGCAAGAGTGGAGTTGTCAAGATTTTTCTTACAAACCTCTTGGGTGATGCCCTTGTCTTTGTCGGCGGGATTCTAAGCTTGCATTTCCTAGCTGGAATGGCATTTGAAAAAGCTCTTGTGGTGGGAGTTCTTCCCTTTATCATTCCAGACCTTGGTAAAATTATTGCTATTAGTTTTATTAGCCGTCCACTACTTCAACGCCTTAAAAATCAGGCTTACTTTACTAACTAAAAAAAGGATATCGAGTTGTCATGACTCAGTATCCTTTTCTTTTATTTTGACAACTTAGTTGCCTTTAAAGGCATCCACCATTGTTTGAAATTCTTCATTTGAGAGGGTAATTCCCTTGCCCATTTTAGTATGATCTGGGCTCCAAGCTCGAATATCAAACTTAGCAGGAGCACCATTAAAGCTCACACGGTTGATTTCCTTGGTCCAACCTTTTTCGTTTTCAGAAAGAGTCAATAAGTGCTCTTCGATTTCAAATGTAAATTCTGCCATTTTCTTCTCCTTTTTTTAGCTTTCATTAGTTTATTCGTAAAATCTTGTAGATTTTAGGAAAATTTTATATAATATTGATATAAAAGAAGGGAGGCCAATATGAGACATAAATTCCAGCAAGTTCTAGATAAAATCCATGACTTTTTAAATGGACATGACCAACCTGACCATACTGAAAGCAACTCCCTTACAGCCACTATTGAAGAGGCTATCCAGAAACAAACCGCTGTTCACCTTATCTTGTCTGAGACAAGTTTTACAGGTGACATCATCAAATACGATCAGCAACGCCAGCAAATTATCGTGAAAAATTTTGCCAAAAATGTAAGCCGTATTATCCGTATAAGCGATATTCAACGCCTGAGATTTGTCCCTTCAACAGTCCAAACAGCCCAAAAAAATAGATTTAAGAAAGAGTGAGATGTAGTTACTGCATCCCACTCTTTTTCTTAGCGAACTTGTTCAAAATGTAAATGAACGGCAATATGATCTCCATAGCCACTTCTTTCCAAGTCACGTTGTAAACGATAGGAAATGTAGTGTTCTGCAATGGTAATATAACCTGCACCCAATAAACGATGTTCAACCAAAGACTGAATCATGCTAATAGTGGCACGTTCAACCTTGGCTTCCTCCAAGTCCAAAACCACTTTCTTAGTGACTTGTGCAAGGTTTTGACGCAAATCATCTGTCAATACATAGACAGTCTGGGCTGCCTTTAAGATAGCTTGGTAAATCTTATCTGGATTAAATTCAGCAATTTCGCCATCACGTTTGATTACTTGCATAGGTTTCTCCTTTATTTTTGTTTTCTTTGATTTCTGCCAGCATTTTTTCTTCTTCTGCTGTCAGTTGATAATGTTCAAGCAAATCCGGTCTACGCTCATAAGTTTTCTTTAAACTCTCATACAATCGCCACTGACGAATCTTTTCATGGTGCCCACTCATCAGTACATCTGGGACAACCATGCCTCGATAATCATAGGGACGTGTGTACTGAGGATATTCAAGAAGGCCTGAAGAAAAACTATCATCTTGGTGACTGGACTCCTTACCAATCACTTCTGGAATCAGGCGTACCGTAGCATCAATCATAGTCATGGCCGCCAATTCTCCTCCAGTTAAGACATAATCACCTAGAGAAATCTCATCTGTTACCAAGGTCTTGATCCGCTCATCATAGCCCTCATAGTGACCGCAGATAAAGATAAGTTCTTCCTCTTGAGCCAAATCCTCAGCATAAGCCTGATCAAACTGCTTTCCAGCTGGGTCTAGGAGAATGACGCGTGGATTTTTCTTTTCAATGGCATCAAAAGCATCGAAAATGGGTTGCGCGCGGAGCAACATCCCCTGTCCGCCTCCATATGGTTCATCATCGACATGGCGGGCCTTCTCAGCATTTTCTCGAAAATTATGATACTGGATATCCAAGAGCCCTTTTTCACGAGCCTTTCCAACGATTGAGTGCTCTAGCGGAGAAAACATCTCTGGAAAGAGGGTTAAAATATCAATCTTCATCGTCTAACCCTTCTAAGATTTCCACATCGACTCGTTTATTTGGAATATCAACATTGAGAACCACTGGTGGGATATAAGGCAAGAGTAAGTCACGTTTACCTTTTTGCTTGACCACCCAGACATCGTTGGCACCTGGTTGCAGGATTTCCTTGATGGTTCCAATCAAGTTATCACCCTCATAGACTTCCAAACCGATAATCTCGTGATAGTAGAATTCACCATCGTCTAGATCGTTCAAATCTTCCTCAGCGACCTTGAGACTGTATCCTTTGTACTTTTCGATAGCGTTGATATGGTACATATCTTTGAATTTAATGATATCAAAGTTCTTCTGTTTACGGTGGCTAGCAATAGTTACTGTTTGAACAAACTGATCTTTTTCATCAAACAAGGCCAGCTCAGCCCCTTTTTTAAACCGTTCTTCTGCAAAATCCGTCACAGACAAAACTCGCATCTCACCCTGCAAGCCCTGCGTATTAACGATTTTCCCAACATTAAAGTAGTTCATCTTGTCTCCCATACTCTCCTTCTTTCCATCTTATTCTGATAATTCTCGAATAATAGTCGCAATTTTTTCGGATTCTGACCATTGTAAATAATGGTGATTCCCTCCTAAAATGAGTTTAGTACTGGACGTCCAATATTCTGATTCTCTGTACTCTTTTTCTCTATAAGGCTGACAAAAAATAAATACAGGGATATAAGATTCTATAGATACATTCTCAAAATCTTCCTCAGTAATCTCTCCAGATATCTGAAATCCTGGATTTTGCTTTTCCAACTCTAAGCCTTTTTCTTGCATTAATTCCCAGATTTTTTTATTAGTTTCAGGGCTAAATGTCTCTTGAGTTAAGTTCTTAAAATAAAGTTCAGGACCACACTCGTCAATTAGCCTCATCTGCTCTTCCATTTCTGGATAAGGATTTTCTGAAAAATCAGCAAACATGACTTTTTTAGTTGTCGGTTCAATTGCTACTAAAGCCTGACATTTAATTGGTTTGTTGAGCAATTTGCAAGCTAAAATTCCACTCAAACTATGTACACAAAGTATATATTCAGAAATCGCCAATTCTTCAAGTACTTCATAAACCGCACCTGCAAGATTATCCAGATTTTTTCCAGTTTGGTCATGAATCGGACTCCTACCTGTGTTTGGAAAATCAATTGTCAAATAACCAATTGTGGGAGGAAGTTTTTCGAGTATAAGTGAAAAATTTTCATAACTTGGTAGCAAACCTGCGCCACTTAAACAAACTAGCACTTTCTTTTGCTTTTGATAAGTAACAGAGAGACTACCGATTTCTGTAGATACTTCAATCCTCTTCATAAAGAAATCCACTCATTCTGTATAATGAATTATTAAAAATCCTTATCCTTTATTTTATCACGTTCCAGGGATTTTCTCAAGTTGGATAAATCTCATCTTACAGAGCTACTACTTCTTCAAAAAATTCACCAATTATCTGATTAAACTCTTCAGGATGATCATTCATCGGTTGGTGTTTACTATCTGAAATCGTTACTTGACGCGCATTGGGATTTAAGGCAATGATACCATCGTAGATCATTTTTAGGTGTTTGGGAAAATCATTTTCTCCTCTTACTAAAAGCATAGGAGGATTTCCTTGATAACCTTCTATCTCATGGACAGCCAAAAAACCTGTGATTCCAAGGTTCAAAAAAATATCTCTCCCAGTTTCTATAATAGCCGTCTTTACTAATTCTCTTGTGATAGGATTATCTGTACACATTTTTGAGTTCTTGTCTGCAATCACCTTCCAAGGAATCGTTTTATACATAAGAGAACTATATTTGATTCGACCTTTTTCTTTATCTGATAGGTAACGGTGCTGTCCCCAACTATCAACCATGACCAAGGCTAGGACTCTTTCTGGATGGCGATAGGTGTACTCTTGAAGTGGGTTTCCTCCCCAAGAATGACCAACCAATATCGCCTTATCTAGCTGGAAATAGGACAAAATAGCATCTACATCTTGAACAGCGCCTTCTAAGTCAGGTAGGCCAACTTTCATAGGTGATTCCCCCTGACCTCTAACATTGACAAAGTAAAGGTCAAATCCATCAAAAGCATCATACTGGTGGGCCCACATCTGACTACGTCCACAAGCTCCATGATAAAAAATAATGTGGCCTTTATTTGCGTTTCCCGGACGATGATAAACAACCAAATCACAATCTACGACTGGTATAAGGTGACGTTTTAACATCTCAGGTTCTCTATTATAAAAAGCAATAGCTTCAGCAATATCATTTTGCTTCATTATTACACTCTCTCCTCTTTATCCTAGTGTCATTCTTTTTATCTATTTTATCACGCTATATTAAAATCATCGTGTTCCAAACTTAATTGCATTAAAAATTTTGAATTTTCTGTATCATTTAGATTAAGAAAAAGACTGCTAAGCAATCTTTACTTCTTTCTCATCAGATTCATGCCTAAAATTCCAGCAATAATCAAAGTTGCTCCGATTACATGGTAGCTATAAATTGGTTCGTGGAGGATAATAGCCCCGGCTAAAATGGTCAAAACTGTTCCAAGATTGCCAAAGACACTGACGGTCGATGCTCCAAGTCGAACAATAGCATAGATAGAGAGACTACCAGTCACTATAGAAGCTAGAATTCCCAAATAGAGAATTGAAAGAATATAAGATACCTGTCCAAGTGGCACAAAGTAAGCTAATATGTTCCCCTCTAGATAGTGCGAGGTCAGACTCAGCGTATTAAAGGTGACGAAGCCAACAAATATCACAACAGCTGTCATATCCATGGCCCGATAGCGACCTCCTTTAGCCTTGCTGAGAATATTGTTTATTGCATTGGCGAGAACAGATCCTAATATCAAGAGAAAACCCAAGCTAGCAGTTTCCTTACTAAAGTTTGCTCCTTTGCTAAGGAAGATGAAAACTACTCCTGCTACGGATAAAATTAAAAAGAATTTCTGCAGCAAGCTTGTCTTTTCCTTGAGAAAGACCGATGCCAAAAGGAGAGTAAAAATCGGTACAAGAGCCTGTAGAATTCCAGCTTCAGAAGACGATATATACTGTAAAGCAAAGGATTGGAAAATAAAGAAGAGGAATGGATAGAAAATACTCATCGGCAGAATAGAAAGAATAGCTTTTCTACTTAAACTCACATTGATAAGTTTTGTTTGATGAAGGATGACCAATACCAGAGCAGCGATTGTATAGCGATGTGCCAAGTTTGTAAGAGGACTGGCATAGCCCAAAGCTATCTTAGTAAATAAAAAAGAAAAACCAATGATGGCTGAAAAGGATAAGGCCGCTAGGTATGCTTTTGTTTTCTCGTTCATAGATTATTACTCCCTTAAAAGTAGCTATTCTCAAAATAGATCGATTAGAATTTTTGAGACTGTCTTTCCATTTTAGCATAGTAAAATCCTAGATGCTATTTCTAGGATTTGTATTTTATGCCTTCTATCACTCTTTCAAGCTGATAAATTCTTTCTCGTTGCCTATAAAGGAGGCAGATATGCTGATCTGCTTTTCTCGTTCTTGTCTAACAAGTTCTAGCTTGTATACCTCTTGGAGATTCCTTACTTTGATAATATAAACTGCCAATTTCATTGTTTTCTATTTACTAACTAGACCAATATAGGTGAAATCTTCTTTATTAGAAAAAAATCATTTCTTATTCTCTTAGAAATTCTCTAAAAATCCTTCCAAATCACGTTCATGTTGGTACTTAATGGCTGCAGTTTTGTCTTTCTCAAAGATGTTTTTAGTTAGGTCAATATGGTTGATGGCTGCGATTGCTACGGTGTAGTGAATAATATCAGCCAGTTCTTTAGCAAGTTCCTCGTTAGAATCCTGAACCCCTTCTTTTCGACCAGAGCGCCCATTCAAAACCTCGGCTACTTCTCCGACTTCCTCCACTAGCTTGATAAAAAGACCTTCCTCAGTCCGAGACTGCTGGTAATGTTCGAGTAAGTAGTCTTGTAATTGTCTAAACGTTAAATCCTTCATATCCTGCTCCTTGCAAAAAAAGCGAGACCTTCGTCCCGCCCTTCTTATTTTTCGTCAATAACGATTCTTACTTTTTTGTCTTCAGTTGGGACAGAGTAGACAATCGTTCTTATCGCAGAAATAGTGCGACCCTTACGACCGATTACACGACCCACATCGCTTTGATCAAGATCCAAATGATATTCCAAAAATTCTGGTGTATCTTCAATCTTGATAGTTAAGGCATCTGGTTGTGAAATCAAGGGTTTCACAATCGCAATAATGAGATTTTCAATCGTATCCATCTGTCAACCTACTTTAAACTTATTTTGAGAATTTAGAATCGTGGAATTTCTTCAATACGCCTTCTTTTGAAAGGATGTTACGAACTGTATCTGAAGGTTGAGCTCCATCAGCCAACCATGCAAGAACTCGGTCTTCTTTCAAAGTTACTTGGTTTTCAGCAACAAGTGGGTTGTAAGTTCCAACTGTTTCGATGAAACGTCCGTCACGTGGTGAACGTGAATCTGCTACGTTGATACGGTAGAAAGGTTTTTTCTTAGAACCCATACGAGTCAAACGGATTTTAACTGCCATTTTTAAAGTCTCTTTTCTTATTTTTTATTTCGGTGAAATAGCTGAGCTATTTAGCACATGTTCTATTATAGCAGATTTCTGACAGGTGTCAAGAAAAAAACTTGACAGACTATAAAATTTTTAAACCATTTAGAAATTTGTTAGAATAGGAAATAAAAGTTTGAAAGAGGCTATCCGTGAATACTATTTTAGAAAAATTTTATAAAGACCACCAAGTCAAACCCTTCATCTCTTCTGAACGAGATTTGGATGCTTGGCTACTAAATCCCAAGCCCGTTCCTAAGCGAAATTTCAAGGATTTTAAGAATAATATCTACTAATTAATTTATAAAATATGAATTAATAGATTCTAAATAGGGGAATAATTTAGTTCTGTAAAAATTAACTTCTACACCTACAAAGCTTATTCTGACAGACTTTATAACAGTCTAAGAAAAAAATAGAGATTCATACAGTATCAAGATTTTCCAAAAATTTTTTATCATCAAATATTATTAACGAAACTATCCAAACCAAATCCGATGCATTGCTTCAAAGAATTCTTTAGTTGTTTGACTATCAAGGGATTTTATTAAAAAATTTTTTCAAATAATTGCCACCTTGGCACATAAATTCTTGCTTTCTAAATTTAAATGTGATATATTTATAACATAAAATTTAAGTGTTATATATTTATAACACAAAAAAGGAGTCTATCATGAAAAAAAGTCAAAAAATACGTGGCCTCATTGCAATGATTGCCGTAGCTCTCTTTATTGATTTTATTGTTTTATTTGGTTCTAATCTTAGTTGGGGACCCAAGTTAGTTATTACTGGTATTTCAGTGTTAAGTCAAATTATAGCTATTTGGGGCTGGCTACATATGAAACCATGGCCTCATAAGAGTCAGAAAAGTAAGGGAAAGACTATTTTTGACTTGTCTGCTAAGCTTTACGCGATACTTATTTTTGCAGCAAGCATTTTTTATACAGTAGGGATTTGGGTTGCGACCCCAAGCGTAAGTTCTGGTATTAAAGAATGGATTTTGGGAATTGGCCTCGTTATTGAAGTGATTCTATTTGGTTTTTTCTGTTTAAAAAATGTCAAGGAAACTCCGGACGAACGCTTTTATGCTAATTTAGCCAAGGCAACTAGCTTGATGTTTGTTTTTATACTAGGCGCACTGATGATCCTAGCAGTTATCATTGGGTATATGGGATCTCTCACTCTTTACATGGGACAGATATTTATTAGCATAGCTGCCTTGATTTGCATCTTTTCGGTTTTCTATCTTATCTTGGAACGTAGAGGATAAACATGGCCAAAGAAAGCAAAATTATTACTAATCTCAAATCTGTTCGTGAGTCCACAGGCATGACCCAGCAGGAGTTAGCCGACCGCATCGGCATGCGACGCGAGACAATTCTGCACTTGGAAAACAATCGTTATAACCCTTCGCTGGAAATGGCTCTTAAAATTGCTCAAGTTTTTAATCTGAAAGTAGAAGACCTCTTTGAACTCAGACAGAAAGAGGAAGCATAATTCTTTTCGAGACCTAGTATTAAGTTCATTGATTAATTAGGAATTGAAGCCAAAAGAAAAAATCCTTTGAAAATGTGCTCTTTTAAAATATAGTAATTCTTTCGAATTAGCGTTTACTAATTTTGATACTTTACGAGCTTTCTTAAGATCTGGTTTCCTAAATACTTTGACTACACTTATGGTATTGATGCCCCTAAGCAAGCGACTTTCTGGTTGGCTTCCTCTTAAACTGTCTTGTCACTAACATTTGAAATCCACTTCCTTTTAGGGTACAATGGTAGAAATAAATTTTTGAGAGGATCAGAATGAAAAAACTAGCAACCCTTCTTTTACTATCCACTGTAGCCCTAGCTGGATGTAGCAGCATCCAACGCAGTCTGCGTGGTGATGATTATGTGGATTCCAGTCTTGCTGCTGAAGAAAGTTCTAAAGTAGCTGCCCAATCTGCCAAGGAGTTAAACGATGCTTTAACAAACGAAAACGCCTATTTCCCACAACTATCTAAAGAAGTTGCTGAAGATGAAGCCGAAGTGGTTCTCCACACAAGTCAAGGAGATATCCGTATCAAACTCTTCCCTAAACTCGCTCCTCTAGCGGTTGAAAACTTCCTCACTCATGCCAAAGAAGGCTACTATAACGGCATTACCTTCCACCGTGTCATCGATGGCTTCATGGTCCAAACTGGAGATCCAAAGGGAGATGGTACAGGTGGTCAGTCTATCTGGCATGACAAGGATAAGACAAAAGACAAGGGAACTGGTTTCAAAAATGAGATTACTCCTTATCTCTATAACATCCGTGGTGCTCTTGCGATGGCTAATACTGGTCAACCAAACACCAATGGTAGCCAGTTCTTCATCAACCAAAACTCTACAGATACTTCTGCTAAACTCCCTACAAGCAAGTATCCAAAGAAAATCATCGAAGCCTATAAAGAAGGTGGAAATCCTAGTCTAGATGGCAAACACCCAGTCTTTGGCCAAGTGATTGACGGAATGGATGTTGTAGATAAGATTGCTAAAGCTGAAAAAGATGAAAAAGACAAGCCAACGACTGCTATTACTATCGATAGCATCGAAGTGGTGAAAGACTACGATTTTAAATCTTAAAAACCTAAAAAATACAGTATCCACATTCGGTACTGTATTTCTTTTATATTCATTTTAAGTTAGCTTGTTAAAATCCCAGATTTGATCCATCCAGCCTTCATAGAAATCTGGCTCGTGGCAGACCATAAGAATAGATCCCTTGTATTCTTTGAGAGCACGTTTAAGTTCGTCCTTGGCATCCACATCCAGGTGGTTGGTCGGCTCGTCCAGCACTAAAACGTTGTTTTCACGATTCATCAAGAGACAGAAACGAACCTTAGCTTGTTCCCCACCTGACAAGACCTGAATCTGACTTTCGATATGCTTGGTTGTCAAACCACAACGGGCAAGGGCTGCACGAACTTCCGCTTGGTTAAAGGCAGGAAAGGCATTCCAGACAGCCTCTAGTGGTGTTTGACGATTACCACCCTCTACTTCCTGTTCAAAGTAACCAAGTTCTAGGTAATCACCTCGTTCAACTTCCCCAGCAATTGGCGGAATAATCCCCAAGAGAGACTTCAAGAGAGTTGTTTTCCCGATACCATTAGCACCGATAATGGCAACCTTTTGATTGCGTTCAAAGGTAAGATTCAAAGGCTTAGTAAGAGGACGGTCGTAACCAATCTGCAAATCCTTGGCTTGGAAGATAAAGCGCCCAGGTGTACGAGCCGATTTGAAATCAAAGGATGGTTTTGGTTTCTCACTTTGGAGTTCGATAATATCCATCTTATCCAATTTCTTCTGACGGGACATGGCCATATTTCGTGTTGCAACACGCGCTTTGTTTCGAGCGACAAAGTCCTTGAGGTCCGCAATTTCTTTTTGCTGACGTTCGTAAGCTGCCTCTAACTGAGATTTCTTCATAGCATAGACTTCTTGGAACTGGTAGTAGTCACCAGAGTAACGCGTCAGCTGTTGATTTTCCACATGATAGACAATATTGATTACGTCATTTAGGAATGGAATATCGTGTGAAATAAGGACAAAGGCATTCTCATAGTTTTGGAGATAGCGCTTGAGCCAATCAATATGCTCAGCATCCAAGTAGTTGGTCGGCTCGTCCAACAGCAAGATATCGGGTTTTTCAAGGAGAAGTTTTGCCAAAAGCACCTTGGTTCTTTGTCCACCTGACAAAGAGGTTACATCCGTATCCATGCCAAAGTCCATGACACCAAGAGCACGCGCCACTTCGTCAATTTTGGCATCCAAGGTATAGAAATCACGACTCTCCAAACGGTCTTGGAGTTCGCCCACTTCTTCCATGAGAGCATCAACATCCGCTCCGTCTTCAGCCATTTCCATATAAAGGTCATTGATACGAGCTTCCGCTTTGAAAAGCTCATCAAAGGCTGTACGGAGAACATCACGAACAGATTGGCCTTCAGCAAGGACAGAGTGCTGATCCAAATAACCAGCAGTCACATATTTAGACCATTCTACTTTCCCTTCATCTGGCAACATCTTACCAGTCACAATGCTCATAAAGGTTGATTTCCCTTCACCATTGGCACCGACCAGACCGATATGTTCTCCCTTTAGGAGACGGAAGGACACATCTTCAAAAATTGCACGGTCACCAAAACCGTGACTCAGATTTTTAACTTCTAAAATACTCATTTTAATTCCTTATCTTGTTTTTATACTCTTCGAAAATCTCTTCAAACCACGTCAGCTTCCATCTGCAACCTCAAAACAGTGTTTTGAGCTGACTTCGTCAGTTCTATCTACAACCTCAAAGCAGTGCTTTGAGCAACCTGCGGCTAGCTTCCTAGTTTGCTCTTTGATTTTCATTGAGTATTATGTAATTGTTTATAAAGTAGCCAAGCCAAATAGCCACCCAAGGTATTAGTCCACAAATCATCAATCTCAAAGACGCGATTGAAATCAAAGAAAAAGTCCAAGACCAACTGCGTACACTCGATTCCAAGACTAACTAAAAAACTGAAAAGAAGGACCCTTTTTGTTTTCCTTAAGTTTGGAAAGAGATAAAGGAGTTGGAACATCAGAGGAAAAAGCAAGAAGACATTGAGGAAATTTTGTAGAAAAAGCCAACATAATTGTCCTATGTCACTCACTTCACCCAGTTTCCAGAAAGAATTGAAAGGAGTCAAAAGAAAAACCAGGCGTCCAAGATGCTGAATACCTGGAGTTTCCACTCCCACGGGAGAATGTTCTTGAGGAGTAAAACAAAAGTATACGATACAAATGCTATAGAAAATAACTCCCAAGACCAAAATATGATTATGAGTTTTCTTCATCATTACGGATTGACTGCTGCGACAGCTTTCTGGCGATCACGTTTCATTGTATTAGAACGCAATTGTCCACAAGCTGCATCAATATCAGTTCCATGCTCTTGACGAACAACACAGTTAACACCTTTTTTCTTAAGCGTATCATAGAAGGCCATGACGCGCTCTTTAGGACTACGGCTATATTGGTCATGTTCACTAACTGGGTTATAAGGAATCAAGTTTACATAAGACAATTTCTTAATGTTCTTGAGCAATTCAGCTAATTCTAAGGCTTGTTCTACACCATCGTTGACTTCATTAAGCATGATATATTCAAAGGTTACACGACGGTTGGTTGTTTCGATGTAGTACTCAATAGCTGCAAATAGTTTTTCAATCGGAAAGGCACGGTTAATCTTCATGATGCTTGAGCGCAACTCATTGTTAGGTGCGTGAAGTGACACGGCAAGATTGACCTGAACTCCTTCATTAGCAAAATCACGAATTTTATGGGCCAAACCTGAAGTTGAAACCGTAATGTGACGAGCACCGATGGCCATTCCCTTGTCATCATTGATGGTACGAACGAAATTCAAGACATTATTGTAGTTATCAAAGGGCTCACCGATACCCATGACAACGATATGGCTGACGCGTTCGTCCTGACCACGCTCATCGAAGTATTTCTGAACCAGCATGATCTGCGCTACGATTTCCCCATTATTGAGGTCGCGTTGTTTCTTGATCAAACCAGATGCACAGAAGGTACAACCGATATTACAGCCTACTTGAGTGGTTACACAGACTGACAAACCATAGTGTTGACGCATGAGTACAGTCTCGATCAACATACCATCAGGCAACTCAAAGAGATATTTGACAGTACCATCAGCAGACTCTTGAACGATTCGCTGTTTCAAGGGATTGACCACAAACTGGTCATTGAGCTTCGCAATCAAATCTTTTGAAAGGTTGGTCATTTCTTCAAATGACTGCACACGTTTACGATAGAGCCATTCCCAGATTTGATCTGCACGGAATTTCTTTTCTCCCTGCTCCAATACCCATTCCTGCATGGTTTGACGTGTTAAACTATAAATTGACGGTTTCATTTCTTCTCCTTATTCTCTACTCACTTCTGACGAATGACAAAATGACGTTGCCCCTTGTCCTCTTTCTGAGAATGTTGGTCTTTCTGACGACGTCTATTTTTCTTATCTGCATTCGGTTTTCGTTTGGTTTGAGTCGGTTTCTTTCCTTTTCTAGAAGACGTCTCTTCTTCCTTCTTACGCATTTTCTTGTCAAATGATGCTCGCTTAGGGGCTTCATTTTCTAAGACAAAATAGGCACAACCATAACTACAATACTCTAAAAGATAGTCTTGTAAACGACTGATTTTTTCAAGATTTTCCTCTGTTCGGTCATCCTTGTAAAACCCTCGTAGGCGAAGCTGTTCGTTGCTCCAGTCCCCCACGATATAATCAAACTTGGTTAAGACTTCTGAAAAACGCTGATTAAAAGCCGTCACATCAAAGGCATCCTTGATATTTTCCACCAAGGAAAAAACTATCCCTTCCGTTTCGACCTTGTCCCCGTGTAAATGGAACTCAGGACCAGGAAACTTGTTATAGTTGTATAATTCAGGTGCAATTTCTTTTCGCATAGATATCCTTTTTCCACGATTACTTAATACTTTATTCTACCATAATTTCTAGCAGTTAGCACGTTTCTCATAAAAATGAAAAAAGTCTGACGATTTTGTCAGACCAGAATCATATAACCTAAAAAAGAGAAGAACAATTCTTCCCTCCATATACCATTATTTAGCAGCTGCGTACAATTCATCTACTTTGTTCCAGTTGATGACTGAGAAGAAAGCTTTGATGTAGTCAGGACGCACGTTGCGGTATTTCACGTAGTAAGCATGTTCCCAAACGTCCAAGCCCAAGATTGGTTTTTTACCTTCTGAGATTGGTGTGTCTTGGTTTGCTGTTGAAGTCACTTCAAGTTTCCCTTCTTTGTTGACAACCAACCATGCCCACCCAGAACCGAAACGAGTTGTTGCTGCTGCAGTGAAGGCTGCTTGGAAGTCTTCAAATGAACCAAATGTTGCATCGATTGCTGCTGCAAGTTCTGCTGATGGAGCTGTTTTTTCAGGAGTCATCAATTCCCAGAAAAGAGCGTGGTTCAAGTGTCCACCACCATTGTTGATAAGTGCTTGACGGATATCAGCTGGGATAGATTCTACATCAGCAAGCAAGGCTTCAAGGTCTTCACCAATTTCAGGGTGTTTTTCAAGAGCTGCATTAGCATTGTTGACATAAGTTTGATGGTGTTTGTCATGATGCAAGTGCATTGTTTCCGCATCAATGTATGGTTCCAAAGCGTCGTATGCATATGGAAGATCTGGTAAGATAATAGCCATCTGTAATACCTCTTTTTCTTTCTATATGAAAATGATAACGCAAACATTCACTTTTTTCAAGTTTTTTGCTTATAGATAAGGAAATCAGCAAGAAACACACGACAAGATAATATTGAAGCGGGTTGTAGTTTCAAAAAAATATCAATTTACCTGACTAGCAATCTGTAAGAGTGCCTTTTCAAAAAGGAAACCTTTTTCATAAAGACCTGTTTTAATCTGATAGTCTGTCTCAATCAAATAGGAAATAGCTTGCTTCAAAAAGCTCAAGGAAAGTGCTCGCGAATCTCTCAGCGCAAACTTGATTTGATAGGGATTGGGAGTGCGTCCTAGATAACTACCTAAACTACTTGCAATCTGTGATTCTGTTTGCCCAGACTCCGCCAAAATTTTCACCTGAGTAAAAGTCCGAAATTGTCCTAGCATGACAGCTATGAGCTTAATTTCGTCTTCCCCTTGCAAGGTCAAGTCTCTAACCAAGTCGCGCGCCTGGTCCATCTTTTTAGTCAGAATAAACTGAGTTAAATCAAAAATATTATCCTGTAAGGTCTTGGGAATAGCGTTGACAATATCCTCTTCCTCGATAACAGAGTCTTCCTTATAGGACTGTAAAAACAGCAGATTTTTCTGGATTTCACTAAATTGAAAACCCGACTTGACGAGGAGATTTTCAAAGGATTGCCCCACAAACTGCAGACCTTGTTTCTGGCTCCACTTGTGGAAATACTGGCGCAATTCTTGTTCTTTGGCTTCTACTGCGTCAAAAACCTTGGCATCACGCTTCAGTAATTTAACCAACCGTCTTTTGCTATCCAGTTTTCCTTCTGCAAATATCAATAACTTGGTTGTTGGCGAAGGGTTATCAAGGTACTCCTCAAACGACTTGAGCTCATCATCTGTTAAAAAGCGTTTCTTGGCTGTTGTGATATCGACAAAATGGTCTAATATCACGATTTTCTCATCCGCAAAGAAAGGAAGGCTGACCAATTCCAATTCCACATCCTTGTAAACTACTTCTTTCATATCAAAGTAGGCAAAGTTGAGGTCGGCAGAATCATAACCAATCTGTTTCAACACTTGACTCTTCATCACTTCAAACTGGCCCTGATCTATGCCTGTAAAAAGGCTCAGGTTAGGTAAATTTGATAAAGTCAACTTCTGGCTTTCTTCAATAGCTAGCATCTTCTCTCCTTTCTTCTGATTTTTCGATTTAATTTAGTCAATATAGCGCAATTTCCCACGGAAATCTTCTAGGCTCTCGTACCCTTTTTCCGTCATGATTGCTTTCAGTTCATTGGTAATACGATCAAAAGCACCGACTCCTTCTTTATGGAGGGTAGTACCTACCTGCACCATACTAGCACCACAGAGGATGTGTTCAAAGGCATCTCGACCAGTTAGAACGCCACCTGTTCCGATGATTTGGATTTGAGGATTTAAGCGTTGGTAGAAGGCATGAACATTGGCAAGGGCAGTCGGTTTGATGTATTCTCCACCAATCCCACCAAAACCATTTTTAGGACGAATCACGACAGACTCATCTTCTATATAAAGGCCATTCCCGATAGAGTTAACGCAGTTGACAAACTTGAGCGGATATTTATTGAAAATAGCTGCCGCTTGGTCAAAGTGAACAATATCAAAATAAGGTGGGAGCTTAATTCCAAGAGGTTTGGTAAAGTAGGCAAATACTTCTGCTAAAATCCGGTCAGTTGTCTCAAAATCATAGGCAATCTGAGGTTTACCTGGAACATTTGGACAGGAGAGATTTAGCTCAGTCAGACCACGAAAGTCACTCTCTTGGACTTTTTTCAAGATAGTATGGGTTTCCTCTGGAGACATTCCAACTAGGGAAAGGAAGAAAGTTCGGTTTGGCTCTTTTTCCTGCAAATCCAAAAGATAGTCCAAATAATAGTCTAAGCCATTATTTGGCAAGCCCATAGAGTTGATGGAACCAAGGGGAACATCTCGGTAGCGTGGCTCAGGATTTCCCTGACGAAAGTCCAAGGTCGCTGTCTTCGTGACAAAGGTTCCTGCCACTGAGTTTTTAACCCCCTCTAGCTCTTCTATCGTCATACAAGCCACACCTGCTGCATTCATCAAGCAGTTGTCAAACGCAAAACCAGCAATTTGTGTTTTCGTTGATACCATGATTCTGATCCTCCAGATTCCTTTTATTGCTAATATTATACCATATTTTCACATTTTCTCTTTGAGAAAGATATTTACAAGAAAAACGTTCGTTTTTTTATCTATTTTAAAAAAGTCCTAAAACTGAATGTCAAAACTAAATTGATAGAATTTTTAGAAAATTTTTGTTTTTCTCTTTACAGTTAAAAAAAATTCTGCTATAATGACACACATAATTAAATTAGAATTTAAGGAGAACGATATGACATCTGCTAAAGAATATATCCAAAGCGTGTTTGAAACTGTAAAAGCTCGTAACGGGCACGAGGCTGAATTCCTCCAAGCTGTTGAAGAATTTTTCAACACTTTAGAACCTGTATTTGAAAAACACCCTGAGTATATCGAAGAAAATATCTTGGCACGTATCACTGAGCCAGAGCGCGTGATTTCTTTCCGTGTTCCTTGGGTTGACCGTGATGGAAACATTCAAGTAAACCGTGGTTACCGTGTTCAATTCAACTCAGCTGTTGGACCATACAAAGGCGGACTTCGTTTCCACCCAACTGTTAACCAAGGGATTTTGAAATTCCTCGGATTTGAACAAATCTTCAAAAACGTCTTGACTGGACTTCCAATCGGAGGAGGTAAAGGTGGATCAGACTTCGATCCTAAAGGTAAAACAGATGCTGAAGTGATGCGCTTCTGCCAAAGCTTCATGACTGAATTGCAAAAACACATCGGACCATCACTTGACGTACCTGCTGGTGATATCGGTGTTGGTGGACGTGAAATTGGTTACCTTTATGGTCAATACAAACGCCTTAACCAATTTGATGCCGGTGTCTTGACTGGTAAACCTCTTGGATTTGGTGGTAGCTTGATTCGTCCAGAAGCAACTGGTTACGGTTTGGTTTACTACACTGAAGAAATGCTTAAAGCTAACGGCAACAGCTTTGCTGGTAAGAAAGTGGTTATTTCAGGTTCTGGTAACGTAGCCCAATACGCTCTTCAAAAAGCGACTGAACTTGGTGCAACTGTTATCTCTGTATCTGACTCAAATGGTTATGTCATCGATGAAAATGGTATCGACTTCGATCTTTTAGTAGATGTTAAAGAAAAACGTCGTGCTCGTTTGACTGAGTATGCCGCTGAAAAAGCAACTGCAAGCTACCACGAAGGTTCTGTATGGACTTACGCTGGAAACTATGACATTGCTCTTCCATGTGCTACTCAAAACGAAATCAACGGTGAAGCAGCTAAACGTTTGGTTGCTCAAGGCGTTATCTGTGTATCTGAAGGTGCTAACATGCCAAGCGACCTTGATGCCATCAAAGTTTACAAAGAAAATGGTATCTTCTACGGACCTGCCAAAGCTGCCAACGCTGGTGGTGTAGCCGTTTCAGCCCTTGAAATGAGCCAAAACAGTCTTCGCCTCTCATGGACTCGTGAAGAAGTTGATGGACGTCTCAAAGACATCATGACAAACATCTTCAACACAGCTAAAACAACTTCAGAAACATACGGTCTTGATAAAGACTACCTTGCAGGAGCTAACATTGCTGCCTTTGAAAATGTAGCAAATGCTATGATTGCCCAAGGTATTGTTTAATACTCTTCGAAAATCAAATTCAAACCACGTCAGCGTCGCCTTACCGTACTCAAGTACAGCCTGCGGCTAGCTTCCTAGTTTGCTCTTTGATTTTCATTGAGTATAAGATTTTTAGCTCAATCCTCAATCACTCCGATTGGGGATTTTTATGTTGGCTTCAAAAAAACTCACCATTAACAGTGAGTTTTAACATCAGAATTTATTTTACTTTCATTAGGGCAGATGACAAACATTCAACAATTTCATCAACTGCTTCATCTATGTTTATAGTTCCTTCATCATTCAACATCATTGGAATAAGATAAGAAAAACTCAATGCTAATATGTAACGAACAATTCTTTCATTTGACCAATTTAGAATAAGTCCTTTTTCTTTAAATTGATTCAAAACAGGGCTAATTGGTTCTATTATAGATTGAACAATAATATTTCCTAACTGGATAGAAAGATTTTTATCAATAAAAGAACGCCCCAAGAGAATTTTAACATGCATTTGATTCTCCTGAATGAAAAAGAGCCTATCTCTAACAATACTTTTTAAAAAGAAGGGAAAAGTTTCTTGATCTACTGTGAATTTCTTTTCTGAGAAATCCGCAATCACTTCTGGAATAACCTGTTCTAGAAAAGTAGATAAAATGGCTTCTAAAATACCTTCCTTTGTTTTAAAGTAACTAAAAACAGTTCCTTCTGACACTCCAGCGCGTTCGGCAATAAGGCTGGACGTTGTATTTTCAAATCCAATTTCTGAGAATAATTTTAAGCTGGATAATAATACTCGACGTTGTTTCAAGCTCAAGTTGCTAGCTTCTAACGTCTGAGCATACTTTTGTTCTAAACTTTCCATCGCTAGCACCTCTCTTCTACTCTCTTACTTTTACGATTTTTTTACCTCGACTGTGTCCCATTTTCAGACTACGATAGGCTTCTCTAACTGACTTTAGAGAAAAGTCATACACTTGATCAATTTTCAGCTGAACCTTCCCGTCTGAGACCATTTCAGATAAAGTGCTAAAATCACCGTATGTAGAATGTCTCGGACCAGTAAACTGAGCACCTTTTATCATAACATAGGGTGAAGGTACTAATGTCCCAATAGCTGTTCCCTTCAAACCTAAACTAAAAGCCAATCTAACATAATCAGATCCATAACAATCCAAAAACTTTGTAATAGGCGTTGGACTAGCTGATAGAAGAGCCTTCTTGATATTCTCTTCGTAACTTACTGGTATGGCACCTAAAGACTTCAGATACTCTGCATTTTTCTTACTTGCTATTCCAATCACTGTCGCCCCCTTAGCAACTGCATACTGTACTGCGATACTTCCAATACCTCCTGCTGCAGCTGAAATAACAACAGTATCTCTTGAATTTAAACTGATTCTTCTAAAAGCCCCACCCACAGTTAGAGAAGCTACTCCCATAGTAGCTGCGTGAATCATGTCGATCATCTCTGGTTTCAATACAATTTCCGATTCATTGACACAAATTTCTGTTGCTAAAGCTCCCCTCTTAGTTCCCAAACCAGGATCGCTAATCATTGTTCCAAACACCTTATCTCCTACTGAAAACCTAGTTACTTTATTACCAACTTCTGTAATAACACCAGAAAAATCTCTCCCCACACCTTTTGGAAATAAAGATGATTTAGATTCAAACCAACGACTTGGTTTCCTTAATTTCGTTATAAAAGATAGAAATCGAAGGGGTTTCGCTCCCTCAAAAGTTTTATAATCAATAGGATTTAAACCAACATCATGAACTTCTACTCTCACTTGATTTACATCCAAGGCTTGAGAGTCGATCTTCATCAAATCCAATACCTCTTCGTTACCGAAACGACTGTACTCTATTACTTCAACAACCATTTTCTTTACTCCTTAATTTCACAAAAATTGAGTGAACACTCATTTCCATAAATTATACTCTTAATTTGTAAGAAAATCAATATTATCGTTTGATAACGATTTATGACATGATACAAATATCCATCATTTCGATTTCTCAATATGATTCTTTCAATCTAACTCTCCTCACTTTTAAAAATTACTTTCCCTTTTTGCCCCATGGAACATAAAAAGAAAAACCGCTAGTCCTAAGAATAGCGGTTTAATCATGTTTTTAAGCTACTAATGTAGTTGCTCTATTATTTAAGAGTAACTGAAGCTCCAGCTTCTTCCAATTTAGCTTTAAGTTCTTCAGCTTCTGCAGCTGCAACACCTTCTTTGATGACACCTGGTGCACCATCAACAAGTTCTTTAGCTTCTTTAAGTCCAAGACCAGTGATTTCACGTACAACTTTGATAACGCCAACTTTTTTGTCGCCTGCAGATGTCAATTCAACGTCGAATGAATCTTTAGCAGCACCAGCGTCAGCAGCACCAGCTGCAGCAACAGCTACAGGAGCAGCTGCAGTTACACCAAATTCTTCTTCGATAGCTTTTACAAGGTCGTTCAATTCAAGGATTGAAGCTTCTTTAATTTCAGCAATAATGTTTTCAATGTTCAATGCCATTGTTATTTCCTCCAAATATGTTTTTAAATTTATAATATTTTTTGTAGCTAGGCTACGCTACGTAGCTTAAGATTAAGCTGCGTCTTCTTTGTTGTCTGCAACCGCTTTGACTGCAAGAGCAACGTTGCGCACTGGCGCTTGAAGTACAGAAAGGAGCATAGAAAGAAGTCCTTCGCGGTTTGGAAGAGTTGCAAGAGCAAGAATCTCTTCTTTAGATGCGACAGCGCCTTCGATTGCACCACCTTTGATTTCAAGTGCTTCAGCGTCTTTAGCAAAATCGTTCAAGATTTTCGCTGGTGCGATAACATCTTCGTTAGAAAATGCTACTGCAGATGGTCCAACAAATACAGATGCAAGATCTTCAAGACCAGCTTTTTCAGCTGCACGACGCAAGATTGAGTTTTTAATCACTTTATACTCAACTTCGCTTCCACGAAGCTCACGACGAAGAACTGTATCTTGCTCAACTGTCAAACCACGAGCGTCTACAACGACGATAGATGCAGCAGCTTTCATTTTTTCAGCTACTACGTCAACTAGTTCCGCTTTTTTAGCAATAATTGCTTCACTCATTAGTGTGTTCACCTCCGTAATTATTTTGCTTGGGGAATTTTTCCAAAAGAAAAACGCGCCCAAACCTAGACACGAAAGTACAATACGCTTCTTTTTACATGATACGTTTTGTCCTCGGTAGGATATTTATGAGTCAAGCTCCCCTACTGTCTTAGGCAGTTTTTTCAAACCGTATATAAGTATAGCATAGTTAAAAAAAGAATGCAAGATTTTTGCAAACTTTTTTTAAAATTTTTCGTGATTTTTCTGTTAAAGTTCTACTGTTAGGACTTGACCTTGCCTAACGACCTGCTCTCCAGCGATATAAACATCATCTACATCACTAGATTTGACTGAATAAATGAGGTGAGAGAGCATATTTTTCTGAGGTTGGAGATGGATTTTTCCTTGTGGTTGAATAACGAGAAAATCTGCTTGCTTACCAACTTCCAGACTTCCTATCTGATTTTCCATTCCAAGGACCTTAGCCCCTTCGATTGTCAGTGCCTTGAGAGCTGTTTCGATAGGAAATTGGCTAGCGTCTCCACTTTTCATCTTCTGAAGAAGGGCTGCAGTCCGTCCTTCCTCAAACATGTCTAAATTATTATTAGAAGCAACCGAGTCAGTCGCAATTCCGACTGCTACCCCTGCTTTTTGCAGTTGGATGATGGGAGCAATCCCTGATGCCAATTTGAGGTTACTAATAGGATTGTGGGCTATAGCCACTTGGGAAGTTGCTAAGCGTTCAATTTCTCGCTCATTTAATTCGACCCCATGAGCAAAGACAGACGGATGATCTAAGTAACCCAGTTCTTCTAGAAAGGCGAGGGGACGTTTGCCGTAGCGTTTCAGGATAATTCCTGATTCCTCCTTGGTCTCCGCCACATGGATATGGATGGGAATATTCAGCTCTTTTGCCATATCTAAGCTCTCTTCCAACAAGTCTCTACTACAGCTATAGGGAGAATGTGGAGCTACCATAACCTTGAAATTTGGATTTTCATATCCTAAGATTTTCTCGATGATTGCTCGTGTTCTGCTTATAGTCTCATCAGTTGTTTCTGTATCTGAAGAAAAGAGGGTCGGTGAGAAATAACAACGCATCTTGGAAGCCTTAACTGCCTGATAAATCTGCTCAATCTCCACTCCATTGGGATTATACATATCATTGAAGGTTGTTGTTCCTGACTGGAGCATTTCTGTCAGCGCTTCTTTGACCGCCTTGGTAGTCATATCTGGTGTAAACTCAGCTTCTGCAGGCCAGATATAGTCATTGAGCCATTCATGGAGGTTACTGTCATCTCTGATCCCTCGCAAGCCAGTCATAGCAGAATGGGTGTGGCAATTGACCAATCCAGGCATAATCCAGGCTCCCTGATAGTCTATAATCTGCTCAGCTTGCTCTAAAATCTCTGGTTTCTCTTGACCGACATAGACAATTTGAGAATCCTTAACTGCTAAGATTCCATCCAGATAAACATGGAAATCTTGGTCACAAGTCACGATATTTACATGCTGATAGACTTTCATTATAGGCTCCTTTTCTAAAAGACAATTTACAGTGAATAATTTTTCTAGCTATTGTAACAAAAAAGTCACCCGAAGGCAACTTTTTTCGTCTATAAAATTTCAAAAGAGAATGGATTATTCAGAGCTAAAAGCTGCAGCTTGCTGCATTTGGTAATACTTGCCTTTTCTAGCCATGAGGTCATGATGGTTACCATATTCCACGATGTCGCCATCCACCAAGACAAGAATCAAATCCGCATCCTGAATGGTTGACAAACGGTGGGCAATGATAAAACTTGTGCGCCCCTTCATGAGTTTAGCAAAGGCATCCTGTACTAGCACTTCTGTCCGCGTATCGATGGAGGAGGTTGCCTCGTCTAAGATAAGAATCTTTGGTATAGCTAGAAAGACTCGGGCGATGGTCAAGAGCTGGGCTTGGCCAACAGAGAGAGATTCTCCTGCATTTTCCAACTTGGTATCGTATCCCTGTGGCAACTGTTGGATGAAAAAGTCTGCATTGGCTGCCTTTGCAGCAGCAATCACCTGCTCCCGACTGGCATCAGGATTCCCAAAGACAATATTGTCATGAATGGTCCCTTGCTTGAGCCAGGTCTCTTGGAGCACCATGCCAAACTGCTGTCTTAATGATGCTCGGGTATAATCATAAATGGATTGGTTGTCTAGCAAGATATCTCCTGAGTTAATGGGATAAAATCGCATGAGGAGATTGATAAGAGTTGATTTTCCGGCACCTGTCGGACCAACGATGGCTACCTTGCTACCAGCTGGGATATCGATAGACAAATCCTTAATCAAGATTTTTTCTGGATTGTAGCCAAAAGAAACATGCTTAAAGGAAATAGCTCCCTTAACCTTTTCACTGGTCAAGACTTCCTTGCCTGTTTCAGCCACCTCAGGACTCTCTAGGACAGCATAGACACGCTCTGCACAAGCTAAAGCACTTTGTAATTCGGCTAGAACTGAAGAAATATCATTAAAAGGCTTGGTGTATTGCTGAACATAGTTCAAAAAGGTTACTAAACGACCGATGGTCAAGGTTGAACCCATCATGATACGATAAGCTCCTACTCCAGCTAAAAGCGCATAAATGAGTGCATTGACAAAGCGAGTCGAAGGATTGACAGTTGAAGAATAAAAGATGGCTGACTGAGAATAGCCTGAGTAGTTGTCATTCGCCTCATACAGTCTTTGGATAAACTCTGTCTGAGCATTAAAGGACTGGATAATGGTCTGCTGGCTAAGCGATTCTTCAATCAACTGAGTCTGAATGCCCCTCGTCTCTGTTTGCTTCTGGAAGAGATGATAGGAGCGTTTGGCAATAAAGCGTGAAATCACCATAGACAGTGGCGTCAACAGCAAGACTAAGAGAGTCATGAGGAGATGAATTTGAAGCATGGCTAGAATACTAACCAAAATCATCAAGACGCCGATGAAAAATTGGTTAAAAATCATGGTCAAGCCAGCTGCCAACTGCTCGATGTCCGTGGTTACACGACTAACCATCTCTCCACTGCCTTGCCGATCCACAAAAGCAATCGGTAACCGATGGAGCTTATGAATGATTCGCTCTCGCAAGTCTCTGGTATAAGAAAAAATTAGGCGATTATAGAGAAGAGGATTAACCCATTGTACCAGTGTATTTCCTATGACCACCAAAATCATCTGTATGAAAATCTGCCAAAAAACTGGTGAAGAACCAGCCACTAGGACTTGGTCGATGACCTGCCCAATCAGAATAGGTAGGTAAATTGATAAGCCAACTTGGGCAATAGTTCCTAGAAAGGCTAGGAAAAGGAGGAAAGGATGGCTTGCTAAATCTTTTGCCAAACGTGTGAGCGTCTGGTTTGCAGTTTGTCGTCTCATGCTAGTCCTCCTTTCCATGCTGTGATGCATTGATTTCACGATAGACTTGACTGGTTTTCATCAAATCATCGTGCTTGCCGATAGCTAGGAGCTCACCTTTTTCCAAGAGGAGAATCTGGTCAGCCATCTGGAGTGTCGAAGTCCGTTGAGAAATCAAGATTAAGCTCGTGTTAGGTAAGTTTTCTCGAATTGCTTTCAAAAGCTTGGACTCGGTGATGGTGTCGAGGGCCGAGGTCGCATCATCTAGGATGAGAAATGGAGCTTGGCGCAAGACTGCACGTGCGATAGACAGCCTTTGTTTTTGTCCACCTGAGAAATTTCGACCTCCTGCCTCAACAGTGGCATCCAAGAGTCCTTCCTTTTCACTGACAAAATCCTTAGCTTGCGCAATCTCCAAGGCCTGCCAGAGTTGCTGGTCAGATACTTCTTGATTTAAACCCAAAGTCAAGTTGGAACGAATAGTTCCCTTAAAGAGTTCGACCTTTTGTGGCACATAAGCAATCCAAGACCGCCATTGCTCAAGATTACGAGGACTACATCCATTTCGATAAAGGTCAATGCTCCCCTTGTCTGCTGGATAAAGACCAAGTAATACTTGTACCAAGCTTGATTTACCAGAACCCGTCCCTCCGATGATACCAAGGATTTGCCCTTGCTTCATATCAAAGGAAATGTCTCTCAGAGAGGGTTGGGACGCATCAGGATAGGTAAAGGTTAATTCTTGGACTTGCAAAACCCGATCACTGGTAGCTTGTTTTTGTTCTAATTCTGAATGAATATCTTCTGGAGATTCGGTAAAAACTTCCTCGATTCGCTTGGCTGAAATGTAGGACTGGTTAAGAGAATTAATCAGCATGGCGAGCTTGACCAATTCCACTAAAATCTGCAAGAGGTAGTTGATAAGGGCAATTAGGGCACCTTGACTGAGTAAACCTCCTTGAATAGAAATATAACCCTGCCAGATGATGACGAGAAGAGTTCCATTAACAATCAGATATGTCAGAGGTGTTAACAAACTAGACCAGAAACCTGTTTTTTCTTGCAATCTGGCATAGACTTGGTTAAGGGTTTGAAAAATCTGTAACTCTCGTTTTTCTTGTCCAAAAGCACGAATAACCCGCATGCCTTGTAATTGCTGGCGCGTTTCCTGAACCAATTGGTCCGTTTTCTTTCTGAGACTGCTGTAGAGAGGATTGACCAGTCGAGAGAGGCCTACAATGACGATTGTCAAAATCACAACCATGACTAAGAACCAGAAAGTCAGCTCAACTGAGATTCGATAGGCCATAAAAATGGCTCCAAAAACGATAATAGGCGCTCGCAAAAAGAGACGCAGAAATTGATTAATCCCAGTCTGAATCTGATAGGTATCCGAAGTCAAGCGAGTGACCAAGCTAGAAGTTGTCAAACGGTCTCTGCTATCCTTGGGTAAAGAAAGAATATGACGATAAAGGTCGTCTGTCAGTTCTTTGGCAAAACCAACCGCTGCCTTGGCTGAGTAAAACTGAGCTACCAAGGCCACTACAACACCAATCACTGCAAAGATAAGGAGCAGACCAATCTGCATCCAGAGATGACCTTGATTTTTCTGGGGCAAGGATTGGTCGACAATCCCAGCAATCACCATGGGAACTAAGAGCTCAAACACAGCTTCAAGTAGCTTGAACAAGGGTGCTAAAATCGATTCTCTGATGTAGGGTTTGAAGTATGATAATAAGTTTTTCATAAATCCCTTCTATTCGTATTCTGGAAATGAAGAAAGTGGGAAGCTCCCACCCTCTCAATTTTATTTGTTTAAGTATGGCAATAGATAGCCATATCCTGCTTCATCCATCTCATCCTTGGCCACAAAGCGTAAAGAGGCAGAATTGATACAGTAACGAAGGCCACCTAACTCCCGAGGTCCATCTGTGAAAACATGACCCAAGTGAGCATTGCCTGACCGAGAACGAACTTCGATTCGATCCATTCCATGACTCAGATCCTTGTAATAATGAATCAACTCTTTGGAAATCGGACGGCTAAAACTTGGCCAACCACATCCTGAAGCAAACTTATCCTTGGCGAAAAAGAGTGGTTCACCTGTCGTGATGTCTACATAAATCCCTTCTTCAAAGGTTTGGTCATAGTCATTGCTAAATGGAGCCTCTGTAGCAGCTTCTTGGGTAACACGATAAGACTCTTCAGATAAACTTTCTTTCAACACCTCTTGACTAGGCTTTTCATAGTTGGCTGCGTCAATCAATGGTTTCTCAGCATCCGTTACATCGATATGACAGTAACCTGAAGGATTTTTCTTGAGATAGTCTTGGTGGTAGTCTTCAGCCAAAATATAGTGGCGCAGTTTCTCCACTTCTACTGCAATCTTTCGCCCCAGCATGCGCTCCTGCTCCTGCACCACTGTGTAGATAGTTGGCAGGTCTGCTTCATCTTGGTAATAAATACCTGTTCGATATTGGCGACCACGGTCATTCCCTTGTTGATTAATCGATAAAGGATCGATGACTCGGAAATAATAAAGCAAAATTTCTCTGAGTGACACTACCTTCTCATCGTAAATCACTTGAACCGTTTCTGCATGGTCTGTTTCCTTGATTAGTTGATAATTGGTCGTTTCAACTTGGCCATTAGCGTAGCCAACACTAGTTGCCAACACTCCAGAAATACGTGAAAAATACTCCTCTAGGCCCCAAAAACAACCACCTGCTAGATAAATTTCTGCCATCTTCGTTTCTCCTTTATCAAGTTTTTAACTAATACTCTTCGAAAATCTCTTCAAACCACGTCAGCGTTGCCTTACCGTATATATGTTACTGACTTCGTCAGTTCTATCTGCAACCTCAAAACAGTATTTTGAGCTAACTTCGTCAGTTTCATCTACAATCTCAAAACCATGTTTTGAGCAACCTGCGGCTAGCTTCCTAGTTTGTTCTTTGATTTTCATTTAGTATAAACTTCTTTTCAAAAAAAGGATAGGAAGCCCTCTGGTCAAGAGTTTCCCCATCCTATCTTCTATTCTTTATTTTGCTTGGACACGTACACCTTGGGTATCAACTTTCAAATCATGCAGTTTGCCTTTGAAGGGTTGCTTTTCCAATTCTGCCTTAATCGCCGGCATCTTGTCATGAGAAGCCAAGACCATAACTGTCGGTCCTGCACCAGAGAGGTAGGTCGCATAGGCACCATTCTCTTTGGCTACTTGCTTAATCGTAGCAAATTCTCTCACCAAGTCCTGACGGTAACGTTCGTGGAAGAGGTCTCCCTCGATTGCTTGCCCAGCTGTTACCATGTCTCCTGCTAACAAGGCTGCAACAGCCACATTGGCGATAGAACTAGCGGCGACAGCTTCTTTGTAGGACAATTTCTTAGGCAAGACACCGCGGCTATCGCGAGTGCGTAATTCATAGTTAGGAATGTAAGCAAGAAAATCACACTCTGGGAAGTCAGCCACAATAGCAGAGACTTGCCCTTCAACAGAACTTGCAATAACGAGATTACCATAAATGGCTGGAGCCACATTGTCTGGATGTCCTTCAATCTTGGTCGCCAACTGCAACTTTTCATGGTCAGATAAGTTGAGATTCCCCAGTTGGTTGGCTAGTTCAATCCCAGCAACAATAACCGAGCTAGAAGAACCCAAACCACGCGCCAAGGGAACATCACTAGTCATTTTCAAGCGTCTTGGGTGCAAGTCTGGTACAATTTGCAAAGCAATTTTGAGCAAGAGATTGCGCTCGTCATGAGGAATCCATTTGCCAATCTGGTGTTCAATCAACCACTCATCTCGTTCTTCACAGACCTCAATTTGAAGATACTTGGTTACAGCTACACCGACCGAGTCAAAACCTGGCCCGATATTGGCACTGGTTGCAGGTACAATAATCTTCATCTTATTCTCCTAGCACCTTGAAGGTATTCAAGAGGTCGAATTCTGAAACCTTCTTCAATTCAGCTGAGACATTTTCAAGCTGGGCTTTATTAATCTTGTGTGTGATGATAACAACACGCGCCTTGTCACCATCTTTTCCATCTTGGAGGATTTGCTTGAAGGAAATATCTTGAGAGTTAAAGATTTCAGCCAATTTCAAGACCTGACCTTTTGAGTCTGGTGCCAAGATTGAGAAGTAGTAATTAGCTTTGACATCTTCTGGATTAGCTAAGACCAAGTCACGGCTGTATTCGTTGAAGTCTTTACCGATGGTTCCATCATTCAGGCGACGAACAATACGGACAATATCTGCTACAACACTTGTTGCAGTTGGTTTTTGACCCGCACCTGGTCCGTAGTACATAGACTCACCAATACCGATAGATTCTACAAAGACAGCGTTCATTACGCCATTCACACTGGCAAGTGGGTGCGCTTTAGGTAGGAAGGTTGGAGTCACTTCTGCAGCAATTCCTGAAGGAGTTTCTTCGATTGAACCAACCAATTTCACTACATAACCCAAGTCTTGGGCTACAGCTACGTCTTCTGGTGTGATATTGCGGATTCCCTTGTGGGCTACATCATCAAAGGCAACCTTCATACCAAAAGCAAATTGGCTCAAAATGACCATCTTGTAGGCTGCATCAATCCCATCTACGTCATTTGTAGGATCGCTTTCAGCAAAACCAAGTCTTTGTGCTTCTGCAAGAGCATTATCGTAAGACCAGCCTTCTTCCACCATCTTGGTCATCATGAAGTTAGAAGTTCCGTTGACTACTCCAAGCACGCGCGTGATTTTATCAGAAGCCAAGGAATTTGCTAGAGTACGAAGAATTGGAATCCCACCAGCTACTGCTGCTTCGTAGTAAAGTGCTACCTTGTTAGCTTTAGCAATTTCTAACAATTCTGCACCATGGACAGCCAAAAGATCCTTGTTTGCAGTAACAACGTGTTTTCCAGCTTCCAAGGCACGAGTAATAAATGTTTTAGCTGGTTCGATACGTCCCATCAATTCCACTACGATTGTAATGTCTTGGTCTGACAAAATATCATCCACATTGGTTACAAAGTTAAAATCATTCCCTGCTGCAAGCAAGCGATTCTTTTCATCTTCATCTTTGACCAATACCTTGGCAACTTCAATCTCTGAATGTGCTGATTGATTGATTTTTTCTCCATTTTCCTTTAGGAGGAAAGGCACACCACTTGCAACGGTACCAAATCCTAGTAAAGCAATTTTAACTGTCATGTTTGTCTCCTCGAAATTTTCTAATATAGCCATTATAACAGAATTTTGTGAAAATTCCTATTATAGTAAATCACTATTTCAGTATAAAAAGAAAAAACGAATCAGACGATTCGCTCTCCTTAAAATATAGAAAAAGCTTTCCAGAAATGATTACCCAATCTTTTGCAAATTAAGTACTGCATCGTGATTCATCAAGACTTGGCCATACTCTTGCAAAACTGAGCGACTGATATCACTATCGTCCGCAAACTCGCGCATACGGGCCAACAGCCAAGCTGGATATGGACTTGGATGATTTTCTATATCTACTAAAATGGTCAAATAATAGCGCTCGTTCATTTTGTAGAGTTCAGAAGTTTCCATCTCAAAAGTCACTGTCTGGGCAAAAGCCACCAAGTCAGCCAACTTAGCAAAAGAAAGGATGTAGTAGATGTAAGGTTCTTTCTTGCTCTCAGCTTCTTGTTCAGCCTGTTCCTGCTCTTCTTCCTTGGCTTCGACTTGCTCTAGAGATTGAATCGCTTCGATATCATCCTTGGTTTTGTCCGCAATGCTTTTTTCCAAGGTTTTGATAAATTCATCTGGCGACATTTGAGCCAATTCTTCCATATCTGGCAAATCCGATAAGTCTTCAAAATCTAGATTTTGGTCAATCTTTGATTTGGTTACAAAAACATCAACCTTATCAGGTTTTGGAGTCACACGGAAGCTCAACATACCTGTATCCAAAAAGCTATCAGGCATCTCTAACTCATCCAAGATAGCATAAAAGAACTCTTCTGTTTTTTCTTGAGGAACGAGAAAGTCAGCAATCTCCATGCCACGATCCATCAAATCCTCTAAAGACATCGTGATTTTCAAAGTTGTATCACTAATTTGTTTCATTTTCATTGCTAGTAACCTCATACTTTCAGTTCTATCTATTATACTAGATTTTTACGATTTTATCAAAAGAAGGCTCCTCTATCAGGCTAGATTTTCCACAGGGTCTTTCTGTGGGAGACTCCAAAAGAAAATTTCTGCTAACAAATAGAAAAAGCCTTCAAAATCAGCTCTTAGCCAACTTTGAAGACCCAATACATCAGAACGCTTATAGTTTAAAGGTTGCTACACCGAGGATAGAACGATTTAAGTTTCTAAGAATTTGAAGACTTTGTTCAAATTTCTTATAACGAGTCACTCCATACTCTTCAACAAGAAGAACTGTATCTCTTTCCAAAAGAGATGGTACATCCTGTAAATCTACAAAATGCATTCCTTTTAAAGCCTCTTGACTCTGTTTCAATTTATCTAGGATAGCTTTATTTGAGCTAACGATTGTTAATTCTTGTCCAGCATTTTTGTATGACAAGACATCTGCTAGGTTGGCAATTGTTGTGATCTCTGTTACAAAATCAATTTGATATTGAGAAAAATCACCTGCTCTATTGATTGTTGGATTAAAGAGATAAACCAATACATTTCCCATCACAACCAAAATCACACAGACTACTCCAATAACAGCTAAACGGAGAATCAAGTTTTTCACATTTAATCCAAGCGCTGTCTCACCGTTTGCATTCAATTCTTTAGAGTTGATGGTTTCCAATTTTTCAATTTTCACATTTGCATAAGTATGTTTAAATTTCTCAATCAATCCATCAAATTTTCGCTCTAACAAGTCATTGACATCCTTACTTGGTGTCAAAATTTTCACACCGACCCCTGCATCGTCAATCATATAGTAGACGGTCAGTTTTTTCCACCAATAATCATTCGTAGAATTTTTCAAGGTTGTTTCTGTCGTATCCAATTCACTGGCCATTTTTTTCAGTTCACTCGGTTCTACATCATTGAAAAGATAAGCTCCATTCAAATTCCCATCAATCAATTTACCATAGAAATCACTATAACCACCAATTTGATGATTCAAAATCGTTTTGGCTGAATCTTCTGGAGGAGTAATTTTATAGCTAAGATAAGTTGAATAACTTGTTGTGTCTTTGACAGTATTTTTATTCTTAACTGCTTTAATTGTAAATGGTACAGCAATGAGAGCAAATAAAGCGATGAGAGCTAAAATATTTGCTTTTCGTTTTTTATAAAGATTTGCAAACAAATCAGCTACTGAATAATGTTCAAACATGATTTTTTTCTCCTTTGTTTAGTAGATACTGGTTCTCTTTTGTAAGCATTTTTGCCACGAATATAATCACAAGAACAATTCCCCAGAATTGCATTGTAAATAGATTGAAGAAACTTTCTGAAAAGCTACTTCTTGGCATAAAGAATAGATTATTCAAGATGAGTAAGGACAAGGCAAATAAGATTGTTCTTGAGCGATAGGCTACTTGCAACATGGCTATAAATAGCATGCCAAGTAAGAGACTAAGTAGAAAGACTCCTATCATACCATAGTCTGTATACAACTCCATGATATAGCTACTTCCGATACCATGTCCTTTCAAGTATTCCTTGTTTAATACAAGATAGGACAGGTTGTGGGCATAACTATTACTATCAATAGCTAGCTCCACACTATTGGTTGTGTGTTCAAAGGCTTTTCCTCCGAAAATGGCCCCCAAACTTCCCCTTGCAAAATAATCAAGAACAGGACCAAAAGTAAAATTACGGAAATCTCGGTAAGGGAGGCTACTGTTAAATAGAAAACCTCGAGCCAGAACACCAAAACTAGTCCCTTGTTTATAGATAAAGTCAAGTAAGATATCCCAGAAACCTGTATGGGAAACCTGAACATTATCCCGTACATAATTGAGCACTCCCATCGCTAACATGAGAATAGGAGAACCCACAAAAATCGCTAACTTTTCTTTAAACCCAATCCATTTTCCTTTTTCAGTTTGCTCTCGCATAAAGTAATAAACAAAAGCAAATAAAATACTTAAAATAAAGGGATTTCGTGTCCCGATTGCCAAATGAATGGTATTGGCTGCAATAAAGGAGACAAGCACTGCTGTTGCCTGTAATTTTTTAGGTTTAGTTGCCAGATACATACACATTGCATAGACCGTAAAGGTTGATAAGATATAGGTAAAATAAGGCAGTTTACTTTCAAAATTTGCATAGTAGGCATAGTAGGAAGTCTGCAAGCGATACAAGAGCCGTTCAAATAAGCGAATAAAATAGAATGGATAGGTTAGAAGAAAAACTCCTAGTGATACAAAGCGTAACCGCTTGATATAAATCTCTTTTAGAGAATTTCCTATCTTTGGTACTTTTATTTTCTTCCTAGCTATGAAGTAACGAGCCAGTACGCCTCCTGTGGTCAAGCCCAGAATCGAAACCATGACGACTATAAAGGCAAAGCGATAGGCTATCGGATGATAGGTATCCAGAGCGCCATCCCTAAAATAATCAATGGTCGGTCTTGATACTAGGAAGACGAAAATAGTTAAATAGAAAATAAAATGGATTAAGTAATACTTGATGTCATTCCAGCAGGCAATTAAGCTACTAACCAGTAAGAACAATAAAGTAGAAAGCAAGCTAACATTATTATTATTAAACAGATAGACAATTCCACTTACTAGCGTCAAGGCATAGCTGACTATGGTCAAACTAAATAATAATCGTTTCCCATCAATCACTTGCTCACCCCCGTTCTAATGTAATTTTTTTGATTTTTCAATATTTTTCAGTAATAAGAATCGGTATAAGGAAATGTTTATGAATAGAGCCAAAGCGCTAATTCTTCTTCCCTTACGGAAAATTGGATTTCTAGCAATAGCAAAGGCATGGCCTTTTAAAAATCGATGAATCTGAGAATAGGCTTCAAACTGTTTATACTGATCATCTAGCAACATCTTATCCAGAATAAAGAAGTGAGCATAGGCCAATCTGAAAAAAGCAACCTCTTTCAAGTCAGGATAGTTTTTCACAACTTCATTGTAAAACTTTTGGTAGATATCAATATAGGCTAAATCCTTCTCTGCATACGGTTTGGTCGTAATGCTATCCCCTCTATGGAAATAATAATAATAGGGTTTGGTATTAACCACATATTTCTTGGCCACATTGATTAAATCAAAATGATAATAGGCATCTTCGTAAATCAATCCCTTAGGAAAAGATAGGGTAGTTGCGATTTCTCTCTTGATTAGCTTATTGCAAATAGTCCCAGGTATTTTTTCACCTATGAGGTATTCTCTTAGAAATGTTTGAGAATCGCAGACAAAATAATCATCCTGATTGGCTGACTGTGGGCTTTCATCATTAGCATAGACATTCATGACACCACAGCTCGAAACATCCGCATCTTCTTGAATTAATTGCTCATATAATCTCTGAATCATTTCTGGATGGATATAATCATCTGAGTCAATAAAAATCAGATAATCCCCATGAGCCTGCTTCATTCCATCGTTTCGCGCTTGTGACAAGCCTTCGTTCTTTTTATGAAGCACTGAAACTCTATCATCTCGTTCAGCGATTGAATCACACAAGCGACCACTTTCATCCGTTGCTCCATCATCGACAAGAATGATTTCCAAATTTTGATAGGTCTGCTTCTGAATGGAAGCTATCGATTTTTCTAGGTATTGTGCCACATTATAGACTGGCACAATCACACTAATTAATGCAGTTTCCATGCTACTCCTCTAATAGTTTTTCTACTTGTTCGATTTGTTTAGCAATTGTAAATTGCTGAATGAATTGGCTAGCCTCATTGACATCAAAGTTTGAGGCAGATGTCATGTAGTTTGTAATTGCCTGAACTGCCTCTTGATTGCTCTCAATAATTTGTCCAAATCGACCTTCTTGGGATAATTCCTCAGCCCCTCCGACGTCAGTTGAGACAAAAGGAAGTCCCAGACTCAAAGCTTCCACATATACTCCAGGAAAACCTTCTTGTTTAGACATAGACAAGAGAACTTTCGTCTGAGATAAATACTGATAAGGATTTTTTTGATAACCAAGGAAATGAACATAGTCCTCAAGCCCATACTCTTTGACTCGTTTTTTCAGTTCCTCTTCCATGTCACCAGCACCTATAAAGTAAAGGTGATAATGTTTTCCCTCTTGGTGTAATAGTCGTATCACTTCCACCACACGGTCAGAACCCTTATTTTCCTCAATCCGTCCAATGGTACAGATACTTTGAGGCTCAATCTCGATATCGATCTTCTCTTGAGATTTTTCTAGAATAGTCTTAAAATCATAACCATTGTAGACCGTCTGTAATTTGGAAGCATAATCTGGATAGACTTCCTTGATAGAATGACTGGTCTTTTTAGAAATTCCTACAATAGTATCCGCAACATCCAACTGGCGTCTATGTGATTCCCTTTTTGAGCTATCCTTAAGAAATTCTTCAATACTTCCATGAATCCAAGAGATTTTCTTGACTTCTCTTCTTTTAGAGAACAACAGTGGTGGATTCATAATGGTAAAGGAAACTTCAACATCATAGTCATCTTTCACAAGCAAGCGACGAGTCAATCTTGGAAAATAAATTCTCATTCTCCACAAAAGAGCTCGTAACCATCTGGCTTGGCGATAATCCTGAAAGGATTTTAAAATTCGTACATGTTTAGGAACTGATTCGTATCCCTTGTCAAAATGCTCCATTTCAAGAATATCAATATCATACTTTTCTGGATCCAGATTAGAAACAATGGTAGATAGAATTTTCTCTGCTCCGCCTCCGAGAGAAAAAGACCACATAAAGAATAAGATTTTTTTCTTAGCCACCATATTCTCCCTTGTATTCTGTATAAGACTTATCCATATCAGCGATGACAGCATCATGATGCGGTAGCTGCTTATCTGCTGGCGGAGGAGTCATATAATCTCCGAAAGCAGTTCTAAGATAGGCATCGTAGCCTACTGGAATAGGCATCTCTGTCCCTTCAAATGGCAAGAAAAGATTGTCTTCAAAAGATGCGATTAGGTACTTGTTTCTCATATAACCAGGACCTGAGCATAATTCTGTAATACCATCGCTCTCAGCTAGACCATGCTTGGTCATTTCTTTCTCAGCTTTTTTCCAAATGCGATAACGGAGAGATTTTGGCGTCATACCCAGTAAGATGCGACTTCCCCATTTCATGAGAGCGCCATGCTTTTCTGGAATAGTTTGGGCACAAAAGAGCGAATAAATCAGGGCCCAGCGAACCTGTTTCTTCCGCTCAGCTGGATTTTTCGGATAATAATCCAAAGGCAATACATCTAAGGCCAAACCATGTGGCAAATTCAAATCCTGCTGATAAGGCTTAATACAGGTGGTTTCCTTGTCACGAATGGTAATAAAAAGATTACGATCGACAAAATCCTTGTGACTCTTTGACAAGAAATAACGCTCATCTGCATAGCGAGGCCATAATTCTGCTAATTTTTCATAATCCTTACGAGGCATAAAAAAGTCTAGGTCGTCGTCCCAAGGAATAAAGCCCTTGTTTCGAAGGGCACCAATAGCACCTCCACCACAGAGATAACAGAGCAAATCATGTTCTTTACAAAAGGCCACAAAATATTCAGCCATCTCCAGACTACGAGCCTGAATTGCTTTTAAATCAGTCATATTGTTCATTATTCTTTCTATCGTATCGTTTCATTATACCACAAATAAGGGATGAAAATCTATTGCAGACTGTAAAAAATCAAAGCCTGACTGCTAGATAAATAGCTATCAAACTTTGATTCTTCTGTCTTATCTTATCTCAAACCCATCTGAGACAATTTATTCTGATATTTATTTTGATCGACAAGCAAGCCCAAGCCTCCATAAACATCGTAGGCATCTATCCAGTCACCAAGTTCTGGAATCGTCAATTTTTCAATACCATTTTGAGCTCCGTCTAGGAAAGACAAGCCATTTGTTAACAGGAAGGTATAAGGAACATTCGTTGAGGTCATTCCGAAGACCTTGCCAAGTGCCTCTGAGCCTGTAAAGAGCTTGGTTGGATCTTTGATTTGCTGAAGAACAGCTGTCAGTACTTGCTGCTGTCTTTTGGTACGGCCGTAATCCGCCTCATCATCATCACGGAAACGAGCATAATTGAGCAAGGTCGAACCATTCATCTGTTGTTTTCCGACTTTGATGGTTTGGGTTGGAGACTCAGTCTCAGTCGCATGTAAATCATCTCCGACTGTAGCTTCTGTTAGTGGACGCCCATTCAATGTTGAAAATTGAGCATCAATCGTCACCCCATCAGGGAAAAGCGTGTCAATCGCTGTTGCAAAGGCTTGAAAATCGACCAAGGCGTAATACTTAATGTCCAAGTCAAAATTATCTTTCAAGACTTGACGAACCATTTCTGCCCCTTTTTGCCCCTCTTGTTCTCCTAACTCGTAGGCTACATTTAACTTGTTATCCGTCTGTTTTCTACCGTTAATCACTTGACTATAACCATCTATATAGACCAAATTATCACGCATGAAACTGACTAACTTAATTTTCTTATCTGAACCTCCGACATTTAATACCATAATAGAGTCAGTCCGCGTCTCAGCACTATTTTGACCGATTCGACCGTCCGTACCCATGATCAAAATATTAACACCATCTCTGGTATCCTGACCATTAAAGACTTCTACTTGAGCTGCCCGGGCATTCGTATTTTTATCTGGATTAGCATTGGTATAACCTTTTAAGAACATAAAAATCATACCAAGCGCTACACAAGCTAAGATAGCCAGTAAACCTGCGAAAATACGCCCCCACCGTAGCTTCCGCTTTTTAGTCTTTTTCTTTGGAAGAGAATTAATCTTCTGGTATCTCTCAGAACGACTACGACTATTGTAAGAAGGAATTGAAGCGTTAGCACTTGTCTTTCTATAATCCTCGGTCAATTCGTGACTTTCTGAGGTAACGTCACTACTTGCCCTACTTAATTTATCTTGCAAGTAAGCAAACTCTTTTTTCTCTCGCTCATTGAGGTAGTGAATATTCTTAAGTAGATAGTCATAACGCAACTGCTCATGATGGCTTAAAGGATTTTCTTTACTCATCTTCTCTCCTTTCCATGGTCTGATATTGGATAAATAGGATAGGCACCCAGAACCTTATACTGGATTCCAATCGCTTCTAGTTCTTTTTGGGCAAAGTGAACCAAGGATTTATCAGTATAGTCCACATCGATAATGAAAAAGTATTCGCCTAGCGCTGTCTTGAGTGGACGACTTTCAATTTTTGTCAGATCAATTCCTCGCCAAGCAAAAGTCGAAAGAGCCTTGTAGAGGGCACCGGGAAGGTTGTCCGGTAAGGTCAGGGCCAAACTCATTTTTTCAGTTTGTGCTTTCAAGGGAATAGCTGTACCTTCAGCTCCCAGAACCCAGAAACGTGTGAAATTGGCTTCCATTTCCTGAATATCCTCAGCAATCAGTTCCAAGCCATATTCTTCGGCAGAACTTCTAGGTGCAATGGCCGCAAAAGGCTGGTCAGGATGTTCGGAAATAAAGCGAGCCGCATAGGCTGTACTGGCTGTCACCTCAATTTGAGCATCTGGATACTCTTCATCGATGAATTTCTTTCCTTGAGCCAAGGCCTGTGGATGAGAAAAAATCTTTTCAATCTTAGTGTGACCTGGAACCACCATTAACTGCTGATGAATGGGCTGAACAATTTCTGCCACCGCTTGGATACGAGCCTGATGAAAAAGGTAGTCCAAGGTTTCATGAACACTACCCTCGATAGAATTTTCAACTGGCACCACAGAATAGTCCACCAAGCCTTGCTCATAGGCCTTGATGACATCTGTAATATTGGCAAAGGCCTGCAATTCCTCATGAGGAAAAGCTGTCTGCACAACGTGATGTGAAAATGATCCTTTGGGACCTAGATAAGCAATTTTCATCTCAGTTCCTCTATAATTTCCTCTGGGCTTAGCTTGGTCACATCCAAAACCCAACTGGCCACTTCTTCATACCAGGCCTGTCTTTCTTGGAAAATAGCTGCTAGTTCTTCCTTGCTATTATTTAGAAACAGCGGGCGCTGATTATCCTTATCAGCTGCTATGCGTTGGTAGAGGGTTTCAAAATCGGCTTTCAGGTAGATATTATCTGGATTGGTCTTGAGTAAGTCACGATTTCGCTGAGAAATGACTACTCCTCCGCCAGTTGACACAACTTGGTCTCTTTGTAGTAACTCAGCTAGGACTTCTGATTCTATCTGACGAAAGGCCTCTTCTCCCTTTTCAGCGAAAAAATTCGCAATGGACATACCTAAACGCTTCTCAATCAGAACATCCATATCAAGGTAATTAGGGTCCAAGCCTCTTGCAATAGTCGATTTGCCAGCCCCCATAAAGCCTAATAACACCTTAGCCATGAATCAAGCTCTCCAAATCATCAAAGAAGCTAGGGTAGCTGGTATTGATGGCTTCTGCACGGTCAAGCTCCACCTCTCCATCTGCTACCAAAAGAGCTGCGATAGCCGTCATCATACCGATACGGTGATCACCAAATGTATTGACTCTAGCACCGTGAAAAGCTGATTTCCCTTTGATAATCATCCCATCAGCTGTAGGAGTAATATCTGCTCCCATGCTATTTAAGGAGTCTGCTACCACCTGAATGCGGTCTGTTTCCTTGACCTTGAGTTCCTCAGCATCCTTGATAACTGTTACACCTTGAGCTTGTGTCGCTAGCAGGGCGATAATGGGCAATTCATCAATCAAGCGTGGAATCAAGGCACCACCAATCTCTGTTCCCTTGAGGTCTGAAGACTCAACAGTTAAGGTAGCAGATTTAGCTACTGGGTCGATTTCAGTTATTTCCAATTTTCCACCCATAGCACGAATGACATCTATAATACCGGTGCGCGTTTCATTAATGCCCACATTCTGCAGCACTACACGAGAGTTTGGAACAATCAAACCTGCGACCAACCAAAAGGCTGCACTGGAAATATCTCCTGGTACAACCACCTTTTGTCCAGTCAATTTTTGTGGCCCTTGGACTGTGATTTTCTTGCCGTCCACACTTAAATGACCACCAAATTGCTGTAGCATATCTTCAGTATGGTTACGAGTGCATTCTTTTTCGATAATAACGGACTCCCCCTTAGCCTGCAAGGCTGCAAACATCAAGGCAGACTTGACTTGGGCAGAGGCAATTGGCAACTCATAATGAATAGGTGTTAGGGTTTTCGTCCCTTTCAAACGCAAAGGAGGCAGGTCTCGCTCAGTTTGCCCTGAAATGCTGACACCCATTTTTTTCAGTGGAATCGTCACACGGTCCATAGGACGTTTGGAAAGACTATCGTCTCCGAACATTTCTACTTCGAAGTCTGCGCCAGCAAGGACACCTGAAATCAGGCGAATCGAGGTTCCAGAATTTCCCATATCCAGGGCATTTTGCGGAGCTTTTAGGCCATCCATGCCCACACCTTGAATGGTAATAACCCCATCTTTATCCTCGATTTCAACACCAAGGTCACGAAAAACCTGCATGGTCGAAAGAACGTCTTCCCCTCGCAGAATATCATAAACCTTGGTCTCCCCCTCAGCCAAACTTCCAAAGATAATGGAACGGTGGCTGATAGACTTGTCACCTGGAACTCGGATACTGCCATGTAAGTGGCGAATGTTTGTTTTTAGTTTCATACTGGACCTCATACTTGCAATACTTTTACCTATTTTATCATAAAAAGCCAGAAATTCCTTAAAAATTCCTGACTTTAGGATAGTTATTTTCTTATTTTAGCAATTCTGAAACTGGTTCGAAAACAATTTTTTCAATGTCAGAAAGGTAAATCGCCAATTGTTGTTGCTTGGTAAAGAATTCTGACAAGAGGCTATTCCCTTGAATCTGTTTACCAAAGTCTTCCATTTTCGCTTGGAAGGAAGCGTCTGGCATTTGACCTGTCTGTGCTAGTCTTTGAATTTCCTCTTGGAAGGCAACATATTCTGTAAAGATTTTGCTTGCCTCAGCATCTGCCGAAATCGCATCTTTAGCTGCTTTAACAGCCTTGTATTCTGGCAATTCGCGTAGACCGCGACTGAGTTCGTTTGCACTATCGTAAATATTTGACATGATTTTCTCCTTATTTAATGACGACTGTGTAGTCGGTATTTGCTGTTATGAGGTGCTCGGCTCGTTCTAAGTCTTGAGCGTTTTTAAATGAAATTTGTAGAATCCCGTGAATATCCTCACGGTTTTCCTCGTTGATGTGGATATTAACCAAGGAAGTTCCACGCAGTAGTTCCAAAATCCGCAGGATGACATCTTCTTCATCGGGAACGTCAACATAGAGGTCGTAAGAACTATCCACACCGCCACGCTTATGAATTTCCATGGCCTGACGTTGCTCCCGCGCTTGATTGAAAAAGTTCCAGATTTGCTCTTCATCTCCCTTGCTGATGGCTTGTCCAACCTCGTCTAAGCGCCCCTTGAAATCCTCAATTCGATCCAAAATGGTCTCACGATTAGACAAGAGAATGGAAGTCCACATACCTGGTTCGCTTTCCGCAATTCGGGTCATATCTCGAAAACCACCGGCCGCAAAGCGCCTTGCCATCTCATGCTTTTGAGCATAGACCGCAGTCTGCTCCATGAGACTAGAAGCCAGAATATGAGGAAAATGGCTAATCTGAGAAGTCACGCGATCATGCTCCTTGGCATCAATCTCGATAAAGCGAGCATGAAGACCTGAAAGCAAGTCCTTCATTTCCTCAAGAGTATCAGGGCTTGTCAGGCTCGAAGGGGTAAAGATATAATAGGCATTTTCAAAGAGATTGACATCCGCAGAGGCGGCCCCTGTCTTGTGACTACCAGCCATGGGATGGGCCCCGACAAAACGAACAGGCTTGCCAGCCAAATACTGCTCTGCCGCATCCACAATAGCTGACTTGGTCGAACCGGCATCTGAAATAATCACACCTTCTTTCAAGTCCAAGTCGGCCAACTCCTTAATAAAGGAAATGGTTTGTTTGATTGGCAAACTGAGGATGATGATATCTGCCAAAGGAGCAAAACTAGCAAAATCATCTGTTGCACGGTCAATCATACCTTCTTTCAAGGCGATATCTCTCGAAGCTTGACTGCGATTATAACCCAAAATCTCATAATCAGGATGATCGCGTTTGATGCCGAGTGCCATAGAGGCACCGATCAAACCAAGACCTGCGATATAGATTGTTTTTGCCATAGGAACTCCTTAATAATTCTTTGCATAGTCTCGGTGCTTGGCAACTGCCTCTTTTAACTCCTCTAGATTATCTGACGAGAATTTTTCGAGGATTTCTTGCGCCAGAACCGTAGCCACAACGGCTTCCATGACCACTCCGGCAGCTGGAAGAGCGGTCGGATCACTTCTCTCCACGGTTGCCTTGTAAGGTTCGTGGGTTTCGATATCCACACTCATAAGTGGTTTATAAAGAGTGGGAATGGGTTTCATGACTCCACGAACAACAATGGGTTGCCCATTAGTCATACCACCTTCAAAACCGCCCAGATTGTTAGTACGGCGAGTATAGCCGTCTTCTTTAGACCAGAGAATTTCGTCCATAACTTGGCTTCCCTTACGGTAACCAGCTTCAAAGCCAAGACCAAATTCCACCCCTTTAAAGGCATTGATAGAGACAACTGCCTGAGCCAATCTCGCATCCAATTTTCTGTCCCATTGGACATAGGAACCAAGACCAACTGGAACACCTCCAACGACTGTCTCCACAACCCCACCGATGGTATCACCGTCACGTTTGATTTGGTCAATATAATCCTTGATTTCCTGTTCTCTTTCTTGGTTGACAATAGAAACTTCAGACTGGGCGGCTCTTTCCTTAATCTCAGCGACTGTTAGATTCTCAGGAACATCGATTTCCTTGCCACCAAAGACCACGACATGGTTGGCAATCTCCATATCCAGTTCAGCCAAGAGGCGTTTGGCTACAGCTCCGACTGCCACTCGCATGGTGGTTTCACGAGCTGATGAACGTTCCAAAGAATTTCGCAAATCGTCAAAACGGTACTTGATGCCCCCAACCAAATCGGCATGTCCTGGACGTGGATGGGTGATTTTTCGTTTGCTTTTAAGGCGCTCTTCAATGTCTTCTGCAGACATAATGTCCAGCCATTTTTGGTGGTCCTTATTAATGACATCCATGGTAATAGGAGCTCCTGTCGTCTTCCCGTGACGAACGCCTGATGTAAAGACAACCTGGTCACTCTCAATCTTCATACGACCACCACGACCGTAGCCACCCTGACGGCGTTTAAGGTCTCCATTAATATCCTCAGCTGTCAAAGGTAGTCCGGCCGGAATTCCTTCAATAATAGCCGTCAGACGGGGGCCGTGTGATTCTCCTGCAGTTAAATATCTCATACACTCTCCTTATTTTACCAAGTAGTCTTTCATCTCTTCCAGAGAAACTGGGTGAATGGTCGCCGAACCGAGCTCTGGTACCAAGACCAATTTCAAGGTATTGCCACGCGCTTTCTTGTCATGTGTCAAAGCCTGATAAAGCTTATCAACATCCCAGTTTTCATAGTCAACAGATAGTCCAAATTTCTGACACATCTCTGTGATAGACTGGGTAATGCCAGCTGGCATAAGACCTTTTTCCTCAGCAACCTTGGATATCTGAACCATTCCCATGGCCACAGCTTCTCCATGCATGACTTTTCCATAACCAGCAGTCGCTTCAATGGCATGACCAATGGTGTGGCCAAAATTGAGATAAAGGCGAACACCATTGTCCAACTCATCCTCAACCACCATCTTGCGCTTGACCTGACAAGAATGTTCAATCAAGGTCTCTGCATGCTCCAAAATGCTCTCTACAGAACCATCTAGCTCCGTCAAGATTTTCCAAAGTTCTGGATCCTCAATCAAGCCATACTTGATGACCTCACCCATCCCTTCAATCAACTCTCTTTTTCCAAGCGTTTCAAGGACAAGCGGATCGATCAGAACTCCATCTGGTTGGGCAAAAGTTCCTACCATATTCTTAGCAAATGGAGTATTGACGCCTGTTTTTCCACCGATAGAAGAATCCACCTGAGCTGTCAAACTGGTCGGTATCTGAACAAAGTGAATGCCTCTCATATAGGTAGAGGCTACAAAGCCAGCCAGGTCCCCAACAACACCACCACCTAGAGCTACAATCCCATCGCTACGAGTCAGCCCCTGCTTAACTAGGAATTCATAGACTTTCTGAACAGTGGTCAGATTTTTCCTTTCTTCCCCTTCTAAAAAGTCAAAAACTGCTACCTGAAAACCAGCATCTTCTAGGCTGAGCTTGACCTTCTCTGCATAAAGAGAAGCTACGTGGTTGTCGGTTACAATGACCACTTTTTGCGGTTGCCAGAGTTCTCGCAACCACTGACCAGCTTGAGCCAGACAACCTTTTTCAATCTGAATATCATAAGGATGATGAGGAATATCGATTCTGATTTTCATAGGAGAATCTCCCTTTCTTTATTGGTATTTTTCTGTTAAGGACTGCCAAATCTCTTCTGTAGGCATTTCCTTGCCTGTCCACAGTTGAAAGGCTTCTGCAGCTTGATAGAGCAACATTCCCAAACCATTGATTGCTAGATTGCCCTGACTTCTGGCCCATTTCAAAAATGGCGTTTCAAAAGGCTTGTAAATGATATCAGCTACTAAGAGAGTTTCTGGTAAGACTATGCTTTCAGGAACTGGAGATGATTGACCATCCATCCCTACACTTGTCGCATTGACCAGTAAATCCGACTCGGCAATCCTTTCCTGCAAGACAGGAACATCTTCTAAAGCATACAAGTCCACTTTAAAGCCTGTTTGCCCCTGTAACTTATCTAGGTAAGGTCTTGTTTTTTCCATAGAAACTGAACGAACAAAGACTGAAATCTGACTGACGCCGTCTAAAATAGCTTGCGCCAGAATGGATTTAGCCGCACCACCTGCACCCAGCAGAGTCATCTTCTTACCTGTAATTGTAAAAGAAGGCAAGCTCTTAAAAAATCCCTTGCCATCTGTATTATATCCAATTAAATTGCCATTCTCATTGACAACCGTATTGACCGCACCGATCAAGCGCGCTTCGTCACTCAGCTCATCCAAATAAGGAATCACTTGCTCCTTATAGGGCATAGACAGGTTGATGCCAAACATCTGGTAACGGCGAATATTGGCGACTGTTTCTGCCAAGTCAGCTGCATCAATCTCCCAGGCTACATAAGCACCGTTGGTAGCTGTCGCCTCAAAGGCCCTATTGTGGATAAAGGGGGAAATAGAATGCTTAATAGGATTGGCAACAACTGCAGCTAAACGTGTATAGCCATCAAGCTTCATCCAAAATCTCCCTGATTTTTTTCATGCTAGCTAGAGAAATCTGACCAGGGGCACTAGCCTCATCTAGGCTAGCAAAGGACCAGCTAGAACCCGTCACATCCGCAGTGATACGAGAGACCTTGCCCACCTTGCCCATAGAAATAGTCACATATTCCTGTTCAGGATTGAGGGTTTTAAAGCCTCGTGTATAGTTCATCAATTCTAGGACATCTTGCTCCGTGTGAGCCATTACCGCAACCTTGACCAGTTTTGGATTTAGGCTCGTCAACTCTGACAAGATTTCCATCATATTTTCAGGTGTTTCTTGGAAATTGTGGTAACTCAAAACGAGATTTGGGAAGTCCAGCATTTCCTCAAAAACATCCTTGTAGCTATAGTACTCAAAATCAATATAGTCTGGTTGATAGAGTTGCGCCACTTCCTTGATAAGATGGATATATTCGTCTGGAGAAAGGTCGATTTGTCCCCCTTCAGAGCGAGTTCGCAATGTGAAAACCAACTCACGACCTGCGAATTTTTCAAAAATAGCTGGAGCCACCTGCAAAATCGCTTCCTTAGGCAGATAGTCGGCCCGCCATTCAATGATGTCGGCATCCAGATACCTCGTGGCATCCAGTGCCTGAGCCTCCTCTAAACTTCTTGGCATTACTGAAACGATTAATTTCATTTACTAACCTTCATACTAATCACCTTGAGGTAATTACTACTTTCATCTTTTTTATTATAGGCGAAATCTGCTGGAAGACCGTATTTGTTTAAAATCTGGTAACTTCTTCCTGCGAAGCCTTTATCAATTTGTTCTGTAAATTTCTGACGGGAAACATTGGCAGCATTGGTACTGGCAATGATAATCCCTCCCGGATTTAAAATCTCAAGACTCTGGGAAATCAACTTGTGATAATCCTTGGCCACAGAGAAAGTTTGTTTTTTGTTCCGAGCAAAGCTAGGCGGATCTAGGACAATCACATCGTAGGTCAAGCCTTTTCGCTTGGCATACTTGAAATACTCAAAGACGTCCATGACTATAAAACGATGGGCATCTGTGCTGATCCCATTTGCCTGAAAATGCGCTTGAGACAATTCTCGTGAACGTTTGGCTAGATCAACCGAAGTTGTCTGACTTGCTCCTCCCATGGCCGCAGCTACTGAAAAGGCTGCTGTATAAGAAAACATATTGAGCAAAGATTTGCCCATAGCCAAGCCGTCAACTAAACTACCACGAACCTCATGCTGGTCTAAGAAAATACCTGTCATCAAGCCATCATTCATGAAGACCTGATACAAGACACCATTTTCCAGAACAGTGAAAAAGTCAGGTGCTTCTTGACCATAAACATGGGCAGATTCATAGTCTAGACCCTTAAAGCGAATCTTCTCATAGGCCCCTAAAACCTCAGGAAAAACCTGTCTAAAGGCTTCTGAGATAACCTTGCGAATCTGATAAACATAAGAGTTATACCAAGAAAAGACAGCATAGTCGCCATAAAGGTCCACTGTCAGACCCCCAAAGCCATCTCCCTCTTGGTTAAAGAGACGAAAGGCAGTTGTCAAATCATCTTGATAGTAGGCTCTTCTCTTTTCTTTAGCTTGTCTAAACAGCGTTTCAAAGAGAGCTTGATTAAAGATCACCTTGTCTTTGCTAACAAACCAGCCCAAGCCCTTGTTTTGTTGAGAAAGGTAGGCAGTCCCAAGAAAGTTTCCATCTTGACTCTGCACTTCTACTTCCTGATCCTCGAGATTGACGTTCTCAAGATCGCTGGCTTCTAGTAAAACTAGACCTTTGGCGAGTTTCTTTTCAACCCTTTTACTGACTCTTATTCTATTCATAACTACCATTATATCAAACTTTTAGCCAATTCTCAAAAAAGAAACTACCCTTGCTTTTTTACTCTTCTTTTAAAAAATGGTATACTAATACTAATAAAAAATTAGGAAGTAAATGTGTGAAAAGCAATTTTAACAAAATCCAAAAAGCCATCGGTACCAGACTGGGTTTTGTCCTAACCCTTTTAATCCTATATTGGCTCAAAACCTTATTAGCCTATACCGTTGACTTTAATTTAGATATTCAAGTAGGAAAATTGCAAGGAAATTACCTTGCCTTTATCGCCTTTTTCAATCCCCTTCCTTTGGGATTACTCCTGCTGACTTTAGCCCTCTACGCTCGGTCAACCAAGATTTTTTATGGTCTGAGTATTGCTATTTACAGCCTTTTGTTTATTTGGCTCTATTCCAATGTCTTTTACTATCGAGAATTTAGCGACTTTATCACGGCTAATACCATGAAGGTGGTCAGCAAGGTATCTGTTGGTACTGCGGAACTAGAGTTACTGCGTCCTTGGGATTTCATCTATTTTATGGATTTCCCACTGATGGCTTTTCTTTTCTTTAAAAAATTCATCCAGCTGGATAGGAGACCCTTCAAATTCCGCTCCAGTGTTGCTATCACTGCACTTTCAGCCCTGCTTTTTTCAGCTAATCTTTTCTTGGCTGAAATTGAGCGTCCCGATCTCCTATCGCGAGGATTTTCGAATTATTATGTTGTTCGTGCCCTCAGTTTGCCAGCCTTTCTAGGTTATAGTGCCAACCAATCCTACAGCGCCAACAAGGAACGTGCTAAGGCCTCTGAGACTGACCTTCAACCTATTACAGATTATATTCAAGAACATTCGGCTAAGCCCAATCCAGACTATTTTGGCTTGGCTAAAGGGAAAAATGTGATTTATCTCCACTTGGAGAGTTTCCAGCAGTTCCTGCTTGACTATAAACTCAACCTAGAGGGAACTGAGCATGAAGTCACTCCCTTCCTTAATTCCCTCTACCATTCGCAATCTACACTAGCCTTTTCGAATATCTTTAACCAAGTCAAGGCTGGTAAGACATCAGATGCGGAAACCATGCTGGAGACCGGTTTGTTTGGACTTGACCAAGGTTCCTTTATGGTCAACTACGGTGGCACCAATACCCAGCAGGCAGCACCTTTTATCCTATCAAAAAACGGCTATCAATCAAGTGCTGTCTTTCACGGTAATATCGGGACCTTCTGGAACCGAAATACGACCTACAAACAATGGGGCTACCAATACTTCTTTGATGCTTCCTATTTTACCAAGCAAGACAGTAGCAATTCTTTCCAATATGGTTTAAATGATAAAATCATGATGAAAGATTCTATCCAGTATCTAGAGCACTTGCAACAGCCTTTTTATGCCAAGTATATCACGGTGTCCAATCACTATCCTTATGCTAGCAATCTGACGGGCGATGAGCTTGGTTTCCCCTTGGCCAAAACCAAAGATGAAACTATCAATGGCTACTTTCAAACCGCCAACTATCTGGATAGTGCCATCAAGGCCTTCTTTGACTATCTCAAAGAAAGTGGCCTCTATGAAAAATCCATCATCGTCATCTACGGAGACCATTATGGCATTTCCAATTCCCGCAATCCTGACCTGGCACCCTTGATTGGAAAGACTTCTGAGAACTGGTCGAATTACGACAATGCCATGTTGCAACGAGTGCCTTTTATGGTGGTCATGCCTGGTTATGAAAAGGGACAAATTATCAATACTTACGGCGGGCAAATCGATATCTTACCGACTCTCGAACACCTCCTTGGTATTGAGTCCAATTCCTTCCTTCAAGTCGGACAAGACCTCCTATCACCAGATCATCAAGAAATCGTTGCCTTTCGAACTGCAAACTCCTTCGTCACGCCCAAATACACCAGCTACGACGGACGAACCTACTATACTGAGAGCGGTCTTGAAATCAGCAATCTTGATGAACAAGCTCAGACTGAACTAGAAATCGTTCGTCAAGCAGCCAGTCAACAGCTGAAAATCAGCGACCAGATTCAAACTGGCGATTTGATACGTTTCTACCAAAAAGATCATCTTGGAAAAGTTGATACAGAAAGTATTTCTTACCTCAATTCCTTACCAATTCTGCAAAAGATTGAGCAAGAAAAAGGAAGTCAGTCAACGAGCCTCTTTAGCCAACGACAAGGCAAAACCAGTACTGACCTTTTCAAGGCACCAAGTTACCAAGAACTCCACCCAGAGTCGGCAGAAACCGAATCAAAATCACAATAAAAAATGCTCTTCCGTCTTGGAGGAGCATTCTTTTTATCAATCAAGCAACCATCTATCTCATCTTTTTTCTATTTCTGCCAATATACGTGACAGGTAGTAATGATAGCCAAAAATAGCAAGAGCAAACAAGAGGATAAGAGCTCCTACTCCCAAGCTAATGGCAAGGATAGAGGAGAGAGACCGAACCAAGAATAAACTTGCTATGACTAAAATCATTAAGATAGCACTATAAATTAAGAGTAAAACAATTGCTACTATACGATTTGAACGGTTCACCAAGTCCGTAATGTTACTCCAATTGGTTGACAGATTTTTCACGTCCTTAAGGTAATGGTGGCAAGAAAGGATGACACTGGCAAGGATCCAGGCCACAATAAGGTAAATCATCGAAAGGATGGGCAAGCCTAGATATAGAGAAAGACCAAGTAAAATCAAAACTGGTAAAAAGGACTGGACAGCAAATATAATCCAAAATTTCACTTTCACATAACGAGCGAAGTCAAAGGGTAAACTCTTAAGAAAATCAACATTTTCCCTCTCCAAGGATAAGGCAATTGAATGCAGGCTGGTGATATTGTTATTGACAACAGCTAGAAAGAGACCTATAAAAAACAAGGGTAACCAGTATGGAGGATGAATGTCTGGAACTATCTGAGAATCTCGGATGTTGGAAATCAGACCGATCATCATGAGATAAGGAAGGAAAGCACTTGTAAAAAGCACTGTAATCACGCCAGTTCCCTGTCCCAAGAGGGTGAGGTGGTAGCGTAAAACCATACGGAAAAAGCCCTTTTTATTAGTAGTTGAAATTCTCTCCTTACTGCGACGTTCTTTCTTGACCTTCTCCTCACTGTTAAGCAGAATCACGTCATAAAAATGAGGAAGAACCTTCTTTTTGGTCAGGTAAAGTAGGAAGAGAGTTAGTCCTATCCAAGCGAGTAGACCCAGTATGGCTTCTGTCGAAAAAGGAGCCACTGCTATTTTGTAAAAGATATGAAGAGGATAAAGGAGAAATGGAATGTCTCTAACTTTGTCAACAATACTTCCAAAAGTCGACTGTAGAAAGAGGACAAATATTAAAGGTATGAGAACTCCTATCCCAATCATCACATTCGCAAAAATAGACTGATACTTTCTGAAGACCGTAGTCTGAGCCAAGAAATGTACTGCCACTACCATCACTAAAGTAATAGAGACAAATAATAAGGCCAAGGACAGCAGCATCAAAGGCAAGCCCAGCCAAAGAGAAGGAGCTAGCCTAATATAGAGGACTAGAAAATAAGCTAGGATTGGTACAATTCCAGCTAGAGCTGGCAAGAGAACAGACAGTCCTTTAGCAATTATAATCTCTGATTCTTTAAAGGCATAGGGCCTATACGATGCCAAGTCCTTACTCTCATAAAAGACATTGTAAAATGCAGTGAAAGAAGTTGAAAAGGCAAGCACCAGTAAAATAGCAACCATGCTACTAAAAAAACTTGGCATTTCCTCAAAAGGAAAACGAAAGGCTATATTTATAAACATGAAAAGCATCAAGAGACTAGAAAAAATGTAAGAACTTAGGACTCTAGCGGAAACATTTACTTTTTTCCCAGGATTCTTAGCCTGCTTCTTTCGTAGGTTAGCCAGATTAGCTTCTTGAGATGAATAGAGGATATTGATATCCACTAATTTTTTAATGACCTTGAGACGCATCTGAAACCTCCTCTTTTCTACCAGCAAGACTAAGGTAGATACTTTCCAAAGACTGGTCTGGATGGTCTTTTCTCAAGTCCTCTACGCTACCACAATAAATCAAATGCCCCTTTTTCAAAATAGCAATCCGATCACAGACTTGCTCAGCTACCTCTAGGACATGGGTTGAAAATAAGACCGTCTTACCTTTTTGCGCATGTTCCTTCATCATCTGTTTCAAATCAAAGGCAGCTTGGGGATCCAAACCAGTCAAGGGTTCGTCCAAGACCCAAATATCAGGATCAGACAAGAGTGCCCCGATGACAAAGACTTTCTGACGCATTCCGTGAGAGAGTGTTTCAATAACCTGATAACGATTTTCAGCAAAATCAAAAACGTTCAATAGCCTAGCTAGACTAGCTTCCAAGTCAGAGCTAGTCAGATCATAAGAGGAGGCGATTAATTCCCAAAATTCATTGGCCGTTAAGCGTAAAAATAAGTCAGGCGAGTCTGCTACGTAGCCAATCTTTCGTTTGATAGACAAGCGATTTTCCGACAAATCCTGACCGTCTACCAGAATACGACCGCTGCTAGGCGAAATGATACTGACTAAAGATTTTATAGTGGTCGATTTTCCAGCCCCATTATGGCCAATCAAGCCCATAATCTCCCCATTTTCAATCTGCAAATTGAGATTGCTCAAGGCCTCTTTATCACCATACAACTTACTAACATTTTGAAATTCAATCATGGGACAACTCCTATCTTTATCTGTTTTATATACCATTATACTAGCACTTTGATACAAAAAAATCAACACTTTATCTTAAATCGTTAAAATAGTTTTCTTCTATTTTACGCAAACGTTTGCGTTAGGAGATACTTTATGATAGAATAAAGAACAAGATTGACAAGTAAGAGGAAAAACAATGCAAAATCAAACACTCATGCAATACTTTGAATGGTATCTGCCCCACGACGGCCAGCAATGGACGCGTCTGGCTGAAGATGCTCCACACCTAGCTGATCTGGGGATTAGTCACGTCTGGATGCCACCAGCTTTCAAAGCTACCAATGAAAAAGATGTCGGCTATGGAGTCTATGACTTATTCGACCTTGGTGAGTTCAACCAAAAAGGGACTGTCCGCACCAAGTATGGTTTTAAAGAAGACTATCTTCAAGCCATTCAAGCCCTAAAAGCGCAAGGAATTCAACCTATGGCCGATGTGGTACTCAACCACAAGGCTGCAGCCGATCACATGGAAGCCTTTCAGGTTATCGAAGTGGACCCTGTAGATCGTACAGTGGAGCTTGGAGAACCTTTCACCATCAATGGATGGACTAGCTTTACCTTCGATGGTCGCCAAGATACCTACAATGACTTCCACTGGCACTGGTACCACTTCACAGGTACAGACTACGATGCCAAACGCCGTAAATCTGGGATTTACCTGATTCAAGGAGACAACAAGGGCTGGGCCAACGAGGAATTGGTCGATAATGAAAACGGTAACTACGACTATCTCATGTATGCCGACCTAGACTTTAAACACCCTGAAGTCATCAAAAATATCTATGACTGGGCTGACTGGTTCATGGAAACAACTGGTATTGCTGGTTTCCGCTTAGATGCCGTCAAACACATCGACTCCTTCTTTATGCGCAATTTCATCCGCGATATGAAGGAAAAATACGGTGAGGATTTCTATGTTTTTGGTGAATTTTGGAACCCTGACAAAGAAGCCAACCTAGACTATCTTGAAAAAACAGAAGAACGCTTTGACCTTGTCGATGTTCGACTCCACCAGAATCTCTTTGATGCTAGCCGAGCTGGTTCAAACTATGACCTTCGTGGCATTTTCACGGATAGCTTGGTTGAACTCAAGCCCGACAAGGCTGTAACCTTTGTCGACAACCATGATACCCAACGAGGACAAGCCCTCGAATCAACTGTTGAAGAATGGTTCAAACCAGCAGCCTATGCCCTTATTCTATTACGCCAAAATGGACTGCCATGTGTCTTTTACGGAGACTACTATGGGATTTCAGGGCAGTATGCTCAACAAGATTTCAAAGAAGTCCTTGACCGCCTCCTAGCCATCCGAAAAGACTCGGCCTATGGAGAGCAAACAGACTACTTTGATGACGCAAACTGTATCGGTTGGGTCCGTTCAGGTGCTGAAAATCAATCCCCAATCGCAGTCCTTATCTCAAATGACCAAGAAAACAGCAAGTCAATGTTTGTCGGTCAAGAATGGGCTAACCAAACCTTTGTAGACTTACTTGGCAACCACCAAGATCAAGTTACAATTGATGAAGAAGGTTATGGACAATTTCCAGTCTCAGCTGCTTCGGTAAGTGTCTGGGCAGTCAATACAATCTAATAGCTAATGACAACCAAGCCAAATCTAAGCGGATTTGGCTTTTTAAGTATGAAAAAGACCTACCCAAATGGATAGATCTTTGTTTTCTTACAATTTACCTTCTACCGCATCCAACAATTCTTGGATTTTAGCTTGGTTGCTTCCTCCTGCCATAGCTATGTCTGGTTTACCACCACCACGTCCATCGACGATTGGTGCCAATTCTTTGACAAGGTTTCCTGCATGAAGGTCTTTTGTTTTACTTGCTACAAGAACATTGACTTTGTCACCGATAGCAGCAACTAGGACAAGCAAGTCAGAGTAGTCTTTTTGTTTCCAATTATCTGCAAAGGTACGAAGGGCACCGGCATCTGATACAGACACTTGACTAGCAATGTAACGGTGACCGTTGACTTCCTTAACATCCTTGAAGATGTCGCCTGCGGCTGCAGCTGCGGCTTTTTCTTTCAACTCAGCATTTTCTTTTTGAAGTTGACGAAGTTGTTCTTGAAGTCCTTCCACCTTGTGAGGTACTTCTTTAAGTTGAGGTGCTTTAAGGGTTGCTGCGACAGCTTTAAGAGCGTCTTCTTGTTCACGGTAGGCTTCAAAGGCTTCCTTACCAGTCACTGCCAAGATACGACGCGTTCCTGATCCGATTCCTTCTTCTTTGACGATCTTGAAGAGACCAATCTCAGAAGTATTACCAACGTGGGTACCACCACAAAGCTCGATAGAGTAGTCACCGATAGTAACAACACGGACTTCCTTGCCGTATTTCTCACCAAAGAGGGCCATAGCTCCCATTTCCTTGGCAGTGTCAATATCTGTTTCAACTGTCTTCACTTCAAGAGCTTCCCAGATTTTCTCGTTGACTTGCTGTTCAATCGCACGCAATTCTTCAGCGGTTACCGCTTGGAAATGAGTAAAGTCAAAGCGAAGGAATTCAACTTCGTTAAGAGAACCTGCTTGTGTCGCATGATTTCCAAGGATATTGTGAAGGGCAGCGTGAAGCAAGTGAGTCGCAGTGTGGTTTTTCATGACACGGTGACGACGATTAGTATCGATTGCTAAGGTATATTCTTGGTTCAAGGCAAGCGGTGCAAGGACTTCAACAGTGTGAAGAGCTTGTCCGTTTGGAGCTTTTTGAACATTTGTCACAGTAGCCACGACCTTGCCTGACTCATCCAAGATTTGTCCGTGGTCAGCTACCTGTCCACCCATTTCAGCGTAGAATGGCGTTTCCGCAAAGATAAGAGAGGCCGTTCCTTCTGACACAGCTTCTACTTCTGCATTGTCAGCCACGATAGCCACCAATTTAGAAGACAATTGGCTAGCATTGTAGTTGAATACACTTTCTACAGTGATGTTTTGAAGGGTTTCATTTTGCATACCCATTGAGCCACCCTTGACAGCTGACGCACGCGCGCGTTCTTGCTGTTCTTTCATGGCTGCTTCAAAACCTTCACGGTCTACAGTCATGCCAGCTTCTTCAGCGATTTCTTCAGTCAATTCAACTGGGAATCCATAAGTATCATAAAGTTTGAAAACATCTGAACCTGCAATGACAGATTGACCTTTTTCTTTCAAGTCAGCTACGATGCCTTGGGCAAAGTGTTGACCTGAGTGAAGAGTACGAGCAAATGACTCTTCCTCGCTCTTAACGATTTTTTCGATAAAGTCACGTTTTTCAAGCACTTCTGGGTAGTAGCTTTCCATGATCTTACCAACAGTTGGAACGAGTTTGTAAAGGAAAGGCTCGTTGATACCCAATTTTTGACCATGCATAGAAGCACGACGAAGGAGACGACGAAGGACATAACCACGACCTTCATTTCCTGGAAGGGCACCATCACCGATGGCAAATGACAAAGAACGAATGTGGTCAGCGATGACCTTGAAGCTCATGTTGTCGCCATCTTGGTCATAAACCTTACCAGACAATTTCTCCACTTCACGAATGATTGGCATGAAGAGGTCTGTTTCAAAGTTAGTCTTAGCCCCTTGGATAACCGCTACCAAACGCTCCAAACCAGCGCCCGTATCAATGTTCTTGTGTGGCAATTCCTTGTACTCGCTACGAGGAACAGCAGGATCCGCGTTAAATTGTGACAAAACGATGTTCCAGATTTCGATATAACGGTCGTTTTCGATATCTTCTGCAAGGAGACGAAGACCGATATTTTCTGGGTCAAAAGCCTCTCCACGGTCAAAGAAGATTTCTGTATCTGGTCCAGAAGGTCCTGCACCAATTTCCCAGAAGTTGTCCTCGATTGGAATCAAGTGACTTGGATCCACTCCTACTTCAATCCAGCGGTTGTAAGAATCTTTATCATCTGGATAGTAAGTCATGTAAAGTTTTTCAGCAGGGAAGTCAAACCATTCTGGGCTTGTCAAAAGCTCATAAGCCCAAGTGATAGCTTCGTCACGGAAGTAATCCCCGATAGAGAAGTTCCCCAACATTTCAAACATGGTATGGTGACGCGCAGTCTTCCCTACGTTTTCGATGTCGTTAGTACGAATAGCTTTTTGTGCATTGGTAATACGTGGATTTTCAGGGATAATAGTCCCGTCAAAGTATTTCTTAAGGGTTGCTACCCCAGAATTAATCCACAAAAGAGTTGGATCATTTACAGGAACCAAACTCACTGATGGTTCTACTGAGTGACCTTTAGTCGCCCAGAAATCAAGCCACATTTGGCGTACTTGTGCACTAGATAGTTGTTTCATATTGTCTCCTTATTTACTTGTTTAATGTGATTGGCTTTCCAGCATTTCCACATAGTCAATCGCGACACAGAGGGAAATGACTAGGTCTGCATAAGCATCCTCAAGAACCGTTACGGTATAGGTAGAGGTCAGATGGAAGAGTTCTTTCCTGATTTCCGCAATCAACTGATCGCGATCATCCAGCAATTTGAAATTCAAATCCCAGATATTGCCCTCGATACGAAGCCCCAGATTATCAAACTCATACTTATCTCGCCAGAAGGTCAACTTCTTACGAATGACAAAACTCGATCCGTCCTGAAGCTGAATCTCAAAACGAGGAAGTAGAGTCCAAATCTCTTTACTAATCTCACTGACTTGGTTACCAAATGCATCATAGATAGTAAAGGTTTTGGGAATTTTAAAAAATGATCCCTCCACCTGATAGGCGATTTCTCCCCTGTCATCCTTGATAGTGAAGCGTTCGCCTCCAAGACGAAACTTTTGTTTGACAAGAAATGTTTTCATCAACACCTCCAAAAAATCAAAAGACAAGCTCATATCACGAAGGGCGAAAAACCGCGGTACCACCTTCATTCAATGAACTTGTCATTCTCTTATTCTTATGCAATTGTTAAATTGAGTAGCATGACTTCCTAGCTTAGATGGCTCGCAGCACCGCCATTTCTCTGGACTAAGACAACTGAAAATCAATTCTCAACTTTTTTATTATAACGTTTTTTTAAGTCTGCGTCAACTGGAAATGATACCCATTTAAATAACCCATTTCCTACATCTCAGATTACTTTTTCAGAATATATTTTTTCTTACTGCTATCACTCTTTTTATCCCAACTTTTATTCCAAAGTTTTGAATTGTTAAAGATAGCTTCGAAAATATTTACAAATATAAAGAACCCTATCACCAAATGTATGGAATCAGTTGTTAGGTATTGTCGATCCAAACCATCCTTTAGAGAGAATAGTATAACAGTTTGCTGAACAGTCAAAAAGGCTGGCCAAAAAAATTTTTTGAAAAAAGTAGACATTTTCATTATTTGTTACCGCTTTCTGTAAGATTAAGCTTAGTATACTACTAGGCAAGAAAATAAGCAACTAGAATAGAAAAAGATATGGCTATAAAAGCTGACTTCTATTAAAAAACGAACCAGCTGACTGATTCGTTTTCATCCGTTTAGCTCCTACTTCCGATACATTTTAAACTGTAGGAAGAGGTCGCTATATTTTCCTGTCCATTTATGGTCAAATTTTTCATAAACTTCTAGGTGTTTCATGGTTTCAGCATCAGGATAGAAGGCTTTGTCTTCTTTTTTCTCCTCTGGGAGCAATTCCTTAGCTGGTAGGTTTGGTGTTGAATAGCCGACATACTCCGCATTTTTTAGAGCATTTTCGGGTTTCAACATAAAATTGATAAAGGCATAGGCTGCGTCTTGGTTTTTGACTGTTTTGGGAATGACCATATTGTCAAACCAAAGGTTGCTGGCCTCTGTCGGTACCACATAGCGTAGATTTTCATTTTTTTCTAGCATTTGGCTGGCTTCCCCTGAAAAGGTCACGCCGATAGCAGCATTGTTCTGAATCATGTAACCCTTCATCTCGTCCGCCACGATGGCCTTAATATTTGGAGTCAATTTGTAGAGTTTGTCTACTGTCTCTTCCAACTGCTGTGAATCCTTGGAGTTGAGGCTGTAACCAAGCGAGTTAAGCCCGAGTCCCAATACCTCACGCGCCCCATCAAAGAGCATGATAGAGTTCTTATACTCTGGCTTCCAAAGGTCATCCCAATGCTCAGGTGCTTGATCGACCATGGTTTCATTGTAGACAATTCCCAAGGTACCCCAGAAGTAAGGGATAGAGAATTTATTACCTGGGTCAAAGGACTGGTTGAGGAACTCTGGTCCGATATTTTCAAGACCTTCAAGTTTTGAATAGTCAAGCGGTACCAAGAGGTCTTCGTCCTTCATCTTGTTGATCATGTATTCACTAGGGATAGCAATATCGTAGGTTGTTCCACCCTGCTTGATCTTGGTGTACATGGCTTCGTTGGAGTCAAAGGTCTCGTACTGGACTTGGATTCCTGTTTCTTCTGTGAATTGCTCCAAGAGTTCTGGATCGATATAGTCCCCCCAGTTGTAGATAACCAGTTTTTGGCTATCTCGGCTATTGATTTTACTATCTAAATGAGTCGCAATTCCCCACAAGACCAGGATAATCGCAGCAATTCCTGCTAAAAATGAATAGAGTTTTTTCATGCTTGCTCCTCCTTCTCACGTGAGATAAAGTAATATCCAACAACTAGGATAATACTAAAGAGAAAGACAAGGGCAGACAGGGCATTGATTTCAAGCGAAATCCCCTTACGAGCACGAGAGTAAATCTCGACTGACAGGGTTGAAAAGCCATTTCCCGTTACAAAGAAGGTCACGGCAAAGTCATCCAGCGAATAGGTGAAGGCCATGAAATAACCTGCAATGATAGACGGTGTCAGGTAAGGAAGCATGATTTCCTTAAACATCTGAAATTGACTGGCTCCCAAGTCATAGGCCGCATGAATCATGTCACCGTTCATTTCCTTGAGACGAGGCAAAACCATCAAGACTACGATAGGAATGGAGAAAGCCACATGACTAGATAGAACGGTCAAAAAGCCAAGTGAAAACTTGAGTTGAGTAAAGAGAATCAAGAAGCTGGCACCAATCATAACGTCAGGCGCAACCATGAGGATATTATTGAGTGAAAGAAAGGCTTCTTGGTATTTCTTACGAGACTGGTAGATGTAAATGGCACCAAAAGTCCCGATGATGGTCGCAATCAAGGCTGACAGAAAGGCCAAGAAAAAGGTCTGAGTCACAATCAACATGAGACGACCATCGCCAAACATGGTTTTAAAGTGGCTCAAGCTAAAGCCTGTAAAACTGTTCATGTCGTTGCCTGCATTAAAGGCATAGCCAATCAGATAAAAAATCGGCAGGTAGAGGACAAGAAAGACCAGTCCTAGATAAAGGTTGGCAAATTTTTTCATCGTTCTCTCCTTTCCTTGGTCACCCACATGGTGATGAACATGGTCAGGATGAGAATCACACCGATGGTTGAACCCATACCGTAGTTGTCATTGGTTAGGAAGTTCTGCTCAATAGCTGTCCCCAAGGTGATAACGCGGTTCCCACCGATCAAACGGGTCAGCATGAAGAGACTCAAACTTGGGATAAAGACCGACTGAACCCCACTTCTCACTCCATTCATCGATAGAGGGAAGATGACATGACGGAAGGTTTCCCACTTGGTCGCACCGAGGTCATAGCTGGCATTGATGAGGTTATTATCCATATCGTCCAAGACATTGAAAATCGGCAAAATCATAAAGGGAAGCTCGATATAGCTTGCGACAAAGATAAAGGAGAAATCGGTAAAGAGCAACTGTTGCGAACCGATTCCGATAAATTCCAAGAATCGGTTAATAGAACCATTTTGACCAAAAATCCCGATAAAGGCATAAGCTTTGAGGAGCAAATTGATCCAAGTAGGCAAGATAATCAGCATGAGCCAGAGTTGACGGTGCTTGAGACGGGTCAAAAAGAGGGCTGTTGGATAGCTGATAAGGAGGGTTACAAAGGTCACAATTCCTGCATAGAGTACAGAGTTGAAACTCATTTTTAGATAGGTCAAGTTTTGTGACGCAAAGTAAGATTTATAGTTTTCTAAACTGAATTGGCCTTCGATATTGAAAAAGGATTGTCCGAAAATCAAGACCAAGGGTGCCAACACAAAGAGAACAATCCAAAGCATGTAGGGCACTACAAAGAGTTTAGAGCTTGTTTTCTTCATCTCTTTCCTCCTCGATTGCATTGATCAGACCCGCTTCTTGCTCTTCGATTTCCACGTACTCCTCGATACGGGCATCGAACTCTTCTTCGGTTTCGTTGAGACGCATGATGTGGATGTCTTCTGGTTCAAAGTCCAGACCGATTTCCTCACCAACGATGGCCTTACGAGTTGAGTGAATCATCCATTCATTTCCAAGTTCGTCATAAGCGATGATTTCATAGTGAACCCCACGGAAGAGCTGAGTATCAACCTTAACTTGGAGCTTGCCTTCTTCAGGAAGGGTAATCCGCAAGTCTTCTGGACGAATCACGACTTCGACTGGTTCATTTGGCTTCATCCCTCCATCGACCGCTTCAAAGCGTTTGCCGTTAAACTCAACCAAGTAGTCCTCAATCATGGTTCCTGGCAAGATATTTGACTCACCGATAAAGGTCGCAACAAAGTGGTTAATAGGCTCATCGTAGATGTCCACAGGTGTTCCTGATTGGACAATTTCGCCATCATTCATAACAAAAATCCAGTCACTCATAGCAAGGGCTTCTTCCTGATCGTGAGTGACAAAGACAAAGGTAATGCCTAATCGTTGTTGCAGTTCACGCAGTTCGTACTGCATGTCTGTTCGCAATTTCAAGTCCAGCGCTGATAAAGGCTCGTCCAACAAGACCACACGGGGTTGGTTGATGATGGCACGGGCAATGGCTACACGCTGACGTTGTCCTCCAGAGAGTTTACGGATGGAACGTTTTTCGTAACCTTCCAACTGAACCATCTTAAGAACTTCCGCTACGCGTTTCTCGATTTCTTTCTTGTCTATCTTACGCAAGCGGAGTGGAAAGGCAACATTTTCAAACACATTCATATGTGGGAACAAGGCATAAGATTGGAAGACCGTATGGACGTCTCGCTTGTTGGTTGGAATATCATTGATACGGACACCGTCTAGCATGATATCTCCTGTCGTCGCATCCAGTAAACCTGCAATGATGTTAAGGATAGTTGATTTCCCTGAACCTGATGCGCCTAGAAGGGTATAGAATTTCCCTTCTTCCAACTCAAAGTTGATATCTTTGAGAACCTTGGTGTTGCTGTCTTCAAAAACTTTAGAGACGTTTTTGAATTCAATAATTGGTTTTTTCAATTGTCATTTATTCCTTCTTTTTCATAGATTAACAGATCAGGGCTCTGTCAGGCCGCTACTACCTCGTGTAGGAGATTGAACTGCCTACATTCTTCTGCACTGACGATAGGCTTTCACCCCCTTTCCATGACATAGCAGCAGCTTTTCAACTACAGCTTCCTATTTGCTTTCACCCAAGATCCGGACTTCTCTTTCAAGCGTAATACCTGAGTGTTCCTGGACTTTTTCGATTACAGACTCAATCAAGTCCTCGTAATCTTTGGCCGTTCCGTCTGCGACATTGATCATAAACCCTGCGTGCTTTTCTGACACTTCTACGCCACCGATACGATAGCCTTTCAAGCCGGCTTCTGAAATTAACTGACCTGCAAAATGCCCTACTGGACGTTTAAAGACCGAACCACAAGATGGGTATTCTAAAGGTTGTTTGAGCTCACGTAGGTGCGTCAAGCGGTCCATTTCTTGCTTGATAACCTGATGGGTTCCCGGAGCAAGGGCAAATTTAGCTGACAAGACAACCGCGCCTGACTCTTGAATAGCTGAATGGCGGTAACCAAAAGCCAAGTCTTTGGCAGACAAAGTTTCGATTTCTCCATCCTTGGTCAAAACCTTACAAGACTGCAAGATGTGGGCAATCTCACCACCATAGGCACCCGCATTCATAAAGACAGCACCACCGACGCTCCCTGGAATGCCACAAGCAAACTCAAAACCAGTCAAACTATGACGAAGGGCAATGCGAGTTGTCTCAATCAAGTTAGCCCCAGCTTCTGCTTCAATGGTATAGCCATCAACGGAAACATTATTGAGCTTGTCACACAGGATGACAAATCCACGAATCCCACCATCACGAACGATGATGTTACTGGCATTTCCAAGAACCATCCAAGGGATATTTTCTTGGTTGGCAAATTTCACAACGCGCGCCAACTCAAAACGATTTCGTGGAAAGACCAGATAATCAGCCTCTCCACCTACTTTTGTATAACTATAGCTATGCAAGGGTTCCTTAAAACGGATATCAATTCCTTCTAAGATTTCAAGCATTTTTTCTCTTACAGACATGTCACTCTTCCTTTTACAAAATTCATCCCATTATACCATTTTTAGAGACATTTGACGACCATAAAAAGACCTTGTTTGGATTTTGCATAAGAAAAAGAGGTTTCCCCCTTTTTTCTTATGATTTTTTGCAAAAGATTGCCTTGGTTCCATAGGCAACCAGAACGAGCTCCAGTGCTAGGAGCACTTCCACCAAGACTGGATTGGTCAACCAGCCAACTTGGACTAGAGATGGTGCCAGGTCAAAGAAGGCATGTAGGCCATAGGCCGCTAGGAGATAAATCCATTTCTTCTGACGAACAGCTTGGTAAACCCAAACTGTCAAAAGCAATTGGAATCCTAAAGCCAAAATCCGTTCAAAACCAAGCAAATAAATCTGCCAGACAGAAAGCGACTGAATGGTTTTCAACATATTTTCAGACAGCAATTTCATAACCTGTGGATCCTGCGTTTGAACCGCTGAAAGCACGATGTAGAGATTGATCAAACTGGTGATACCGAGGAAAATCAATTCCAGGCCACCATGCCCCAGTCCATAGCCCAAGGCATCTGCCTTTTCCAAGCTTCTCTTTTTCTCCAACCATTTGAAGAAAACAAGACGAGCAGTTTCCTCAAAAAGGGCTGCCATGGCTAGTCCATAGAGGATATAGACAAGTGGATGATCTTGCAAGAGGGCAATACTACCGTCTTTTTGAGGGTACAAAACCAAGATATGCACCAGTTTTTCTAAAATCTGTGAAGAGACAAAGAAAGCAACAGCTCCCAAGCCCAAGACAGCTAGATTAATCTGGTATTTCTTTTTTGCATACCAAATGCTTCCGATCAAGAAAGCCAGCAACAGCAACATGGTAATGATAATATGAATGGTCATTTTCTTCTCCTATTCTGCCTTTTCAATATCTTTTTTCATCTCGTCAACATTGAACTTGGCAAACAAGTATTGACGATCTTGGACTGGGAAACGTTGGTCCAACTGGTCAACTGCTCCCACCTCAATAATGCCTTCCTTGATGACAAAGTCCATGACATGTCCACCGAAGGTCAAATCATCTGAGATGAAGTGGAGATGGTAGCCTGCCACACTGACCCCGTGGAAAATTTCTGGTGTCCAGAAACCAACGATGGTTCCTGCCACATTGTCGCGACTATACTCAGGCTGATGGGTTGCGACCTCAGCAAACTTGGTATCTGGTGTCGACTTGGGAATCATGCGCACATGCATATGCGAAAATTCCCCACGAATCTTGATCGAGCGGAAAAGATTTTCCCCGTCATAATATGACTCGATTCGTTCTTCCAATTCCTTGTCTGTCATCTCAAAGCGCTGGCGGAAAATGACCTCTGCCTGATGCGGTACCACTGCTGCATAAGGAATAAGGGCATCTGGTGACACTTCTACAATTTCTGGTTGCTCTCCTGATCCCTTGGCCTGATAAGCCTTGCCATCCAAGACAATCAATTCCCCATCAATGGAATCCAAGGTTCCCAAACCAAGGTCACCATGCTCTAGCAATTCTCCTACTGTCATGGTACCACCATAAAGGCCAGCCATCAAGGCTCCTAGGGTATTGTATTGAAATAATTTCACTGGTTCCTGCACGTTCTTTTCCATTCACTTTCTTGTCTGTTATTCTATAAATCTTACTCCTAAGTATACCACATTTGTCACTAGATGTGAACGAGAGAAACACTCTAGACATTGCCAAGAAGGAAAAAAAAGGGTACAATGTAACAAAATCAAGGGAGGTCTGGAATGAAGAAACAAAGCAAGTACCAAGAGGTCGTTTCCTATCTGAAAAATAGTATCGAGTCTGGACGATTTTCGACGGGGAGCCGCCTGCCTTCTATCCGCCAACTGAGCCTTGACTTTCACTGTAGCAAAGACACCATTCAACGCGCCCTACTGGAATTACGGCACGAACAATACCTCTATGCCAAGCCCCAGAGTGGTTACTATGTACTAGAACAAGGGCAACACCAGGACCTAGAAATCGAGGTTACGGACGAACATGCCAGCGCCTATGACGATTTCCGACTCTGTGTCAATGAAACCTTGATTGGCCGAGAAAACTACCTCTTCAACTACTATGACAACCAAGAAGGATTAGAAGACCTAAGACAGTCCATTCACAAACTGCTCTTTGACCAAGCCCTCTACTGCAAGGCTGACCAACTAGTACTGACTTCTGGAACCCAACAAGCCCTTTTTATCCTCTCTCAAATTTCCTTTCCTAGCCCAGCCAAGGAAATCTTGGTGGAACAGCCGACCTACCACCGAATGAATCGCCTCTTGATTGCTCAGGGCTTGGACTATCAAACGATTGAACGAGGCATTGATGGGATTGACTTGGAGGAGCTGGAGCGCCATTTCAAGACAGAAAAGATTAAGTTTTTCTATACTATTCCTCGTTTTCACTATCCTCTGGGGCATTCCTATTCAGAGCAGGACAAACGGACAATTCTTGACTTAGCGGCTAAGTATTGTGTTTATATCGTCGAAGACGATTATCTGGGGGATTTAGACTCCAAGAAGGGCCAGACCTTCCACTATCTGGATACAGAGGAGCGGGTCATTTACATCAAGTCCTTCTCAACCAGCCTCTTTCCAGCCCTGCGGATTACGGCACTCATTCTGCCAAATGCTATCAAAGAAGCCTTTGTAGCCTACAAAAATATCCTAGACTACGACAGCAATCTCATCATGCAAAAGGCTTTATCACTCTATATCGACAGTCAACTGTTTGAGAAAAACCGTCTGGCTCGCTTGGCCAATCAGGAAGCTTACCAGAAGCAAATCGAGGAAAGGTTAGCTAAATTGACTTGTCCCCTTCCTCACTTTCCTCTTCACGATGGTGTATTGCTAGACCTACGACGATACCCTAAAATTGCCAGTCTCAAACATAGTCAACTGGGCTTGGACTTCTTTGAAAAGGCCTATTTGAGCGCCTGCCCTTATCAATTTGCCAAGGTGTCCCTAGACGATTTAGAAAATGTTTTAAACTATTTAAAAGCAGAATTGGATTGACTTCCAACTCTGCTTTTTCTTATTCTTCAACTTCTGTTAGACTTGCTGCTTTTTCAAGATAGCTTTGGTAGGTTCCTTCATCCTTGAGCTTTTGGATGACCTTGTCCACCACTTCTTTCAAATCAGCACTATTTTTTCTAAGAGCTACTGCATTGGCTTCGCCGTCCTTCATCTTCAAGCTGACAGTTGCGACAGCTAGGTCAGCGTTTTTAGCAGCATAACTAAGGGCAACAGGCTCATCCATATGAACCGCATCTACTTTTCCAGCCTGTAATTCATTGACAGCTTCCCCCATATTGGTTAGGGAAGTTAATTGAGCTTTTGGTAATTGTTCCTTGACCATAGACTCTGGAACAGTCCCTTTTTGAGCTGCAATATTAGCACTTTCAAGGCTAGTTAAATCCTTGTATTTTTCTACATCAGACTTACGAACCAAGAAACTAATCTTGTTTTCATAGTAAGGGATTGAAAAATCAAATACTTCTTTTCTCTCATCAGTAGCGCTAATTCCTGCAACTGCTAGGTCAGCCTTACCAGTTTGAAGACTGGTCAAGACATTATCAAAACTCATGCTTGAGATTTCCAACTTAACCCCAAGTTCATCAGCGATAGCTTGAGCCATATCAATATCCGCACCGACTACCTGATTTTTCCCGTCAACCAAAGACTGAAATTCAAAAGGTGCATAGTCAGGACTAGTCGCCACAACTAATTTCCCCTTTTGCTTAATGGCTTCAACAGCTGACTGAGAACCATTCGAACCTGACTGGCAAGCTACTAAAAAGAAACTTGCAAGAAAACTACATAAAACAAATATCCATTTTTTTGATTTCATAAATAAACAACCTCTCTGTTAATTTTGTATAATTATAACGCTATCCAAGTTACTTGTCAAGTGTTTTTTGAATTTTTATCTTAAAAATATTTTTTTCATTCAAGAAAAGGAGCTGTCAGTTGATTTCAAGCTCCTTTTTATACAGAATGAACCTATTTTATAGTTCAACAATCTTACCTGTTTCAAAGTAAACAACCCATTCACAGATATTCTTGGCATAGTCTCCAATGCGTTCTAAGAAGGCAATCACTTGGAAGTAATCACGACCTGTAACGATGGCATCTGGATTTTTCTTGATTTCTTCTGTAGCCAAGTCACGAATACTATCAAAATAATGATTGATTTTTTCGTCCATGGCTGCTACTTCATAGGCCTGGTCCACTGACGCATTAAGATAGAGGTCAAGGGCTGCTTCGACGAAGTTTTTGACATCGCGACCCATTCTCTTGATTTCTTCTTCAACAGCTGGGATGCGTTGTTCTCCCTTCATCCGAATAGTTGCTTTTGCGATTGACACCGCATGGTCACCCATACGTTCCAAGTCAGACACGGCCTTCAAGACTGTTAGAACTGTACGCAAGTCTTGAGAAACCGGTTGTTGGAGGGCAATCATTTCAAATGATTTCTTCTCCAATTTCACTTCGTATTCGTTTACTTCTGCATCGTCTTCGATGACTTCTTTGGCCAAATCACGGTCATGCGTAACAAAGGCACGCACTGTACGATTGATTTGGGATAGCACTTCTTGTCCCATGGCATAGAACTGGTTATGCAATTTCTCTAAATCTTCTTCAAATTGAGAACGTAACATCATTTATCTCCTTATCCAAATTTTCCTGAAATATAATCTTCTGTTTCCTTGTGTTGTGGGTTGAGGAACATTTTCTTGGTATCGTTAAACTCGACCAAATCTCCATCTAGGAAAAATCCTGTCTTGTCAGAGATACGAGAGGCTTGTTGCATAGAACGTGTAACCAAGAGCATGGTGTATTTATCTTTTAGCCCATACAAGGTTTCCTCAATCTTCCCAGCAGAGATAGGGTCCAAGGCTGAAGTCGGTTCATCCAAGAGAATGATTTTAGGACTGGTTGCCAAGACACGGGCAACACAGACACGTTGCTGTTGTCCACCTGAAAGCCCGATAGCTGAATCATGCAGGCGGTCCTTGACCTCATCCCAGATAGAAGCACGTTGCAAAGCTTTTTCCACAGCTTCATCCAGAACTTGCTTGCCCTTCACTCCATTGATACGAAGCCCATAGACAACATTTTCGTAGATAGACATAGGGAAAGGGTTTGGTTGTTGGAAAACCATGCCGATTTCCTTCCGCAATTCAACTGTATCTGTACGCGGGCTGTAGATGTTGTGGCCGTTGTAAACCACCGAACCAGTTGTAGTCACCTCTGGATTAAGGTCCCCCATGCGGTTGATAGCCTTAAGGAGGGTTGACTTACCTGATCCAGATGGACCAATCAAGGCTGTAATTTCCTTGGGTTGGAAAGATAGGGAAACACTATTCAAGGCCTTTTTTTGATTGTAGTAAACGGACAGGTCTGACACCTGTAAAATAGCTTCTGTCATACTGTTTCCTTTCTATCCAAAGTGTCCTGTTACGTAGTCATTGGTTGACTGTAGTTTGGCATTTTGGAAAATATTAGATGTCTTATCATACTCGATCAAGTCACCCAAGTAGAAAAATCCTGTGTAGTCACTAGCACGCGCAGCCTGTTGCATGCTGTGGGTCACGATGATGATGGTAAAGTCCTTCTTCAATTCCAGCATGGTTTCTTCAAGCTGAGCTGTCGCAATCGGGTCTAAGGCTGACGCTGGCTCATCCATCAAGAGAATATCTGGTTTAACCGAGATAGCACGAGCGATACAGAGACGTTGCTGCTGACCACCTGATAGGGTCAAGGCTGACTTGTGCAAATCGTCTTTGACCTGGTCCCAAAGGGCAGCCTGACGAAGAGAAGTCTCCACAATTTCATCCAAAACTTGCTTGTCCTTAACTCCTGCACGTTCATGGGCAAAAGTGATATTGCGGTAGATAGACTTAGCAAAGGGATTTGGGCGTTGGAAGACCATTCCGATGTGCTTACGCATCTCATAAACATTGATTTCTGGACGGTTAACATCAATCCCTTGGTAGAGGATTTGGCCTGTTACCTTGGCAATATCAATGGTATCATTCATACGGTTGAGACTACGGAGGTAGGTTGATTTCCCTGAACCAGATGGGCCAATTAAGGCTGTGATTTTATTTTTTTCAAATTGCATATCGATGCCCTTGATGGATTCATTTTTACCGTAGTAAACATGTAAATCCATAGTAGAGAGGGCCACTTTCTCTTCAGGAAAGGTGATGATATGCTTTTCATCCCAATTATATTTTGACATGGCTTCTCCTTTAGGCAGCGGTTAATTTCTTATGTAGGTAGCTTCCGAGTTTACGGGCTCCAAAGTTAAAGATGAGGATAAAGATGAGGAGCACGGCCGCAGAACCTGCTGATACAATAGTTCCATCAGGAATAGTACCTTCACTATTGACTTTCCAAATGTGGACAGCCAAGGTTTCTGCTTGACGGAAGATAGAGATTGGACTGGTCACACTGAGAATATTCCAGTTAGACCAGTCAAGGGCTGGAGCGGATTGTCCTGCTGTATAGATAAGAGCCGCAGCCTCACCAAAGATACGACCAGAGGCCAGGACAACCCCAGTTACAATACCTGGTAGGGCTTCTGGAATGACCACATGGACCACGGTTTCCCAACGAGAAATCCCAAGGGCCAGACCAGCTTCACGCTGCGTATGGTGAACGTGTTTCAAGCTGTCCTCAACATTACGAGTCATCTGAGGCAGGTTAAAGACTGTCAAGGCCAAGGCACCTGAAATGATTGAAAATCCATACTCAAACTGAACTACAAAGATCAAGTAACCAAAGAGACCCACAACCACTGATGGCAGTGAAGACAAGATTTCAATACAGGTTCTGACAAAGTTTGTCACCGGACCTTTTTTGGCATATTCAGCTAGGAAAATCCCAGCCCCCATAGACAAGGGAACAGAGATAATCAAGGTAATAACCAGAAGGAAGAAGGAATTATAGAGCTGAATTCCAATCCCTCCGCCTGCTTGGTAAGAAGATGATTTGCCAGTCAAGAAAGACCAAGAGATGTGGGGCAAACCACGAACCAAGATATAAAGAATCAAGGATGCCAAGATGGCAACTATAATTCCTGCAATTGAGTAGAGGACAGCTGTTGCAATTTTATCTAATTTCTTAGCGTGCATAGTTTTTCTTTCCTCTTTCTTTCGTAATCAATTTAATCACACTGTTGAAGGCCAAACTCATCAATAGTAAGACTAAGGCCAGTGACCAGAGAACGTTATTATCAACTGTCCCCATAACGGTATTTCCGATACCCATGGTCAAAACAGAGGTCAAGGTCGCAGCAGGTGTTGTTAGTGAAGTTGGAACAACGGCTGAGTTTCCGACCACCATCTGAATGGCCAGAGCCTCTCCAAAGGCACGCGCCATCCCAAAGACCACTGCGGTGAAAATCCCTGAACGCGCTGCCTTCAAGGTCACGCGCCAGATGGTTTGCCAACGAGTAGCCCCCATAGCCAAACTAGCTTCACGATAATGACGAGGCACCGCACGCAAGCTATCGGTTGTCATAAAGGTTACCGTCGGTAAAATCATAACAAAGAGAACGAAAATCCCTGACAAAATCCCAAAACCAGTTCCACCAAAGACACTACGGACAAAGGGAACTACGACCTGTAAACCGATAAATCCATACACAACGGAAGGGATACCGACTAGCAATTCAATGGCTGGTTGCAAGATTCTGGCACCTTTTGGTGAAACCTCTGTCATAAAGACTGCCGCACCAATAGCAAAAGGAGTTGCAATAAGAGCTGACAGGATTGTGACAATAAAGGAACCCAAAATCATAGGAAGGGCACCAAATTGTTTACCTGAAGGATTCCAAGTTTGTCCAAAAAGGAAATCAAAGATATTGACCCCATTGATAAAGAAGGTAGACAAACCTTTTTGGGCTACAAAAATCAAAATCATAGCCACAATGATAACAATCAAAGACAAACAGGCAAAGGTCAAGCCTTTTCCTATTTTCTCTAGACGAGAGTTCTTTGAGGGAGAAAGTAATTTTTTAGCTAATTCTTCTTGATTCATTATTGACTCCCTTCTAGTGCTGTCACCATTCCTACAGCATCTTTTTCAACCTTCATTTCCTTAACAGAAATATAGCCCATTCCCTTAACGATTCCGCTTTGCGCTTCATCTGAGAGGACAAAGTTGAGAAATTCTGCCACCAATTCATTTGGTTGACCTAGGGTGTACATGTGTTCATAAGACCACAAAGGCCAGTTATTGCTTGTAACATTTTCTGCAATCGGCTCATAGCCATTCAACTTCATACGTTTAACTGAGTCATCCACATAGGCAAAGGCTAGGTAAGAAATGGCTCCTGGTGTCTGGGAAACAATGTTTTTGACCATCCCATTTGAATCCTGTTCTTGACTCTGCACGGCCGATTGACCATCCATGACAACACTATCAAAGGTTGCACGCGAACCAGAACTTGCCGCGCGGTTGATAATGGAAATGGCTAGGTCTTTCCCACCGACTTCTTTCCAGTTGGTCACTTGACCTGTGAAGATGCTACGGAGTTGTTCAGTTGTCAGATTTTCAACATCAACTTCCTTATTTACAATGACTGCCAAGCCCGCTACGGCTACCTTATGGTCCACTAGAGCGGATGCGTTGATACCGTCTTTTTCCTCGGCAAATACGTCTGAATTTCCTACATCAACGGCTCCAGACTGAACCTGAGACAAACCTGTACCAGATCCTCCACCTTGGACGTTGACTGTTTTTCCAACGTGCATAGAGCCAAATTCATCTGCTGCTGCTTCGACCAAAGGCTGAAGAGCTGTTGAGCCAACAGCTGTCATGGATTCTCCACGATCAATCCAGCTAGCACATCCCGCCAAAGAACCTGCTAGCAAGAGAGCCGCAAGGGATAGAGCGAGTTTTTTCCTTTTTTTCACTGTTTTTTCTCCTTGAAAATAATGGTGAATGCTGTGAATTTTTTCAACTATTTATTTATGTTTTTCTTTTTTTAAATCAAGAGTCTACTGAAGTTCTGAGCTTGGTTTTACTTGAAATTTGCTCAGTTACCGTTTCCACCAATTTTGACTTAAAATGAAAGACAATTTGAAAAAAATCCATACTTCCACTATAACATAGACAAGCTACTTTGACTAGCATTTTCACTTGAATCTGAGGCCTTTTGGAAAATAATTTTTCAAAACATTTCCAGTCACCTTAGCAAAGCCCAAACCATTGCCCTGAACCAAAACTTGGTACCAACCATTTGGCAGACTTTCCGCCAGCTGAACAGTCTCTCCAGCGGCATACTTTACAAACGCTTCTTGGTCAATTTCAACCGACTGCTTGACCTGACTCGGTTTCAAGGCTAGTCCAAGAGCGAAACTGGGTTCAAAGCGTTTCTTCTTAAAGGTACCCAGATGTAGGCCATTCCGGGCTATTTTGAGTTTCCCTAAATCTGGCAAAAGTTCTGGTAAGAGATAAAGCTGGTCACCAAACGTCTGCAAGATACCCCTTAGATTGACCTTCAAATGTTTTTGTACAAATTCCTGCCACAAAGTAACTTGTTCTCGACTGAGATTGCTCTTACTTGCCTTACATTTTGGTGCTGGATTGTCACCCTTAAATTGCAAATGGGCTACAAATTGCCCCTCTCCCTTAAAATGATGAGGATACATCCGAGCCGTTTCTGGCAGGTCAATACCAGCTACCATTCCATTGATATGCTCTACTTGTAACAAGTCAAAATCATACTCTTCCAGCAGCCAATTGACAATCTCTTCGTTTTCCTCAGGTGCCCAGGTACAGGTCGAATAAACCAGACGACCACCTTCAGCTAACATGGTCACCGCATCTGCCAGAATTTCTCTTTGTAAGCTAGCACATTGGCTCGGATAATCGAGACTCCAATAATCCATAGCGTCTGGTTGCTTACGGAACATCCCTTCCCCCGAGCACGGGGCATCAAGAACAATGAGGTCAAAATAGCCTTTAAAGACCTTGGCCAAGCGGTCAGCAGATTCATTGGTCACTACGACATTTGTCGCTCCAAAGCGCTCCATGTTTTCGACTAAAATCTTAGCCCGTTTGCTTGAAATTTCGTTGGAGACAAGAAGGCCTTCTCCTGCTAAATAGGCTGCCAGTTGGGTTGATTTACCACCTGGTGCAGCGGCCAAATCCAAAACCTTCATACCAGGACTGGGTTGGGCGACCTGAGCCACCATCTGGGCAGCAGGTTCTTGCGAATAAACTAAACCAGTAGCATGCTCAGACGATTTCCCTGAAACCTTCCCATAATGTCCCCAAGGGGTTTGAGGAATGGGATCAGAAAAGGAAAGTTGCTCTTCTTTTAAGGGATTGACCCGAAAAGCCGAAACCGCTTCCTCCTCAAAAGAGGCAAGAAAATCTCTTGCCTCATCTCCTAGTATCTCTTCATATTTTTCAACAAATCCTTCTGGAAATTGCATTTAAGTTCTTTTCCTTTCGTAAATATAGGACTGAATTTCCTCCTGCATCTCAAGAGGCACCATCATGACAGGCTGTCTAGTTTGAAAATCAGGAGCTTCACCAGAAAGGGTCACCACACGATAACCCAGACTTTCACCTAAAATACTAGCTGCAGCATAATCCCATGGTTGCAGATAGGTGACATAGGTCAACAAACGCCCTGACAAAATCTTGGCAAAACTAATGGCCGCACTCCCATAGACACGAACACCAAGAACAGCTCGGCTCAAATCAGCCAGCCCCCATTCATTGGTTTCCAGCATACCACTATTTCCTGCAATGAGAAAATCTCCAAGTGGTTTGGCTTTAAAGGGAGCTAGTGGCTGATCATTTCGACAGACTGGAAACTTACCACCACCGTGATAACAATCCCCTTTGACCACATCATAAATCAGACCAAACTGCCCCTGACCATTTTCAAAATAAGCCATCATAACAGCAAAATCTTCCTGCTGGGCGACAAAATTATTGGTACCATCAATGGGATCAATGATCCACACCTTGCCCTCTTGCACCGAAGCACGCAAACAGCCCTCTTCAGCACAAATCTTATCCTCAGGATAACGGGACAAAATCTCACTAATCAAAAGCTCCTGAACTTCCTTGTCCAGTCTGGTCACCAAGTCTGTAGGAGAGGACTTGGTCTCAACACGCAAGTCTTCCTGCATGTGGTCAAGGATATACTGGCCCGCTTTCTTAATTAGCTCTTTAGCAAATTCAAATTTACTTTCCAAGAGAAATCTTCCCTTCCCCTTTTTCCTTGGCAGCCTGAACCGCTCGGTAAAGCGAATAGCCACTGACCGTTTCAAATTCTCGTCCCAAACGTTTTTCTTCACTCTTGCTTGGAACGACCGCCTTGAACCCCTTATAAGTATCCAGTAACTTTTTAGCCTCTACCTTGCCCTCATAGGCAGCTTCAACATCATTAAAAAAAGAAAGCACTGAAGCAAGTTCTTCAGTGCTCCACGACAAATCTAGTGGGTAACTATACTGTTTGTTCATTAACTAATACCAGCTCTCATTCTTGCTTCTTTTAGTTCTTGCTTACGATAACTACGAGGGAGAAAAGCACGAATCTCATCTTCATTAAAACCGATCTGCATGCGTTTAGCATCGATAATAATGGGACGACGCAAAAGACTAGGGTACTGCTCAATCAAATGAAGCAATTCCGATACCGAAATACTTTCTACATCAATATCTAATTTTTGAAAAATTTTTGAACGAGTTGAAATGATGTCATCAGTACCATTTTCGGTCAAGGAAAGAATGTGTTGCAATTCTTTTCTCGTTAAGGGACTGGTCATAATATTGTGTTCCTCAAAGGGCACCTTATGTTTTTCTAACCAGGCCTTTGCCTTACGACATGAAGTACAGCTCGGTGATAGAAATAGTGTAATCATGCTTTTCTCTTCTTATCTATACTTTGCTACTTCTATTATACAAAAAAATAAAGCGCTTGACTAGAGATTTTTAGAAAAAAAGCCTATTTTTCAAGAAAAATAGACTGTTTGCGAACGATGGACACTATTCAGAATTAGTTAATTCACTCTTAACGATAGTTTCGAATCACATACTTAATTTATTTATGCAAAACAGAAACATCCTTAGTATTACTACTTACGGGCTTTCAGGTATAGAAAACCAAAGAAGCTTTCATAGAGGGCAAAAAAGAGGAGGAAGGTATGAAGGAAGAAGGTCTCTGGCAAAATCAGAATAACAGGATCCTTGGCTGGATCAAAAAGCCAGGTATCATCTCCCACAAAGAGAATTTGATGGAAAAGAGTAAAGAATTGATCAAAACCAATCAAAACTCCCCCAAGTCCAATCAGTAAAGGCAAGACCACTAGAGCCAAAAGCCCTTTACTAAATAAAGATAAAAAGCCCTTTTTCACAATCCCTTTGACAAAGACATAGAAACTTGGCAGTGTCACTAGGGCAACTAGCTGTACCAAGTGAAAGAGATTCTTCACCACCGCAAAGTGGTGCAAACCAGCTGATGATGAACGAAAATCTGGCATCTCTAGAACCTGACTAAAAGGATTGGTCAGGTAATTCATCAAGATATGAAAATTGTACTGAATGGTTTCTGGTTTTAAATAGACCCGATTTGTTAAGTTGAGCCACTGAATTTCCAATGGATAAACAATCCAAGCCAGATAAATGGTCAGCAGGATCGAGAGGGAGAGGAGAAAGAGCATAGAGCCCCAGAAGGTCAGTTTAGTTTTCATCAAAATCCCACTCCGCAAGGCTAGAAACCACATGAGTCGGTGCGATTGGCAGGTCTGCTACTTCTTCTGCCTTGGTAAAACCTGTCGTCACCAAGAGCGTTGGAATGCCATTGTCAATCCCTGCTCGAATATCTGTCAGATAGTTGTCTCCAACCATGATTAATTCTTCACGTTCCAAACCTAAATGCTCAACTGCCTTGTCCATGATGATAGCATTTGGTTTTCCGATATAAACAGGCTTCACTCGTGTTGCTACTTCAAGCAGTGTAATCAGCGAACCAGCACCTGGCAAAAGACCGCGTTCTGTCGGGATGTTGAGATCAGGGTTGGTACCGATAAAGTGAGCACCCTTTTGAATCGCAAGAGTTGCTGTGGCAAATTTTTCATAGTCGACTTGCCAGTCCAGTCCTACTACCACATAGGCTGGATTTTCCTTGTCTTCCACATAACCAGCCGCCTTGATGGCTTCCTTGAGCCCTGCTTCTCCGATGACGTAGACCGTCTTTTCCAGTCCCAAGTCATTCATATAGTCGATAGTTGCCAAAGTCGCTGTGTAGACAGTCGATAGGGGCGTATCGATATTAAAATTCTGAGCCAGCATCTCCTGAACACTCTCTGGAGTGCGGGTTGTATTGTTGGTTACAAAGAGATAGGGAATGTCCCGCTTTTGCAATTCATGGACAAAAGCCTCTCCAGCCGGGATTCGGTCTTTCCCCTTATAAATAGTACCGTCTAAATCGATTAAATAGCCTTTATATTTCATACTTTCTTCCTAATCTTTTTTTATTTCTTGCCATGTGATGATTGCTTGGGCATTGGTAGCACCGTCGCTTGTAATTTCATGCTTGCTTTCCAGTCCAGTCCGTTCAACAGCCGATGTAATCACTCCACCTGGTCGAACTTCCTTGACATACTTGAGGTTGATTTTCTTGGGAATATACTGGGTCAAAAATTCCGCTCCCATGACCTCAAAAATCCAGTCCAAGTATTTACTGTTATTGACATGACCATTCATATCCAAGTCGTAAAAACGAACATGGTAATCCTTGCTGATTGGCTCTTCCAAGGACTCATACTTTGGTCCGCGGATGAGCTTTTTATCAAACTCAGACTGGTAAGGAGCCACAATCTCAGGCTCGACAGCATGGACTTTTCGACTGTCTCGGTCCATGAGAACAAAGGTCGCCATCATGTGGATGAGCTCCTCCCCTGCTTCATCATAAATGGTAAAGCGACGATAGCAAAAGAGTCGATTGTAGCTCAGTGCTTCCGTTTCGATTGTGATTTCTTCCGCAAAACGAGGCAAACGAACCACCTCAATATCATAGTCTGTGATAATCCAGACCAGATTATAGTCTTCCAAAATGGCCTTATCACTAACTCCCAGTTCAATCGACTGCATCCCTGAAACTTGCAGAGACAGCAAAATCACATCTGGAAGTTTGATATGACCGTTCATATCAGCCATATCAAAAGGAATTTTCATTTTCATTTGATAAGTTAAGCCCATGATCCTACTCCAAAATAAATCGTTCTGCTACAGTGTCTCCCAAAAAGAGACCTCTCTTTGTCATGCGAACTCGGTCACCCTCAATCTGCATGAGACCTTGTTGCACCAAGTCATTGACAATTTCGCCATAAAGTCCCTCAAAGGACCAGCCAAATTTTTCCTCAAATCGTGTCATAGAAACCCCTGATTTCTTGCGGAGTCCTAAGAACATTTCTTCTTCCATTTGCTCTTTTTGACTCAGGTTCTCTTCTGTGATACGAGCATTGCCTTCCTCAACCGCACTGAGATAATGACGAATGGGACCATGATTTTTATAACGAACACCATTGACATAACCCGATGCCCCAGCACCAATGCCATAGTATTCGGCATTGTCCCAGTACATGAGATTGTGGCGACTTTCAAAACCGGGTTTGGAAAAATTGGAAATCTCATAATGCTCAAAACCTGCTCTCTCCAGCTCTGCGATGATGTACTCAAACATCTCCGCTTCCAGTTCTTCCTTAGGCAGAGGCAATTTCCCTCGTCTCATCCGATTCATAAAGACCGTATGGTTTTCCAAAATCAAGCTATACAAACTCATATGGGGAATATCCAGTCCAATGGCTTTAGCTACATTTTCCTTGACTTGTTCCATGGTCTGACCAGGCAGCGCATAAATCAAATCAATGGAGATATTGTCAAAACCAGCTAATTTAAGGCGGTCGATATTTTCATAAATATCCTTCTCCAAATGACTGCGCCCAATCTTTTTCAGCATCTTGTCGTCAAAGGTCTGCACGCCTAGCGAAACACGGTTGACAGCCGAGTTCTTCAAAACAGCTATCTTATCCGCATCCAAGTCGCCCGGATTGGCTTCAATGGTCAACTCTTCCAAGACTGACAAGTCCAAGTTTTTAGTCAAGCCATCCAGCAATACCTCCAGTTGCAGAGCCGACAGGGCTGTCGGTGTACCACCACCGATATAAAGAGTTCGCAACTTTTGAATATCATAAGAACGAAACTCTTCCAGCAGATGCTCCAAATAGCTATCAACTGGCTGGTTCTTGATAAATACTTTTGAAAAGTCACAATAATAACAAATCTGGGTACAAAATGGGATGTGCACATAGGCTGACGTTGGTTTATTCTGCATAGTAATTATTATACCATAAAAGCGAACAATACTTAGAATTCCCTTTAACAAAATCCTAGCATTGTTCGCTTTCTTTCTCTAAACATTCTTTTTATTTTATGACGAACACGATTCCCAGAACCAATCTAGTTTGTCTTTACAATACAAAAGAATGAATATTCATCTGACTAAATTTTTAGTCTTCTTTTTTCTTGCGAGCTACAAGTCCAAATCCACTCAATAGTCCAAGAAGTCCTAGAGATGCAAGAGTCGCATTTGATTCTGTCCCTGTATTTGGCAATACATTTTGAGAATCATTTGAATTAGCTCCATTATCAACAGTAGTCTTAGTATCTACCTGATCTGCATTCGGAGTAACTGCATTTGGAGTTGGAGTAGCTGGTGCTGGTGTATCTTGACCAGAACCTCCATTAGTGTCAGGTTTGACTGGTATTTCTACCTTAGTTCCTGGTTTGCCGTTTCCTTTGTCGTACTCTGGTGTGTAGATGTCTTTGTCTTTCTCTCTAACTGTTACTTCCACTGGAACGATGTCTTTTGAGCCATCTGGGTAAGTTACGGTGATTGTTCCTGTAATCTTATCGCCTGGTTTTGCTCCTTCTGGGATTGTGACAGTTACTGTACCATCTTTGCCTACTGTGATGCCTGGGGTATCACTTTCGAACTTAGTTCCTTCTGGAATTTCTTTTCCAGTTTTCTCTTTCAATGGTAATTCGACAGTGCCACCTGGTTTGCCGTTTCCTTTGTCGTACTCTGGTGTGTAGATGTCTTTGTCTTTCTCTCTAACTGTTACTTCCACTGGAACGATGTCTTTTGAGCCATCTGGGTAAGTTACGGTGATTGTTCCTGTAATCTTATCGCCTGGTTTCGCTCCTTCTGGGATTGTAACAGTTACTGTACCATCTTTGCCTACTGTGATGCCTGGAGTATCACTTTCGAACTTAGTTCCTTCTGGAATTTCTTTTCCAGATTTCTCTTTCAATGGTAATTCAACAGTGCCACCTGTTTTGCCATTTCCTTTGTCGTACTCTGGTGTGTAGATGTCTTTGTCTTTCTCTCTAACCGTTACTTCCACTGGAACGATATCTTTTGATCCATCTGGATACGTTACGGTGATTGTTCCTGTAATCTTATCGCCTGGTTTTGCTCCTTCTGGGATTGTGACAGTTACTGTACCATCTTTGCCTACTGTGATGCCTGGGGTATCACTTTC
>CAJNBY010000001.1 GCA_905221125.1 bacterium | reverse complement strand
CTTATCAGATGATAAATCCGATTTTTAAAGCTTATACTCTTCGAAAATCAAATTCAAACCACGTCAGCTTCACCTTGACGTACTCAAGTACAGCCTTCGGCTAGCTTCCTAGTTTGCTCTTTGATTTTCATTGAGTATTAAACCAGTACCTCTCATAAGAAAATCTCCTAGCAGAAAAGTCTGCTAGGAGATTTTTGCATTTCAGGAAGTGGACGGCTGACTTGGCAACCAGCTGAGGGTGAAGGTCAATTGCTCAGCTTTCAAGAGGTCTTGGTGTTGGATGCTAGATACGGGGATCTTGTCAAGTTGGCACTCTTTGACAAAGTTGAAGTGGCTGTGGTTTTGCTTAGTATAAATATCTAGCCATTTATTTTCCTTAGCCAGGTAGATACGGAGGTGGTCAAAGAGAGGGATTCCGAGATCATAGCTTGGTTTTCCTGGACAGGTAGGATAAAATCCGAGAGCTGACCAGATGTACCAAGCAGAGAGACTACCATTGTCTTCATCGCCAGGATAGGCTTGCCAGCTTGGGTGAAAGGTTTTCTGCCGGAGTGTCTTGATAAGAAGGGCAGTGTAGTTAGGGTAATCGCTGTAACGGAAGAGATAAGGAATGTGGAAGCTCGGCTGATTGGAAATGGTGAGTTGTCCAAAAGGAGCAGTAGCCATCTCGCTCATCTCATGAATCTCGTAACCATAGCCTGTCGTCTCAAAGAGGGGAGCATCTTGACAGGTTTTCAAAAGATAGTTGCTGAAGGCTTCTTTTCCACCCATAAGTTGGATTAAGTCTGGGATGTCATGTAAAACGCCTAAAGTCGCTTGAATGGCAGAACATTCGGCATAATCACGTCCCCAACTATAGGGAGAGAAGTCAGGGCGGAAGTTGCCTTGCTTGTCTCGTGCTCGCATGTAACCTGTCTCAGCGTCAAATAGATGGCGGTAATTTTGTGATGCAACCTTGTAGGTTTCAGCGATTTCCATTTTCCCTAGTTTTTCAGCACAGCGAGCGATGCAAAAATCGCTATAGGCATAGTCTAGGGTATGGCTGACGCTTTCGTGGTGGTCGGTAGAGAGGTAGCCAAGCTTCTGGTATTGGGCTAGTCCGTGACGACCATTGATGCCGAGAGGGTCGGACTTGGTGGCTGTTTCAAGCATGGCTTGAAGGAGTTCTTCTTCCAAGTCGGGAGCCATGTCCTTGCAGGCGCTATCTGCGATAATACCATCTAAAAGAGTACCCGGCATCATGCCACGTTCATCTGGAGCTAGCCATTTTGGAAGGAAACCAGTATCGCGGTAGCTATTGAGGAATCCCTCTAAAAAGCGACGATAATGCTCTGGTATGATAAGGGCAAAGAGGGGGAAGGTGGTGCGGAAGGTATCCCAGAAACCATTGTTGCTAAAGAGGACACCGGGCTTGACAGTACCAGTAGCTAGATCCATGTGGATAGCTTGCCCTGATTCATCAACCTCATAAAAAGTCTGCGGGAAGAGGAAGAGTCTGTAAAGGCAGTGGTCAAAGAAGGTTCGGTCAGCCTCTCCTGTTTCCATGATATCAAAACGATGGAGGAGATTTTCCCATTCCGCTTGGGCATTTGCTTTACAGCTATTGAAATCTTCGTGAGGTAGATTAAGCAGTGCTTGAGAAGGGGAGATGAAAGAAGTCGCTAGTTGAATCTCAGCCTGGCTGCTTGCTAAGTCAATTAGCCAGTCCCCAGCTTCTTGGCTGATAGCAAGAATATCCGTGTTCATTTGTAGGACAGTGAACATCGTTAGCGAATTTTTGTTGGTTTCAGTTTTACCTTCTTGTCGCAGGGCAAGAGTTCGCTTATCTACCTGCTCTACGGTCAGTTCATCTGCTGCGTGAAGATAGAGGGAGAGGGCTTTACCTTGCTTTTGCTCCAAACGAATAGAAGCACCGTAGCAAGTCGGTGTGAGCTGGCTTTCAATCTGATAGCGCAGGGAGAAAATTTTCAGATAATGAGGTTGGAAGGAGGCCTTATCTCTATCATAGGAAGATTGGCGGTGAAAGAGGCTGTCTCCGCTCAGTTGGCCTGTGACAGGTGTCAGGAGGAGCCAAGAGTAGTCCCCAATCCAAGGACTGGGTTGGTGGGTTAATCGAATCCCCTGAAAGATAGGTAGATGCGGATCAAAAAACCAAGCTCCTTCCTGATCACTGGTCTGGGGCACAAAGTAATTCATCCCAAAAGGAAGGCCTGTGTAAGGCAGGGTATTTCCTCGAGAAAAGGCATGTTTGCTGGCAGTGCCAAAGCGGGTATCGATGGTTTCAAGTAGTGGTTTCATAGTCTTTCCTTTAGCTGTTTTTCTACATTATATCAGAAAAAGAGAGCCTTTAGAAAAGGAGTTTCGAAGATAACTATTTTGTAGAAAAATGACTATCATTTGTGTATGTATTTTCTGTCTCAAAAGCTATATACTGAAAATGAAACTTGTTTGAAAGAGGAATGATACATGATTTATTCGAAAGAAATTGTTAGAGAGTGGCTAGATGAAGTAGCAGAGCGGGCCAAAGACCATCCGGAGTGGGTGGATGTCTTCGAGCGTTGCTATACAGACACCTTGGACAATACGGTTGAAATCCTAGAAGATGGTTCAACTTTTGTCTTGACTGGGGATATTCCTGCTATGTGGCTTCGGGATTCAACAGCCCAACTCAGACCCTACCTGCATGTTGCTAAAAGAGACCCTCTCTTGCGCCAGACCGTTGCTGGTTTGGTTAAGCGTCAGATGACCTTGATTCTCAAGGATCCTTATGCCAATTCCTTTAACATTGAGGAGAACTGGAAGGGTCACCACGAGACTGACCATACCGACCTTAATGGCTGGATTTGGGAACGCAAGTACGAGGTGGACTCGCTTTGCTATCCTTTGCAGTTGGCTTATCTCCTCTGGAAAGAGACTGGCGAGACTAGTCAGTTTGATGAGACTTTTATCACAGCGACCAAGGAAATTCTTCATCTGTGGACGGTGGAACAAGACCACAAGAATTCACCTTATCGTTTTGTTCGGGATACGGACCGCAAGGAAGACACCTTAGTAAATGATGGCTTTGGACCTGATTTTGCAGTAACTGGTATGACTTGGTCAGCCTTCCGTCCAAGTGATGATTGCTGCCAGCATAGCTACTTGATTCCGTCAAATATGTTTGCCGTAGTCGTCTTGGGTTATGTCCAAGAAATCTTTGCAGCATTGGCTCTAGATGATAGCGAGAGTATTATCGTAGATGCTAAGCGTCTTAAAGAGGAGATCCAAGAAGGCATCGAAAACTACGCCTACACCACCAACAGCAAGGGCGAAAAGATTTATGCCTTTGAAGTGGATGGCCTAGGAAATGCCAGCATCATGGATGATCCAAACGTACCAAGTTTGTTGGCTGCACCTTATCTAGGCTACTGCGACATTGACGACGAAGTGTATCAAGCCACTCGCCGTACCATTCTTAGCCCTGAAAATCCATATTTCTACCAAGGAGAATATGCTAGTGGTCTCGGAAGTTCTCATACCTTCTATCGCTATATCTGGCCCATTGCCCTTTCTATCCAAGGCTTGACAACAAGAGATAAGGCAGAGAAGAAATTCTTGCTGGATCAGCTGGTTGCTTGCGATGGGGGCACAGGTGTCATGCATGAAAGCTTCCACGTGGACGACCCAACGCTTTACTCTCGTGAATGGTTCTCTTGGGCCAACATGATGTTCTGCGAATTAGTCTTGGATTACCTGGATATTCGTTAATCTAGGATTTTACTTGTTTTTAGTCAGTTTACTAAGACAAAGTAACTGAATATTTACTTCTTTCAAATTTCATCTCAAATCGTAGTTAAATTATTGATAAATAAAATATTTAGAGTTAAACTGTTGGTGATTTGTTGAATTTGATTGAGCAAATCTTACATCCAAAAATGTTAACAATAAAAATTTAAATTTAGAATGAGGTTTTACTTCATGGAAAATGTTGTTGTACATATTATCTCACATAGTCACTGGGACCGTGAGTGGTACTTGCCTTTTGAAAGCCACCGTATGCAGTTGGTGGAATTATTTGACAATCTTTTTGATCTCTTTGAAAATGACCCTGAGTTCAAGAGTTTCCATTTAGATGGACAAACCATAGTCCTTGATGACTACTTGCAAATTCGTCCTGAAAATCGCGATAAAGTCCAACGCTATATTGACGAAGGCAAACTTAAAATTGGTCCCTTTTATATCTTGCAGGATGATTACTTGATTTCAAGTGAAGCCAATGTCCGCAATACCTTTATCGGTCAGCAAGAAGCTGCAAAATGGGGCAAATCAACCCAGATTGGCTACTTCCCAGATACCTTTGGAAATATGGGGCAAGCGCCTCAAATTCTTCAAAAATCAGGCATTCACGTGGCAGCCTTTGGTCGTGGTGTGAAGCCGATTGGATTTGATAACCAAGTTCTCGAAGATGAGCAGTTTACTTCTCAGTTTTCAGAAATGTACTGGCAGGGCGCAGATGGTAGTCGTGTTCTCGGGATTCTCTTTGCCAACTGGTACAGTAATGGAAATGAAATCCCAGTTGATAAAGACGAGGCCTTGACCTTCTGGAAACAAAAATTGTCAGATGTGCGTGACTATGCTTCGACCAATCAATGGTTGATGATGAACGGCTGTGATCACCAGCCTGTACAGAAAAATCTGAGCGAAGCCATTCGTGTGGCAAATGAACTCTTCCCAGATGTAACCTTTGTTCATAGTTCCTTTGATGAATATGTTCAAGCCGTGGAAAGTGCCCTACCAGAGCAGTTATCAACAGTTACAGGTGAGTTGACCAGTCAGGAAACAGACGGCTGGTACACACTTGCCAACACTTCTTCATCTCGTATTTATCTCAAACAAGCCTTCCAAGAAAATAGCAACCTCCTAGAGCAAGTTGTAGAACCCTTGACTATTATCACTGGGGGCCACAACCACAAGGATCAGTTGACCTATGCTTGGAAAACTCTTTTGCAGAACGCGCCGCATGATAGCATCTGTGGCTGTAGCGTGGACGAAGTTCACCGCGAGATGGAAACACGTTTTGCCAAGGTTAATCAAGTCGGAAACTTTGTTAAGAGCAACTTGCTCAATGAGTGGAAGGGTAAAATCGCTACGGCTAAGGCTCAAAGTGATTATCTCTTTACAGTTATTAACACAGGCCTGCATGATAAGGTTGATACGGTTAGCACAGTGATTGATGTGGCGACTTGTGATTTCAAGGAATTGCACCCAACAGAAGGTTACAAGAAGATGGCTGCCTTAACCTTGCCAAGTTACCGTGTAGAGGACTTGGATGGTCGTCCTGTGGAGGCTAAAATCGAAGACCTTGGAGCTAATTTTGAGTATGATTTACCAAAAGATAAGTTCCGCCAAGCTCGTATCGCTCGTCAAGTGCGCGTGACCATCCCAGTTCATCTAGCACCACTTTCTTGGACAACCTTCCAATTGCTGGAAGGAGAACAAGAACACCGTGACGGTATTTACCAAAACGGAGTGATTGATACGCCATTTGTAACGGTCAGTGTGGATGACAATATCACAGTTTATGACAAGACAACTCACGAAGCCTACGAAGACTTTATCCGATTCGAAGACCGTGGGGACATCGGAAACGAGTATATCTATTTCCAACCAAAAGGAACAGAGCCCATCTACGCCGAGCTTAAGGGCTACGAGGTCTTGGAAAACACAGCTCGCTACGCTAAGATTTTGCTCAAACATGAATTGACCGTGCCTGTCAGTGCCGATGAAAAGCTAGAAGAAGAGCAAAAAGGTATCATCGAGTTTATGAAGCGAGAGGCTGGACGGTCAGAAGAATTGACAAGCATTCCTCTTGAAACTGAGTTGACTGTCTTTGTTGACAATCCACAAATCCGCTTTAAGACTCGCTTTACTAACACTGCTAAAGACCATCGTATCCGTCTCTTAGTCAAGACTCATAACACACGTCCAAGCAATGATTCTGAAAGCATCTATGAAGTGGTGACACGACCAAACAAACCAGCAGCTTCATGGGAAAATCCTGAAAATCCTCAACACCAACAAGCCTTTGTCAGTCTGTATGACGATGAAAAAGGGGTGACTGTATCTAACAAGGGATTGAATGAATACGAAATCCTAGGAGACGACACTATCGCAGTGACTATTTTGCGTGCATCAGGTGAGTTGGGTGACTGGGGCTACTTCCCAACTCCAGAAGCACAATGCTTGCGTGAGTTTGAAGTCGAATTTGCGATTGAATGCCATCAAGCCCAAGAACGTTTTTCAGCTTATCGTCGGGCTAAAGCCTTGCAGACACCATTTACCAGCCTTCAGATTGCTAGACAAGAAGGAAGTGTGGCTGCGACTGGTAGCCTCTTAAGTCATTCTGTTCTCAGCATACCGCAAATCTGTCCGACAGCCTTTAAGGTAGCTGAAAATGAAGAAGGCTATGTTCTTCGTTACTACAATATGTGTAGTGAAAATGTGCGTGTACCGGAAAGTCAACATCTCTTCCTTGACCTACTTGAACGACCATACCCAGTTCATAGAGGCCTCATTGCACCGCAAGAGATTCGTACAGAATTCATCAAAAAAGAAGAAATTTAATTTCAAAAAGTAATCATAAAAAGAAAGGAGGGGCGAAAAAGTAAGAACTAACTGCTGATTCGCCCCTTTTTATGGTAAAAACAATGACCATTGCAACGATTGATATCGGAGGGACTGGGATTAAGTTTGCCAGTCTGACTCCTGATGGGAAAATACTGGATAAGACAAGCATTCCAACGCCAGAAAGTTTGGAAGATTTACTAGCTTGGTTAGACCAGCGCTTGTCAGAACAGGATTACAGCGGGATTGCTATGAGCGTTCCAGGTGCGGTCAATCAAGAAACAGGTGTGATTGATGGCTTCAGTGCGGTGCCCTACATCCACGGCTTTTCTTGGTATGAAGCCCTTGCCCATCATCAGCTGCCTATCCATCTAGAGAATGATGCCAACTGCGTTGGGCTCAGTGAATTACTAGCTCAGCCAGAACTTGAAAATGCAGCCTGTATCGTGATTGGGACAGGGATTGGTGGAGCCATGATTATCAATGGTAGACTTCACCGAGGTCGCCACGGCTTGGGGGGAGAATTTGGCTACATGACAACCCTTGCTCCTGCTGAAAAACTCAATAACTGGTCGCAACTAGCATCAACTGGAAATATGGTGCGATACGTGATTGAAAAATCTGGACAGACTGACTGGGACGGTCGCAAGATTTACCAAGAGGCTGCAGCTGGCAATATCCTTTGCCAAGAAGCTATTGAGCGCATGAACCGCAATCTGGCGCAAGGTTTGCTTAATATCCAGTATCTCATCGATCCAGATGTCATCAGTCTGGGAGGCTCTATCAGTCAAAATCCAGACTTCATTCAAGGCGTCAAAAAAGCTGTCGATGACTTTGTCGAGACCTACGAAGAATACACGGTCGCACCTGTTATCCAAGCCTGCACCTATCATGCAGATGCCAATCTCTACGGTGCCCTTGTCAACTGGCTACAGGAGGAAAACCAATGGTAAGATTTACAGGACTTAGTCCCAAACAAACGCAGGCTATCGACTTGCTGACAAAGCATATCTCTTTACCAGATGTGGAAGTGGCAGTTGCTCAGTCTGATCAAGCCTCTATCTCTATTAAGGGTGAAAGTGGACAATATCAACTAACTTATGACAAACCTCACCAACTCTACCGTGCCTTGTCTGTGCTCGCAACAGTTTTAACAGAAGGGGATCAGGTCGAGATTGAAGAGCAGGCAGCTTATGAAGATTTGGCCTACATGGCGGACTGTTCGCGCAATGCCGTGCTCAATGTCGCATCAGCCAAGCAGATGATTGAGGTCTTGGCTCTCATGGGCTACTCAACCTTTGAGCTCTACATGGAAGACACCTACCAGATTGAGGGGCAACCTTATTTTGGCTATTTCCGTGGAGCTTATTCAGCAGAGGAATTGCAGGAAATCGAAGCCTATGCCCAACAGTTTGACATGACCTTTGTGCCCTGCATTCAGACTCTGGCCCACTTGTCAGCCTTCGTCAAATGGGGTGTCAAAGAAGTGCAGGAGCTCCGTGATGTAGAGGATATTCTTCTTATTGGCGAAGAAAAGGTTTATGACCTGATTGATGGCATGTTTGCCACCCTGTCTAAACTGAAGACTCGCAAGGTCAATATCGGGATGGACGAAGCCCACTTGGTTGGTTTGGGACGCTACTTGATTCTGAACGGTGTTGTGGATCGTAGTCTCCTCATGTGCCAACACTTGGAGCGCGTGCTGGATATTGCTGACAAATATGGTTTCCACTGCCAGATGTGGAGCGATATGTTCTTCAAACTTATGTCAGAGGATGGCCAGTACGATCGTGATGTTGAAATCCCAGAGGAAACTCGTGTCTACCTAGACCGTCTCAAAGACCGTGTAACCTTGGTTTATTGGGACTATTATCAGGATAGTGAGGAAAAATACAACCGCAATTTCCGCAACCATCACAAGATTAGCCATGACCTTGCCTTTGCAGGTGGAGCTTGGAAGTGGATTGGTTTCACACCTAACAACCATTTCAGCCGTCTCATCGCTCTTGAGGCCAACAAAGCCTGCCGTGCCAATGACATCAAAGAAGTTATCGTGACGGGTTGGGGGGATAATGGTGGGGAAACTGCCCAGTTTTCTATCCTACCAAGCTTGCAAATCTGGGCAGAACTCAGCTACCGCAATGACCTAGACCGTTTGTCTGCTCATTTCCAGACTAATACAGGTCTATCAGTTGAGGATTTCATGCAGATTGACCTAGCCAACCTCTTGCCAGACTTGCCGGACAATCTCAGTGGTATCAATCCTAACCGCTATGTCTTTTATCAGGATGTTCTCTGCCCTATCCTTGACCAGCACATGACACCTGAACAGGACAAACCACACTTCGCTCAGGCAGCTGAGACGCTTGCTGAGATTAAAGAAAAAGCAGGAAAGTATGCTTACCTCTTTGGAACTCAGGCCCAGTTGAATGCTATTTTAAGTAGCAAAGTCGATGTGGGACGGCGTATTCGTAAAGCCTATCAAGAAGGTGATAAAGAGAGTCTGCAAGAAATCGCCAGACAAGAATTACCAAAACTCAGAAGCCAAATCGAACACTTCCATACCCTTTTTAGCCACCAATGGTTGAAGGAAAACAAGGTCTTTGGCTTGGATACAGTTGATATCCGTATGGGAGGACTCTTGCAACGCATCAAGCGAGCAGAAAGTCGCATCGAGGCTTATCTGGCAGGTCAACTTGACCGCATCGACGAGCTAGAAGTAGAAATCTTACCATTTACTGATTTCTACGCAGACAAAGACTTCGCAGCAACAACAGCCAACCAATGGCATACTATTGCGACAGCTTCAACCATTTACACGACCTAAAAACAAGAACAGTGTCCCTTGTTCAGAGTGTTTCTCGTGAAACATCCCTTTCTTAAAAAAGTACTCCACATAAAATAATTTGTGGAGTTTTTTCTATAATTAGTAGTTTAACCTAACCTGCAAATAGGAGTATACTAATAATGTAATCGTTATCAAAAGTCTAAAAAGGAATTTTTAGATGGATATCAAATTAAAAGGGAGGAAATTATGAATAAGTTTTCAAAAACCTTGAGAGACAACTGGATCTTTCTCTTGATGGTTTTACCAGGGGCACTCTGGTTGATTCTATTCTTCTACATTCCAGTATTTGGGAACGTGGTTGCCTTTAAAGACTACCACATGACCAGTAATGGATTCATAGATAGTATCATGAATAGTAAATGGGTCGGACTAGATAACTTCAGATTCTTGTTTAGTTCAAAAGACGCCTTTATTATCACACGAAATACTGTCCTCTACAATCTTGGCTTTATCTTTATCGGTTTGATTGTATCTGTAGGGATTGCCATCATCCTCAGTGAACTCCGTTCTAAGAGAATGGTTAAGATCTTCCAAACTTCTATGTTGTTCCCTTACTTCTTGTCTTGGGTTATCATCAGTTTCTTTACAGATGCCTTCCTAAACATTGATAAAGGGGTGTTCAACCATTTCCTAGAATCTATCGGAATGAAGGAAGTCAATTTCTACGCTGACTTGGGTATCTGGCCATATCTCCTACTTTTCCTAGGTATTTGGAAAGGCTTTGGATATAGCAGTGTCATGTACTATGCGACAATCATGGGAATTGATCCAACCTACTATGAAGCAGCAACAGTGGACGGGGCCAGCAAATGGCAACGAATTCGCAATGTAACTATTCCGCAGTTGACACCATTGGTAACCGTATTGACCATTCTTGCAGTCGGAAATATCTTCCGTGCAGACTTTGGTCTTTTCTACCAAATCCCCCACAATGCTGGCCAGCTTTACAACGTAACCAACGTCTTGGACGTATATGTTTATAACGGTTTGACTCAGACAGCGGATATCGGGATGGCTTCAGCGGCAGGTCTCTATCAATCAGTTGTCGGCTTGATTCTGGTTATCCTATCAAACTTACTTGCAAGACGAGTTGATCCAAACTCAGCCTTGTTCTAGAAAGGAGGAGAATATGGCAGAAAAGAAAATTAAAAAAGAAAAAATTGATAATGTCGGCATTCACTCCTTCAGTAAGAAAGCAGATATCTTCTTCAGTATTATTTCTGGTTTGATCGCCCTCTCTTGTATCCTACCCTTTGTATTCGTTATCGTTATTTCGGTGACAGATGAAAAGAGTATCCTCCAAAATGGATATAGCTTCTTCCCATCTCAATTTGGCTTAGACGGTTTTGAGTTCTTGGCACAGTTTAAGGATAAAATCCTACAAGCTCTCTTCATCTCAGTCTTTGTAACAGTGGTGGGGACTATCACAAACGTTTTTATCACAACAACCTATGCCTACGCCATCTCGCGGACAACCTTTAAGTATCGCAGATTCTTTACGATTTTTGCCCTTCTTAGTATGTTGTTCAACGCTGGTTTGGTACCGGGCTATATCGTGGTCACTCGTTTACTTCAACTTGGTGATACAGTTTGGGCCTTGATTGTTCCAATGCTTCTCTCACCATTCAACATCATCTTGATGCGTTCCTTCTTCAAGAAGACTATCCCAGAAGCCATTCTTGAATCCGCTCGTATCGATGGTGCCAGTGAAGCCCGGATCTTCTTCCAAATCTGTTTGCCATTGTCACTACCAGGTATCGCAACCATTACGCTTTTGACAGCTCTAGGTTTCTGGAATGACTGGTTCAACGCCCTTCTTTACATCAAGAGTGACAACTTGTATCCATTGCAATATTTGCTCATGCAAATCCAACAAAATATGGACTACATCGCCAAAGCAGTCGGCCTATCTGGTCAACTGGGAGTTGCTCTTCCAAAAGAAACAGGTCGTATGGCTATGGTTGTAGTTGCAACCCTTCCAATCGCGATTCTATATCCATTCTTCCAACGCTACTTTGTAAAAGGTTTGACTATCGGTGGTGTGAAAGAATAGTGCTTATTGAGAAGAACATTTCTCATTTCCAAACTTCCCTTGTGTGAAGTTAAAATCATTACATTGTTTATAAGTTTAAAAATAAAAAAAGGAGTTTTTGTCATGAAAAACTGGAAAAAATATGCTTTTGCATCTGCTAGCGTAGTCGCTTTGGCTGCTGGTCTCGCTGCTTGTGGAAACCTTTCAGGTAACAAAAAAGCTGCTGACTCAGCTTCAGGTGAAAAAACTGTTATCAAAATGTACCAAATCGGGGACAAACCAGATAACTTGGATGAATTGCTAGAAAATGCCAACAAAATCATCGGTGAAAAAGTTGGTGCTAAATTGGATATCCAATATCTTGGATGGGGTGACTATGATAAGAAAATGTCAGTTATCACATCATCTGGTGAAAACTACGATATCGCCTTTGCATCTAACTATGTTGTAAATGCTCAAAAAGGTGCCTATGCTGACTTGACTGACTTGTATAAGAAAGAAGGGGCAGAGCTTTATAAAGCACTTGACCCAGCTTACATCAAAGGTAACAGCATTAACGGTAAAATTTACGCAGTTCCAGTTGCAGCCAACGTTGCATCATCTCAAAACTTCGCCTTCAACGGAACTCTTCTTGCTAAATACGGTATCGATATTTCAGGTGTCACTTCATATGAAACACTTGAACCAGTCTTGAAACAAATCAAAGAAAAAGCTCCAGATGTAGTGCCATTTGCGGTTACTAAGAACTTCATCCCATCTGATAACTTTGACTACCCAGTTCCAAATGGACTTCCATTCGTTATCGACCTTGAAGGGGACACTACTAAGATTGTAAACCGTTACGAAGTACCTCGTTTCAAAGAACACTTGAAGACTCTTCACAAATTCTATGAAGCTGGATACATTCCAAAAGACGTAGCAACAAGCGATACTTCATTTGACCTTCAACAAGATACTTGGTTCGTTCGTGAAGAAACGGTAGGACCAGCTGACTACGGTAACAGCTTGCTTTCACGTGTTGCGAATAAAGATATCCAAATCAAACCAATCACTAACTTCATCAAGAAAAACCAAACAACACAAGTTGCTAACTTTGTCATCTCAAACAACTCTAAGAACAAAGAAAAATCAATGGAAGTGTTGAACCTCTTGAACACTAACCCAGAACTCTTGAATGGTCTTGTATACGGTCCAGAAGGCAAGAACTGGGAAAAAATTGAAGGTAAAGAAAACCGTGTTCGTGTCCTTGATGGCTACAAAGGAAACACTCACATGGGTGGATGGAACACTGGTAACAACTGGATCCTTTACATCAACGAAAACGTTACAGACCAACAAATCGAAGATTCTAAGAAACAATTGGCTGAAGCTAAAGAATCTCCAGCACTTGGATTCATCTTTAACACTGACAATGTGAAATCTGAAATCTCAGCTATCTCTAACACAATGCAACAATTCGATACAGCTATTAACACTGGTACTGTAGACCCAGACAAAGCTATTCCAGAATTGATGGAAAAATTGAAATCTGAAGGTGCTTACGAAAAAGTATTGAACGAAATGCAAAAACAATACGATGAATTCTTGAAAAACAAAAAATCATAAGATCAATTGATTTCGTGTATTCATTCCTAACTCCTAAAAACTGAATCACTGTTTTCCTCAGGTTGGTCTGGGGGAGGCAGTGATTTTTTGAAACGAGAGATCATAGATATCCATGTTTTTTTATCACTATTTAACCATTCAGGAAATCTCAAGTACCATTTTGGATTTGGAGTAAGGATTTAGGAAAATATAGCTTATATTAGAGATGTCTCGAGTTTACAAAGGAGAATTCACATGAAAAAGTATAAGCTTCTACTCAAAATCAGTGCAGTCTTCTCTTACCTATTTTTCGTATTTGGACTTGCTAAGCTGACGCTTATTGTTCAAAATTATTGGCAATTTTCTTCCCAGATTGGTAATTTCGTCTGGATTCAAAATATCTTGAGTTTGCTATTTAGCGGAGTCATGATTTGGATTCTGGTTAAGACAGGCCATGGTTATCTCTTTCGCATTCCGAGAAAAAAATGGCTTTGGTATTCGATTTTGACAGTACTAGTGGTAGTGCTCTATATCTCTTTTAACGTTCAGGCAGCTAAACATGTTCAGTCAACTGCTGAAGGTTGGGCAGTATTGATCGGTTATAGTGGGACCAACTTTGCTGAGCTAGGTATCTATATAACCCTGTTCTTTCTGACTCCACTTATGGAAGAGCTGATTTATAGAGGATTACTGCAACACGCCTTTTTTAAGCATTCGAGATTTGGCCTTGATTTGCTCCTTCCTTCCATTTTATTTGCTCTTCCTCATTTTTCAAGCCTGCCTAGTCTGTTAGATATCTTCGTCTTTGCAACATTTGGCATCATCTTTGCTAGTTTGACTCGCTATACAAAGAGCATTTATCCTTCCTATGCGGTGCATGTGATCAATAATATTTTCGCAACATTACCATTTTTGTTGACTTTTTTACACAGGGTGTTTGGGTAAAATATTAGTATGAGAGCTAGGAATGATAGCTTTTCAAATATTTCAGGAGGTAAATGAGTATGACACCATTAAAATGGTTCGCGGGAGGAAGTGAAAGACGTTGTGAAGCCCTGACGATCATAAATCATCTATTGGAAGATATAAAGGGTACGCCTCAACTTGCTCCTTTGAAAAATCAGTTAGTGAGTTATAAAAGACGATTAAAGGACGATGGGACCTCTACTCCGTTTATTCTGAGCCAAATGAACGTTGACATCTCACGTGTGTTGATTGACAATAAGCTGACTTTGTTAGAAAGTCAAGCCGAGCTGATAAAGAAATTAAGAGAATTATCTGCTATTCGCTATGGCTACTGACGAAATGTAGGGATAAATCCCTTTCTACAATTTCCAGTCAAATAAATTGCATTCGTTTTCTCAAGCAGGTATACTAGTATAGTTAGATGAAAAATTCTGAAAATTTAAGAATAGAAAAGAGAACAAATCTTATGGCAAAAGATATTCGTGTCTTACTTTACTACCTTTATACTCCAATTGAAAATGCAGAGCAATTTGCTGCAGACCACTTGGCTTTCTGTAAATCAATCGGCCTGAAAGGCCGTATCCTAGTCGCTGACGAGGGAATTAACGGAACAGTTTCAGGTGACTATGAAACAACTCAAAAATACATGGACTATGTTCACAGCCTCCCAGGTATGGAAGACCTCTGGTTCAAGATTGATGAAGAAAGTGAACAAGCCTTCAAGAAGATGTTTGTTCGCTACAAGAAAGAGATTGTCCACCTTGGTTTGGAAGACAACGACTTTGACAACGACATCAACCCACTTGAAACAACAGGTGCTTACTTATCTCCAAAAGAGTTCAAAGAAGCCCTTCTTGACGAAGATACAGTGGTCCTTGACACACGTAACGATTACGAGTACGACCTAGGACATTTCCGTGGAGCTATCCGCCCAGACATCCGCAACTTCCGTGAATTGCCACAATGGGTCCGTGACAACAAGGAAAAATTCATGGACAAGCGTGTCGTGGTTTACTGTACAGGTGGAGTTCGCTGTGAGAAATTTTCAGGTTGGATGGTTCGTGAAGGCTATAAAGATGTCGGCCAATTGCACGGAGGAATCGCGACTTACGGTAAAGACCCAGAAGTCCAAGGTGAACTTTGGGATGGGAAAATGTACGTCTTTGACGAGCGTATCGCGGTTGATGTTAACCATGTCAACCCAACTATCGTAGGAAAAGACTGGTTTGATGGAACACCATGTGAACGTTATGTAAACTGTGGAAATCCATTCTGTAACCGTCGTATCTTGACATCAGAAGAAAATGAAGACAAGTACCTTCGTGGATGCTCACACGAATGCCGTGTTCACCCACGTAACCGCTATATTTCAGAAAATGAATTGACACAAGCAGAAGTTGTCGAGCGCCTAACCGCTATCGGTGAAAGCTTGGATCAAGTAGCTACTGTATAAGATCAAACAGTCCTTAGGGGCTGTTTTTCTATGCTTTTTACTCAAAAATCTAAAGTTTGTTTCTGTATCTTTCAGAAAAATAGGGTATACTATATGTAAACGATTTCAAAAGGAGTCCAGTTATGACGAAAACATTTTTTATTCCAAATAAACAGAGCATTTTAGGAGAACAGGAAATTTTGACTGCCAAGTCCATCTTGGCCTTGCTAGATGGTTTGGAGTCGCATAGTTATGATGCAGTTTATCTCCGTCAGCCACTTAACCGTCTCGAGTATATCGAGTGTGCGATAGTGGGGCAATCACAATTTCTCTTTAAGGTTAGTTATGATGATGGTCAAAAGGCTTATCGTGTCGATCTTCCTGACCTACTCACAAAGACAGACTGGGAGATTATCAAATCATTTTTAGATGCCCTGCTTGCTTACACAGGAACTGAGATTGAGGGGCTCGATGGTTTTGACTTTGAAGCTTATTTCCAAGCAGGTATTCAAGCCCATCTGGCAGACACTGCGTCTCGTTTTACGATCTACCAAGGAATTTTTAATCCTGTTTTCTTTAGTCATGAGGACTTGAAAAGCTTTTTAGAGGAAGACGGCTTGGCTCAGTTTGAAGCGCGTGTACGTGCGGTTCAAAAGACAGACGCCTACTTTGCAAGAGTCTCCTTCTATCAGGATGGAGAAGGGCAAGTGCATGGCGTTTACCATCTGGCTCAAGGAGTCAAGACAGTGTTACCGAGAGAACCGTTTGTTCCTGCAGCCTATCTTGAGCAATTGGTGGATAAGGAAGTCCAGTGGGAAATTGACTTGGTTCAAATCACAGGAGATGGCTCTAAACCAGAAGACTATGAAGCCATCGCTCGCTTGGACTATGCAAAATTCCTAGAGTCACTACCATCAGCATCTTACCACCAACTAGATGCCAATCAATTAGAAGTGCAACCCATCTTAGACAAAGATTTTAAAACATTAGCACAAGAAGAGTAAATCAGAAGCAGGTCAATTGACTTGCTTTTTGATATATAAAAAATCCTGCCATGAAAGACAGGATTGAAGTTTAAAGAAAGGCCAAGATACGAAGGTAATCTCCAATTAGTGCCACTTCAGCTACAAAGAAGAGGAGGATAATGACTCCGTTCACAAGGACAGACAAGAATAATTGATAGAAGGAGTCGGTTTCACTTGATTGACTAGGTCTTGTAATGATATGGAGACTAGCAAGCAGAATGATTCCAATGCTAATCACACACAAGAGGGCTGTAAATCGTAGGCTATCAAAGAAGGCAAAGAAACTAGCAATGGCAGTGAGGAAGATTGGAATTGCCAAGAGTTGACTATATTGTTGGAGAACCTTTTCTAGCGTCCAGTCCTTTTCCTGGTAGATAAATCGTCTCACGACGAAACTACCCAAGAGGAATGAAAAGAAGAAGAGTGTTGTCGCTACTAGGATAGAAATAATCGAAAAGAGATTTAATGAAGCAAATTGTTCAGGGAAGTGATTATGCATAGTTGCTATATGTCCATAGTAAGCATGTTTGATGTGGTAGATACTAAAGAAAAAGGAAGATGCAGAAAATAGAATGAGCAAGAGAAAGGCTGTGTAACTGTGTGTGCTACTTGTTTCAAGCTTGTTTGTAGGAGATTTGATTGCTTCCAGTAGCCAAGACCAAAAATCAAGCACTTGCTCTTTCCATTTATCCGTCGATTTTGGAGCTTGGTCGGGAATATAAGGACTTTCTAAGGATTTACTGAGAAGAAGGGGCTCTTTCGTGGTTGGTTTTTGCTGAGGAAGTGCTTCTTGGGTCTCTTCAACTATAGTGACTCTTTCTGTTTCTTTAGAAAGATCTTGCTCTTCTTCAGTAGAATCTAATGCTTTCTTTTCTTCTATTTCTGTTCTCGCTTCACTGTCTTCAGGCGTTTCAATTTTCTCTTCTTGCTGGCTTTCAAGTTCGACCTCAGCTTGAGAGACTTCCTCCTCTACTTGAGTATTTTTTTCAATTGGTGTATCGAGATCGGCTATCGTTCCTTCAGCCTTGCCTACAACATCTTGGGCTTGTTCATCAGGCTTGTTCTTGCTTGTTGTTTTTACAAAATCATTACTTTCAAACCATTCTTGTTTCATGGTAGAACCTCCTTTTTAGTTGTATATACATCATTTTGGTAGATATAAGTAGATTTGTTAAGGTCTGTTGGCTGTAGTTTCAAGACTAATATAATCTTTAGCTCTAGCTATGAGTTGACCTTTTACATCGGTTTTTTCAGTTTTGTAAGGGTTGCTTAATTCGTTTGGGTGATGTTGACTCTCATCTCTTGATAACTGATAAATAGGACCATAGTGACTTGAGAAGTCTAAGTTGATTTCTTGGCTTTCTTTTTGAGTTAGTGTGATACTGAGTTCATTTTTAGAAGTTAGTTCTACCTTACCATATACTTTAATATTGTCAACGTAGAAGTGATTTTTTGTTGACTCTAGCTGACTATCTGTAAGGTCTGTATCAAAGATATTAATGATATTAGGGGTTGTGAGTTTACTGTTTTTGATACGACTTCCTTCAATTCGGAGGAGATAACCATTTGTATTGAGAGTTGCATTTTCAAGGCTAGCATTTATGATGGTGGTTTGTCCACGATTGGCTGACACGTTGATCCCTTTTAAACTTCTTCCTTTTGGAACTTGGAGAATAACTTCTTCAAAACGACGAGAGTAGCTACTTGCGATATGGAGAATCCCGCCAATTCCAGAAGAGAGAAATGGAGTTTCAGACAGTTTCTTATCAGTGAGGCTCAGCGTTTTATCGTTTTGATTTGTGACAAGATCATGGTTAGCAGAAAGAGATGGATGATAAGAAATGTGGATTTGATCATCGAAAGAGTCTGTAATGGTGAGCGAGTGTTGGTGGAGAGTAATTTCTAGATTTTCGACTTCCTTGCCAAAGGTCAGCTCTTCCATCCGACTATCATAGACAGGTTCCTTGGACATGGCAAGTAGGCTCTTGATTCCGTCAGATTGGATACCTACAAAAAGCAGGATAAAGCCGATAACGGTAGTCACCACACCAAAAATGAGAAATCCTTTTGTCAATTTACGCATGCTGGTCACCTCTCTTTCCTTTTTTGAGAACAAATTGCACCAGGCGCACAATGAGTATACCGAAGAAGCGAGCTACATAGGAAATACCTAGTAAAACCAGCGAAGAAGCACCGATAGCCAGTAAACCAGAACCAAAAATCAAGATAAAGGCTGATTTGGCTTGGGCTAGGACAGTGAAACTTTCAACTAAGAATAGGAATCCGCCGATGATACCAAGTATGGAAACCGCAAAGAAAACCAGAATGACAGTCAAAGCTGCCACAAGGATTCCGAACAGGGCAACGAGGATGGCGATTCCCAGAGGAATACCGATGGGGGCTGCAAGGAGAGCTAACAAGGCGATATGCAAAATTTGTCGGTTATTCTTTTGAGCGGGTGCCTCATTGATTTTTTTATCGAGAAGATTGGAGAGAACTTCGTGGGCTGCTTCCTTAGGAGTTCCTAAGCTAGCGATGAGTTCTTCCTCTCCTTCGACTCCAGCATCGTCAAAGAGTTCCCTGAAATAGTCCATGGCTTCAATTTGATCAGCCTGAGGCAGTTTTTTGAGATAAAGTTCTAGCTGAGTCAGGTATTCAGTTCTTGTCATGGCGGATACTCCCTTCTATGATGCCATTGATGGTGTCTGTATAGAGTGTCCATTCATCTTTTAGGGTCAAGAGCTGTTCTATACCACCGTTTGTCAAGGAGTAGTATTTGCGCATGCGACCTTGGAACTCTCTAGAATAGGTTGTCAGAAAGCTATTGCCTTCCAATTTTTTGAGAATGGGATAGAGTGTGGATTCTTTGATATTAGCGATGAGCTTAATGGTTTGGCTAATCTCATAACCATAAGAATCCCCTTTTTCCAGTACGGCCAAGATGAGAAATTCAATCAAGGCAGAGGATGTTGGAAAGTACATGGGAAACCTCCTTTTCTAATGTGTAAGATTTTTATATATAATTTTTCTACACATACATTGTACATCTAAAAGAAAGCCCTGTCAAGAGAAATGTGTAAAATTTTTATATATAAAAAACTTCTAGCCAAAACTAGAAGTTTAAAGGATTTTATCAGCTCTATCCACTGTAAAGAGGGCCACAGTCATCAGGATATCGACGAGCAAGAGGGCAGCTACAGCTGGCACCCAAGAATGGAACAGGTCAAAACTGTAACCAAAGAGAGTCGGTCCAAAGGCTGCTAGGATATAGCCTCCTGTTTGAGATAGACCAGACAATTGGGCTGTCTTTTCAGGAGCGCTTGTCTTGAGTGAAAAGTTGACCATGAGATAAGGGAAGAGGGCGCTGGTTGCGGTTCCGATGAGGAGATGGATGGCAAGCCAGTAAATGAAACTATTGATCGGGAAGAAGAGCATGGAAATGCCGACCACACCAGCTAGTGAAACCAGAGTTAGCATAAGCTGACGGTTGCGAGTAGATAAACTAGTTGTCAGGCTTGGGATGGTCATTGAAAAAGGAATGCTAATCAGAGAGAAGATAGATGTCAGCAAGCCAGCTTCGTGACTGGATAGGCCTGCGTGGATAGCCATAGTAGGTAGCCAGGTCATAGCAGTGTAAAAGAGCAAGGATTGAAAACCTGCAAAGACAATAACTGCCCAGACCTGTTTATTATGCATGACCTTTGTTTTGCTTTTCTGTTTGGTTTGAGGAGCTAGTCTATGATTATAGCGGTGATTTGGGAGCCAGACCAAAAAAGTTGCTAGACAGAGCAGGGTGAGGAGAATGATGAGGCCTTTCCAAGAGCTGGCTTGTGTAATGGGCACGGCTAGATAGGAAGCTAGAGCCGTCGCAATCCCCATAGAAGTTACATATAAGGTGGTCAGAAAACCAATTTTCTTTGGTTGATTGGCTTGGATAAGACTAGGAAGCAGAACGTTGATGATTGCGATACTTGCCCCAACCATCAAGGTTCCTAGATAGAGGAGGGGTAGATTGATTAGTCTAATGAGAGAACCGATAGTCAAGAAGAAAAGGCTGTAGGTGAAGAGATGCTCCAAGCCGATTTTCTGAGCCAATCGAGTAGAAAATAGGGAGAAGAGGGTAAACATGAGGAGGGGAAGGCTGGTCAAAACACCAAGTGAACTGACTTCTACTCCCAGCCCTTGCGAAATATCTCCCAAAATAATGGGTAAAACAGTAAAAGGAGTCCGCAAGGAAACACCAATCAGGATAATACCTGGAACAAAAAAGAGTGATTGCTTTTTCATATAATACCTCTTCTAGTTGATTTTAATAACAGCTTATTTTAAGGCTTTTTCACTATAATGTCAAGTAAGGTTTCTGGCTTTCAAGATAAAAATGGGAAAGTCATGAAAATTATGATAAAATAGTGGAAGGAAATCTATACATTGGAGAAAAACTGTGTCTGAAAAGCAAAAAATCAGCGTATTGATGTCGGTCTATATTAAGGAAAATCCGACATTTTTAAAGGATGCTATTGAGAGTGTTCAAAATCAGACCCTGAAACCGAGCGAATTGGTTCTGGTTGAGGATGGGCCTTTGACACCTGAGCTCTATCAGGTATTAGACCAGCTTGAAGCTGAGTCTGATATTCCAGTGAAACGCCATCCTCTTGAGCAAAATCAAGGTTTAGGTCTGGCTCTTCGACAGGGTGTTTTGCAGTGTCAGTACGATATCATCGCTCGTATGGATACGGATGATATAGCTGTTCCAGACCGTTTTGAGAAACAGGTTCAGTTAATGGAGAAGGACAACCTGGACCTATTAGGTGGACATATTGCAGAGTTTATTGACAATCCTGATGAGATTGTTTCTTATCGTCGTGTTCCAACCCAGCACGCAGATATTGTAGCTTATCAAAGAATGAGAAGCGCCTTTAACCACATGACTGTTATGTTCAAGAAGGATATGGTTCTCAAGGCAGGCAACTATGAAGATGGCCTTTATATGGAGGATGACCTCCTCTGGCTCAATATGATTGCTGCAGGAGCTAAGACTGGAAATCTGGATCAAATCTTGTGTAGGGTTCGTGTCGGAGCAGGGATGTTTGAGCGTCGTGGGGGACTGCGTTACCTCAAACTCTATCGTCAGGCTCGTCAGCGAATGCTGAAGAGAGGGCAAATTTCTTACATGGAATATGCCAAGAGTGTCGCGATTCAGATGGTTGTTGCACTTTGTCCAGGATTTGTCAGACAGTTTATTTTTATGAAGCTGTTACGAAAAAGCAATTAAAAGATTGTAGCAAATCGTAAACTAGAGAAAAAGTGTTATAATAACAATATAATGCTCTTCGAAAATCTCTTCAAACCGCGTCAACGTCGCCTTGCCGTAGATATGTGACTGACTTCGTTAGTTTCATCTACAACCTCAAAACAGTGTTTTGAGCAGCCTGCGGCTAGTTTCCTAGTTTGCTCTTTGATTTTCATTGAGTATAATCATCCAGCTCTTTTAAGGAGGAGTAAATTTCTATGAATAAAAAACTCACAGATTATGTCATTGATCTGGTGGAAATTTTAAATAAACAACAAAAACAGGTCTTCTGGGGCATATTTGATATTTTCAGTATGGTGGTTTCCATCATTGTATCCTATATTTTATTTTACGGATTGATTAATCCAGCACCTGTTGACTACATTATTTATACGAGTTTGGCCTTCCTGCTCTATCAATTGATGATTGGATTTTGGGGGTTGAACGCTAGTATCAGCCGTTACAGCAAGATTACGGACTTTATGAAAATCTTTTTTGGTGTGACTGCTAGCAGTGTTTTGTCTTATGGAATCTGCTATGCCTTCTTGCCACTCTTTTCAATCCGTTTCATCATTCTCTTTATCTTGTTGAGTACCTTCTTGATTTTATTGCCACGGATTACTTGGCAGTTAATCTACTCTAAACGCAAAAAAGGCAGTGGTGATGGGGAACATCGTCGTACCTTCTTGATTGGTGCTGGCGATGGTGGAGCTCTCTTTATGAATAGCTACCAACACCCAACCAGTGATTTGGAACTTGTTGGTATTTTGGATAATGATGAAAAGAAAAAAGGTCAAAAACTCGGTGGTATCCCTGTTTTGGGCTCTTACGACAATCTGCCTGAATTAGCCAAACGCCATCAAATCGAGCGTGTGATCGTTGCGATTCCGTCGCTTGATCCGTCAGAGTATGAACGTATCCTGCAAATGTGTAATAAACTGGGTGTCAAATGTTACAAGATGCCTAAGGTTGAAACCGTTGTTCAGGGACTTCACCAAGCAGGTGGAGGCTTCCAGAAGATTGATATCACAGACCTTTTGGGCCGTCAGGAAATTCGTCTTGACGAATCGCGTTTGGGTACAGAACTGACAGGTAAGACAATTTTAGTCACAGGTGCTGGAGGTTCAATCGGTTCTGAAATCTGTCGCCAAGTTAGTCGCTTCAATCCTGAACGCATCGTCTTGCTCGGCCATGGGGAAAACTCAATCTACCTTGTTTATCATGAATTGATTCGTAAGTTCCAAGGGATTGATTATGTGCCAGTGATTGCAGATATTCAAGACTATGACCGTTTGTTGCAAGTTTTTGAGCAGTATAAACCAGCTATTGTTTACCATGCGGCGGCCCACAAGCACGTTCCGATGATGGAGCGCAATCCAAAAGAAGCCTTCAAAAACAATATCCGCGGAACCTACAATGTTGCTAGGGCTGTTGATGAAGCCAAGGTGCCTAAGATGGTTATGATTTCGACAGATAAGGCCGTCAATCCACCAAATGTTATGGGAGCAACCAAGCGCGTAGCTGAGTTGATTGTCACTGGCTTTAACCAACGTAGCCAATCAACCTACTGTGCGGTTCGGTTTGGGAATGTTCTTGGTAGCCGTGGTAGTGTTATTCCAGTTTTTGAACGTCAGATTGCTGAAGGTGGGCCTGTAACGGTGACAGACTTCCGCATGACCCGTTACTTCATGACCATTCCAGAGGCCAGCCGTCTGGTTATTCATGCTGGTGCTTATGCTAAAGATGGAGAAGTCTTTATCCTTGATATGGGCAAACCCGTCAAGATTTATGACCTGGCCAAGAAAATGGTCCTTCTAAGTGGCCACACCGAAAGCGAAATTCCAATCGTTGAAGTTGGAATTCGTCCAGGTGAAAAACTCTACGAAGAACTCTTGGTATCCACCGAACTGGTTGATAATCAGGTTATGGATAAGATTTTCGTTGGTAAGGTTAATGTCATGCCTCTAGAAGCCATCGATCAAAAGATTGAAGAGTTCCGCACTCTCAGCGGAGATGAATTGAAGCAAGCTATTATCGCCTTTGCCAATCAAACTACTCACGTTGAATAAAAAATCTTTACAATCAGAAAACGCATATTATCAGGACTTTAAAAGTCTTGGTAATATGCGTTTTGTTATGTAGAGACTTACTTCGTTTTCATTGAGTATGAAAGTGAGTTGTTGCCCAGTCTATGTTATTGAAAATAGGCCAAAACGTCTAAGGGTTTGTGGGCGATATAATCAGGTTGATAGTTTAGTAGATCTGCCTGCTCTCCAAATCCCCAAGTGACGGCTAATTTCTGAATGCCTGTTTCTTGAGCCCCCAGCATATCAAACTTGGTATCGCCGATAATGATGGCTTGTTCAGGTGCTAGTTGATGTATCTGCAAAGCCTGACGAATGACATCTGCCTTATGGGGTGCTTCAGGGCTGGAACCATAAATGCCCTCAAAGAAATGATGGATTCCCAAATTTTTGGTCATATCCTGAGCGGTTGGAGTATTCTTTGTAGTGGTGATGTAGAGAGGATAATTGCTTGATAATTCCTCAAGCAATTCTACAATCTGAGGGAAGAGCTGAGCTTCATAGATGCCTTTTTCCTTATAGTAAGAACGGTATATCTGCACAGCCTCAGAGATTTGTTCTTTGGGCAGGCAGGTCGCAAAACTACTTTCAAGGGGCGGTCCCATAAAACCACGAATCGTTTTGGCATCAGGGCTAGGCACCCCTAGCTCCTTAAAGGTATGGGTAAAGGCATTGTGAATCCCAATAGAACTGTCAACAAGGGTTCCGTCCAGATCGAAAAAGATAGCTGAGATAGAGGTCATGGTTTCTCCTATTTGATAAGCTTATTCTCCGAAAATTTCTTTTTGGAGGCGACGACCAGTTGGGGTGGCAGCGAGTCCACCTTCAGCTGTTTCACGAAAGGCAGTTGGCATGCTTGCTCCTACTTGGTACATGGCATCGATGACTTCATCCACAGGGATTTTAGATTCGATACCTGCCAAGGCCATGTCTGCTGCGATAAAGGCAAAGCTGGCTCCCATGGCATTGCGTTTGACACAGGGAACTTCGACCAAGCCGGCAACAGGATCACAGATGAGGCCTAGCATATTTTTAATGACAAAGGCAATGGCCTGACTGGCTTGATAAGGTGTTCCGCCTGCAGCTAGAGTCAAGGCAGCAGCACTCATAGCAGAGGCCGAACCAACCTCGGCCTGACAGCCACCTTCAGCACCTGAGATAGAGGCATTGTTTGCGATGACTAGTCCAAAGGCACCAGCAGCAAAGAGGAAATCCAGCTGTTGCTCGTGACTGAGGTCTAATTTTTCAATAGCAGCAGTTAGAACAGAAGGCAGACAGCCAGCACTTCCTGCGGTCGGAGTGGCGCAGACCAAGCCCATTTTGGCATTGTGTTCATTGACTGCGATGGCATTTCGGGCAGCAGAGAGAACCGTGTAATCTGATAGAGTTTTTCCGTTTTTGATATAGTGGTCCAATTTGGCAGCATCTCCACCTGTCAGGCCACTACGAGATTTATTTTCATTGAGGCCAAGTTGGACAGAGGCTTTCATGACTTCCAGATTGCGCTCCATGAGAAGGAGGACTTCTTCACGTTCGCGACCAGTCAATTCAAACTCCGTTGTAATCATGAGTTCTGCGACATTTCCTTGAAAGTCCAGTTCTGCCTGTTCGACCAATTCTTTGATAGAATAAAACATGCTTCCTCCTATTTAAAGAAATTGACATTGTGGAGATGAGGGATTTTTCGAATTTTTTCGATGGCCTCATCACAGTTGCGACTGTCAACTTCGATAATCATAATAGCTTTTTCACCAGCTTTTTCACGAGTAACATTCATCTGGGCGATATTGATACCATAGCGTGAAAGGGCCTCCGTTACGAGGGCAATCATACCTGGAATATCTTGATGAACAATGATGATAGTCGGTGTATTCATATTGAGAGAGACGGCAAAGCCATTGAGTTCGGTTACCTGAATATTTCCTCCACCGATAGAAATACCAGTCACGCTGATGGTCTTGTGAGCATTTTTGACGGTAATTTTAGTGGTATTAGGATGCGGAGCATTGCTGTCTTTCTGAATGGTCCAGACAATCTTGATGCCACGCTTGTGGGCAATCTCCAGACTGTTTGGAATTTCAGGATCATCTGTATCCATGCCCAAGATACCTGCAACAAGGGCTAGGTCTGTCCCGTGACCACGATAAGTTTTGGCAAATGAGTTAAAAAGTTGGAATTCGACTTCTGTCGGAGTATCATCAAAAATGGAAGAGACAATCTTCCCAATACGAACAGCACCAGCGGTATGGCTACTAGATGGGCCAATCATAACTGGTCCGATGATATCAAAGACAGATTGAAAACGAAGTGATTTCATCAGTTTCCCCTTATAAAAATTCTTATCTCTATTATATCAAAGAATGAAGGTCTTGGCTTTAATTGTGGATGAAAACCTTTTTACACTACAAATAGCATAAAAATAGTATCTTTTATGACAAAAATAGCTTATTTAGGGAAATAAAAAATAATTTTGTAATATTTCTACATAAAAGTGTCAAGAAACAGTAATATTTAAAGGGTATGATAGTACTATAGAAAGAAGGAGAATTTTCGAATATGAAATCAACAACTAAAAAGATTAAAACAACTCTTGCAGGAGTAGCTGCCTTGTTTGCAGTATTTGCTCCATCATTTGTAGCTGCTCAAGAATCATCAACTTACACTGTTAAAGAAGGTGATACACTTTCAGAAATCGCTGAAACTCACAACACAACTGTTGAGAAATTGGCAGAAAACAATCACATTGACAATATCCATATGATTTATGTTGGTCAAGAGTTGGTTATTGACGGTCCAGCAGCGCCAGTAGCACCAGCTTCAACGACTTATGAAGCACCAGCTGCCCAAGATGAAGCTGTTTCAGCTACAGTGGCAGAAACTACAGAGGTAGAGGAAGCAGCCCCAGCAGTAAGCGAAACAGTAGCAGAAGAAACAGTTGCTACAACTGTAAGCGGATCTGAAGCAGAAGCTAAAGAATGGATTGCACAAAAAGAATCAGGCGGTAGCTACACAGCTACAAACGGACGTTACATCGGACGCTACCAATTGACAGATTCATACTTGAACGGTGACTACTCAGCTGAAAACCAAGAACGTGTAGCAGATGCCTATGTTGCAGGACGTTACGGTTCATGGACAGCCGCTAAAAACTTTTGGCTTAATAACGGCTGGTATTAAGAAAATATAGAAAAGGAAGTCTCAATGGCTTTCTTTTTTGTTTACAAAGATGTTAACTTCACGCTCTAGCTCTGTTAGTAAGTGTTCATCTTCTACTAGTTTAGCTAAGGAGAGTCCATTCTCTATTAACTGAGCATCATTAACACAAATGCCGATACGAATATAGGCAAACGCAAGTGTATCATACTGTTTGCTTGCTTTTGCCTCCTCTAAGAGAGTGTAGCAAAGCTGTTTGCAAAGCAACTTATCACCATTGTAAAGATAAAGAGTTGAGAGATTCAGAAGTAACATCATACGAAGCTGAAAGATAGAACTATAGTGTTTATAAACCTCTAGTCGTTCGAGAATTTTTCCGGTAATCTGATGAATATACTCTATAGGAAAAGCAAAGAGAATGGTATTAAGGACTTTGAGGTCGCTCTCATACCAAGTATCTTGTTTCTCAATCTTATCCCATAATCTATTTACAATGTTGTCAACCTTACTTGACAATTTTTCTATCCCATTTTCACGGATGTAGATAACGATTTCGAGCATATCTTGTAACTGCTGGATGGGGAAATCATGATGTGTTTTTAGATAATGTTGACATTTTTTGAGTAATTTACTTAAGTCGCTCGTACCACTAATAGAAGCCATTTTTAGAAAAGTCTGCATGATAGTTGATCGTTCACTTGGGTGGTAGAGATGGCAAATATAGTCAAACTCTTCAAAACTCATATTGATTTGACGGAGAAGAAACTCCATATTTTCATATTTAGGAGTTGCCTTACCACTTTCAATCTTTGATAGGCTGGTTCTTGAGAGAACATTTCCACAGACCTCTTCTTGGGTCAAACCTTTTGACTCACGTATTTCTTTATAAACATTTCCAAAATCGTAGCGCATGATTTCCTCCTTTTCGTGAAAAAAGTTAACAATAAATTGAAACTGATTAAAAATATTGTATCATAGTAATATAAAAAGTAGAAAAGAAATCTAAAATAAATTTGTGAAAAAGGTTAACAAATTTTACGACAAGGTATATTGTATTTTACAATCAAGATGATGAAGTACTAAGGAGGTATCAAATGTATAAAAAAGTATATCGTCTGTTGTTATTTATGTTATGGATGGCTATTTTCTTCCCTTGGGGATGGCTCTTATAAAATTTTGATTAAGTAAAAGAAAGGAAGGTGAGTCCAATGGACTATAAGGTTTATTGTTTCATATATTGATAACCGAAGGATTTTATTTTTGTAAGCTTAAATAGGAGAAGTAAAATGACTCATAAATTAATTAAAGTAAGTATGGTTTTCATTATGATATTTGGATTGCTCTTCTCTGTCGGAAATAGCATTTATGCGTCTGAAACAGCAACAAGACAAACTGCTGTCTTGAGCGAACAAGAGCAGACAGAACAGGCGATTGAAAGCTTGAAATTCTATTTAGAGGAAGCTGGACATGTTGATTTGGCTACAAAGAGATACGTTATAACTGATTTCTATGCTCTAAAAGCAAGGGCAGAACTACCAGGAGATATCGGCTTAGAAGGGAAGTTTATTTTTGAAAATTATGTATTGCCAAGTATGACTCGTGATTTAGGAGCATATGCGGCTTGTGTAGTCATAAATTCCGTACCATTTGGTGGAATTATATGGGATGCACTGCAAGGTAGAAATATGATAGAAATATTAACAAATGCTTTGGTGTCTCATAATTATGGAAAAGCGGTTGATATAATAAAAGATATTGCTGCATCAGTATTAAAACCATCTCAATTAGCTAAATTTAATGTAGCTGTTGTTGTAGCAGGAGTAGCATTAAATGCTATCTCTTGTTGGGGAACTTAGTTCGCATATAGTAGGAAAAGTATTTTATAGTAGATTGAATTAGGAAGAGACAACATAATTAAGATATTCGTATTGCTTTTTAGCTATTCTCTAAAAAGCAATACGTCTTGTTCTAATTTCAATATACTATGATATAAGTTATCCCTACCCTATGTTGGTTAGATTAAGTCGTGAATCAGGAGGTTAAGTGATGAACTACAATGTAAAATATCTCTTATCAGGAATATTTATTATAGTCTTTATAGGTTTTCTAGTCTGGATGCGTTATTTTAATCAGAAGAAGGAAGAAGAGCATTCGGATGTGTCTTTTGAAGCGAGATTAGACAGTGAGGTTAAGACATTATATAAACAACTAGGATTGGGTGAGGAGCCTCATTATTTCTTAGCCTATCGCTACCTACATCCCTGGTTTAATTTGGCGATTTTACCACCAACAGTTGAAATTTTCTTAACTAAAATAGCGCTGGTGATGGTGACTCCAGATGAACTACTGATAAGAAATCTTGGGAATGGGATGACTTTCACAAGTGAGCACCATCGTGATTTGCGACAAGGACTTATCCGCATTCCAAAATCAGAGATGAAAGAATTTGAGATTCGCAACTGGAAAAGAGTTTTTATATTTGGCGATTTTTTGACAATTAAAACAAGCCAACATAGCTATTATTTGCAGGTTAGAGATGATGGACTTCAAAAAGGAAGTCTTTCTACCAAACACTTCTCCGACTTGAAACGACAAGATTTTCTCGGGTTATTGACAGATAAACGGACATTTTGATAGACGATTGCTCAAAAAACTAACCTCTAAACATTCAAAAACCACACAGTGTTTTCAGCCTTGAACACAATTAAGCTGAGAGAATCACTGTGTGGCTTTATTGGAAAGTTAGTTTTTTTCCAGTTTCGTCTCTTCACGGGAGGTATCTCTATGAAAAAAATCAGTCATCTTTGTATGCTCCTGCTCTTGCTGTGTACTACGTTTTTTGTCCTGAATGTAAATGTTACACGAGAAATAGTGCGGATTCAGGAGATGGGCAAGACAGCTTATTCATTTGACTTGTACTTGAAAGATGTCACTAAACCTACAGAAACTATTCTCCAGTTTTTTGAAGAGGTTGCAAGTCAAGACAAGGTCTCTATTATCAAAGTAGATAATGGCGATGAGGCCGTCAAGGCTGGTGTTTTTGATAAGGAAACCTTCCCCTATCAGGAGTTCGGTCTGACTTCTCTTGATTTTTCAAAGAATGAGAAGGGAGTCTACAGCAACCAGGACCTTCCCAATAATCTAGGAACCATTCCCACCTTTTTAAAGGTGAAACATATTCGACTCCAGACCTTCCAATCCTATATTGAGGATAAATCCCATACTGTAAATGGACGCTACATGATTACCTCCAGCAAAGAGATAGATCGCGATACCATTCTACAAAAGTGGAGTGATTTTTTCCAGATAGATAAGACGATTTTATTAGAACCCACTTACCGAAGTCAGGTTGGAGTGCTAAATCAAGATTTGTTACTATCTATCATTATCTTTATCATGGCAATCTTGCTTGTGATTTTAATGACAGTTTATCAGCCGATGATGGAGATGAAACGAGTGGGGGTTCAAAAGTTACTTGGTTTTCAAAGCAGGGCGATTTTAGCTGGTTTTGTAAAGACTAATTTTTATCTTCTCTTGGGTGGAAGTCTTATTATTGACTTAGGACTATTTTTAGTGCTGGACTATAGACCAAAACTTTTGTTCCCAAGTTTACTCTTATCCCAATTTCTGCTTTTACAGTTGTATTTGTTCATCAGTTGGCTGACCTACCTGATGATTCAGAAAATGACAGTCAGTTCCATGTTGAAAGGTTTTTCATCTGTCAAACTTGGTCTCATCTTCAATTATGTGATGAAAATAGGGACAACTATTTTACTGACGGCCTTACTGATTGGGGTGGGCAGAAGTTTAGAACAAGAAAACAAAGAACTTGCTTATCAGCAACAGTGGGTAAGCCAAGGTAATTACCTGACCTTAGAAACCTTCAAACTCAATGATAACCTGTGGCAAGAAGAGCTAGCAGGTTCAGGGAAATCTACAGATTATTTCTACCAATTTTATCAAGACTTGCTAGCAAAAACACAAGTAAACTATGTGCGAGGTGCGAGTCTTCCTATCAAACCAGTCATCAAAGCTGAACAAGTACAGCAGTACCAACTGCCTGATAAGGTAGATGTTTACTATGCAAACCGTCAATTTTTAGAAAGTCAGGGCTTTAAGCTACCTGATATCGGCACTAAAAAGGTGATCTTGTTGCCAGCCAGTGATAAAGGACAAGAAGGCAAGAATCAGTTCTTGGGAAAATCCATCGCCTATCTTTCTCTGAGGTATGAAGATCAGCAAAAGCAAACAATAGAAGATATGGATGTAGAAATTGCCTACTATGAAGGAGATTGGTCTTTCTTCCCTTATAACAATGAGCGAAAGGAAAATCTCCACAATCCAATCATTAGTCTAGTAAATGATCAAGACATGATGTGGGAAGAAAAGACTCGTTTGTCAACGACAGGTTTAAATAACCCGATGAAAGTTGAAAATACAGAACAAAATCAAAAAGTGATTACGGAGTTAGTTGAGAAATTATCAGATGGGAATTATTTGAAATTTTCATCGATTCAAGCCATTCAACAAGAGAAAGTAGATTCTTATCGAGATGCAGTTCGAAATCTTAATATACTCTTTGCTTTGTTTGGTCTCCTTAGCATGATGATTTCCTACTTCTTACTAGTAACAACTTTCTTATTGAAGCGAACAGATATCATTACCAAGAAGTTTATGGGGTGGAAACTGGTCGATCGCTACCGCCCTCTCCTCGTTCTGCTCTTGCTGGGCTATAGTCTCCCTCTTCTAGTATTGATTTTCTTTGCCCATGCGCTCTTGCCACTCCTGCTGTTTGCAGGCTTTACATGTCTGGATATACTATTTGTGCTAGTCTTGGCTTCTAGGATGGAGAAAAGAAGTCTAGTAGAGTTATTGAAAGGGGGCATCTTATGATTGAGTTGGAAAATATTACCAAAACCATTGGGGGAAAAGTGATTTTGGATCACTTGTCTCTTAGGATTGATCAGGGGGATTTGGTAGCCATTGTTGGCAAGAGTGGTAGTGGTAAGTCGACCTTGTTAAATTTATTAGGTTTGATAGATGGTGAATATAGCGGACGGTATGAGATTTTTGGTCAGACAAATCTAGCGGTTAATTCTGCCAAGTCACAAACAATAATTCGTGAACATATCTCTTATCTGTTTCAAAATTTTGCCCTGATTGATGATGAAACGGTCGAGTATAATCTCATGCTGGCGCTGAAATATGTGAAATTGTCCAAGAAAGACAAGCTCAAAAAGGTGGAAGAGATTTTAGAGAGAGTAGGTTTGCCAGCTACTTTGCATCAAAAGGTCTCCGAGTTGTCTGGTGGCGAACAACAACGAATTGCAGTTGCTAGAGCCATCTTAAAACCCAGCCAGCTGATTTTAGCAGATGAACCGACAGGTTCGCTGGACCCTGAAAATAGAGATTTGGTCTTGAAATTTCTCTTAGAGATGAATCGAGAGGGGAAAACAGTCATTATTGTGACCCACGATGCTTATGTAGCCCAACAATGTCATCGTATCATTGAATTGGGCAAGGGAAAATGAGTTCGTTCAGTCGCTTCTTTTAACTGACTGAATACTCATGTTTTTCAGAGAGAAATAGCATAAATACGCCTAGGAATGACATTTTTATGTGGTATTTCTAGGTTTTTTTGTTTCAAATTGAAAATTTTTTCAATTTAGGCTTGACAAACGATGAGGATAGGAGTATTATTTATACAACTAAAAAGAATAAACATAAAGGAGGTTTTGTTATGAATAAGATGAAGAAGGTGTTGATGACGATGTTTGGTTTAGTGATGCTCCCCCTACTATTTGCTTGTAGTAACAATCAATCGGCTGGAATTGAAGCCATCAAGTCCAAAGGAAAATTGGTTGTAGCCCTTAATCCAGATTTTGCTCCATTTGAATACCAAAAAGTGGTTGATGGGAAAAATCAGATTGTGGGTTCAGATATCGAATTAGCCAAGGCTATCGCAACAGAACTAGGTGTCGAATTGGAACTATCTCCCATGAGTTTTGACAATGTATTGGCTAGTGTTCAATCAGGAAAAGCCGATCTTGCCATATCAGGTGTTTCTAAGACAGATGAACGGAGCAAGGTGTTCGACTTTTCCATTCCTTACTATACTTCAAAAAATAAGCTCATTGTCAAAAAATCTGACTTGGCCACTTATCAGTCTGTAAACGACTTGGCGCAGAAGAAGGTCGGAGCGCAGAAAGGTTCGATTCAAGAAACGATGGCGAAAGATTTGCTACAAAATTCATCCCTCGTATCTCTGCCTAAAAATGGGAATTTAATTACAGATTTAAAATCAGGACAAGTGGATGCCGTTATCTTTGAAGAACCAGTTGCCAAGGGATTTGTGGAAAATAATCCTGATTTAGCAATCGCAGAACTCAATTTTGAAAAAGAGCAAGATGATTCCTATGCGGTCGCTATGAAAAAAGACAGCAAGGAATTGAAAGAAGCAGTCGATAAAACTATTCAAAAGTTGAAGGATTCTGGGGAATTAGACAAACTCATTGAGGATGCCTTTAAAGCGTCCATTGAAAAATAGAAAGAAGGAAAAGAACATGAGTAAAGAAAAAGTAATTTTGGCCTATTCTGGCGGTTTAGACACATCAGTTGCGATTACCTGGCTAAAGAAAGACTATGATGTTGTTGCAGTTTGTATGGATGTGGGTGAAGGGAAAGACTTGGATTTCATCCATGATAAGGCTCTCAAGGTTGGGGCAGTCGAATCTTATGTTATTGATGTTAAGGACGAATTTGCTACAGATTATGTGCTAGTGGCTCTCCAGTCACATGCCTACTATGAACAAAAATACCCCTTGGTATCTGCCTTGAGCCGTCCTCTTATTTCTAAAAAATTGGTTGAAATCGCGCATCAGACAGGAGCGACTACAATTGCTCATGGTTGTACAGGTAAGGGGAATGACCAAGTACGTTTTGAAGTATCTATTGCAGCCTTGGATCCCAATTTAAAAGTGATTGCGCCAGTTCGTGAATGGAAATGGTCTCGGGAGGAAGAAATTCATTATGCCAAGGAAAATGGGGTACCTGTTCCTGCTGACCTTGACAATCCTTACTCTGTTGACCAAAATCTTTGGGGACGTGCCAATGAGTGTGGTATTTTAGAAAATCCATGGAATCAGGCTCCAGAAGAAGCCTTTGGTATCACAACTTCTCCAGAGCAAGCTCCAGATATGCCAGAATACATTGAGATTGAGTTTAGTGAAGGTGTTCCAGTTTCCCTTAATGGAGAAGGGCTAAAATTGGCAGATTTGATTCAAAAGCTTAATGAAATAGCTGGAAAACATGGGGTTGGACGGATTGACCACGTGGAAAATCGCTTGGTGGGGATTAAATCAAGAGAAATCTATGAGTGTCCAGGGGCAGTGACCCTGCTGACAGCTCATAAGGAAATCGAGGATTTGACGCTTGTGAGAGAAGTGGCTCATTTTAAACCAATCATAGAAAATGAATTATCAAATCTCATTTATAATGCTTTGTGGTTTAGTCCGGCTACACAAGCCTTGATTGCTTATATTAAAGAGACCCAAAAAGTTGTTAATGGGACTGCAAAAATTAAACTGTATAAGGGAAGCGCACAGGTCGTGGCTCGGAAATCACCAAATTCACTTTACGATGAAAATTTGGCGACTTATACTAGTGCAGATACCTTTGACCAAGATGCGGCTGTTGGCTTTATTAAGTTATGGGGACTTCCAACCAAGGTTCATTCTGAGGTTCAAAAAAGCGCCAAATAGGGCGATTGGATAGAGAGGTGGATGTGATATGGCTAAGAATACAAAATTATGGGGTGGTCGCTTTGAAGGTACTGTCGAAGACTGGGTAGAGCGCTTTGGTGCGAGTATATCTTTTGACCAAAAATTAGCTAAATTTGATGTGATTGGTTCTTTAGCCCACGTTCAGATGTTGGGTCAGACGGGCATTTTGAGTTTGAAGGAGTCAGAAAAGATTCAAGAAGGTTTGAAAGAGCTTTTAGAAGAGCTAGAGGCAGGTCAACTTGACTTTGATATCGCAAACGAAGATATTCATATGAATATGGAAGTATTGCTGACAGAAAAAATTGGTCCCCTTGCAGGGAAGCTACATACGGCTCGTTCTCGAAATGACCAAGTTGCGACAGATATGCACTTGTATCTCAAGGAACAACTAGGCCATGTCCTAGATAAACTGGCTCATCTCAAGGGTGTTTTATTAGATTTGGCGGAAAATCATGTGGAGACGATCATGCCGGGCTATACCCATCTGCAACATGCCCAGCCGATTAGTTTTGCCCACCACCTGATGGCTTACTACAACATGTTTCAAAGAGATAGTGAACGTTTTGAATTTAACCAGAAGCATACAGACCTATGCCCTCTAGGTGCGGCAGCTTTGGCAGGAACGACTTTCCCCATTGATCGTCAATTATCTAGCGATTTGCTGGAGTTTAAGCAACCTTATACAAATTCTTTGGATGCTGTTAGTGACCGCGATTTTATCTTAGAATTTCTATCCAATGCCAGCATACTCATGATGCATATGAGCCGTTTTTGCGAAGAAATGATCAATTGGTGTAGTTTTGAGTATCAATTCATTACCTTGTCAGATACATTTACAACAGGTTCCTCTATTATGCCCCAAAAGAAAAATCCAGATATGGCTGAGTTGATTCGAGGAAAGACTGGTAGAGTTTATGGGAATCTGTTTGGGCTATTGACAGTCATGAAGTCCTTGCCTTTAGCTTATAATAAGGATTTACAAGAGGATAAGGAAGGAATGTTTGATACGGTTGAAACGATTTTAAATTCCCTCGATGTATTGGCAGGTATGTTATCTAGCTTGCAGGTAAACAAGGAAAAAATGCAAGAGTCTACAGAGAAGGACTTTTCAAATGCAACTGAGTTGGCAGATTATTTGGCAGGGAAAGGCTTGCCATTTAGAGAAGCTCATGAGGTTGTGGGAAGATTAGTGCTAGACTCTATTAAGTCTGCTAAAAATATTCAAGATTGGACTTTGGAGGAATTGCAAACCTATCATTCCCTCATTGCCGAGGATATTTATGTCTACTTGCAACCTAAAACTGCTGTTCAAAGACGAAATTCCTTGGGAGGTACAGGATTTGACCAAGTGAAATACCAGATAGCAGTTGCTAAGAAAGCGAATGAAGCTAAAAAGTGCTAGATTGATAGGTTCAGAATAAGAGGTTGGTCGATTATCAGCCTCTTTCTTGTCTTCTCCAACCAAGCGTGTTATAATGAATACTGCTCAAGCGACCTTCAATCGTTAAAGCACACACGACCTTCAATCGTGAACTAGTCATTTCGTTTATCTTTTATTACGTCGTTAACTCGAAATGAGATGCAAGCTGAGCTTGTCTGATTTATAACCTCAATCAGTCTCCCAGACTGATTGAGCGAACTCAAGTTATGCCTGCGACTCGTTGCCTAGTCCTAAAAGTAAACGAAATGACTATACTCAAAGAAATTCTATTGAAAGTCATAGTAAATAGAATGTTGAGGGGTACAAATAAACGAATAGATGGGAGACTTACCATGAGTGATAACTCTAAAACACGTGTTGTTGTGGGGATGAGTGGTGGTGTTGATTCGTCGGTGACGGCTCTTTTGCTAAAGGAGCAGGGCTACGATGTGATCGGTATCTTCATGAAGAACTGGGATGACACAGATGAAAACGGCGTCTGTACGGCGACCGAAGATTACAAGGATGTGGCTGCGGTGGCAGACCAGATTGGCATTCCCTACTACTCTGTCAATTTTGAAAAAGAGTACTGGGACCGCGTTTTTGAGTATTTCCTAGCGGAATACCGTGCAGGGCGCACGCCAAATCCAGACGTTATGTGTAACAAGGAAATCAAGTTCAAGGCCTTTTTGGACTATGCTATGACCTTGGGGGCAGACTATGTAGCTACTGGGCACTATGCCCGAGTGGCGCGTGATGAGGATGGCACTGTTCACATGCTTCGTGGCGTGGACAATGGTAAGGATCAGACCTATTTCCTCAGCCAACTGTCGCAAGAACAACTTCAAAAAACCATGTTTCCACTGGGACATTTGGAAAAGCCTGAAGTTCGCAGACTAGCAGAAGAAGCAGGCCTTGCGACTGCCAAGAAGAAAGACTCGACAGGGATTTGCTTTATCGGAGAAAAGAACTTTAAAAACTTCCTCAGCAACTACCTACCAGCTCAGCCTGGTCGCATGATGACTGTGGATGGTCGCGATATGGGCGAGCATGCCGGCCTTATGTACTATACGATTGGTCAGCGTGGCGGACTCGGTATCGGTGGGCAACACGGCGGTGACAATGCCCCTTGGTTCGTTGTCGGAAAAGATCTAAGCAAGAATATCCTCTATGTCGGCCAAGGTTTCTACCATGATTCGCTCATGTCAACCAGCCTAGAGGCCAGTCAAGTCCACTTTACTCGTGACATGCCAGAGGAATTTACACTAGAATGTACGGCTAAATTCCGCTACCGTCAGCCCGACTCTAAGGTGACAGTACATGTTAAAGGAGACAAGGCAGAGGTCATCTTTGCGGAACCACAGCGCGCCATCACGCCAGGACAGGCAGTTGTCTTTTACGACGGCGATGAGTGTCTTGGTGGTGGCTTGATTGACAATGCTTACCGCGATGGACAAGTTTGTCAGTACATTTAGATTGACAAATTTTCTCAATTTGCTACAATAATAAAAGCAATAGAAATGATGGTCAAAGCTCATGGATGTTGCAGGCTTTTTTGTCCTGCACTTCTTTGGAGTTTTGACTGTTTTTGTGTCGTTTAGAGGAAAGGACAAGAATGACTCAACAAGACTTTCGGACAAAAGTAAACAATACGGTTTTTGGTGTTCGGGCGACAGCCTTGATTCTTCAAAACCGCAAGCTCCTAGTCACAAAAGATAAGGGCAAGTATTATACTATCGGCGGTGCGATTCAAGTCAATGAAAGTACGGAAGACGCGGTAGTCCGTGAAGTGAGGGAAGAACTGGGTGTCAAAGCTCAAGCTGGGCAGCTAGCTTTTGTAGTTGAAAATCGTTTTGAACAGGACGGTGTTTCCTATCACAACATTGAGTTTCATTATCTGGTGAACTTGCTTGAGGACGCCCCATTGACCATGCAGGAAGATGAAAAATCGCAGCCCTGTGAATGGATTGACTTGGATCAGCTCCAGAATATCCAGCTAGTTCCAGCCTTTTTAAAAACAGCCCTACCAGATTGGGACGGCCAACTAAGACACATTCATCTTGAGGAATAGGAGAGAAATATGACTTATCATTTTACTGAAGAATACGATATTATTGTAATCGGTGCGGGACACGCTGGGGTCGAAGCATCCCTAGCAGCCAGCCGTATGGGCTGCAAGGTCTTGCTTGCGACCATCAATATTGAAATGCTGGCTTTCATGCCATGTAATCCCTCTATCGGTGGTTCTGCCAAGGGGATTGTCGTGCGTGAAGTTGATGCACTTGGTGGTGAGATGGCCAAGACCATTGACAAGACTTACATCCAGATGAAGATGCTCAACACAGGGAAGGGGCCAGCGGTGCGTGCTCTTCGTGCGCAGGCTGACAAGGAACTTTACTCTAAGGAAATGCGCAAGACAGTTGAAAATCAAGAGAATTTGACCCTTCGTCAGACCATGATTGATGAGATTTTGGTGGAAGATGGCAAAGTTGTCGGTGTGCGTACAGCTACCCATCAAGAGTATGCTGCCAAGGCTGTTATTGTGACTACAGGGACTGCACTACGTGGGGAAATCATCATCGGAGACCTCAAGTACTCATCAGGGCCAAACCACAGCCTAGCTTCGATTAACCTTGCTGACAATCTTAAGGAACTTGGTCTTGAAATCGGTCGTTTCAAGACGGGGACGCCTCCACGTGTCAAGGCTTCCTCTATCAACTACGATGTAACAGAGATTCAGCCAGGAGACGAGGCGCCTAATCACTTCTCCTACACTTCACGAGATGAGGACTATGTCAAGGACCAAGTGCCATGCTGGTTGACCTATACCAACGGTACCAGTCATGAAATTATCCAAAACAACCTCCACCGTGCGCCTATGTTTACAGGTGTGGTTAAGGGAGTGGGGCCTCGTTACTGTCCGTCGATTGAGGACAAGATTGTGCGCTTTGCGGACAAGGAACGCCATCAACTCTTCCTTGAGCCAGAAGGGCGCAATACAGAGGAAGTCTACGTCCAAGGTCTTTCAACCAGTCTGCCTGAGGATGTCCAACGTGAGTTGGTTCATTCCATCAAAGGTTTGGAAAATGCTGAGATGATGCGAACTGGTTATGCCATCGAGTATGACATGGTCTTGCCTCATCAGTTGCGTGCGACTTTGGAAACCAAGAAAATCTCTGGCCTTTTCACTGCTGGTCAGACAAATGGAACGTCAGGTTACGAAGAAGCTGCTGGTCAAGGGATTATCGCAGGTATCAATGCGGCTCTGAAAATCCAAGGCAAGCCTGAGTTGATTTTGAAGCGCAGTGACGGTTATATCGGGGTGATGATTGATGACTTGGTTACCAAGGGAACTATTGAACCTTACCGTCTCTTGACCAGTCGTGCTGAATACCGCCTCATTCTCCGTCATGACAATGCAGATATGCGTTTGACAGAGATGGGACGCGAGATTGGGCTTGTGGATGATGAACGCTGGGCTCGCTTTGAAATCAAGAAAAATCAATTTGACAATGAGATGAAGCGCCTAGATAGCATCAAACTCAAGCCAGTCAAGGAAACCAATGCTAAGGTTGAGGAGATGGGCTTCAAGCCGTTAACAGATGCAGTGACAGCCAAGGAATTCCTTCGCCGTCCAGAAGTTTCTTACCAAGATGTGGTGGCCTTCATCGGGCCAGCTGCAGAGGACTTGGATGATAAGATTATCGAATTGATTGAAACAGAAATCAAGTACGAAGGCTATATTTCCAAAGCCATGGATCAGGTTGCTAAGATGAAACGCATGGAAGAAAAACGCATTCCAGCCAATATTGACTGGGACGACATTGATTCTATCGCAACCGAAGCCCGTCAGAAGTTCAAACTCATCAATCCAGAAACCATCGGCCAAGCCAGCCGTATTTCGGGAGTAAACCCAGCAGATATTTCTATTCTGATGGTGTATCTTGAAGGTAAAAATCGTAGTATTTCCAAAACTCTTCAAAAATCAAAATAATACGTCGTCGGCTTCGGCTTACCTAACTCAAGTTATGCTTTCGCCTAGCCTTCTAGTCTGATTTCGATTTTTATTGAGTTTCAATCTTAAAAGAAAGCATAGAGAAAAACAGCTCCGAAGACGGGGCTGTTTTATGATTTATTCTTCATCTGGTGTGAGGATCATCGGGATGATAATCGGTTCACGTTCTGTATTTTCATAAAGGAAGGGGCGAATGGCGTTGACAATAGCACCATTGACAGATTGCACGCTGGCGTCCTTGTTTTTCAGTGCGATACGAATGGCATTGAAGAGGATGCGTTGGCTTTGGCGAATCAAATCACCAGACTCTCTCATGTAGACAAAGCCTCGGCTGAGGATATCTGGACCAGACAGAATCATCTGCGACTTGAAGTCAACAGTTGCGACTGCTAGAACGACACCGTCTTCAGATAAATCACGACGGTCTTTGAGGACAGCAGCACCGATTTCACCGATACGATTTCCATCGACATAGATGTCTTGGGCATTGAAATGACCTGCGATACGAGCTGAGTCAGCAGTAAGGGCAAGCACATCACCATTGCTCATGATAAAGATATTGTCCTTCTCAACACCAGTATCCACCGCTAGTCCAGCGTGGACTTTTTGCATGCGGTATTCACCGTGGACAGGCATGAAGTATTTTGGCTTAATCAAGCGGAGCATGAGTTTTTGCTCTTGCTGACCACCGTGTCCAGATGTATGGATATTGTTCACTTTACCGTGGATAACTTCGACACCAGCTTCGGAAATGATGTTAATCAGCTTGTTGACGCTAGTAGTGTTTCCAGGGATTGGACTTGAAGAGAAGATAACGGTATCACCTGGTTGGAGTTGCACCTGACGGTGGGTTCCGTTGGCGATACGAGAGAGGGCTGCCATCGGCTCGCCCTGACTACCTGTACAGAGGATCAGAACCTCGCCTGCAGGGTAATCTTTGATTTCATTTGGCTCGATAAAGGTTCCCTTAGGAGCTTTGATGTAACCAAGCTCGATTCCATTGACAATGGCTTTTTCCATAGAGCGACCAAAGACCGCAATCTTGCGTCCAGTCTTAACAGCGGCTTCAGTTGCTTGTTGGAGACGGAAGATATTTGAGGCAAAGGATGCAAAGATGATGCGTCCTTCAATGCCTTGGATAATCTTCATGATGGACTGGCCAACGACTTTTTCAGAGTTGGTAAAGGTTGGAATTTCTGCATTTGTCGAGTCAGACAGGAGACAGAGTACACCTTCTTCACCAAGCGCAGCCATACGGTGCAAATCTGCTGGTTCACCAACTGGTGTTAAGTCAAACTTGAAGTCACCCGTACAGACAATTTTCCCTTGAGGAGTATGAATGACAATCCCCAAAGGCTCTGGAATAGAGTGAGTAGTTCTAAAGAAAGTTGCCTTGAGATTTTTAAAGGTCAACTCTGTGTTATGGTTGATTTCGTAAAGTTTAGCGTTGCGTAAGAGGCCATGTTCTTCGAGTTTTCCACGGATCAAAGCTAAGGCAAGTGGTCCAGCATAGATAGGGACATTTGCTTGCTTGAGTAGGAAAGGAATCCCACCGATGTGGTCCTCGTGTCCGTGTGTAATCAAAACAGCCTTGACGCGGTCGATATTGTCCACGATGTAAGAATAATCAGGAATGACATAGTCGATACCCAGCAAGTCATCTTCTGGGAATTTAATCCCAGCATCGACGATGATAATCTCATCTTGGTATTCAATCCCGTATGTATTTTTCCCGATTTCTCCCAGACCACCGATGGCAAAAACGCCGACTTCTTCAGGTTTAAGAGTATAGGCCATATTAGAACTCCGTGATTTCGAAGGCGCCAGTTTCTTTTTCGTAATCTAGCAATTTGTCAGACAAGAGTTCGATATACTCGATATTGTACTCTGGGCGATTTTCTTCGACAAGTTGGCGAGCAGCGATGCGGCCCTCAAGTTCTGAGCTGGCATCAATGTCTAGGTAAAGTGCGCGTGTTGTTTCACGACGTGGGCTACGTTCTTTTGTTTCTTGATAAAAAACTTTGTAAATCATATAGTTCCTTTCTATTTACAGGTCAGTTTATTCCAAACTTTTAGCAGATATTTGCTTGATTTCATTCCATTTTGTGTCTAGATTGACCTTGATTCGTTACAATTATTTCAATTATACCACAAAATGAAAAATTAGTAAAAGACGGAAACGAGAAAGTCATGGGACGATTTGTTGAGTAAGCGCTTGCAAAAATAAAGAAAATGTGCTATGATAATAGAAGTGAAATTTGTTGCTTGTCATAATTCCATATAGTTTTTAAGTCAAGGAGGTTGTCCTATGTATAACTTATTTGCTTTTGCTATCGGAGCTCGCTTGGTAGCTTTTATTGTTTTTGTTGCTTGTGTTTATGGAGGGAATCTTCTATTTGCCAAACTGGAACAACGACAAACCAAGTTCTTGTGGAAAATTACCTTTGTGACTCTCTACTCGCTTTTTCTCCTCCTTGTAACCTATGTCGTTTGGTTTGTATTTTTCTTTGGATTAAATGCTTAGATGCCCTGCCTATGTTGGGGCATTTTTGTTTGGGGATATAGAGATAGTAGATTTACGACACGAAAATTCCACCCCATCTATCAAGATGAGGTGGTCTTTGCATTTTTCTAAAATGACATGACAACGGAATAAATGTTTGCTTTCAGAATTTACTCTTATTTTTATATTAACGATTCTTCTTATGTTCAAAAATAGAGTTGAAGCATAAAAATAAAACAATACAAACATATAGATCAATTGGTAAAGGGATAGTAGTAATGTTTAAATCATTGAGAATGCTTAGCAAACTGTAAGAGATAAAGATAATAAAATTTATCCTTCTAAAAATGTGTCTTTTATCTAGCATGACTTACCAAACTTTTTACGGAGATCTTTCCCAATGGTATAACCTGCCATAAATAAAGCGATATCAACACCTACACCAAAACCACCCTTGATTTCTTGCAATTCCTTATTAGTAATTTCACGATAGTTGTTCAAATCTTTCATCATATTAATCTCCTCCTAAAAAATAACCAGCTGCCAAACCAGAACCTACAAGTGCTGTTCCACCTGCAATAGCTTTCCAAGATACTGCTACTCCAAAGATAACCAAGGGAGCGAGACCGCCATCAATATCTGATAATTCATTTTCAGATAGGGATAAAAATTGATTGTCAAGAACGTCAAAATTTGTCATTGAACTTTCCTCCTTTTTTCTTGTTCACTTTTATATTCGGAAAAGAAAAGGAAAAGTGAGCATTTTTTTGAATTTTATTTGCGAATTATTTTTTAGCTAAGTATAGGCATTTTTGTTTTGGGATAAAGAAAATTCCCATGTGCCAGCTTTTGTAGTATAATAGTAAGCAGACAAAAAGATAGGAATGTGTTATGAAAGTATTAGCTTTTGATACGTCCAGCAAGGCGCTTTCTCTCGCGATTTTAGAGGACAAGCAAGTTCTTGCCGAGACGACGATTAATATCAAGAAAAATCACAGTATTACCCTCATGCCTGCCATCGATTTTTTGATGGCAAGTTTGGACTGGACGCCCAAGGATTTGGACCGAATCGTGGTAGCTGAAGGGCCGGGGAGCTACACAGGCTTGCGAATTGCGGTAGCAACTGCCAAAACCTTAGCTCACACTCTGAACATCGAGTTGGTTGGTATGTCGAGTCTCTTAGCTCTGGTGCCATACCAGCAAGAAGGCTTGTTCGTTCCTTTGATGGATGCGCGTCGTAACAATGTTTATGTAGGATTTTATGAAAATGCCAAACCTGTCATGCCAGAAGCACACCTGCCTTTTGAGCGAGTCATCGAGCTAATCAAGGGTGCTAGTCAGGTAACCTTTGTCGGAGAAGTTGGCCCCTTTGTGGAGCAAATTCAAGAACATTTGCCAAGGACTAATTTCAAAGAAACCTTGCCTAATGCAGCCAATCTTGCTCTTTTGGCCTGGGACAAGGAAGCAGACTCCTTGCACGACTTTGTTCCGAATTACCTCAAACGAGTCGAGGCTGAGGAAAACTGGCTCAAGAACCATACCGAGTCTGGTGAGTCTTACATTAAACGCCTATGATAGAAATCAAACGAATCCAACAGCAGCCTGACTTGGCACAAGCCATCTACGCTGTCATGGCAGCTGTTTACCCAGTCAGTCCTTGGACGTTGGAACAAATCCAAGCAGACCTGTCCCAAGACCAGACTTGGTATGCTCTAGCTTATGATGGGACGGAAGTGATTGGATTTTTAGCTGTTCAGGAGAATCTATTTGAGGCAGAAGTCCTGCAAATAGCTGTCAAGCAAACCTATCAGGGTCAGGGGATTGCGTCAGCCTTGTTTGCTCAATTGCCGGCAGAAAAGGAGATTTTCCTCGAAGTCAGAAAGTCAAATCAACGAGCGCAAGCATTTTACAAGAAAGAAAAGATGGCGGTCATCGCTGAGCGAAAGGCCTACTACCATGATCCAGTCGAGGACGCCATCATCATGAAGAGAGAAATAGATGAAGGATAGATATATTTTAGCATTTGAGACATCCTGTGATGAGACCAGTGTCGCCGTCTTGAAAAACGACGATGAGCTTTTGTCCAATGTCATTGCTAGTCAAATTGAGAGTCACAAACGTTTCGGGGGCGTAGTGCCAGAAGTAGCCAGTCGCCACCATGTCGAGATCATTACAGCCTGCATCGAGGAGGCACTAGCAGAAGCAGGAATAACCGAAGAGGATGTGACAGCTGTTGCGGTCACCTACGGACCAGGATTGGTCGGAGCCTTACTAGTTGGTTTGTCAGCTGCCAAGGCCTTTGCTTGGGCGCATGGACTTCCACTAATTCCCGTTAACCACATGGCTGGTCACCTCATGGCAGCTCAAAGTGTAGAGCCTTTGGAGTTTCCTTTGCTAGCCCTCTTGGTCAGCGGTGGACACACAGAGTTGGTTTATGTTTCTGAGGCTGGTGACTACAAGATTGTTGGGGAAACGCGAGATGACGCGGTTGGTGAGGCCTATGATAAGGTTGGTCGCGTCATGGGCTTGACCTATCCAGCCGGTCGTGAGATTGACGAGTTGGCTCATCAGGGGCAGGATATTTATGATTTCCCACGTGCTATGATTAAGGAGGACAATCTAGAGTTTTCATTCTCAGGTTTGAAGTCTGCCTTTATCAATCTTCACCACAATGCCGAGCAAAAGGGAGAAAGCTTGTCCAAGGAAGACCTGTCAGCATCTTTTCAAGCAGCAGTCATGGATATTCTTATGGCCAAAACCAAGAAAGCCATAGAAAAATACCCTGTTAAAACCCTAGTCGTAGCCGGTGGCGTGGCAGCTAATAAAGGCCTCAGAGAACGTCTGGCAGCTGAAATCACAGATGTCAAGGTTATCATCCCTCCCCTACGCCTTTGCGGAGACAATGCAGGAATGATTGCCTATGCCAGCGTCAGCGAGTGGAACAAAGAAAACTTTGCAAGCTTGGATCTCAATGCCAAACCAAGTCTCGCTTTTGATACCATAGAATAAAATGGAGTCTGTCTGATTACAATCAACAGACTTTTTTCTCTTTCCCGAATGTGTTATAATAGTCCATGCTGTGGCTGGAACCGATTCAGCCTACTTATACTCTTCGAAAATCTCTTCAAACCGCGTCAGCTTCTATCTGCAACCTCAAAACAATGTTTTGAGCAACTTGCGGCTAGCTTTCTAGTTTGCTCTTTGATTTTCATTGAGTATTATTAAGACAATACGAGGAGAAAGATGAAAGAAAAAGGATTTTGGGAGGGGGCGCAGGCAGCCATGCCAACGGCCCTTGGTTATATCAGTATCGGACTGGCCTGTGGGATTATTGGTGCGCCCTATGTGACACCTGTTGAGATGGGCCTGATGAGCCTCTTTGTTTATGCTGGGAGTGCCCAGTTTGCCATGTTAGCCCTGATTGCAGTTCAGGCGCCTGTGGCAGCTATTGCCATGACGGTTTTTCTGATCAATTTGCGTCTCTTTTTGCTGAGCTTGCATGCGTCAACCTATTTCCGTCATACCAGTCTCTGGCAAAATATCGGTATGTCTAGCCTTTTGACGGATGAGACTTATGGCGTTTTGATGGGCGAATTGGCCCATACAGACAAGGTCAATCCGATGTGGATGCACGGGAACAATCTCAACAGCTATGTGGCTTGGTTTGTCGGGACAGTGGTCGGAACGGCTCTGGGTGGTCTGCTACCAAATCCAGAAATCTTTGGTTTAGACTTTGCCCTTGTTGGGATGTTCATCGGAATTTTTGCTTCGCAATTCCAGATTATGCAAAGACGGATTCCAGTCCGCAATCTGCTCATTATCCTAGCAGTTGTTGCGGTGTCCTTCTTTTTACTCTTGACAGTGGTGTCTCAGTCACTAGCTGTTCTGTTTGCGACGCTACTTGGTTGTAGCATGGGGGTGATTTTAGATGGTCAGTAAGTATCTTTTATTAGCCGTTATTTTCTCTGGCTTGGTGACATGGATTCCCCGTATGATTCCCTTCATCTTGGTCAAGTATAAGGGTTTGCCTGCGATTGTTGAACGTTTTTTGAAGTTCTTGCCCGTTTCCATTATCTTTGCCTTGATTCTGTCAAGCGTAGTGACAGGCAAGGTTGGCAGCCTTCCTCAAATCAAATGGCTGGACTTCTTAGCAGTCTTTCCAACGGCTTGGGTAGCCTTTCGTTATCGCAATCTAGTCGGAACAGTTCTCTTTGGAGTAGTCTTGATTGCTGTCTTGCGTTTGGTCTTTTAAATCAGCCATAAAGAAAACCTATCACAGAGATAGATATCATATAATGGCGTAAATGCTCTTTTTCTGTTAAGATTATAAGGTATTCTATTTTGGAGGAAATGACATGAAAAAAATCGTTAAATACTCATCTCTTGCTGCCCTAGGGCTTGTTGCTGCAGGTGTGTTAGCAGCTTGCTCAGGTGGTGCTAAGAAAGAAGGAGAAGCAGCTAGCAAGAAAGAAATTATCGTTGCAACTAATGCTACACCAAAACCATTCAACTATGAAGAAAATGGCGAATTGACTGGTTACGAAATTGAAGTGGTTCGCGCTATCTTTAAGGACTCTGACAAGTATGATGTCAAGTTTGAGAAGACAGAGTGGTCAGGAGTCTTTGCAGGACTTGATGCCGACCGTTACAATATGGCTGTTAGCAACATCAGCTACACTAAAGAACGTGCTGAAAAATACCTTTATGCAGCTCCAACTGCTAAAAACCCTAACGTTCTTGTAGTGAAAAAAGATGACCCTAGCATCAAATCGCTTGATGATATCGGTGGAAAATCAACAGAAGTTGTTCAAGGGACAACTTCTGCTAAACAGCTAGAAGACTACAACAAACAACATTCAGATAATCCAACTGTCCTAAAGTATACTAAAGCAGACTTCCAACAAATCATGGGACGCTTGAGCGATGGCCAGTTTGACTACAAGATTTTTGATAAAATCGGTGTTGAAACAGTCATCAAGGACCAAGGTTTGGACAACTTGAAAGTGATCGAACTTCCAAGCGACCAACAACCTTATGTTTACCCACTTCTTGCTAAAGGTCAAGATGAGTTGAAAACATTTGTAGACAAACGTATCCAAGAACTCTACAAAGACGGAACTCTTGAAAAATTGTCTAAACAATTCTTTGGAGACACTTATCTACCAGCAGAAGCTGATATTAAATAATTTTTTGAAATCATCCATTCTGCATAAGGTGGATGATTTCTCAGTTTTTAGGGATATAGTTTTAAACTATATATCTGACTACATAATAACAATTTGTGAAATCAAACAAATTGTGAGATACTAGTACGGTATTATTTTTAAGGAGAAAGAATCATGAAAATTAAAAAATGGCTTGGTGTAGCAGCCCTTGCTACAGTCGCAGGTTTGGCTCTTGCAGCTTGCGGAAACTCAGAAAAGAAAGCAGACAATGCAACAACTATCAAAATCGCAACTGTTAACCGTAGCGGTTCTGAAGAAAAACGTTGGGACAAAATCCAAGAATTGGTTAAAAAAGACGGTATCACTTTGGAATTTACAGAGTTCACAGACTACTCACAACCAAACAAGGCAACTGCTGATGGCGAAGTAGACTTGAACGCTTTCCAACACTATAACTTCTTGAACAATTGGAACAAAGAAAACGGGAAAGACCTTGTAGCGATTGCAGATACTTACATCTCTCCAATCCGCCTTTACTCAGGTTTGAATGGAAGTGACAACAAGTACACTAAAGTAGAAGACATCCCAGCAAACGGAGAAATCGCTGTACCAAACGATGCTACAAACGAAAGCCGTGCGCTTTACTTGCTTCAATCAGCTGGCTTGATTAAATTGGATGTTTCAGGAACTGCTCTTGCAACAGTTGCTAACATCAAAGAAAATCCAAAGAACTTGAAAATCACTGAATTGGACGCTAGCCAAACAGCTCGTTCATTGTCATCAGTTGATGCTGCCGTTGTAAACAATACCTTCGTTACAGAAGCAAAATTGGACTACAAGAAAGCACTCTTCAAAGAACAAGCTGATGAAAACTCAAAACAATGGTACAACATCATCGTTGCGAAAAAAGATTGGGAAACATCACCAAAAGCTGATGCTATCAAGAAAGTGATCGCAGCTTACCATACAGATGAAGTGAAAAAAGTTATCGAAGAAACATCAGACGGTTTGGATCAACCAGTTTGGTAATAAGAAACAGGGAGGTGGGAGAGAGAATTCCACCTCTTGCTTTTGTATAGAGCATGGATTGTCAGGAAGAGTAGTTCATAGAAAGGTAGAGAGAATATGGTTTTTCCTAGCGAACAAGAACAGATTGAAAAATTTGAAAAGGATCATGTAGCCCAGCATTATTTTGAGGTTTTGCGTACCTTGATTTCTAAGAAATCAGTCTTTGCCCAGCAGATTGGACTTAAGGAAGTCGCAAATTATCTGGGTGAGATTTTCAAGCGTGTTGGGGCTGAAGTGGAGATTGATGAGACTTATACGGCGCCTTTTGTCATGGCACATTTCAAGAGTTCGCGCCCAGATGCCAAGACCTTGATTTTCTATAACCACTATGACACTGTGCCAGCGGACGGGGATCAGGTGTGGACAGAGGATCCTTTTACTCTTTCAGTCCGCAATGGCTTCATGTATGGGCGTGGGGTTGACGATGACAAGGGTCATATTACGGCTCGTTTGAGTGCTTTGAGAAAATATATGCAGCACCATGATGATTTGCCTGTCAATATCAGTTTTATCATGGAGGGGGCGGAGGAATCGGCTTCGACAGACCTAGATAAGTATCTGGAAAAACATGCGGACAAACTCCGTGGGGCGGATTTGTTGGTCTGGGAACAAGGGACTAAAAATGCCTTGGAACAGTTGGAAATTTCTGGTGGAAACAAGGGTATTGTGACCTTTGATGCCAAGGTAAAAAGTGCTGATGTGGATATCCACTCTAGTTATGGTGGGGTTGTGGAATCAGCTCCTTGGTATCTCCTTCAAGCTTTACAGTCTCTTCGCGCTGCAGATGGCCGTATCTTGGTTGAAGGCTTGTACGAAGAGGTACAAGAGCCAAATGAACGGGAATTGGCCTTGGTGGATACTTACGCCCAACGAAATCCGGGGGAAATCAGTCAGATTTATGGTTTGGAATTACCTCTCTTACAAGAGGACCGTGCAGCCTTCCTAAAACGTTTCTTTTTCGAGCCAGCTCTTAATATCGAAGGGATTCAGTCAGGCTATCAAGGACAAGGAGTTAAAACGATTTTGCCAGCAGAAGCTAGTGCCAAGTTAGAAGTTCGTTTGGTTCCTGGCTTAGAACCGCATGATGTTCTGGAAAAAATTCGGAAACAGCTAGACAAAAATGGCTTTGATAAGGTAGAATTATACTATACCTTGGGAGAGATGAGCTATCGAAGCGATATGAGCGCGCCAGCCATTCTCAACGTCATCGAGTTGGCCAAGAAATTCTATCCACAGGGCGTTTCAGTCTTGCCGACAACAGCGGGGACAGGGCCTATGCATACGGTCTTTGATGCCCTAGAGGTGCCTATGGTAGCCTTCGGTCTAGGAAATGCCAATAGCCGAGACCACGGTGGAGATGAAAATGTGCGAATCGCCGATTACTACACCCATATTGAATTAGTAGAGGAGCTGATTAGAAGCTATGAGTAGAGATATTATCAAGTTAGATCAGATTGATGTGACTTTTCATCAGAAGAAGAGAACCATCACAGCGGTCAAGGATGTGACTATTCACATCCAAGAAGGGGATATCTACGGAATTGTTGGATATTCTGGAGCAGGGAAATCAACCCTTGTACGGGTGATTAACCTCTTGCAAAAACCATCTGCAGGAAAAATTACCATTGACGACGATGTGATTTTTGATGGCAAGGTGACCTTGACGGCAGAGCAGTTGCGTCGTAAACGTCAGGATATCGGGATGATTTTCCAGCATTTTAACCTGATGAGTCAAAAGACAGCAGAGGAGAATGTAGCCTTTGCCCTTAAACACTCTGGACTCAGCAAGGAAGAAAAGAAAGCTAAAGTAGCTAAGTTGTTGGACTTGGTCGGCTTGGCAGATCGTGCTGAAAACTATCCTTCACAGCTATCAGGAGGGCAAAAACAGCGTGTGGCCATTGCGCGTGCCTTGGCCAATGATCCAAAAATCTTGATTTCAGATGAGTCAACTTCTGCCCTTGACCCGAAGACAACCAAGCAGATTTTGGCATTGTTGCAAGATTTGAACCAAAAATTAGGCTTGACGGTTGTCTTGATTACACACGAAATGCAGATTGTCAAAGACATTGCCAACCGTGTGGCAGTTATGCAGGATGGACATTTGATTGAAGAGGGGAGTGTCCTCGAAATCTTCTCAGACCCTAAACAACCTTTGACCCAAGACTTTATCTCAACAGCAACAGGTATTGATGAAGCCATGGTCAAGATTGAGAAGCAAGAAATCGTGGAACACTTGTCTGAAAACAGTCTCTTGGTACAACTCAAGTATGCAGGTGCTTCAACAGACGAGCCACTTTTGAATGAATTGTACAAGCATTACCAAGTAACAGCTAATATTCTCTATGGAAATATCGAAATCCTCGACGGCACTCCTGTTGGAGAATTGGTTGTGGTCTTGTCAGGTGAAAAAGCAGCACTAGCAGGTGCCCAAGAAGCCATTCGTCAAGCAGGTGTGCAGCTAAAAGTATTGAAGGGAGGACAGTAAGATGGAATCATTGATTCAAACCTATTTACCAAATGTCTATAAAATGGGCTGGGCTGGTCAAGCAGGCTGGGGAACAGCCATCTATCTAACTCTTTATATGACAGTTCTTTCCTTCATCATCGGAGGGTTCTTGGGTCTAGTGGCAGGTCTCTTCCTTGTCTTGACAGCGCCAGGTGGTGTCTTGGAAAATAAAGTTGTTTTCTGGATTTTAGACAAGATTACCTCTATTTTCCGTGCGGTTCCTTTCATCATCCTCTTAGCAATCATGTCGCCACTCTCTCACTTGATTGTGAAGACGAGCATCGGGCCAAATGCAGCTCTTGTGCCACTTTCATTTGCAGTCTTTGCCTTCTTTGCCCGTCAGGTACAGGTGGTCTTGGCTGAGTTAGATGGTGGTGTCATTGAGGCGGCTCAAGCGAGCGGAGCGACTTTCTGGGACATCGTGGGTGTTTACCTATCAGAAGGTCTTCCAGATTTGATTCGTGTGACGACTGTGACCTTGATTTCCCTTGTTGGGGAAACAGCTATGGCGGGGGCAGTTGGAGCTGGTGGTATCGGTAACGTAGCTATCGCTTATGGATTTAACCGCTACAATCACGATGTGACCATCTTGGCAACCATCATTATCATTTTGATTATCTTTGCAATCCAATTCTTGGGAGATTTCTTGACCAAGAAATTGAGTCATAAATAAAAAGTACAAGGCAATCTATACATCATTCATAGGAGTTTGAGGTATAGCTAAGACTTAAAATTCTCTGTACTAGCTACTATCAGTCGTTACTTTTACGAGTTAGAGAATTAAGAATTGTGGGGAGTCAATATGCAAAATCTGGGAGAAGTTTTTAAAGAATTGAGAAAGAGTCGGAATGTATCCCTACAGGAGGCGACAGGAGGAGAGTTTACTTATTCCATGCTGAGCAAATTTGAGCGTGGAGAAGCAGACTTATCATCTATGAAATTGATTACTGCCTTAGATAATATCCACTCTGATTTGAATGAATTTATGTACTTGGTACGTGGTTTTTCTCAGAAAAAGGTTTTGGATTTTCAAGAAAATCTTTGGGATTTATATGACAGAGAAGGAATTGATTCTCTCCAATCCTTATATGAAGAGACGACTCAAAAGTACAGATTAAGTGCTAAAAAAAGCTATCTCTTTCAAATGATTCGTATCAAAAGCCTTCTCGTGTTTTTTGATTCAGAGATAAGGGCAACGGATGAAGAACTGACTTTTCTCTATGACTATTTTTTTACTATTGATATCTGGGGAAATTATGAATTGGAATTATTTTCAACGATTTCTACTTTGTTCCCTCTGCCCCTCTATTTTAAATATTCTAGGGAGATGCTACAAAAGACAGATTTATTAGGCTCCTTACCTAGTAACAAAGTCGGTATTGATACCATTTTGATTAATGGACTCTTTAAAGCAATAGAGGAAAAGGATAAATTAAAAGCAGACTATTTTGTTTTTCAGATTGAAAAACGAGAATTGCCAGAGTCTGAAGCCTATCTTAAAATTATTTATATGATTGCTAAAGGGTATTATGATACTATTTTTAAAGTAAAAAATAAGGGTCTTGAAAAAATCCAGAGAGGCATTACAATCTTACAAGATTTAGAGTATATAGATGGTGCAAGATATTATGAAAACTATTTTGCAAATCAGCTCTCAAATGAAGATTTGTAATATATTCTCATTACATCGATTGACGAAAAATAAATAGGCTTGTAGGTGGATTGATAATTAGTAGTTTCTAGGCGCTAGAGTTTCTATTTGCAAAAAAAATATTACAAAAAAGTGGGGAGTCCCGCTTTTTTTGTTAGACTGGATTCAATAGAATACTATTTGAAATGTGAGAAAGGCTTGTTATGAAACTATTCTTAAACCACCATTTATTTAGAATACTTACCTTATCAAGGTTTTTGAGCTCAAGTGGAGCTTATATTTATAATCTGGTATTTATCGTTTATGCTGCGAGTCTACCCTTTAAAAATATAGCAGTATTTATGGCGAATATGATTACGATTTTACCTTTCCTATTTACTTTCTATGTTGGGATGAAGGCTGATCATACTCGGAATAAAGCAGGGACAATTATCTGGGTTGGTTGTGTGCAAAGTCTGCTATTTCTTTTGATTGCTAGTGTGATTCATGACCGGAACTTCGTAACGTTTGCTTTTATCTGTATGGTTAATATCTGTTCGGATATTTTATCAGATTATACAGCAGGCCTGCGTATGCCGATTATCCAGCATAATATTTCAGAAGATAGGCTCTATGAAGCTTATTCCTTTACTCAGTTTGTTTCCTATTTATCAAATCTAGGAGGTCAAGCCTTAGGAGTGTGGTTACTCACAACCAGCCATCAAAATTTTTCTTTTGTTGCAATTGTGAATGCTGGTTTCTTTTTACTATCTTCCCTCATTTTGTTCAAAAATAGAAGAGAATTGACGCATTTGTCTGTAAGTGTAGAGGATAAGTCGATTAGTTTACTTCAACAAGTTAAGGCAATCTATACGGACATGGATGACATATTTAGACAGAGAGAAAGTAAATCTTTGTTTAAAATGATCCTTGTCATTTTGGTGATGAATACTTTGGGAGGAGCTGTTGGAGGTATTTATCACTTTTACTTATTAGACCATACTATCTATCATCTCAGCTATGCTCAATCCCTATTTTTAATTGAATGTGTTAGCTTGGGAGGAGCTATTCTTGGTAGCCTAACTCCCCATGATTATTTTGGTAAATTGTCTTTTTCAAGCTTGTTATCGCTTAATGCAATTCTGTTTGTCTTGTTGGCTACTGCTAATATTTTAGAGTTTTCTCCTCTAGTAGGTGTTGCCTGCTTAGCCTTTGTCATGTATTTGATGTCGAAATCAATGCCTAAATTAGATACTTTGTTACTGTCTAATTTGAGCGCGGATGTATTAGCTAGAAGTAATAATCTCTTGAGTATGATTTTTTCCCTAACATTACCCTTGGGAATGTCTGTATTTTCCTTCTTAGCTTTACAAGATATCAGGCTTTGTTGGTGGGTGTTTTTGGTAGTGAGTGTGATAGGGCTCATTTTATCCCTAGAAAAAAGAAGTTTTTCAGGTAAAAAATTTTAACCTAGGAAGCTCAGGCTTACTAGAGGTCTTCCAGACTTGATTCGTGTGACGACTGTGACCTTGATTTCTCTTGTTGGAGAAACAGCTATGGCTGGTGCGGTTGGAGCTGGTGGTATCGGTAACGTAGCCATTGCTTATGGATTTAATCGCTACAATCACGATGTAACTATCTTGGCAACCATCATTATCATTTTGATTATCTTTGCAATCCAATTCTTGGGAGATTTCTTGACTAAGTCTTGAGTCATAAATAAAAAAGAGCCGTCTGGCTCTTTTTTATTGACTAGATTTTCTGCGCAAATTTTTTACTCAAGGCTTGTCCAATCAAGGCACCCAATAGGGCTCCGATGACTACACTTGCAACAAATAGAAGGATGGTTCCAGGATTTGGCGCGACCATGATACGGTCGATATATTCTTGGGATTTTCCTCTTGCCAGAAGGGTAGCCATATAGGCTTTGGGTGCAATCCACATAAGCAAGATTGGTCCTGTTGAGCTAAAGGCAAAGAGAATGAAAGAAAGGAAGTTCTTTGTTTGGTCCTTGTATTTTCCGAGGCTAGCTACTGCATCTGCTAGGAGACCACAGATAATTCCAGGAAGGAAGGCCCCGGCACCGTGTTTAGTTCCCAAGAAAAAGAGGGCGATAACAAGGCCGATAGTGGTAATGGCTCCAAAACGCGGAACTTTTGCGATTAGAATCATATAGACGCTACCGCCGACAAGGGCAGTAAAGGCAGGCGCATAAAACATGTTTCCAGTTTGGTCAAAGAGATTGCCCAAAAGGACACCAATCCCCATGGAGAGGAAGTAAAGAACTGCAAAAAGCAGTGTAGTTAAGATAGATTTCTTCATGAATTGTCTCCTGATAATTTTTTCACAATTCTCATTGTACCACGGTTTGATGGGATTGTAAATGGGCACTAGAATTTTTTGAAAACGCTTGAAATATGATATAATAGTTTCATAGTTATTTTTAGGAGGATATCATGGGTAGATTTTTAGACTTTGTCTTTAATCGTTTCTTTTTAGGGATGATTGCGACAGCCTTCTTTTGGCTATTAACATTGGCAGGAGGGATTATCCTTGGTCTAGCGCCGGCTAGTGCCACCTTGATGAGCTTGTATGCAGAACATGGTTATAGCTTTCGGGAATATAGTTTAAAGGAGGCCTGGTCTCTTTACAAGCAAAATTTTGTCTCAAGCAACCTGATTTTCTTTAGCTTTTTAGGAGTGGATCTAGTTTTAGTCTACGGCTTGTATCTCTTGGTGCAATTGCCTCATCAGACTATTGTTCATTTGATTGCGACATTCTTGAATGTTTTAGTAGTTGCCCTGCTCTTTTTGGCCTATACAGTATCTTTGAAATTACAAGTTTATTTTGACTTGTCCTATCGAAATAGTCTCAAACTATCCTTGATTGGCATCTTTATGAGTCTAGCAGCTGTGGCCAAGGTTCTCCTTGGAACTGTGCTACTTGTGGCAATTGGTTACTATATGCCTGCCCTGCTTTTCTTTGTAGGAATTGGGATGTGGCATTTCTTTATCAGTGATATGTTGGAACCGGTCTATGAAAGCATCCATGAAAAATTGGCGACAAAATAGAATGAAGCAGTTTTGGCTACATACGCTTCTGAGAACCTACAGTTCAGTTATGATCATTATTATTGCGAGTTTTGCAATCTTACTCTCCTACGCTGACTGGGATTCACGGGAAAAGGAAGCCCAGAGAGTAGCCCAGCGTGTAACCACTCGAACAGTCGAAGAGGTGGAGTATTATTATCGCGAGTCAGCTCAGCTAGCTCAAGATTTAGTAGCCAATCAAGACCGCATACAAGGGGTTTATAAGTACTTTAGCCTGTCAACTTCTGAGTATTTTTATTGGCTGTTGGAGCATCAAGCCGCTTCGTCAACTTCTATTTCTCTGTATGAAAATATTGATGATCTTTATGTCCAAAATGACTATATAACGGGTGTTGCAATCGTCTTACAGGACTTTAAAGAAGTGTATGTTTCAAGTAGAAACGAGAGAGATGGTCATACGGTACTTGCGGAAGGCTTTAAACCGGAGGCCAATAGTTTTGGAGTTCCTATTTTAGACCCAGCGACGGATCAATCCATAGGGGTTGTTTATATCTCCTTGGATCCAGAAATCTTATACCATGCTGTAGACAATACCCGAGGTCATATCCCGATGGCTGTGACTGTGACATCGCCTTTTGATACGGAGATTTTTCATATTGGTGAGAGGGTCAATAGGGAGCATGAGAACTGGTTTGTTGGTGTGACCTCTCATGGCTATCAGGTTCAGGTGGCAGTTCCCAAAAACTTTGTTTTGCAAGGAACAGTGACTAGCTCTGCTTTGATTGTGGGTTTGAGCCTTCTCTTTATTATTATTCTCTATCTGACTTTGAGGCAGACCTTTGCTAATTATCAAAAGCAGGTAGTGGATTTGGTGGATTCCATTCAAGCCATTGCCCAAGGAGAGGAAGGTCTCCGCATCGATACTCTTGAAAAGGACCAGGAATTGCTCCTAATCGCAGAGACCACCAATGATATGTTGGATCGTTTGGAAAAGAATATCCATGATATTTATCAGCTAGAACTTAGTCAAAAAGATGCCAACATGCGAGCTCTACAAGCTCAAATCAATCCTCATTTTATGTATAATACGCTGGAATTCTTGCGCATGTATGCAGTTATGCAGAGTCAAGATGAGTTGGCGGATATCATTTATGAGTTTAGTAGTCTCTTGCGTAACAATATTTCTGACGAAAGAGAAACCCTCCTCAAACAGGAATTGGAATTTTGCCGTAAATACAGCTATCTCTGCATGGTTCGCTATCCTAAGTCTATTGCCTATGGTTTCAAGATAGACCCAGAGTTAGAGAATATGAAGATTCCTAAGTTCACCTTGCAACCGTTAGTAGAAAATTATTTCGCACATGGTGTTGACCACAGACGGACAGATAATGTGATTAGCATCAAGGCTCTTAAACAGGATGGCTTTGTGGAAATTTTAGTGGTTGATAACGGCCGTGGAATGCCGACTGAAAAGCTGGCAAATCTCCGAGAAAAATTAAGTCAGAGAAACTTTGAACACCAAGCTAGCTACAGTGCCCAAAGGCAGTCCATCGGGATTGTCAATGTACATGAGCGTTTTGTGCTCTATTTTGGGGACCGCTATGCCATTAGTGTAGAGTCTGAAGAGCAAGCAGGTGTTCAGTATCGTATTACCATTCAAGATGAGTAGAAAGGGAGAAAATGTATAAAGTATTATTAGTAGATGATGAGTACATGGTGACAGAAGGTCTGAAGCGTTTGATTCCCTTTGATAAGTGGGATATGGAGGTCGTCGCAACAGCCAGTCATGCCGACGAAGCTCTAGAATATGTTCAGGAAAATCCTGTTGATGTGGTCATTTCCGATGTCAATATGACAGACAAAACAGGGCTGGAGATGATCAAGGAAATGAAAGAGATCTTACAGGATGCGGCCTATATCTTGCTTTCAGGTTATCAGGAGTTTGACTATGTCAAAAAGGCCATGAACCTTAGTGTTGTGGATTATCTGGTCAAGCCTGTCGATAAGGTAGAGCTGGGAAATCTGCTGGAGAAGATTGCAGGTCAGCTTAGCGAGAGAGGAAAGAAAAGTCAGACCCTCAGTCAAGAGTTAGATGAGGCTGGATTTGTTAATTATTTAGGAGGTAAGGAGAACTGGTGGATAGGTCTATCCAAGGAAAAACAAGGTTCTTTCACCATTCCCTACTATGTCTTGGGTCAAGATTGGCAGATTTTCATTTCTGACCAACCCCTAGATGGTTTAGTCGTTACACCCTTTGAAGCTCCTTATCAAGAACACTTTGAACGTTGGAAGTTGAATGCTGAGAAAGCCCTCTTTTACGGCTCTGTAAATCTACAGCAGTCGGAGAGCCTCTTTGCTTACTACGAACCGATTTATAGGGTTATCATTCAGGGAAATCTCAATCAAATCGTGGAAGAGTTGAACCTCTTGGAGAAGGTAGTTCTGGAAAATACACCCCGTGTTCCGATTACCAAACAGCTTTTTATCCAGTTTGTCATGGATGTTTTCCACTTGTTTGAGCATCTCAAAGCTGATGATATGACGGATATTGTCAAAACGATTCATGCTATTCAATCCTTCGATGAACTGGTTCCTTATATCAAGGAAACTCTGACCCGATTCTTTGGGCAATATCGTATGAATGAAAATGTAGTCAGTGTGCTGGAAGTGATTGGGCGTGATTATCAAAAAGAACTTTCCCTCAAGGATATTAGTAAGGATCTCTTTATCAATCCTGTTTATCTGGGACAGTTGATCAAGCGAGAAACCAATTCGACCTTCGCAGAATTACTAAACAAACAACGCATTAAGGCCGCCCAGCAACTCTTACTTTCAACTAGTGACAGTATCGAAGATATTTGTTATGCTGTTGGTTACAGTAACGTTGGATATTTCTATAAAGTGTTCCGAAAATTGTGCGGAAAATCACCAAAAGCCTACCGAAAACAGGTAGAAACGATACTATAAAATTTGTATCCCTTTACAAAAAGTGCTATAATATCAATAATAACATCAGGAGGTTCTATCATGAAAAAGAAACCGATTTATCTATGGGTCTTGCTAATCTTGTCTGCCCTTATTTCAGCTACGTCTCTGTTTGGAATGTTGAGTCCCTTACCTAGCAAAGAAGCCCTTCGTGCCACTCAGAAACAAGTTGCAGGGGTCAGTGCTCAGCAATTAGAAGACCAGCTTAATTACACCTATAGAGTAGCAGAATCAACTCATTCTATTTTTAATATGGCCTTGATTGTGCTATCTGCTATTTTAGTTGCAGTAGCGATTGTGTTCCTTGTTCGTAAGAATTTGCAATATGCAAACTACACTTATGTCGGCTATGTTTTGCTAGCCATTATTGGTTCGATTTATGGCTATGTTGGTTTACAAGACGCTGTGCAGTTAGTTCACGATGAGACCATGCGTTTAGGGATAAGTGTTATTTCACAAGCCGCTAGCATTTTCTCTATCGTCATCAATGTTCTCTTCCTGGCTCTTGTCTTCTACAAGATGTGGCGTCAGCAGAAAGCCTTGGCAGAAGAAGAGGAAACAGAAGAACTTGCTTAAGTATTGACAAAAAAGAACTATCAAGATACAATCTTGGTAGTTCTTTTTCGATGAAAAATAAAATCATGGAGGTACATATGAAGACAATTTCTTTAGTTTATATCAGTCTGAGTGGGAATACTGAGAGTTTTGTGACACGCTTGAAAGACTATCTCTTGTCCCAGTATGAGGGGATTGAAGTTCAAAAGATTCATATTAAGGATTTGGTCAAGGAAGGCCAAGATTTTTATGAGATGGACCATCCTTATGTCGCTTTTTTGCCGACCTATCTCGAAGGTGGGAATGGCGTGGATAACGGAGATGTAGAGATTTTGACGACACCCGTTGGGGATTTTATCGCCTATGGCGATAATGCTAGTAAGTGTTTTGGCGTAGTTGGTTCAGGAAATCGTAACTTTAATAACCAATACTGCCTGACAGCCAAGCAATACAGTCAACGTTTTGGCTTTCCTGTCTTGGCTGACTTTGAAATGCGAGGCATGCTGGGAGATATCAAGCATGTGGCTGCTATTATCGCAGATTTGTATGAGTTGGAAAAGGAAAATTAAGGTAGTTATAAGAGGCAGTTGGGATTTGCTAACTGCTTTTTGGTTATAAGCAGTCTTTAAGAAGGTAAAAAAGCATAAGTTCAGGTCTTCAAAACCTTGTTCTTATGCTTTTTATCATAGAAATATTTGCTGAATGTTCTCTTGAAATGAAACCTTATCTTCATCTCGCGCTTGTCAGTTATCCTGCTTTTCCGATTGCGAGTGCGTAGATAAAGAAGATGGCGAAGCCAAAGAGGAAAATCAATCCTGCAATGGCAAGGTGTTTGAGCCAAGAAGGAAGATTTTTGTTTTCACGCGTTACCAAGGCGTAATTCAAAAGAGCGAAGAATGGTGTTGTCAGGAAAGAACCAATCATAGCAAAGCGGAGCATGGTTGAAACCTGACCAGCAAAGAACTTGATAATGACGATACCGATGATAGCAGTGATGGTCATCCAGATGTTCAAAGATTTACTACTGTCTTCTTTTTGACGGATTAGCAGTCGGAGAGATTCCTGATTGACGCGAGAGTAACCATCGATAACAGTGATAACTGTTCCAAAGATACATAGGAAGGCAATAAAGGTAATCAAGTAACGGGACCATTCGCCAAGAACAGAGGCATACATGCCCACGAATTGAGAGATGTATTTGGCTGAAGCGGCTTCAACTGCCTGTCCTGTAGGATACTGAATCAGTGCTCCCAGTGCCACAAAGAATACAGCTAGGATAGCTGTTCCAATGTAACCAACGTTAAAGTCGAATAGGGCGTCCTCGGTGTTAAAGTTGACGGTCTTTTTCTTTTCAGCAGACCAAAGTGAGTTGATGGCTGAAATTTCAATAGGAGCAGGCATCCATCCTAAGAGGGAAACGATGAAGGGTAGAGCTGCCATTTGCCAAGGTGTTTTCTCGACAAAATTAGAACTGTATTCTGGATGCTTGACTGCCGCGATGATAACTGCGAGAACAGTTGCAATGGTCAAAGCGGACATAATCCATTTTGCCATGCCGTCTAAGAGTTTGTAGCCTCCAAAGAGTAACATAGCCCAAATGATGGCAACGAGAATGAGGGACCATTGAGTAATGCTAAGACCGATCATCGGAAAGGCGCTAGCGATGATAGCTGAGCACAGAATGGCGACACCAGCTGTGTTGACCATAGCAGAAAAGACATTGAGGATGAAGAAAATCCAGAGATAGAGTTTCCCTTTTTCGGCATAACCTTCAACCAAAGTCTTTCCAGTATCAGCTGTGTATTCAGCACCAAAACGGAAAAATGGATATTTAAAGACATTGGCTAAGATGACCAAGAGAAGTAGCGACCACCCATAAGAACCACCAGCTTGAGTGGAAGATACAATGTGAGAACCGCCAACAGCGGCAGAAGCCATTAGGATTCCAGGTCCCATTGCTTTTAGTTTACTTGTCCAGGTTGATTGATTTAACGAAATAGCTTGCGACATGATAGATACTCCTTTTTGAATTTTCAGAATAATCTGGATATGTAATCTATATTCTACAAAAAACTTTGGTAAAATGCAAGAATATTTTGAAAAAAGATAGAAAATTACAGAAAATTTACAAAGAAAATCTGAAAATAACTGCTATGATAGTAATACTCTTCGAAAATCTCTTCAAACCACGTCAGCGTCGCCTTACCGTATATATGTTACTGACTTCGTCAGTTCTATCTGCAACCTCAAAACAGTGTTTTGAGCTGACTTCGTCAGTCTTATCTGCAACCTCAAAAACATGTTTTGAGCTGACTTCTTCAGTCTTATCTGCAACCTCAAAACAGTGTTTTTAGCTGACTTCGTCAGTCTTATCTACAACCTCAAAACAGTGTTTTGAGCTGACTTCGTCAGTCTTATCTACAACCTCAAAAACATGTTTTGAGCTGACTTCGTCAGTCTTATCTGCAACCTCAAAACAGTGTTTTGAGCTGACTTCGTCAGTTCTATCTGCAACCTCAAAACAGTGTTTTGAGTTGACTTCGTCAGTCTTATCTGCAACCTCAAAACAGTGTTTTGAGCTGACTTCGTCAGTCTTATATGCAACCTCAAAACAATGTTTTGAGCAACCTGCGGCTAGCTTCCTAGTTTGCTCTTTGATTTTCATTGAGTATAAGGTGCAGCAGGATAAAGAAAAACCGAGAAGTTTCTTTCTCGGCTTTGCTTATTATGAGGCTCTTACTTTTTATGCTCTAAGAGTTGATTGATGTGGTCTACTTTTCTAGCTTCTCTTTTATAGAGAATAGCCCAAATGATGAGGTAGACAATCGCAAACTCGATAATGAGCTGGAGATAGAAGATCCAGTGGAAGGGGAACCAACCAGCCAGAGTTGCTAGTGGGACAAAGCCAGCCAGCATGAGGAAAAAATGAGTCAGAGTGGCACGGAGCATGCTCCAGTCACGGCTGAATAAGCGATTGCCAAAACTAAAGAGAATACCGATAGTTGCCCAGATAAGTGTGCAGTAGAGTAAGACTAGAGCACCGTGAACCTGATGTTGAGCCATCACTTGGCCGATCAGAGACTCGGGACTTAGAGGGGCATAGGTATTTGGTGCATAAATGAGTGAAAAGATGATAGAGAGGATGAGGCCGATGAGGACACCAGCAGCTGCGTCGTGAAAGATTTGTTTTTTCATAGTTCTAATTTCTCCTTGATGGTTTTTAGATAACGGCGTGAAGAGTAGGTGAAGCTCTCGTTTTTTAGAAAGATTTCTACCAGACCGTTGGGCGTGAGCTTGAGATGAGAGATGGAGTTGATATTGATGATTTCTGATTGGGAAATTTGGATAAAATTGCTTGGCAAGAGTTCAAGAACCTGATAGAGTCGTAAATCAATGGTGTAGGTTTGACTCGACGTTTCTGCTAGAACCTTTCGATTTTCGATATAGAAGCGCTGAATCTTGCCAATCTCAACTAGATAGACCTGATTATCGATTTTCCCTTTAATTGTTTCTGTTCGGTCCAGATTTTCTGCAAATTCGATGACTTTTTGGACTTTTTCGGTCTCTTGAGGTGCTTGGACAATCAGCTTTTCCTCCTTGTAAGTTTCACTAATCTGTAGTTCTACTTTCATAAATTTCTCTCCTTTTCAGTTATACAAAATTGTGATCACTTCTTGTATATTTCTATTAAACACTATTTTACGCCTCCTTACAAGGGGCTTTGTCTATGTGGAGGGATTTGGCTTCTATGTGGTGGAGCTTTTCTGTCCTTTCTGAAATATGGTATAATAGCACTAATCAATTTCTAGGAAAATAGATACGGAAAGGGGCTGAAAGATGTCTCATATTATTGAATTGCCAGAGGTGCTGGCAAACCAGATCGCGGCAGGAGAGGTCATTGAACGTCCTGCCAGTGTGGTTAAAGAGTTGGTAGAAAATGCCATTGACGCGGGTTCTAGTCAGATTATCATTGAGATTGAGGAAGCAGGTCTCAAGAAGATTCAAATAACAGATAATGGTCATGGAATTTCCCACGATGAGGTAGAATTAGCCCTGCGTCGCCATGCGACCAGTAAGATAAAAAATCAAGCAGATCTTTTTCGGATTCGGACGCTTGGTTTTCGTGGTGAAGCCCTGCCTTCTATTGCGTCTGTCAGTGTCTTGACTTTGTTGACGGCGGTAGATGGTGCAAGTCATGGAACCAAGTTAGTCGCGCGTGGAGGAGAAGTTGAAGAAGTCGTACCAGCGACTAGTCCTGTGGGGACCAAGGTTTGTGTGGAGGACCTCTTTTTCAACACGCCTGCCCGTCTCAAGTATATGAAGAGCCAGCAAGCAGAGTTGTCTCATATCATTGATATCGTCAACCGTCTGGGCTTGGCCCATCCTGAGATTTCTTTTAGTTTGATCAGTGATGGCAAGGAAATGACGCGAACAGCAGGAACTGGTCAACTGCGCCAAGCAATCGCAGGGATTTACGGTTTGGCGAGTGCCAAGAAGATGATTGAAATTGAGAACTCTGACTTAGATTTCGAAATTTCAGGTTTTGTGTCCTTGCCTGAGTTAACCCGAGCCAACCGCAACTATATCAGCCTTTTCATCAATGGCCGATATATCAAGAACTTCTTGCTCAACCGTGCTATTTTGGATGGTTATGGCAGCAAGCTCATGGTAGGTCGCTTTCCACTGGCTGTCATTCACATCCATATCGATCCTTATCTAGCGGATGTCAATGTGCATCCAACCAAGCAAGAGGTGCGGATTTCCAAGGAAAAAGAACTGATGACGCTGGTTTCAGAAGCTATTGCAAATAGTCTCAAGGAGCAAACCCTGATACCAGATGCCTTGGAAAATCTTGCCAAATCGACCGTGCGTAATCGTCAAAAGGTGGAGCAGACCATTCTCCCACTCAAAGAAAATACACTCTACTATGAGAAAACAGAGCCGACAAGACCAAGTCAAGCTGAAGTAGCTGATTATCAGGTGGAATTGGCTGATGAAGGACAGGATTTGACCCTGTTTGCCAAGGAAACCTTGGACCAATTGACCAAGCCAGCAAAACTGCATTTTGCAGAGAGAAAGCCTGCTAACTATGACCAACTAGACCATCCAGAGCTAGATCTAGCTAGTCTTGATAAGGCCTATGACAAGCTGGAGCGAGAAGAATCTTCAAGCTTCCCAGAGTTGGAATTTTTCGGACAGATGCACGGGACTTATCTCTTTGCCCAGGGGCGAGATGGGCTCTACATCATAGACCAGCACGCGGCTCAGGAACGGGTCAAGTATGAGGAATATCGTGAAAGCATTGGCGATGTTGACCAAAGTCAACAACAACTCCTAGTGCCCTATATCTTTGAATTTCCAGCGGATGATGCCCTTCGTCTCAAGGAAAGAATGCCTCTTTTGGAGGAAGTGGGTGTCTTTCTAGCAGAGTACGGGGAAAATCAATTCATCCTACGTGAACATCCTATTTGGATGGCAGAGGAAGAAATCGAGTCTGGTATCTATGAAATGTGTGACATGCTCCTTTTGACTAAGGAAGTTTCTATCAAGAAATATCGAGCAGAGCTGGCTATCATGATGTCCTGCAAGCGATCTATCAAGGCCAACCATCGTATTGATGACCACTCGGCTAGGCAACTCCTCTATCAGCTTTCTCAATGTGACAATCCCTATAACTGTCCCCACGGACGTCCTGTTTTGGTGCATTTCACCAAGTCGGATATGGAAAAGATGTTCCGACGCATTCAGGAAAATCACACCAGTCTCCGTGAGTTGGGGAAATATTAAACGAATACTCTTCGAAAATCTCTTCAAACCAGGTCAGTTCTATCTGCAAACCCAAAACAGTGTTTTGAGCAACCTGCGGCTAGCTTTCTAGTTTGCTTTTGATTTTCATTGAGCATAGAAGGAAAACTATGTACGAATATTTAAAAGGAATCATTACCAAAATCACTGCTAAATACATTGTTCTTGAAGTCAACGGTATCGGTTATATCCTGCATGTGGCCAATCCTTATGCCTACTCAGGACAAGTCAAACAAGAAGCTCAAATTTATGTGCATCAGGTCGTGCGTGAGGATGCCCATCTACTTTATGGATTTCGCTCAGAAGACGAGAAAAAGCTCTTTCTCAGTCTGATTTCGGTTTCTGGGATTGGTCCGGTGTCAGCTCTTGCTATTATCGCTGCCGATGACAATGCTGGCTTGGTTCAAGCCATCGAAACCAAGAACATCACCTACTTGACTAAGTTCCCTAAAATTGGTAAGAAAACAGCCCAGCAGATGGTGCTGGACTTGGAAGGCAAGGTAGTTGTGGCTAGTGATGACCTTCCTGCCAAGGTGGCAGTGCAAGCTAGCGCTGAAAACCAAGAATTGGAAGAAGCCATGGAAGCCATGTTGGCGCTGGGCTACAAGGCAACCGAGCTCAAGAAAATCAAGAAATTCTTTGAAGGAACGACAGATACAGCTGAGAACTATATCAAGTCGGCCCTTAAAATGTTGGTTAAATAGGAGCAGAGCATGACAAAACGTTGTTCGTGGGTCAAGATGACCAATCCTCTTTATATCGCTTATCATGATGAGGAGTGGGGGCGACCCCTCCATGATGACCAAGCATTGTTTGAATTATTGTGTATGGAAACCTATCAGGCAGGCTTGTCTTGGGAAACGGTGCTCAACAAACGCCAAGCTTTCCGAGAAGCCTTTCATGGCTATCAAATTCAAGCGGTGGCAGACATGACCGACACCGAACTGGAAGCCTTGCTGGAGAATCCAGCTATCATTCGAAATAGAGCTAAGATTTTTGCTACTCGGACTAACGCCCAAGCATTTTTACGACTACAGGAAGAATATGGCTCTTTTGATGCCTATCTTTGGTCTTTTGTTGAGGGGAAAACGATCGTTAACGATGTTCCCGATTACCACCAAGCCCCAGCTAAAACCGCTTTGTCTGAAAAATTGGCCAAAGACCTCAAAAAACGAGGTTTCAAGTTCACAGGCCCAGTCGCCATCTTGTCTTTTCTACAAGCAGCAGGGCTAGTTGATGACCATGAGAATGATTGTGCGTGGAAAAGTGGTCATTAGTGTGTACAGATAGCTAGCATATCTGAGAATATAGAAAAAAGCTGAGAAATTTTTCCCAGCTTTTTATATATACTAGTATATTTGTTAGAGTGAAGTCAGAAAAGTGATTCCACCTAAAATAACACCAGCTGAATTTGGAATGATTAGTATCCAATCCTTCTTAGGTTCCTTTGTCCATCCATAAATAACCCAGATTAAGCAAGATATTGCAGCTGATAAAGGTTGAAATGGTTGAGCTTTATTTCCTTGTAAATTAGCGATAATTTGAGGTATGTAGGCAATAAATACTATAATTCCAATAAAGGCACCAATAGAACCTACGATTCGATTAATTTTTTGTTTTGTCATATACACCTCCTTCAAAAGGATATCATAGAAATTAGCGAAATGCAATAAATTCAGATACAAATTGTAACGAAAACCAATACAAAAGCACAAAAATAGAGAAACTATTTATTTTTTGTTATAGTCAAAGCGAATGACTTGCTCCTTTGCATCTACATGGGCGTGGACTCCAAAGGGAACAATGGCTCTTGGAGTTGCGTGGCCGACATTCAGATTATAGACAATTGGGATATTGCTGTCAATGATATCCAATAGTGCCTCTTTATAGTCATCATAGAAAGTTTCATCCATGGGTTTTCCGACCAAGAGTCCACTGATGACCTCGAATATCCCAGTTTCCTTTAAAGTCTGCAACATCTTTTTGAAATCTTCCGGCTCAGGCTTTTCTTCACTTGTTTCGAGCAAGAGGATCTTTCCTTCCCAGTCTGACAAGTCAGGGAAAAGTTTGTATTCTTGGCAGAGGTCCGTGCTATCTGCGTATCGAGAGTTGTCAAAGATATCGTAGAGGGATTCGAGGCAACCACCGAGTATTTTTCCCTCGAACTGTGCATTTCCTTGCAACAAGTCAAAACCGGTATTTGCATGATTGATACGAGGTGTTCCCAGAGCCTTGGGACTAAAATCAGTTCGTTCATCATACCAAATGTCACTAGGGCGGATTTCTGAAATTCTTCCAGTCTCAATCAATTCTTTAAAGTAGTGAAGGCTATAGGCCAGCATTTCCTTGTCCAATTCACAAATGTCTGCTAGAAAGGATTGTCCATAAAAAGTTTTAACACCTAGTTTATGCAACATGAGATGGTTCATGGTTGTATCTGAGAAGCCAAGAAAAATTTTTTGTTTGATAACTTTTTCTAGTTGGTCATTTTCAAAAAGGTAGGGCAACAAACGATAGGTATCATCTCCACCGATGGCACATAGGATCATGTCGATGCTATCATCGGAAAAAGCTTGCATCAAATCCTCCGCACGCGCTTCGGGGTGGTCCTTGATAAAGTCTAAGCCTTTTAACGAATGGGGCAAAAAGATAGGATTAAGTCCTAAGTCCTTGAGACGTTGGACACCCAAGTCCACTTCGTGTTTGACAAAATCCTCTCCGATAATGCCACTAGATAAACTAACAATACCAATAGTAGAAACCATATCTCATCCTCCTAGAAATAGATTGATACTCTTCGAAAATCAAATTCAAACCACGTCAGCTTTGCCTTGCCGTACTCAAGTACAGCCTGCGGCTAGCTTCCTAGTTTGCTCTTTGATTTTCATTGAGTATGAGCCTATTTTATCACAAAAGATTAGATAGAGCTATGTGGGATGTCAGAAGAATACTTTAAAATCAAAAAGTAAGTGAAAAAGCAACCGCATCTGCAGTTGCTTTTATCGTTCTCTTAATAGCGTGTTGGTCCTGCACTTGCGCTGCGGATATTTAAGCGTTTCTTGAGATAGAAGCGAAGGGCTAGGAGAACTGCTCCGATAATAGCTAGTGGCAATGGAGCAAGTACTGGGTTAAGGCTAGCTGGTAGGAAGCTTGTTGCAAAGAAAACAAGCAACCAAAGGAACATAGAAGCTAGAATAACTAGTACAGATTTCCAGAAAGGTGGACGTTGACTGCGGTCCATATCTGGTCCATAGTATTGGTAAACAAAGTAGTACATCAAGTAGAAGGCAAATCCACCAACCAGTCCAACTAATAGAAGAGTAATCAATCCATAGCCGAAAGCTTGATCTGCCGCAAAGAAGGTTGTGAGGGCGCTGACGAGGGCAAAGAGGCTAGTGATGAAAAGAGCTGAGTCCATAATCATGAGTTTTGGATCATCATTTTCTTTTGGATGCTCTTTTTCATATTGCTCCTTGACCGTGAAGCTATGAGCCCAATGAGTTGGTGCGCCATAGAGGGAGCGAGCAGTCGTGCCTTTGACTTGCTCTTCAAGGATTTGGGGAATAACTTCCTCAAGAATAGCCTTGATTTCAGCGTCTGTTTTTCCATCTTTGATGAATTGTTGGGTAGCGATATGGATAAACTCTTGGTTTTTCTTTGTTAATTTTTGTAGATCAATCTGAGACATAGGAACTCCTCTTAGAACCATTTTTTATGGATGAGATAGAGAGTGAGCGAGACACTCATAGCAAAGGCAATAAAGACGATTAACCAGAAGGCATTCGGCTCGCCGTTTAGGGGGATTTCATTATCCTTAAAGTTCATCCCGTAGGCAGAAAAGACCATGGTTGGGATGGACATGACGATGGTCACAAGGGCCAAGGTCTTCATAATGTTGTTCTGGTTATTGGAAATGATAGAGGCGAAGGTCTCTGTCATAGAATGCAAGACGTTTCCATAAATGTCTGCCATCTCGATGGCCTGTTGGGTTTCAATCAAGGTATCTTCAAGCAGGTCTTCGTCCTCAAGGTATTTTTTGATATTGCTGGTTGAGCTGGTCAATTTCTTAATCACGCGCTCATTTGTTTTGAGGGAAGCCTTGAAATAGACGATGGTTTTTTCCAATTCCATGAGCTCAATCAATTCTTCATTTCGAGTTGATTGATGCAGTTGACTTTCAATCTGTTCACTTTTGCGATCAATCGAACGAAGGGCTGTTAGGTAAAGCTCTGCATTGCGATAAAGAATCTGGAAGATAAAACGCGAACGCATGAAGGTGTAGAAATTACGCAATCGACGGTTGATAAAGACATCGAGAACCGGTAGTGGTTCCAAACACGTAGTGATAATGGTTTCCTCGGTGATGATAATACCAAGCGGGATGGTAACGTAGTAGGTGCGATTATTTCTTTCCTCTGTGACCGGCACGTCTACGATAATCAGGGTATACTCGTCTTCAATGGTAATACGAGACATTTCTTCCGCATCGAGCGGTGCTCGAAGATCGGCAATATCAATATCGAAGGCATTAGCGATTTCGAGTGATTCATTTTGAGTCGGATTAACGAGATTGATCCAAGTACCCGGTTCAAGCGTATCGATCTCTTTAAATTCAGTTGTTGTAGAGAGAAAAACTTGTTTCATATCCCTTATCCTTTCTCATTTTTCAGATTTTTTCACACCGTACTATTATACTACAAATTCAGCCTTTTGGGTAATAGAATCTCACTTTTTTTGGTATAATGGTAAGCAATAATGGACTAGAAAGAACAAAGATGCAAGATAAAATTGTCATTCATGGGGCACGTGCCCATAATTTAAAAAATATTGATGTGGAGATTCCACGAGATAAGCTGGTTGTTGTGACCGGTTTGTCAGGTTCAGGGAAATCCAGTCTGGCCTTTGATACCCTCTATGCGGAGGGGCAACGTCGCTATGTGGAGAGTTTGTCAGCCTACGCTCGCCAGTTCTTGGGGAATATGGAAAAGCCAGATGTAGATGCCATTGATGGTCTCAGCCCAGCTATTTCCATTGACCAGAAAACGACTAGCAAAAATCCTCGTTCGACGGTGGGAACCACGACTGAAATCAACGACTATCTGCGTCTCCTCTACGCGCGTGTGGGGACGCCTTACTGTATCAACGGGCATGGAGCTATCAAGGCTTCTTCTGTGGAGCAAATTGTGGATAAGGTTTTGGAATTGCCTGAACGCCAGCGCCTGCAAATTTTAGCTCCGGTCATCCGTAAGAAAAAAGGACAGCACAAGAGCGTCATTGAGAAGGTTCAGAAAGACGGCTATGTCCGTGTCCGTGTGGATGGGGAAGTCTATGATGTGACCGAAGTGCCAGAGTTGTCTAAGAGCAAGCAACACAATATTGATGTTGTTGTTGACCGTATTGTCATCAAGGAGGGCATTCGTAGTCGTCTCTTTGATTCCATTGAGGCTGCCCTTCGTATCGCAGAAGGTTATGTGATTATTGACACGATGGACGATTCTGAGTTGCTCTTCTCTGAGCATTATGCCTGTCCAGTTTGTGGTTTTACCGTACCAGAATTAGAGCCACGTCTCTTCTCCTTCAATGCTCCTTTTGGCTCTTGTAGTGAGTGTGACGGTTTGGGTATTAAGCTAGAGGTGGATACTGATTTGGTAGTGCCAGATGCCAGCAAAACGCTACGCGAGGGGGCGCTGGCACCTTGGAATCCTATCTCATCCAACTACTATCCAAACATGCTAGAGCAGGCTATGACAGCCTTTGGAGTGGATATGGATAAGCCTTTTGAGGATTTGTCAGAAGAAGATAAGAACTTGATTCTCTACGGCTCAGATGGTAAGGAATTCCATTTTCATTATGAGAATGAATTTGGTGGTGTGCGCGATATCGACATTCCGTTTGAGGGAGTTGTCAATAATATCAAGCGTCGCTATCACGAGACAAACAGCGATTACACGCGCACCCAGATGCGCCTCTACATGAATGAGCTGACTTGTGGAACCTGTCACGGCTATCGTCTCAATGATCAGGCCTTGTCTGTCCGTGTGGGTGGCGAGCAAGGGCCACATATCGGAGAAATTTCAGACATGTCTATCGCAGACCACTTGGAGTTGGTGAGCCAGTTAACCTTGTCTGAAAATGAGGCCATCATTGCTCGACCTATTCTCAAGGAAATCAAGGATCGTTTGACCTTCCTCAATAACGTGGGTCTTAACTATCTAACCCTGTCACGTTCGGCAGGAACCCTTTCAGGTGGGGAAAGTCAGCGTATTCGCTTGGCAACTCAGATTGGTTCCAACCTATCAGGTGTCCTTTATATCCTGGATGAGCCGTCAATCGGTCTTCACCAGAGGGACAATGACCGTCTGATTGCCAGTCTCAAAAAGATGCGCGACTTGGGTAATACTCTCATCGTGGTAGAACATGACGAAGATACCATGCGTGAGGCGGATTATCTGATTGACGTTGGTCCTGGTGCCGGTGTTTTTGGTGGGGAGATTGTTGCTGCAGGTACGCCCAAACAGGTGGCTCGCAACAGCAAGTCTATCACAGGCCAGTACTTGTCAGGTAAACGTGCCATTCCAGTACCAGAAGAGCGCCGTACCGGAAATGGTCGTTTTATCGAGGTGACGGGAGCGCGTGAGAACAATTTGCAAAATGTTACTGCTCGCTTCCCACTAGGAAAATTTATCGCAGTGACAGGTGTGTCGGGCTCAGGGAAATCGACCTTAATCAACAGCATCCTCAAAAAAGCCATTGCCCAGAAGCTTAACCGTAATTCAGACAAGCCTGGGAAATTCAAGACCATCACAGGGATTGAGCATGTAGATCGCTTGATTGACATTGACCAGAGTCCAATCGGACGAACGCCGAGGTCCAACCCGGCTACCTATACAGGAGTTTTTGACGATATACGTGACCTTTTTGCCCAGACAAACGAAGCCAAGATTCGAGGCTACAAGAAGGGGCGTTTCAGTTTCAACGTCAAGGGAGGTCGTTGTGAAGCCTGCTCAGGTGACGGGATTATCAAGATTGAAATGCACTTCTTGCCAGATGTTTATGTGGCTTGTGAAGTCTGCCACGGGACTCGCTATAACAGTGAAACCCTAGAAGTTCACTACAAGGAAAAGAATATCTCGCAGGTCTTGGACATGACGGTCAACGATGCGGTAGAATTTTTCCAACACATTCCGAAAATTCAACGTAAACTTCAGACCATCAAGGATGTGGGACTGGGTTATGTGACCTTGGGACAGCCAGCTACCACCCTTTCTGGAGGAGAAGCCCAGCGTATGAAGCTAGCTAGCGAACTCCACAAACGCTCAACAGGAAAATCCTTCTACATTCTGGATGAGCCGACAACAGGGCTTCATACCGAGGACATTGCTCGCTTGCTCAAGGTCTTGGCTCGCTTTGTCGACGACGGCAATACAGTTCTTGTCATTGAGCACAATCTGGATGTTATCAAGACGGCAGACCATATTATCGACCTGGGTCCTGAGGGCGGTGTCGGTGGTGGAACCATCATCGCAACAGGAACTCCAGAAGAAGTAGCGGCCAATGAAGCCAGCTACACAGGACATTATTTGAAAGGAAAGTTACATCATGAATAAACGTGTACAAGCATTTCTCGCTAAAATGCAAGAAAAAGAACTAGATGGCATCATTATCAACAACCTTAAAAACGTTTACTACTTGACTGGTTTTTGGGGGTCGAACGGAACAGTCTTTATCAGCCGTGACCGTCAGGTCTTGGTGACAGACTCTCGCTATATCATCGCAGCCAAGCAAGAAACCAGTGGGTTTGAGATTGTGGCTGATCGCGATGAATTGGCTGTCATTGCAGGCATTGTCAAGGACATGGGTTTGTCTCGAATCGGTTTTGAGGATGAGATTTCGGTCTCTTATTACCACCGTATGCAGGCAGCCTTTGAAGGAATTGACTTGCTTCCACAAACTCAGTTTGTCGAAGGTCTTCGAATGATTAAGGATGAAGCGGAGATTGCAGCTATTCGCAAGGCTTGTTCTATCTCAGACCAAGCTTTCCGTGATGCGCTTGACTTTATCAAGCCAGGAAAGACTGAAATTGAAATTGCCAACTTCCTTGACTTCCGTATGCGGGAGTTGGGAGCATCTGGCTTATCTTTTGATACGATTCTAGCTAGCGGTATCAACTCTTCCAAACCTCATGCTCATCCTATGCACAAACCAGTTGAGCTAGGAGAAGCCATTACCATGGACTTCGGTTGCCTCTATGACCACTATGTCAGCGATATGACACGAACTATCTATCTGGGGCATGTCAGCGACGAGCAAGCAGAGATTTACAATACGGTTTTGAAAGCCAATCAAGCCTTGATTGACCAAGCCAAGGCAGGTCTAGGTTTCCGTGACTTTGACAAAATTCCTCGTGATATTATCATCGAGGCAGGCTATGGCGACTACTTTACCCACGGTATCGGACACGGTATTGGACTGGATATTCATGAGGAACCATACTTTAGCCAGACTTCTACAGAAACTATTAAGGCAGGTATGGCCTTGACAGACGAGCCGGGTATCTATATTGAAGGCAAATATGGCGTTCGTATCGAGGATGATATTCTGATTACAGAGACAGGTTGTGAATTGTTGACCTTGGCTCCAAAAGAGTTGATAGTTATTTAAGAGTTAAACAACTCAAATGATTGACTTTTAAATTTTAAAGGTTTATACTGAAAGACGAAAACGGTAGGTGAGGCTACCATAGGGATACGGATGACTACCGCAAAGCAGTGGAGACACTACTCGTTGGTCAACAGTCCTGGTCGCGAAGGCCAAGACTAAGCTCATTTCATTGCCCTATGGAGTTAAAGCTTGAACGAAAAAACAGATATTTAGTTTTTTAATCCTGCCATTTTATGGTGGGATTTTCTACTGTTTAAAACAAAGAAAGGAGACAGACGATGCAAATTGACGACCATCCGGAACCGCACATACACAGCCAATCGCTGATTTATGTCGTTCTGCCCTTATAAAGTGATTGGTCTCTGTGTATGAAACACATCATTCATACAGATAGGAGAAACCAATGAAAACTACAAAAGAAAGATTAGCAACAGCTATTCAAGTCCCTTTAGACGAGAGTCTAACTTTTTATCATACCAGTTTAAATGGTTTGACAGAGGAACAAGTCGAACAAAATCGTAACCTCTATGGCGAAAATGTAATTACCAAAGGCCAAGAAGATTCGATTTTGAAAAAGATTTACGAATCGATCATCAATCCTTTTACAATCATCTTGCTGGTTATCGCCGTGATTTCCTTGGTGACCAATGTCTGGTTGGCAAAACCAGGTCAAGAAGATCCAACGACTTCCATCATCATCGTCGTTCTAGTTCTCATTTCTGGAGGCATACGCTTTGTCCAAGAACTCCGCAGTGATAAGGCTGCGACCAATCTTTCAAAAATGATTGTCAACACAGCGACAGTCATTCGTCAAGGAGAAATTCAAGAAGTACCTATCGATGATTTGGTAGTAGGTGACGTGGTTAAATTAAGTGCTGGGGACATGATTCCAGCAGATCTTCTTTTATTTGAGTCGCGCGATTTCTTTGTACAACAGTCTGGCTTGACAGGTGAAAGTGATTCTGTTGAAAAATTGGCCTTGACCAAGGCAACAGTTCAACAATCTGATAGTCTTCTCGAAGCCGAATCCTTGGCTTTTATGGGAACCAATGTCTTATCTGGTAGTGCCAAGGCCGTGGTTTTGGCGGTTGGTGATGATACTATGATGGGGGCCATTGAGCAGACTCTGAACACCTATGACGAGCCCACTTCGTTTGAACGAGAGATGAATAGTATCTCTTGGCTCTTGATCCGTTTGATGTTGGTCATGGTGCCCATCGTTTTCTTGTCCAATGGTTTAACAGATGGAGATTGGTTAGAGGCTGGCGTATTTGCTTTGAGCGTAGGTGTCGGGCTTACACCTGAGATGCTTCCTATGATCATCACGGCCAGTCTAGCAAAGGGCTCCATTATCATGGCCAAGGAAAAAGTGGTTATCAAGAAACTCAATGCCATACAGGACTTAGGGGCGATTGATATTTTGTGTACAGATAAGACAGGAACCCTAACCCAAGATGAAATCGTTCTAGAATATCCCTTGGACATCCACGGACGCTTGGATTTGACCGTCTTGAGACGAGCTTATCTCAATTCTTATTTTCAAACTGGCTTGAAAAATTTGATGGACAGAGCCATCATCAAACGGACTGAAAAGGAAGCAAAAGAACACGCCCTCTTGCAAAATCTGGCTCAAACTTTTCAAAAAATAGATGAATTGCCCTTTGATTTTGAACGCAGACGGATGAGTGTTATCGTTAAGGATGAACACGAAACGGTTAGTTTGGTAACCAAGGGTGCCCTAGAGGAAATGTTGACGATTTCCAGTTATGCGGAATACCATGGAATGATTACTCCCTTGACAGATGCTATTAGAGAAGAAATTTTAGCAGAAGTCCGACAACTCAATCAACAAGGTTTGCGTGTCTTGGGAGTGGCCTATAAGTCAGGTTTGAGGGAAGGTCATGCCTATACAGTTGATGACGAAGGGGATATGATTCTAACTGGTTATTTAGCCTTCCTAGATCCACCAAAACCATCTGCAGCACCAGCAATTAAGGCTTTGTTAGAACATGGGGTTCAAACAAAGATTTTGACGGGAGACAACGAAAAAGTTACCCAAGCAGTCTGTGAAAAGGTTGGTTTGGATATCAATCAGATGCTGTTGGGGTCTGAAATTGATCAGATGGGTGATCAAGAATTGGCCCAAGCCGTAGAGGAGGTAACTGTCTTCGCCAAACTTTCTCCTGACCAAAAAGCAAGGATTATTTTGCAATTTAAGGCTAATGGTCATGCTGTCGGCTATATGGGAGATGGAATCAATGATGCTCCTTCTATGAAAGTTGCAGATGTGGGGATTTCTGTTGATACAGCAGTAGATATTGCCAAAGAAACAGCTGATGTTATCCTACTTGACAAGGATCTCATGGTGCTTGAAAAAGGACTTGTTGAAGGTCGTAAGGTCTATGCCAATATGACCAAATATATCAAGATGACAGTGAGTTCTAATTTTGGAAATATCTTATCCCTATTGGTCTCTGGAGTCTTTTTACCCTTTTTACCAATGGCACCAGTCCATTTGATTATCCTAAATCTAGTCTATGATTTATCTTGTATTGCCTTGCCTTTTGACAAGGTGGATAAAGATTTTTTGAGAAATCCACATACCTGGGAAGCCAAGTCCATCACACGTTTCATGGTTTGGATGGGGCCTATTTCTTCTGCCTTTGATATTTTGACCTTCATTTTACTTTATTTTATCATTGTACCCATGACGACAGGTCATGCCTATGTTCATGGAGCAGATTCGGCCGTAGGCTTTATTGTCTTGTTTCAGACAGGTTGGTTTATTGAGTCCATGTGGTCACAAACTATGGTTATCCATATGTTGCGTTCAGCTAAAATTCCCTTTTTACAAAGTCGTCCAGCTTGGCTAGTCCTTGTGACAACCTTATTGGCTGCAGCCTTTGTGACCTTCCTTCCCTACAGTCCTCTCGCAAGCCTTCTTCATCTAACTCCTTTAAAATCGATTTATTTCATCTTTTTACTTTTCATCATTATTTTGTATATGATTAGCGTGACAATTGTGAAAAAAATCTATATCAGGAAATATAAAGAATGGCTGTAAATTTCATTTTGTCAAGAAAAAAGTACGAAAATGACGAAAAAAGTCAAAAAAATTTAAAAATAGGTCGCAAGTCGGATGTTTTTTATGGTATAATAGACTAAACTGATAGTAACATGTAGCGAAAGGGGTAGGTACATGATTAAAATTTATACAGTCTCAAGTTGTACTAGCTGTAAAAAAGCAAAAACCTGGCTCAATGCCCACCAGTTAAGTTATAAAGAACAAAACCTTGGTAAAGAAGGAATTACGAGAGAAGAATTACTGGATATTCTAACCAAAACAGATAACGGAATAGCCAGCATCGTTTCATCTAAAAATCGCTATGCCAAAGCCCTTGGAGTTGATATTGAAGATTTGAGCGTCAATGAAGTCCTCAATCTGATTATGGAAACACCGAGAATTTTAAAGAGCCCAATTCTTGTGGATGAAAAACGCCTGCAAGTTGGCTACAAGGAAGACGATATTCGTGCCTTCCTACCACGCTCTGTCCGTAATGTAGAAAATGCAGAAGCACGTTTGCGTGCAGCTCTATAAACATCAAGGCTGGGAGCAATTCCCAGTCTTATTCTATTTTAATCTCAAAAAGAAAGAAGAAAGAAATGAAAAAAATAGTTCTTGTTAGTCTAGCTTTCCTTTTTGTCCTGGTTGGTTGCGGACAGAAAAAAGAAACTGGACCAGCTACAAAAACAGAAAAGGATACGCTTCAGTCGGCATTGCCAGTTATTGAAAATGCTGAGAAGAATACAGTTGTAACCAAGACTTTGGTTTTGCCCAAGTCAGATGATGGCAGCCAGCAAACCCAAACTATTACTTATAAAGACAAGACTTTTTTGAGCCTAACCATCCAACAAAAGCGTCCAGTCTCAGATGAGTTGAAGACCTATATTGACCAACATGGTGTGGAAGAAACTCAAAAAGCTCTTCTTGAGGCGGAGGAGAAGGATGAGTCTATCATTGAAGCTCGTAAATTGGCAGGCTTTAAGCTTGAAACCAAATTATTGAGTGCAACAGAACTTCAAACAACGACTAGTTATGATTTTCAAGTTTTGGATGTCAAGAAGGCTTCTCAATTGGAATATCTGAAGAATATTGGCTTGGAAAATCTTTTGAAAAATGAACCAAGCAAATATATTTCAGATAGATTGGCAAATGGTGCGACAGAACAATAGAAAATCCAAATAAATAGACTGCCTGAATTGTAGAAGGTAAGGAATTATGCTATAATGGTACTATTCTAAGGAAAGAGGGTGTTAGAATGGGATTTACTGAAGAAACAGTACGTTTTAAATTGGACGATTCCAATAAAAAAGAAATTAGCGAAACTTTGACTGATGTCTATGCTTCGTTGAACGATAAGGGCTACAACCCAATTAACCAAATCGTAGGTTACGTATTGAGTGGAGACCCTGCCTACGTTCCTCGTTATAATAATGCACGAAATCAAATCCGTAAGTATGAGCGTGATGAAATCGTTGAGGAATTGGTTCGCTACTACCTTAAAGGACAAGGAGTCGATCTATAACCTATGAGAATTATGGGATTGGACGTCGGTTCCAAAACGGTAGGGGTGGCGATTAGCGATCCGCTAGGTTTCACAGCTCAAGGGCTTGAAATCATCCAAATCAATGAGGAACAAGGCCAATTTGGTTTTGACCGTGTTAAGGAGTTGGTTGATACTTACAAGGTGGAACGATTTGTAGTGGGCTTACCTAAAAACATGAACAATACAAGCGGACCGCGCGTGGAAGCTAGTCAAGCATACGGAGCAAAGCTAGAAGAGCTTTTTGGTTTACCAGTAGACTATCAAGATGAACGCTTGACAACAGTTGCCGCTGAACGCATGTTGATTGAACAAGCAGATATCAGTCGCAATAAGCGCAAGAAAGTCATTGATAAGTTAGCAGCTCAGCTGATTTTACAAAATTATTTAGATAGAAAATTTTAATATAAAGGAGAGGCTATGTCACACGATCATAACCACGACCACGAAGAACGTGAATTAATTACACTAGTAGATGAGCAAGGAAATGAAACCTTGTTTGAAATCCTTTTGACGATTGATGGAAAAGAAGAATTTGGTAAAAACTATGTTCTTCTAGTGCCAGTTAACGCAGAAGAAGACGAAGACGGACAAGTTGAAATCCAAGCTTACTCATTCATCGAAAACGAGGATGGAACAGAAGGCGAATTGCAACCAATCCCAGAAGACTCAGAAGACGAATGGAACATGATTGAAGAAGTCTTCAACAGCTTTATGGAGGAGTAAAAATATCCGGGGGATATTTTTACCCCAGTTCCTTTAAATAAGAGAGAACTGGTAAGTCCTGTGGACGTGTTTAGCCCTGCGCTAGAAATTAGAAACGCAGGCAGTCCAGTGGATATTTTTACTCCAGTTCTTTTGAATAAGGGAGAACTGGTAAGTCTGGGGACGTTTTTATCCCACGTTAATATTTATAGTAGCTAGTTATTAGCTAACCAGGTAAGAGGTCGGGACGAAAATCCTGACCTCGTTTTTTGTTATCTACGGAATTTTGCTAGGTAATTGATTGGACTTTTGTCAAGGAGATGTGTATGTTTGAAGTAGAAGAATGGCTTCATAGTCGGATTGGTTTGAATTTTCGATCAGGTTTGGGCCGAATGCAGCAAGCGGTGGATTTGTTAGGGAATCCTGAGAAGTCTTACCCTATTATCCATGTAACAGGGACTAATGGGAAAGGTTCTACCATTGCTTTCATGAGGGAGCTATTTATGGGGCATGGCAAAAAAGTTGCGACCTTTACCTCCCCTCATATTGTCTCTATCAATGACCGAATCTGCATTGGTGGGCAACCAATAGCAGACGAAGACTTTATCCGTTTAGCTGAGCAGGTCAAGGAGATGGAAAAGACGCTTGTGCAAACCCATGACCAGTTGTCCTTTTTTGAATTGCTGACCTTGATTGCTTTCCTCTATTTTAGGGAGCAAGAGGTGGATTTGGTTTTACTAGAAGTGGGAATTGGTGGCTTACTTGACACGACCAATGTGGTAACTGGAGAGATTGCTGTTATCACCTCCATTGGGCTTGACCATCAGGAGACCTTGGGTGATAGTCTAGAAGCAATCGCAGAGCAGAAAGCTGGTATTTTCAAGGCTGGTAAAAAGGCAGTGATTGCCAAATTGCCTCCAGAAGCTAGGCTTGTTTGTCAGAAAAAAGCGGAATCTTTAGCTGTTGACCTTTATCAGGCAGGTCAGGATTTTTCAATGCTGAATGGTGATTTTTCAAGCTCTTTAGGAACCCTCTCACAGTTGAAAATAGGATTGGAAGGAGCCTATCAACAGGAAAATGCGGCCTTGGCATTGCAAACTTTTCTTCTTTTTATGGGAGAAGGAAAGGAAGTTGTTGATGAGCAGGCTGTAAGAAAGGCCTTAGAACAGACCCATTGGGCTGGTCGCTTGGAGCGTATTCGTCCTCAGATTTATTTGGACGGTGCTCATAACCTCCCTGCCTTGACTCGCTTGGTTGAATTTATTAAAGAAAAAGAGCAGGAAGGATATCGTCCTCAAATCCTATTTGGAGCCTTGAAACGGAAGGATTATCAAGGGATGTTGGCTTATCTGACTGAAAATTTGCCTCAGGTGGAACTCAAGGTAACTGGCTTTGATTATCAAGGTTCTTTGGATGAGACAGATGTAACAGGTTACGATGTGATTCCGTCTTACCGAGAATTTATTAGCAGTTTTGAAGAAAGAGCCGATACCCAGGATTTGTTGTTCGTTACAGGATCTCTCTATTTTATCTCAGAAGTACGGAGCCACCTACTGGGGAATGAGCAGATAAATTGACCTCCTTTTTTGAACTTGTTATACTAGTGGAACTACCATTTAGAAGAAATATTCTCTAAATCGGTAGCAGAAAGGAAATTCATCATGAAATTAAAAACATTCACACTTTCTCTTGCTTCTATGGCAAGTCTTAGTCTCTTAGTAGCTTGTTCACAAAGAGCTCAACAAGTTCAACAACCAGCAGCTCAACCGCAAACACAACAAACTCAACAATCACAAGCTGCTTCATCTTCTACAGAAAATACAAATCAGGCAGCAACAAGTTCTTCACAAAATGCACCTGAGGCTCAACCAACTAATATTGATGGGACTTATACTGGTCAGGACGAAGGAGACCGTATCACTTTAGTGGTAACTGGAACAACTGGTACCTGGACACAGGTAGAAACTGATGGGGAACAAGAAATCAAGCAGGTCAGCTTCGATCAAGCCAATCAACGTATGATTATTGGTGATGATGCCAAGATTTATACAATCAATGGTAACCAGATGATTATCGACGATATGGATAGAGAAACGTCTGATCGTATCGTTTTATCAAAATAGACTAGAAGGAGACTGGATTTTTCGGTCTCTTTTATGATTACTCAGAAAATGACCATAAATACTTGCCTTCTAGCGAATACCTGCGTTATACTAGTATCATACTCAATGAAAATCAAAGAGCAAACTAGGAAGCTAGCCGCAGGCTGTACTTAAGTACGGCAAGGTGAAGCTGACGTGGTTTGAATTTGATTTTCGAAGAGTATCAATTACCTGTTTTTACCATTCAAAATATCAAGGAGGGGATATGAAATATAGGAAATTTCAATTATTAATGTCCAAGTATGGCTTTAGTCTTTCGATTATGCTACTTGAACTTTGTCTTGTTTTTGGTCTCTTTCTTTATTTAGGGCGCATGGCCCCTATTCTATGGGTCATTCTCTTAATCTTTATGAGTATGGCGACTATTGTCGCAATTGTCAATCGTTCTATGGCGCCTGAAAGCAAGGTAATGTGGTTAGTGGTAACTTTTGTTCCTATCATTGGCCCTTTGCTCTATCTGATGTTTGGTGAAAGGCGATTGTCCAAAAAAGAAATCAAGCAGTTGGACAAACTTGGTTCCATGCATTTTCGGGAGGATAACAGTAAAGCTCTCCGCCAGAAATTGAAGGAAGAGGATAAGGCGGCTTACGGAGTGATCAAATCTTTGTTAAGTATGGATAGCAATGCCGATGTCTATGATCGAACAGACTCACAATTCTTTTCTTCGGGTGAAAGCATGTGGCAACATATGTTGGAAGACCTCAAGAAAGCTGAGAAATTTATCTTTCTAGAGTACTATATTGTCGAAGAAGGTCTGATGTGGAATAGCATATTAGATATACTAGAGCAAAAGGCAGCTCAGGGTGTAGAGATCAAGATGCTCTATGATGATATCGGCTGTATGGCGACTTTACCCGGAGACTACACTATTCAGCTTCGTAGTCGAGGAATTGAAGCCCATAAGTTTAACAAGGTGATTCCTCGTTTGACAGTAGCTTATAATAATCGAGACCATCGTAAAATCCTTGTCATAGATGGTCAGATAGCCTATACAGGAGGGATTAACTTAGCCGATGAGTACATCAATCATGTAGAACGCTTTGGCTACTGGAAGGACAGTGGGATTCGCTTAGATGGTCCTGGTGTCAAGGCTCTCACCCGTCTCTTTTTGATGACCTGGTACATTAATCGTGGGGAAATCAGTGATTTTGACCAGTATCACTTGGAAAATCAACCTCGTTCTAGCCAAGGGCTCTGTATTCCTTACGGTAGTGGACCCAAGCCCATCTTCCGTACTCAGGTAGGGAAAAAAGTTTATCAAAGTTTGATTAATCAGGCCACTGATTCAGTCTATATTACAACACCCTATTTGATTATTGACTATGATTTGACGGAGAGTATTAAAAATGCAGCCATGAGGGGTGTTGATGTCCGCATCGTGACCCCTTTCATTCCGGATAAGAAATTAATTCAACTCATCACAAGAGGGGCCTATCCGGATTTGATGTCAGCGGGAGTAAGGATTTTTGAGTATAGTCCAGGCTTTATCCACAGTAAACAAATCCTAGTGGATAAGGACTTTGCTGCAGTTGGGACCATTAACTTAGATTATAGAAGTTTGCTTCACCACTATGAAAATGCAGTCTTGCTATATAAAACAGAATCAATCACTGAGATTCAAAAAGATTTTCAGGAGATTTTTTCAGCATCGCAAGAAATTTTCCCTCATACGATAAAAAATAGCTGGTATCAGAAATTGATTAAGGAAATTGCCCAGTTATTCGCCCCTATCTTATAAGAAATCTAGGACTGAGGACACAAACCAGTCCTCTTTTTCTTGCCTTTTACGAATAAGAAGATGTAGGAGGGAAGATGCTAACTCAGAACGAATTAAACTATATCACGACATTTAAACAGACACATTTACACCGATTTTGGGAAATTGAAACCTTTGTGAAACTATGCAAAAAATCACTCAAACAGCCATCGCAAGCTGACAATCCTAGGACTTTTTGATATACTAAGACAGATAAATTGAATAGGAGAAACGATATGAGTGTGTATGGTAGAGTAGAAGAAGTTCATCAGGAGAATCGTGAACCTCTAGAATACCAAATCGAACAAGAATCGCATCATCGTGAATCAAGTCGTCTTCCTTTGGTAAAAATTTTACTATGGAGTACGCTTGTAACAGGAATAACTCTAGGAGTACCGCTATTACTCGATTTAATGAGTGCACAGGAAGTGCAGGATTTTTATGCAGGTTGGGCCCTTCATCAGACAGGGAAAATTTACAGCGACTATTATGGAAGTCAAGGTTTGCTTTATTATTTGCTGACTTACATGACTCAGGGCGGATTTTTCTTTGCCATTTTTGAGTGGTTAGCCTTGGTAGCAGGAGGATTTTTCCTCTTTCGATCGGCAGACACCTTGACAGAGCAAGGAGACCAAGCTGGACAAGTGGTGACTATTTTTTACATGCTGGTTACAGGTCTTGCGTTTGGTGGAGGCTATGCGACTCTTTTAGCGCTTCCTTTCTTATTCGCGGCCTTTAGTTTAGTTGCGGCTTATCTAAGTAATCCAAACCATGATAAGGGATTTGTACGAATTGGGTTGGCTTTGGCGGGCGGATTTTTCTTTGCTCCCTTGGCATCGCTCCTGTTTATTGCTGTAGTGAGTTTAGGCTTGTTGGTCTTTAACCTTGGGCATAGACGTTTTGCACATGGATTTTATCAGTTTCTTGCAGTGGCTTTAGGTTTCTCACTTGTCTTTTATCCAACTGCTTACTATAGTGTTGCAACAGGAAGTTTTGAGGATGCGATTAGTGGAATTTTGTATCCAATTCATTCCATTCGTTTGGTTTCTGTTTCGGCATTGTTAGAAAATGTTTTGTTTTATGGGTTGTTGGCTCTGGGAATGGGAGTTTTGGTTTTTGTCTTTTTAGGCCTCTTTCAATCTAAATCCTCTAAACTATATGTCATCTCAGTGCCTGCGAGTTTGTTCCTAATTTTAGGTTTGGTAGTGATTTTCTTTACACAGGATCCCCTACATGCATCCCGTTTGATGCTCATTTTCCCTGTCTTTCTTCTGCTTTTAGTGTCTAATATTAAGGGGCAACAGAGTGGTCGTAGCGTTAGAAGAAGACGCAGAGAAGAGCCTGTTAGTCTCTGGCATCGCTATACTAAGGGGAATCTTTACCTACCAATTTTAACCTTGTTATACCTTTTAGCTGTTCCTTTTTTGATGAGATTTGTCCTTTATCCAGTACCTTATCAAGAACGTGATCATCTTGCTGATTTGGTGAAAGAGGAGACAAGTAGGGAAGATGCTATCTATGCATGGGATGATACCGCAACTCTTTATCGTAAGAGTGAGCGCTTGTCGCCATCGGCTATTTTGTCCCCGTTGCACTATACAGCAACTGAGGAAAATCGGAATAAGCTACTCAATGACTTGAAAGAAAAACAACCCAAGGTGATTGTGGTGAACGATAAGGTAGCAGTATGGTCTGAAGTGGAAACCATTTTGAAAGAAAATTACCAACCAGTAAAGACCGATTACTCAGAATTCAAAGTCTATAAAATCAAATAACAAAATCAATATCTTGTGTATTTTTAAAAATTTTAGGATTTTTAACACAAGATATTGATTTTTCTTTTTAGAGTGGTATAATACTTTTTAGAAAGAACATTTTAGAAAAGAGCATGCATATGATTGCACTAGAAGAAAAAATTATAACCTTACCAACTCTCTTCGTGGAAAAACGAGATGGGAGACGTGTTGTATTTGATGTGGACAAGATTGATAAGGCTCTCCACAAGGCGGCTGACAAGGTTATGGATGTGACACCCTTGGTTGAAAAGCGCCTAAATGCTCTGACTGAGCGAATTGTCACAGAAATTCATAGTCGCTTTCCACAGGGAGTTAAGATTTACGAAATCCAAAATATTGTAGAACATGAACTCCTTGAAGCCAAAGAATATGCGTTGGCTGAGGAGTATATTACTTATCGTACACAGAGGGATTTTGAACGCTCAAAAGCGACAGATATTAACTTTAGTATCCATAAACTGCTCAATAAAGATCAAGCGGTCGTCAATGAAAATGCCAATAAAGACAGCGATGTCTTTAATACCCAGCGTGATTTGACAGCAGGGATTGTTGGGAAATCAATCGGACTGCAAATGCTCCCTAAGCACGTAGCCAATGCCCACCAAAAGGGGGATATCCACTATCACGATTTGGACTACAGTCCTTACACCCCTATGACCAACTGTTGTTTGATTGATTTCAAGGGGATGTTGGAAAATGGTTTTAAGATTGGAAATGCGGAGGTAGAGAGTCCCAAGTCTATCCAGACTGCGACAGCTCAGATTTCCCAAATCATTGCTAACGTTGCTTCTAGCCAGTATGGAGGCTGTTCAGCTGACCGTATCGATGAGGTCTTGGCGCCGTACGCAGAGAAGAATTACCAAAAACATCTCAAAGATGCGGAAGAATGGGTTTTGCCTGAAAAACGGGAAGATTATGCTTGGAAGAAAACGCAAAAGGACATCTATGATGCCATGCAATCTCTCGAGTATGAAATCAACACCCTCTTCACTTCAAATGGCCAAACACCTTTTACTTCACTAGGTTTTGGTCTGGGAACTAGTCGTTTTGAGCGGGAAATTCAAAAAGCTATCTTGACCATTCGGATCAAGGGTCTGGGATCAGAGCATCGCACAGCTATTTTCCCTAAACTCATCTTCACGCTTAAAAGAGGTCTTAACTTGGAAGAAGGGACTCCAAACTATGACATCAAACAGTTGGCCCTAGAGTGTGCAACCAAACGGATGTATCCAGATGTTTTGTCCTATGATAAGATTGTTGATTTGACAGGTTCTTTCAAAGTTCCTATGGGCTGCCGTTCTTTCCTTCAAGGATGGAAGGATGAGAATGGTGTAGAAGTCAATTCGGGTCGGATGAATCTAGGTGTTGTGACGGTCAATCTTCCTCGTATTGCCCTTGAATCTGAGGGCGACATGAATAAGTTCTGGGAAATCTTCAACGAGCGTATGAATATCGCTGAAGATGCTCTGGTTTACCGTGTCGAACGCACTAAAGAAGCGATGCCAGCCAATGCTCCTATCCTTTATCAATACGGTGCTTTTGGCCATCGTCTAGGTAAAGAAGAAAGTGTTGACCAGCTCTTTAAGAATCGTCGTGCGACCGTTTCGCTAGGTTACATTGGTTTGTACGAAGTGGCTACTGTCTTCTTTGGAAATAGCTGGGAACACAATCCAGAAGCCAAGGAATTCACGCTGGATATCATTCGTGATATGAAACGCCGGGTGGAAGAGTGGTCGGATCAATATGGTTACCATTTCTCAATTTATTCAACACCATCTGAAAGTTTGACAGACCGTTTCTGCCGACTAGATACAGAGAAGTTTGGCTCTATTCCTGATATCACAGACAAGGAATACTACACCAATTCTTTCCATTATGATGTTCGTAAAAATCCAACACCGTTTGAAAAATTAGACTTTGAGAAAGTCTATCCAGAAGCAGGTGCGTCAGGTGGTTTTATCCATTATTGTGAGTATCCAGTTCTTCAGCAAAATCCAAAGGCCCTGGAAGCTGTCTGGGACTATGCCTATGATCGTGTGGGCTATCTAGGAACCAATACTCCGATTGACCGTTGCTACAAGTGTGACTTTGAAGGAGATTTTGAACCAACTGAAAGAGGATTTGCTTGCCCTAACTGTGGTAACAGTGACCCTAAAACAGTAGACGTTGTTAAACGAACTTGTGGCTACCTAGGCAATCCTCAAGCGCGTCCGATGGTTAATGGACGTCACAAGGAAATCGCTGCGCGTGTCAAACACATGAATGGCTCAACTAGACGATAAGGGGCGAGCACAAGTGACCCGTTATCACGAGAAACACTCTAAAGGTGGAGCTGGTAAGAAAGAACGCTTGCTCAACCTCAGAGAACAATTTTTAAACAAGAATAAGAAAAAATAAAAGTGAGAGTCAACTCTCGCTTTTCTCTTAGTGGGAGGTAAGGATGGAATTGCGCAGACCAAGACTAGCGGATAAGAAAGCTGTTATAGACATGATAGAGGAATTTGAAAAGAGCCAATCAGCCCATGATGGAGGATTTTGGGATACAGAGAACTTTGTGTATGAAGACTGGTTGGAAACAAATATGCAAAAAGAGATGGGAATTAACTTGCCTGAAAATCGTGTTCCTTCTATTCAATTTGTATCATTTGATGATGTAGGTCGTGCTCTAGAATTTTTGAATCTGCGATTGAGACTGAATGAGGGTTTACTGAATTATGCAGGGAATATCGGCTATTCTATCCGACCATCTGAAAGAGGCAAAGGTTATGCTAAGGAAACTCTCCGTCAGGGTTTGCAAGTTGCTAAGGAAAAGAACATCAAGAAAGCTCTTGTGACCTGTAGCGTGAATAATCCTGCTAGCAGAGCAGTCATTCTAGCAAATGGAGGTCTTATTGAGGATGTTCGTAATGGAGTCGAGCGTTATTGGATAGAGGTAGCAAATGAATAATCCAAAGCCACAAGAATGGAAAAGCGAGGAACTCAGTCAAGGGCGTATCATCGACTATAAGGCCTTTAACTTTGTAGATGGAGAAGGCGTGCGTAATTCTCTCTATGTATCAGGCTGTATGTTTCACTGCGAGGGATGTTATAATGTTGCGACTTGGTCTTTCAATGCTGGCATTCCCTATACAGCAGAATTGGAAGAGCAGATCATGTCAGATCTTGCTCAGCCCTATGTTCAAGGCTTGACTTTGTTGGGAGGAGAACCTTTTCTCAATACGGGTATTCTCTTGCCACTCGTTAAACGCATCCGAAAGGAATTGCCAGATAAAGACATCTGGTCCTGGACGGGCTACACGTGGGAAGAAATGATGCTGGAGACCCCAGATAAATTGGAACTCTTATCGCTGATTGACATTCTTGTCGATGGACGGTATGATCGAACTAAGAGAAATCTCATGCTCCAGTTTCGTGGTTCGTCCAATCAACGAATTATTGATGTGCAAAAATCTCTCAAAAGTGGGCAAGTGGTGATTTGGGATAAGCTCAATGATGGAAAAGAAAGCTATGAGCAGGTGAAGAGAGAGTAACTTTCTTCCATAAAATACTTAAATAAATGACCTGTCAAAAAAGAAAACATTTTCATGTTAAAAACTTTAAAAAACAGCAACAAATCCCTTGCAATCGCAGGGGCTTTGTGTTATTCTATTATGGTGCTGTAATTTACAGCTTTAGCTTTGATGCAAGAGGTTGCGACACGCTCGGTTGCATTGCCACGCAACACCGCGTCGGTTTTCTTGTGGAGCTAGCCTATTATCTTAAATAGACGAAAAGGAGAAAAAGATGGCAAACAAAAAAATCCGTATCCGTTTGAAAGCTTACGAACACCGTACGCTTGACACAGCGGCTGCAAAAATCGTAGAATCAGCTACTCGTACAGGTGCACAAGTTGCGGGTCCAATCCCACTTCCAACTGAACGTAGCCTCTACACAATTATTCGTGCGACTCACAAATACAAAGACTCTCGCGAACAATTTGAAATGCGTACACACAAACGTTTGATCGATATCGTTAACCCAACTCAAAAAACAGTTGATGCCTTGATGAAATTGGATCTTCCAAGTGGTGTAAACGTAGAAATCAAACTTTAATCTAAAGCTTGATACCTTGAGCATAAAAAACGCTCGTTAAAAACTTTTTGAATAAAAAATATAGAAAAGGAACTATTTTCTCATGACAAAAGGAATCTTAGGGAAAAAAGTGGGAATGACTCAAATCTTCACTGAAGCTGGCGAATTGATCCCTGTAACAGTTATTGAAGCAACTCCAAACGTTGTTCTTCAAGTTAAAACTGTTGAAACAGACGGATACAACGCTATCCAAGTTGGTTTCGATGACAAACGCGAAGTATTGAGCAACAAACCTGCTAAAGGACATGTAGCGAAAGCTAACACGGCTCCTAAGCGCTTCATTCGTGAATTCAAAAACGTTGAAGGCTTGGAAGTTGGTGCTGAAATCACAGTTGAAACATTCGCAGCTGGAGACGTTGTTGACGTAACTGGTACTTCTAAAGGTAAAGGTTTCCAAGGTGTTATCAAACGCCACGGACAATCACGTGGACCAATGGCTCACGGTTCTCGTTACCACCGTCGTCCAGGTTCTATGGGACCTGTTGCACCTAACCGCGTATTCAAAGGTAAAAACCTTGCAGGACGTATGGGTGGCGACCGTGTAACAATCCAAAACCTTGAAGTTGTACAAGTCGTTCCAGAAAAGAACGTTATCCTTATCAAAGGTAACGTACCAGGTGCTAAGAAATCTCTTATCACTATCAAATCAGCAGTTAAAGCTGGTAAATAATAAAGAAAGGGGAAATCAGTCACAATGGCAAACGTAACATTATTTGACCAAACTGGTAAAGAAGCTGGCCAAGTTGTTCTTAACGATGCAGTATTTGGTATCGAACCAAATGAATCAGTTGTGTTTGATGTGATCATCAGCCAACGCGCAAGCCTTCGTCAAGGAACACACGCTGTTAAAAACCGCTCTGCAGTATCAGGTGGTGGACGCAAACCATGGCGTCAAAAAGGAACTGGACGTGCTCGTCAAGGTTCTATCCGCTCACCACAATGGCGTGGTGGTGGTGTTGTCTTCGGACCAACTCCACGTTCATACGGCTACAAACTTCCACAAAAAGTTCGTCGCCTAGCTCTTAAATCAGTTTACTCTGAAAAAGTTGCTGAAAACAAATTCGTAGCTGTAGACGCTCTTTCATTTACAGCTCCAAAAACTGCTGAATTTGCAAAAGTTCTTGCAGCATTGAGCATCGATTCTAAAGTTCTTGTTATCCTTGAAGAAGGAAATGAATTCGCAGCTCTTTCAGCTCGTAACCTTCCAAACGTGAAAGTTGCAACTGCTACAACTGCAAGTGTTCTTGACATCGCAAATAGCGACAAACTTCTTGTCACACAAGCAGCTATCTCTAAAATCGAGGAGGTTCTTGCATAATGAATTTGTATGATGTTATCAAAAAACCTGTAATCACTGAAAGCTCAATGGCTCAACTTGAAGCAGGTAAATATGTATTTGAAGTTGACACTCGTGCACACAAACTTTTGATCAAGCAAGCTGTTGAAGCTGCTTTCGAAGGTGTTAAAGTTGCCAACGTTAACACAATCAACGTAAAACCTAAAGCTAAACGTGTTGGACGTTACACTGGTTTTACTAACAAAACTAAAAAAGCTATCATCACACTTACAGCTGATTCAAAAGCAATCGAGTTGTTTGCTGCTGAAGCTGAATAATCTAAGGAGGAAATATCGTGGGAATTCGTGTTTATAAACCAACAACAAACGGTCGCCGTAATATGACTTCTTTGGATTTCGCTGAAATCACAACAAGCACTCCTGAAAAATCATTGCTTGTTGCATTGAAGAGCAAGGCTGGTCGTAACAACAACGGTCGTATCACAGTTCGTCACCAAGGTGGTGGACACAAACGTTTCTACCGTTTGGTTGACTTCAAACGTAACAAAGACAACGTTGAAGCAGTTGTTAAAACTATCGAGTACGATCCAAACCGTTCTGCAAACATCGCTCTTGTACACTACACTGACGGTGTGAAAGCATACATCATCGCTCCAAAAGGTCTTGAAGTAGGTCAACGTATCGTTTCAGGTCCAGAAGCAGATATCAAAGTCGGAAACGCTCTTCCACTTGCTAACATCCCAGTTGGTACTTTGATTCACAACATCGAGTTGAAACCAGGTCGTGGTGGTGAATTGGTACGTGCTGCTGGAGCATCTGCTCAAGTATTGGGTTCTGAAGGTAAATACGTACTTGTTCGTCTTCAATCAGGTGAAGTTCGTATGATTCTTGGAACTTGCCGTGCTACAGTTGGTGTTGTCGGAAACGAACAACATGGACTTGTAAACCTTGGTAAAGCAGGACGTAGCCGTTGGAAAGGTATCCGCCCAACAGTTCGTGGTTCTGTAATGAACCCTAACGATCACCCACACGGTGGTGGTGAAGGTAAAGCACCAGTTGGTCGTAAAGCACCATCTACTCCATGGGGCAAACCTGCTCTTGGTCTTAAAACTCGTAACAAGAAAGCGAAATCTGACAAACTTATCGTTCGTCGTCGCAACGAGAAATAATATTAAACTAGTCGCTTAAGCAGCTAGTAAATCCGCCAGCTCGGTAGCGCTCCATGTGAGCGCAAGCCGCTGTGGTACAACATTTAAAGGAGAAAATATAAAAATGGGACGCAGTCTTAAAAAAGGACCTTTCGTCGATGAGCATTTGATGAAAAAAGTTGAAGCTCAAGCTAACGACGAAAAGAAAAAAGTTATTAAAACTTGGTCACGTCGTTCAACGATCTTCCCAAGTTTCATTGGTTACACTATTGCAGTTTATGACGGACGTAAACACGTACCTGTTTACATTCAAGAAGACATGGTAGGTCACAAACTTGGTGAATTTGCACCAACTCGTACTTACAAAGGTCACGCTGCAGACGACAAGAAAACACGTAGAAAATAAGGAGAACATAAATGGCAGAAATTACTTCAGCTAAAGCAATGGCTCGTACAGTACGTGTTTCACCTCGTAAATCACGTCTTGTTCTTGATAACATCCGTGGTAAAAGCGTAGCCGATGCAATCGCAATCTTGACATTCACTCCAAACAAAGCTGCTGAAATCATCTTGAAAGTTTTGAACTCAGCTGTAGCTAACGCTGAAAACAACTTTGGTTTGGATAAAGCTAACTTGGTAGTATCTGAAGCATTCGCAAACGAAGGACCAACTATGAAACGTTTCCGTCCACGTGCGAAAGGTTCAGCTTCACCAATCAACAAACGTACAGCTCACATCACTGTAGCTGTTGCAGAAAAATAAGGAGGTAAAATCGTGGGTCAAAAAGTACATCCAATTGGTATGCGTGTCGGCATCATCCGTGATTGGGATGCCAAATGGTATGCTGAAAAAGAATACGCGGATTACCTTCATGAAGATCTTGCAATCCGTAAATTCGTTCAAAAAGAACTTGCTGACGCAGCAGTTTCAACTATCGAAATCGAACGCGCAGTAAACAAAGTTAACGTTTCACTTCACACTGCTAAACCAGGTATGGTTATCGGTAAAGGTGGTGCTAACGTTGATGCACTCCGTGCAAAACTTAACAAATTGACTGGAAAACAAGTACACATCAACATCATCGAAATCAAACAACCTGATTTGGATGCTCACCTTGTAGGTGAAGGAATTGCTCGTCAATTGGAGCAACGTGTTGCTTTCCGTCGTGCACAAAAACAAGCAATCCAACGTGCAATGCGTGCTGGAGCTAAAGGAATCAAAACTCAAGTATCAGGTCGTTTGAACGGTGCAGATATCGCCCGTGCTGAAGGATACTCTGAAGGAACAGTTCCACTTCACACACTTCGTGCAGATATCGATTATGCTTGGGAAGAAGCAGATACTACATACGGTAAACTTGGTGTTAAAGTATGGATCTACCGTGGTGAAGTTCTTCCAGCTCGCAAAAACACTAAAGGAGGTAAATAACCAATGTTAGTACCTAAACGTGTTAAACACCGTCGTGAATTCCGTGGAAAAATGCGCGGTGAAGCAAAAGGTGGAAAAGAAGTAGCATTCGGTGAATACGGTCTTCAAGCTACAACTAGCCACTGGATCACTAACCGCCAAATCGAAGCTGCTCGTATCGCCATGACTCGTTACATGAAACGTGGTGGTAAAGTTTGGATTAAAATCTTCCCACACAAATCATACACTGCTAAAGCTATCGGTGTGCGTATGGGATCTGGTAAAGGGGCACCTGAAGGTTGGGTAGCACCAGTTAAACGTGGTAAAGTGATGTTCGAAATCGCTGGTGTATCTGAAGAGATTGCACGTGAAGCGCTTCGTCTTGCTAGCCACAAATTGCCAGTTAAATGTAAATTCGTAAAACGTGAAGCAGAATAAGGAGAAGGCATGAAACTTAATGAAGTAAAAGAATTTGTTAAAGAACTTCGTGGTCTTTCTCAAGAAGAACTCGCGAAGCGCGAAAACGAATTGAAAAAAGAATTGTTTGAACTTCGTTTCCAAGCTGCTACTGGTCAATTGGAACAAACAGCTCGCTTGAAAGAAGTTAAAAAACAAATTGCTCGTATCAAAACAGTTCAATCTGAAGCGAAATAATAGACTAGGGAAGGAGAAATTTCAATGGAACGCAATAATCGTAAAGTTCTTGTTGGACGTGTTGTATCTGACAAAATGGACAAGACAATCACAGTTGTAGTTGAAACAAAACGTAACCACCCAGTCTATGGTAAACGTATTAACTACTCTAAAAAATACAAAGCTCATGATGAAAACAATGTTGCCAAAGAAGGCGATATCGTACGTATCATGGAAACTCGTCCGCTTTCAGCTACAAAACGTTTCCGTCTTGTAGAAGTTGTTGAAGAAGCGGTCATCATCTAATCAAACCTGAAAGGAGAAAACTGAAATGATTCAAACAGAAACTCGTTTGAAAGTCGCAGACAACAGCGGTGCTCGCGAAATCTTGACTATCAAAGTTCTTGGTGGTTCAGGACGCAAATTTGCAAACATCGGTGATGTTATCGTGGCATCTGTAAAACAAGCTACTCCTGGTGGTGCGGTTAAAAAAGGTGACGTTGTTAAAGCAGTTATCGTTCGTACTAAATCAGGTGCTCGTCGTGCTGATGGTTCATACATCAAATTTGACGAAAACGCAGCAGTTATCATCCGTGAAGACAAAACTCCTCGCGGAACACGTATCTTTGGCCCAGTTGCACGTGAATTGCGTGAAGGTGGCTTCATGAAGATCGTGTCACTTGCTCCAGAAGTACTTTAATTTTTAGAAACAAACTAGTCCCCTAGCTTTAAGCTAGGGTGCCCTTATGGGCGTAAGAAAAATCAAGGAGAAACCTAATGTTTGTAAAAAAAGGCGACAAAGTTCGCGTAATCGCTGGTAAAGATAAGGGAACAGAAGCTGTTGTCCTTACTGCCCTTCCAAAAGTAAACAAAGTTATCGTTGAAGGTGTTAACATCGTTAAGAAACACCAACGTCCAACTAATGAGCTTCCTCAAGGTGGTATCATCGAGAAAGAAGCAGCTATCCACGTATCAAACGTTCAAGTTTTGGACAAAAATGGTGTAGCTGGTCGTGTTGGTTACAAATTTGTAGACGGTAAAAAAGTTCGCTACAACAAAAAATCAGGCGAAGTGCTTGATTAATCACGAAGGAAAGGAGAAGTATAATGGCAAATCGTTTAAAAGAAAAATATCTTAATGAAGTAGTTCCTGCTTTGACAGAACAATTCAACTACTCATCAGTGATGGCTGTGCCTAAAGTAGATAAGATCGTTTTGAACATGGGTGTTGGTGAAGCTGTATCAAACGCTAAAAGTCTTGAAAAAGCTGCTGAAGAATTAGCACTTATCTCAGGTCAAAAACCACTTATCACTAAAGCTAAAAAATCAATCGCCGGCTTCCGTCTTCGTGAAGGTGTTGCGATCGGTGCAAAAGTTACCCTTCGTGGTGAACGTATGTACGAATTCTTGGATAAATTGGTTTCAGTTTCACTTCCACGTGTACGTGACTTCCACGGTGTTCCAACAAAATCATTTGACGGACGCGGAAACTACACACTTGGTGTGAAAGAACAATTGATCTTCCCAGAAATCAACTTCGATGACGTTGACAAAACTCGTGGTCTTGACATCGTTATCGTAACAACTGCTAACACTGACGAAGAGTCACGTGCATTGCTTACAGGCCTTGGAATGCCTTTTGCAAAATAATATAGGAGGTAAATCTAATGGCTAAAAAATCAATGATTGCTAAGAACAAACGTCCAGCGAAGTTCTCTACTCAAGCTTATACTCGTTGTGAAAAATGTGGTCGTCCACATTCAGTTTACCGCAAATTTAAACTTTGCCGTGTTTGCTTCCGTGAATTAGCTTACAAAGGACAAATCCCTGGTGTAACAAAAGCATCTTGGTAATATCATGATACAAAGAGCGTGACAACCACAGCAAAAATAGGAAATTTGGTGAAGGAGCGATGCTCCAAAACAAATTTATCTTTTTTGCACAGGTTGTAGCTCGTGTTCAAATAAGAGTTATCTCATTTGAATGTGTCAATACTATCTGAGCCTAGCTCAATCATTAACTAGCAAGTGCAACTTGCAAACTACTAGTAAGAGGAGAAAAACAAAATGGTTATGACTGACCCAATCGCAGACTTCCTAACTCGTATTCGTAACGCTAACCAAGCGAAACACGAAGTACTTGAAGTACCTGCATCAAACATCAAAAAAGGGATTGCTGAAATCCTTAAACGCGAAGGTTTTGTAAAAAACGTTGAAATCATCGAAGATGACAAACAAGGCATCATCCGTGTATTCCTTAAATACGGACCAAACGGTGAAAAAGTTATCACTAACTTGAAACGTGTTTCTAAACCAGGACTTCGTGTCTACAAAAAACGTGAAGACCTTCCAAAAGTTCTTAACGGACTTGGAATTGCTATCCTTTCAACTTCTGAAGGTTTGCTTACTGATAAAGAAGCACGCCAAAAGAATGTTGGTGGTGAGGTTATCGCTTACGTTTGGTAAAATCAAGATACAAAGCTCGTAAAGAACAAAGCAAAATTAGGAAGTTGGAGAAGTTTGTTTACAAACAAGCCAACTTATCTATTTTGCACAGTTCTTAGAGCGTGTTCAATTTAGCTATTGAACTCAATAAGTATCTTTAACCCCGTGAAAACTGGCCAATCTGGCCTGACAATTTAACAGGAGAAAATAAACATGTCACGTATTGGTAATAAAGTTATCGTGTTGCCTGCTGGTGTTGAAATCACTAACAATGACAACGTTGTAACTGTAAAAGGACCTAAAGGAGAACTTACTCGTGAGTTCTCAAAAGATATTGAAATCCGTGTGGAAGGTACTGAAGTAACTCTTCACCGTCCAAACGATTCAAAAGAAATGAAAACTATCCACGGAACTACTCGTGCCCTTTTGAACAACATGGTTGTTGGTGTATCAGAAGGATTCAAGAAAGAACTTGAAATGCGTGGGGTTGGTTACCGTGCACAACTTCAAGGAACTAAACTTGTTTTGGCTGTTGGTAAATCTCATCCAGACGAAGTTGAAGCTCCAGAAGGAATTACTTTTGAACTTCCAAATCCAACAACAATCGTTGTTAGCGGAATTTCAAAAGAAGTAGTTGGTCAAACAGCTGCTTACGTACGTAGCCTTCGTTCACCAGAACCATATAAAGGTAAAGGTATCCGTTACGTTGGTGAATTCGTTCGCCGTAAAGAAGGTAAAACAGGTAAATAATGTTGAGTGGTTGTTTATCAACCACCAACCTATTTTCCAACTTTGTGCATAGCACACGATTTAAAACTAAAGAGGTGAAAACTGTGATTTCAAAACCAGATAAAAACAAACTCCGCCAAAAACGCCACCGTCGCGTTCGCGGAAAACTCTCTGGAACTGCTGATCGCCCACGTTTGAACGTATTCCGTTCTAATACAGGCATCTACGCTCAAGTGATTGATGACGTAGCGGGTGTAACGCTCGCAAGTGCTTCAACTCTTGACAAGGAAGTTTCAAAAGGAACTAAAACTGAACAAGCCGTTGCTGTCGGTAAACTCGTTGCAGAACGTGCAAACGCTAAAGGTATTTCAGAAGTGGTGTTCGACCGCGGTGGATATCTATATCACGGACGTGTGAAAGCTTTGGCTGATGCAGCTCGTGAAAACGGATTGAAATTCTAATAGGAGGACACTAGAAAATGGCATTTAAAGACAATGCAGTTGAATTAGAAGAACGCGTAGTTGCTGTCAACCGTGTTACAAAAGTTGTTAAAGGTGGACGTCGTCTTCGTTTCGCAGCTCTTGTTGTTGTTGGTGACCACAACGGTCGCGTAGGATTTGGTACTGGTAAAGCTCAAGAAGTTCCAGAAGCAATCCGTAAAGCAGTAGACGATGCTAAGAAAAACTTGATCGAAGTTCCTATGGTTGGAACAACAATCCCACACGAAGTTCTTTCAGAATTCGGTGGAGCTAAAGTATTGTTGAAACCTGCTGTAGAAGGTTCTGGAGTTGCCGCTGGTGGTGCAGTTCGTGCCGTTGTGGAATTGGCAGGTGTGGCAGATATTACATCTAAATCACTTGGTTCTAACACTCCAATCAACATTGTTCGTGCAACTGTTGAAGGTTTGAAACAATTGAAACGCGCTGAAGAAGTTGCTGCCCTTCGTGGTATTTCAGTTTCTGATTTGGCATAAGAAAGGGGATAAAATGGCTCAAATTAAAATTACTTTGACTAAGTCTCCAATCGGACGCATTCCATCACAACGTAAAACTGTTGTAGCACTTGGACTTGGCAAATTGAACAGCTCTGTTATTAAAGAAGACAACGCTGCTATCCGTGGTATGATCACAGCAGTATCTCACTTAGTAACAGTTGAAGAAGTAAACTAATGAATTTTTAGGGGATGTGCAGTATACCATCCCCTAAAACTAGATATAGTCATCTATGATGACGTCGTATAGGCGAGTTGATGGGGGAGACAACCTTTTCTCCCTTATCGGCGCTAGCATTTTACAAAAGAGGAGAAAATAAAAATGAAACTTCATGAATTGAAACCTGCAGAAGGTTCTCGTAAAGTACGTAACCGCGTTGGTCGTGGTACTTCATCAGGTAACGGTAAAACATCTGGTCGTGGTCAAAAAGGTCAAAAAGCTCGTAGCGGTGGCGGAGTTCGCCTTGGTTTTGAAGGTGGACAAACTCCATTGTTCCGTCGCCTTCCAAAACGTGGATTCACTAACATCAACGCTAAAGAATACGCAATTGTGAACCTTGACCAATTGAACGTCTTTGAAGATGGTGCTGAAGTTACTCCAGTTGTTCTTATCGAAGCAGGAATTGTTAAAGCTGAAAAATCAGGTGTTAAAATTCTTGGTAACGGTGAGTTGACTAAGAAATTGACTGTGAAAGCAGCTAAATTCTCTAAATCAGCTGAAGAAGCTATCACTGCTAAAGGTGGTTCAGTAGAAGTCATCTAAGAGAGGTGACCTATGTTTTTTAAATTATTAAGAGAAGCTCTTAAAGTCAAGCAGGTTCGATCAAAAATTTTATTTACAATTTTTATCGTTTTGGTCTTTCGTATCGGGACTAGTATTACAGTTCCTGGTGTGAATGCCAATAGCTTGAATGCTTTAAGTGGATTATCCTTCTTAAACATGTTGAGCTTGGTGTCAGGGAATGCCATGAAAAACTTCTCAGTTTTTGCACTTGGTGTTAGTCCCTACATTACAGCCTCTATCGTTGTCCAACTCTTGCAAATGGATATTTTACCCAAGTTTGTAGAGTGGGGGAAACAAGGGGAAGTAGGTCGAAGAAAATTGAATCAAGCTACTCGTTATATTGCTCTAGGTCTAGCCTTTGTGCAATCTATCGGGATTACAGCTGGTTTTAATACTTTGGCTGGAGCTCAATTGTTGAAAACGGCTCTTACTCCACAAGTCTTTATCATGATTGGTATCATCTTAACAGCTGGTAGTATGATTGTGACGTGGTTGGGAGAGCAAATTACAGATAAGGGATACGGAAATGGTGTTTCTATGATTATCTTTGCCGGGATTGTTGCTTCAATTCCAGAGATGATTCAGGGCATCTATGTAGACTACTTTGTGAACGTTCCAAGTAGCCGTATCAACTCATCTATCATTTTCGTAATCATCTTGATTATTGCTGTATTGTTGATCATTTACTTTACAACTTATGTTCAACAAGCAGAATATAAAATTCCAATCCAATATACGAAGGTTGCACAAGGTGCTCCATCTAGCTCTTACCTTCCATTGAAGGTAAACCCTGCTGGAGTTATCCCTGTTATCTTCGCAAGTTCGATTACTGCAGCGCCTGCGGCTATTCTTCAGTTTTTGAGCGCTACAGGCCATGATTGGGCTTGGGTAAGAACAGCACAAGAAATGCTGGCAACAACTTCACCAACTGGTATTGCCATGTATGCTTTGTTGATTATTCTCTTTACATTCTTCTACACGTTTGTACAGATTAATCCTGAAAAAGCGGCAGAGAACCTACAAAAGAGCGGTGCCTATATCCACGGAGTTCGTCCTGGTAAAGGTACAGAAGAATATATGTCTAAACTTCTTCGTCGTCTTGCAACTGTTGGTTCCCTCTTCCTTGGTGTGATTTCTATTTTACCGATTGTAGCAAAAGATGTCTTTGGACTTTCAGAAGCGGTTGCTTTTGGAGGAACTAGTCTTTTGATCATTATCTCTACAGGTATTGAAGGAATTAAACAATTGGAAGGTTACCTATTGAAACGTAAGTATGTTGGTTTCATGGATAGAACAGAATAAAAGTATTTACTGATACTCTTCGAAAATCAAATTCAAACCACGTCAGCTTCACCTTGCCGTAGTACGGTTAATGACTTCGTCAGTTATATCCACAACCTCAAAACAGTGTTTTGAGCAGCCTGCGGCTAGCTTCCTAGTTTGTTCTTTGATTTTCATTGAGTATGAATCAGTAAATGCTGAGGGAGTGGAGGTTTAAACTCTGACATTTGTGAGAGTTTGGTCTCCCCTCTTCTATTTTGTTTTTAAATAGGGGTGAAAAGACTTTTTGCTTCTATTTAAAAATAAAATAAGGAGATCAAATCATGAATCTTTTGATTATGGGCTTACCTGGTGCAGGTAAGGGAACTCAAGCAGCAAAAATCGTAGAACAATTCCATGTTGCACATATCTCAACAGGTGATATGTTCCGTGCTGCTATGGCAAATCAAACTGAAATGGGTGTTCTTGCTAAGTCATACATTGACAAGGGTGAATTGGTTCCTGACGAAGTTACAAATGGAATCGTAAAAGAACGTCTTTCACAAGATGATATTAAAGAAACAGGATTCTTGTTGGATGGTTACCCACGTACAATCGAACAAGCTCATGCCTTGGACAAAACATTGGCTGAACTTGGCATTGAACTAGAAGGTGTCATCAACATTGAAGTGAATCCAGATAGCCTCTTGGAACGTTTGAGTGGCCGTATCATCCACCGCGTAACTGGAGAAACTTTCCACAAGGTCTTTAACCCACCAGTTGACTATAAAGAAGAAGATTACTACCAACGTGAAGATGATAAGCCTGAGACAGTGAAACGTCGTTTGGATGTGAATATTGCTCAAGGAGAACCAATCATTGCTCACTACCGTGCCAAAGGTTTGGTTCATGACATCGAAGGTAATCAAGATATCAATGATGTCTTCTCAGATATCGAAAAAGTATTGACAAATTTGAAATAAAGCGTTTTTCACACTTGCAAAAATCCGCTACAAATGTTATACTGAGATAGTCTGACTTATAATTGTTGTCTCTGTGTCTAGAGGCATCGAATCGAAATTTATGGAGGTGCTTTTGCGTGGCAAAAGACGATGTGATTGAAGTTGAAGGCAAAGTAGTTGATACAATGCCGAATGCAATGTTTACGGTTGAACTTGAAAATGGACATCAGATTTTAGCAACAGTTTCTGGTAAAATTCGTAAAAACTATATTCGTATTTTAGCGGGAGATCGTGTTACTGTCGAAATGAGTCCATATGACTTGACACGTGGACGTATCACTTACCGCTTTAAATAATCGAAAAACTTGGAGGGATAAGAAATGAAAGTAAGACCATCGGTCAAACCAATTTGCGAATACTGTAAAGTTATTCGTCGTAATGGTCGTGTTATGGTAATTTGCCCAGCAAATCCAAAACACAAACAACGTCAAGGATAAGATAGAAAGGAGAAAACATGGCTCGTATTGCTGGAGTTGACATTCCAAATGACAAACGCGTAGTAATCTCATTGACTTATGTTTATGGTATCGGACTTGCAACATCTAAGAAAATTTTGGCTGCTGCTGGAATCTCAGAAGATGTTCGTGTACGTGATCTTACATCAGATCAAGAAGATGCTATCCGTCGTGAAGTGGATGCAATCAAAGTTGAAGGTGACCTTCGTCGTGAAGTAAACTTGAACATCAAACGTTTGATGGAAATCGGTTCATACCGTGGTATCCGTCACCGTCGTGGACTTCCTGTCCGTGGACAAAACACTAAAAACAACGCTCGCACTCGTAAAGGTAAAGCTGTTGCGATTGCTGGTAAGAAAAAATAATATAGGAGGTAAAAGTCTTGGCTAAACCAACACGTAAACGTCGTGTGAAAAAGAATATCGAATCTGGTATTGCTCATATTCACGCTACATTTAATAACACTATTGTTATGATTACTGATGTGCATGGTAATGCAATTGCTTGGTCATCAGCTGGTGCTCTTGGTTTCAAAGGTTCTCGTAAATCTACACCATTCGCTGCTCAAATGGCTTCTGAAGCTGCTGCTAAATCTGCACAAGAACACGGTCTTAAATCAGTTGAAGTTACTGTAAAAGGTCCAGGTTCTGGTCGTGAGTCAGCTATTCGTGCGCTTGCTGCCGCTGGTCTTGAAGTAACAGCAATTCGTGATGTGACTCCAGTGCCACACAATGGTGCTCGTCCTCCAAAACGTCGCCGTGTATAATCATCGCATTACACTGCTTTTCGTTTAAGAGGGAGTAACTAAATGATCGAGTTTGAAAAACCAAATATAACAAAAATTGATGAAAATAAAGATTATGGCAAGTTTGTAATCGAACCACTTGAACGTGGCTACGGTACAACTCTTGGTAACTCTCTTCGTCGTGTACTTCTAGCTTCTCTACCAGGAGCAGCTGTAACATCTATCAACATTGATGGTGTGTTACATGAGTTTGACACAGTTCCAGGTGTTCGTGAAGACGTGATGCAAATCATTCTGAACATTAAAGGAATTGCAGTGAAATCGTACGTTGAAGACGAAAAAATCATCGAACTAGATGTTGAAGGTCCTGCTGAAGTAACAGCTGGTGACATTTTGACAGATAGCGATATTGAAATTGTAAATCCAGATCATTATCTCTTTACAATCGGTGAAGGTTCTTCTCTAAAAGCGACTATGACTGTTAACAGTGGTCGTGGATATGTACCTGCAGATGAAAATAAAAAGGATAATGCACCAGTTGGGACACTTGCTGTAGATTCTATTTATACACCAGTTACCAAAGTCAACTATCAAGTTGAACCTGCTCGTGTAGGTAGCAACGATGGTTTTGACAAACTAACCCTTGAAATCTTGACAAATGGAACAATTATTCCAGAAGATGCTTTAGGGCTTTCAGCACGTATTTTGACAGAACATCTTGATTTGTTTACAAATCTTACTGAGATTGCTAAGTCAACTGAAGTGATGAAAGAAGCTGATACTGAATCTGACGACCGTATTTTGGATCGTACGATTGAGGAACTGGACTTGTCTGTGCGTTCATACAACTGTTTGAAACGTGCCGGTATCAATACTGTGCATGACTTGACAGAAAAATCTGAAGCAGAGATGATGAAAGTACGAAATCTTGGACGCAAGAGTTTGGAAGAAGTGAAATTCAAACTTATTGATTTGGGTCTTGGATTAAAAGATAAATAAAGGAGGAATAAATGGCTTACCGTAAACTAGGACGCACTAGCTCACAACGTAAAGCAATGCTTCGCGATTTGACAACTGACCTTTTGATCAACGAATCAATCGTGACAACTGAAGCTCGTGCTAAAGAAATCCGTAAAACTGTTGAAAAAATGATTACTCTAGGTAAACGTGGTGATTTGCATGCACGTCGTCAAGCAGCTGCTTTCGTACGTAATGAAATCGCATCTGAAAACTATGATGAAGCAACTGACAAGTACACTTCTACTACAGCACTTCAAAAATTGTTCTCAGAAATCGCACCTCGTTATGCTGAACGTAACGGTGGATACACTCGTATCCTTAAAACTGAACCACGTCGTGGTGATGCAGCGCCAATGGCGATCATCGAATTAGTATAAAATCATCAATTTTGTTGAGTGTTATGATGATGGAGTATTGTGCTCTTAGTCTAGCTCTGGTCTACCGCTAGGATTTCGGTCCTAGCGGGAACACTCATCATAAGTTGGGATAGTAGACGCTTGTTTACGAAATTGTTTTTTGCTTAAGAACAACTTCGTAAGCAGGCGTTTTTGAGTATTTTAGTTAGAATTATGCTATACTATTTAAGACGAAACCTGTTTAATGTTCAGGTTTCCTATTTTAAGAAGAATTGGAGTTTGCTTATGAAAGCGATTATAACTGTTGTTGGTAAAGATAAATCTGGAATTGTTGCGGGAGTTTCTGGTAAAATTGCAGAATTGGGTTTGAACATAGACGATATCTCTCAAACTGTCTTGGATGAATATTTCACGATGATGGCTGTCGTCTCTAGTGATGAAAAGCAAGATTTTACTTATCTTCGTAATGAATTTGAAGCTTTTGGGCAAACTTTGAATGTGAAAATTAATATTCAGAGTGCAGCGATTTTCGAAGCTATGTATAATATCTAGGAGGTGCACATGGATATTAGACAAGTTACTGAAACCATCGCCATGATTGAGGAGCAAAATTTCGATATCAGAACTATTACCATGGGAATTTCCCTTTTGGACTGTATCGATCCAGATATCAATCGTGCTGCGGAGAAAATTTATCAAAAGATTACGACCAAGGCAGCTAATTTAGTAGCTGTTGGGGATGAAATTGCAGCTGAGTTGGGAATTCCAATCGTTAATAAGCGTGTATCGGTGACTCCTATTTCTCTGATTGGAGCAGCGACAGATGCGACAGACTATGTGGTTCTGGCAAAAGCGCTTGATAAGGCTGCGAAAGAGATTGGTGTGGACTTTATCGGTGGCTTCTCTGCCTTGGTACAAAAGGGTTATCAAAAGGGAGATGAGATTCTCATCAATTCTATTCCTCGTGCTTTGGCTGAAACGAACAAGGTCTGCTCGTCAGTCAATATTGGCTCAACCAAGTCTGGTATTAATATGACGGCTGTAGCAGATATGGGACGTATTATCAAGGAAACGGCTAATTTATCTGATATGGGTGCAGCTAAGTTGGTTGTATTTGCTAATGCTGTTGAGGACAATCCGTTTATGGCAGGTGCCTTCCACGGTGTTGGGGAAGCTGATGTTATCATCAACGTCGGGGTTTCTGGTCCTGGTGTGGTGAAACGTGCCTTGGAAAAAGTTCGTGGACAGAGCTTTGATGTAGTAGCAGAAACAGTGAAGAAGACTGCCTTTAAAATCACTCGTATCGGTCAATTGGTTGGTCAGATGGCCAGCGAGAGACTGGGTGTGGAGTTTGGTATTGTAGATTTGAGCTTGGCGCCAACTCCTGCGGTTGGAGACTCTGTGGCACGTGTCCTCGAAGAAATGGGACTAGAAACAGTTGGCACACATGGAACGACGGCTGCCCTGGCTCTCTTGAACGACCAAGTTAAGAAGGGCGGAGTTATGGCCTGCAACCAAGTCGGTGGTTTGTCTGGTGCTTTTATCCCTGTTTCTGAGGATGAAGGAATGATTGCTGCAGTGCAAAACGGCTCTCTTAATCTGGAAAAACTAGAAGCCATGACGGCTATCTGTTCTGTTGGTTTGGATATGATTGCCATCCCAGAAGATACGCCTGCTGAAACCATTGCTGCCATGATTGCGGATGAGGCTGCAATTGGTGTTATTAACATGAAGACAACGGCTGTTCGTATCATTCCAAAAGGAAAAGAAGGCGATATGATTGAGTTTGGTGGCCTACTAGGAACTGCGCCTGTTATGAAGGTCAATGGGGCTTCGTCTGTTGATTTCATTTCTCGTGGAGGGCAAATCCCAGCACCAATTCATAGTTTTAAAAATTAAGAAAATAGGAGAAATTTTAAGTTCTATTTAAGGTTTGGTGTGTATACTATAATCATTAAATAAAGACCTCCTAATATTATTTGAAACAGATAACACTGATTTAGTTTGAATTTGATTTTCATCTAATATCTTTATTTAATAGAACTCCTAAACTTTTTCATAATAATCTCCTGCAAAAGTCGCCTGTCTAGGTGGCTTTTGTTTTATCATCCATGATATAATAGAAACAAACGGAGGACTGAAAATGGTAAAAGTACGATTGTATTTGGTACGTCATGGCAAGACCATGTTTAACACGATTGGTCGCGCGCAAGGTTGGAGCGATACTCCCTTAACAGCTGAAGGTGAGCGAGGGATTCAAGAGTTAGGAATCGGTTTGCGAGAATCTGGTCTGCAGTTTGAGCGAGCTTATTCGAGTGATTCTGGCCGCACCATTCAGACTATGGGAATTATCCTTGACGAGCTTGGCTTGCAGGGGAAAATCCCTTATCGTATGGACAAGCGTATCAGAGAATGGTGTTTTGGTAGCTTTGACGGAGCCTACGATGGCGATCTTTTCATGGGCATTATTCCTCGTATCTTTAATGTGGACCATGTTCACCAATTGTCTTATGCTGAACTGGCTGAGGGCTTGGTAGAGGTTGATACAGCTGGTTGGGCTGAAGGCTGGGAAAAACTCAGTGGCCGAATTAAGGAAGGCTTTGAAGCGATTGCCAAAGAAATGGAAGAGCAAGGTGGGGGCAATGCTCTTGTCGTCAGCCACGGAATGACCATTGGAACCATTGTTTATCTGATCAATGGTATGCATCCGCATGGTCTCGATAATGGTAGCGTAACGATTCTTGAATATGAGGATGGCCAGTTTAGCGTTGAGGTTGTTGGTGACCGTAGTTACCGAGAACTAGGACGTGAGAAGATGGAGGAAGCCTCTATTTAATCAGTCTAGACTTGCTTGCTATGAACTAGGGATTTGATAGGAATATCAAGATAAGAAAAAACAGCCGAGGGTAATCCTTTCGGCTGTTTTTGATGGGGAAAACTAAAGTGTAATGCTATTGCTTTTAGAGATTTTCATAAACAAGAGCAAGGAACCTACTGTTAGAACAGTCAGGATAGTTGACAAGGCTGCGGCTACACCGTAATTTCCTCTGAGAACCTCTGTATAAATGGCTACAGTCATTGTTCTTGTTTTGACATTGTAGAGGAGGATAGAAGTAGAGAGTTCTGAAATCATTGTGACCCAAGATAGGATGGCTCCAGAAATAATACCAGATAGCATCATTGGAGTTGTAATCTTGGCAAAGGTATTGAGACGACTACTTCCTAAGCTTTCAGCGGCTTCTTCAATACTTGGTGATATTTGTTGCAAGCTAGCAACAGATGAGCGAATCGTATAAGGCAATCTTCTGACAGATAGGGACATAATCAAGATGAAAGCTGTCCCTGTAATCATAAGAAATCCACTTCCAAATAGACCGGTATTGAAGGAAGAAATGAAGGCAATCCCTAGAACGGTTCCTGGTACAATATAAGGGACCATACTGAGGCTTTCAATTAAGTTTGTAAACAAATTCCGTTTTCTAACGGCTAGGTAGGAGATAAATGTTGCAAATAAAACAACTAGAACTAAGGCAATCAAAGGGATACGAATGGTATTGAAAATAGCAGATCCCATACGATTGAAAGCTACCTTGTAACTGTTTAGAGAATAACCTTTGACAAATACCATACCTGATGTTTTTAGGAAAGAAGTATAAATCAAGTAGACTTGAGGTAGAACAGAGAACAAGATAATTCCGTAGACTGTTGCATAAATGGCAACCATTTTTCCTTTTGTAGTTTTTTTAGGCTCAATTGGATGGAGTGAATTCATACTGAAACTGTAGCGATTTGAAATGTATTTTTGGATAAGGAAAATTGCCAAGGCAATGATAATCGCCATAATTGCTAAAGCAGATGCAAAAGCAGAATTTCCTCCAACCTCGCTAATAAATTGGGTATAAATCAAGACCGGGAAAGTCCGATATCCTTCACCAATTAACATAGGCGTTCCAAAGTCTGAGAATGCTCTCATAAATACAAGAAGGGCAGCCGCTAGTAAGGTTGGAACTAGGAGAGGTAAAATAACCGTTACGATACGCTTAAATCCGAAGGAACCCATGCTTTCAGCGGCTTCAAGTAGAGAATTGTCAATACTTTTCATTGTCCCAGCAACGTATAGAAATACCAGTGGAAATAGTTGAAGTGTAAAGACAAGTACAATTCCTTTGAATCCATAAATATCGATAGCTGGAAGATGAAGGGTATTTGTCAGGAATTTAGTAATGACCCCATTTCGTCCTAGCAAGAGAATCCAGGAGTAGGCTCCCACGAAAGGAGCTGACATGGAAGCAATGATAATCAATATTTGTAGAAATTTCTTTCCCTTGAAATCATACATGGAAAAGAGGTAAGCTAATAGGGTTCCTACGACTAAGGAAGTGACAGTAGCGGTAATGGAAACCTTGAAACTGTTGACTAGTGTCTCAGAGTAGTAGGCTTTACTAAAGAAAGTGACAAAATTAGCTAGTGAGAATTGTCCTTCATGTATGAGTGCTTGCTTGAGCACGGTAACGATAGGATAAACGAGAAAGACAAGATAGGTAAGAAAGATGAAGAAAGAGGAGGCTGTCCAAATATTTAGTTTTTTACGTTCCATGGTTGACTCCTTTTATCAGGTTTTGAGAACCATCTGCAGAAAAGACGTTTAATTTTTGAGTATTGATTCGTAGACGAATACGATCGCCTTTTTGTAGATCTTCTTCAAAAGTTGATTCTTCGCTAACTTGAATTTTTGAGGCAAAGCCTGTCTCGATGAAGTATTCAGTATTCAGTCCAAGATAGACGCTATCGCTAATAATTCCTTCAATATCACCAGATTCATCTTTGATAAACTCTTCAGGACGAATGCTTACATGAATAGCTTGTTCCTCAGCCTGATCAAGGGCGGGCATTCGAAGGGCGTAGCTATCTGAAAAGACGATATAAGCGCCATCGCTCCGTTTTTCTAGATTGGCAGGGATAATATTTGTGCGTCCGATAAAGGTAGCTACAAACTCATTGGCTGGTTTATGATAGAGTTCTTTTGGTCGGCCGATTTGTTGGATCACCCCATCTTTCATAACAGCAATTTGGTCTGAAATAGCCATTGCTTCTTCTTGGTCGTGGGTTACATAAACGGTTGTAATTCCCACTTCGTGTTGGATTTCTCGAATGGCTTGACGCATATCCAAGCGAAGTTTGGCATCTAGGTTACTAAGTGGCTCGTCCATGAGGAGAACACTTGGATTAACAGCTAAGGCACGTGCCAAGGCGACACGTTGTTGTTGTCCACCACTAAGTTTATCGGGCTTCCGATCCGCATATTGAGCAATTTGCATGAGTTCGAGATACTTGTTGGTCTGTTGGACCAATTCTTCTTTTGGAACCTTCTTTTGCTTGAGACCAAAAGCAACATTATCTCGGACAGTCAAATGTGGGAAAATAGCGTAGTTTTGGAAAACCATCCCGATATTGCGTTTGCTGGGTTCCATATTATTGATTTTTGTATCATCGAAGTAAAATTCTCCGCCTTCGATACTATTGAAACCTGCAATCATACGAAGAAGAGTCGTTTTCCCACAACCTGAAGGCCCAAGAAGGGTAAAGAGACTTCCTTTTGGAATTGTAATGTTCAAATTCTCAATAACAGGGACATCGTGGTAGATTTTTTTGGCGTTAATAATTTTGATCTCACTCATAGTGAACCTCTTTTACTGTTTAGATTGGATATCTGTAAAAATATCATTGTACTTTTTAAGAATGGCAGATTTGTTTTTAATGACATAATCTGAATCTTCAGTGGCAATATTGATTTCTGTCATAGCCTTCATATTTTTATTGGTTTTAGCATTTTTACGAATGGGTCTGATTGTTGTTTCAGTTCCTAGCTTATCTTGGATTTCTTGAGAAAGAAGGAAATCGATAAATTTCTTAGCATTTTCCATGTGTTTGGCATTTTTGACGATAGCCGCGTTACCAGGTAAAAAGACGGTTCCTTCTTTTGGATAAATGACTTTTACATCAACTCCGTCATTTAGAAGTTTTAAGGCAGGATCTTCATAGGTGAGCCCTACAGCCATTTCTCCATCGGCGACAGCTTTGTAAACATTTGAAGAGCTAGACGCAATCTTTCCATCTACTAGGGTAAATAGATTTTTCACATAGTTCCAAGCTTGTGCATTTTCGTATCCACCTTGATCTACAAGCATGTTTGTTAATTGTGCAAAAGCGCTAGAAGCGTTACTTGGATCAGCAGTAGCAATTTTACCTTTTAATTTAGGATTGAGTAGATCATTGTAGCCTTCAATTTTAATATCTTTTGTAAGAGCTGAATTGGCAATGATGACACTGACATCAAGTGTATAAGGCGTGTAGAATCCAGTTTTATTTTGATATTCAGGGATTATTTGGTCGTTCTCTTGAGAAATATAAGGTTCAAAAAGATTTTCGTTAGAAGAGAAGAGGGCGTAGGAGCCTCCAAAAATGACATCGGCTACAGGCGATTCTTTTTCAGCCTCAGCTTTTTTGAACAATTCACCAGTGCTGGCTTGTACTAAGTCAACCTTAATACCATATTTTTCTTCGAAGGAAGGGATTGTTTCTTCGATAAGGTCTTCAGGGTTAGGCGAGTAGACAACCAAAGTGTTATCTGAATCTTTTTCAGCGCTAGTTTCTGCTTCTATAGGTGAAGAACATCCTGATAAAGAAAGGAATATCCAGCTACAAGAGAGAAAGAATAGTATTTTTTTCATAAGTATCTCCTTTTTTTACGAACATTTTCTCTACCTAGATTGTTAATGTTTTTAAATTGTAGAGTTCTACAGGATATAATAAAAACCTTAAAGAAATCTAAAACGAGAAATATGAGTTAAAGACGCTAGGGGAAGAAAATACAAGAAACAAATAATTGATAGAAGTTAGCTCCAAATGGGGGCTAATTTTTTATACTGCTACATACGCTGGATTTGCGATTCAGTCTTTCTTGTTATACAAGCCTAAAAGAACATTTCTCGTCTTTCAAATTCCCTCAAAAATGGTATAATAGTAACATCACAAAATTGGAGAGAGACCATGAGTTTTTACAATCATAAAGAAATTGAGCCTAAGTGGCAGGGCTACTGGGCAGAACATCATACATTTAAGACTGGAACAGATGCATCAAAACCGAAGTTTTATGCTCTCGATATGTTCCCTTATCCGTCTGGAGCGGGTCTGCACGTAGGGCACCCAGAAGGTTATACTGCAACCGATATCCTCAGCCGTTACAAACGTGCGCAAGGCTACAATGTCCTTCACCCAATGGGTTGGGATGCCTTTGGTTTGCCAGCTGAACAGTATGCTATGGATACGGGGAATGACCCAGCAGAATTTACAGCTGAGAATATTGCCAACTTCAAACGTCAAATCAATGCGCTTGGATTCTCTTACGACTGGGATCGTGAAGTCAATACAACAGATCCAAACTACTACAAGTGGACGCAATGGATCTTCACCAAGCTTTACGAAAAGGGCTTGGCCTATGAAGCGGAAGTGCCAGTAAACTGGGTGGAAGAATTGGGAACTGCCATCGCCAACGAAGAGGTTCTTCCTGATGGAACTTCTGAGCGTGGAGGCTATCCAGTTGTCCGCAAACCAATGCGTCAATGGATGCTTAAAATCACGGCCTATGCAGAGCGCTTGCTTAATGACTTAGATGAGTTGGATTGGCCAGAGTCTATTAAGGACATGCAACGCAACTGGATTGGTAAATCAACTGGTGCCAATGTAACATTCAAAGTTAAGGGAACAGACAAGGAATTCACAGTCTTTACCACTCGTCCGGACACCCTTTTCGGTGCGACTTTCACTGTCTTGGCTCCTGAGCATGACTTGGTTGACGCTATCACAAGCCCAGAGCAAGCAGAGGCAGTAGCAGCCTACAAACACCAAGCCAGCCTCAAGTCTGACTTGGCTCGTACTGACCTTGCCAAAGAAAAAACAGGAGTTTGGACTGGTGCTTATGCCATCAACCCTGTAAACGGCAAGGAAATTCCAATCTGGATTGCGGACTATGTTCTTGCTAGCTATGGAACAGGTGCTGTCATGGCCGTGCCTGCCCATGACCAACGTGACTGGGAATTTGCCAAACAATTTGAGCTTCCAATCGTAGAAGTACTTGAAGGTGGAAACGTTGAAGAAGCTGCCTACACAGAAGATGGACTTCATGTCAATTCAGACTTCCTAGATGGATTGAACAAAGAAGATGCAATTGCTAAGATTGTGGCTTGGTTGGAAGAAAAAGGCTGTGGTCAGGAGAAAGTTACCTACCGTCTCCGTGACTGGCTCTTTAGCCGTCAACGTTACTGGGGTGAACCAATTCCAATCATTCATTGGGAAGATGGAACTTCAACAGCTGTTCCTGAAAATGAATTGCCACTTGTCTTGCCTGTAACCAAGGACATCCGTCCTTCAGGTACAGGGGAGAGTCCATTGGCTAACTTGACAGACTGGCTTGAAGTGACTCGTGAAGATGGTGTCAAGGGTCGTCGTGAAACAAACACCATGCCACAGTGGGCTGGTTCAAGCTGGTACTACCTTCGCTATATTGATCCACACAATACTGAGAAATTGGCTGATGAGGATCTTCTCAAACAATGGTTGCCAGTGGATATTTACGTGGGTGGTGCAGAGCATGCTGTTCTTCACTTGCTTTACGCTCGTTTCTGGCACAAATTCCTCTATGACCTCGGTGTCGTTCCAACTAAGGAACCATTCCAAAAACTCTTTAACCAAGGAATGATTTTGGGAACAAGCTACCGTGACCACCGTGGGGCTCTTGTGGCGACTGACAAGGTTGAAAAACGTGACGGTTCTTTCTTCCATGTGGAAACAGGAGAGGAGTTAGAGCAAGCGCCAGCCAAGATGTCTAAATCGCTCAAGAACGTTGTTAACCCAGACGACGTGGTGGAGCAATACGGTGCCGATACCCTTCGTGTCTATGAAATGTTTATGGGTCCACTTGATGCTTCGATTGCTTGGTCAGAAGAAGGTCTGGAAGGAAGCCGTAAGTTCCTTGACCGTGTTTACCGTTTGATTACAAGCAAGGAAATTGCTGCGGAAAACAATGGCGCTCTTGACAAGGTCTACAACGAAACCGTTAAAGCTGTCACAGAGCAAATCGAGTCCATGAAATTTAATACAGCCATTGCCCAGCTCATGGTCTTTGTCAACGCGGCGAACAAGGAAGACAAACTCTATGTGGACTATGCCAAAGGCTTTATCCAATTGATTGCCCCATTTGCACCTCACTTGGCAGAAGAGCTCTGGCAAACTGTTGCAGCAACAGGTGAGTCAATCTCTTACGTGGCTTGGCCAACTTGGGACGAAAGCAAATTGGTTGAAGATGAAATCGAAATTGTTGTCCAAATCAAAGGAAAAGTCCGTGCTAAACTCATGGTAGCCAAAGACCTATCACGTGAAGAATTACAAGAAATTGCTCTAGCGGATGAAAAAGTCAAAGCAGAAATTGACGGTAAGGAAATCGTGAAAGTGATTAGTGTACCTAACAAGCTGGTAAATATTGTTGTGAAATAAGATAGGAATCCTTCAGAGTAGAATCTGGAGGATTTTTTTATTTGACAGGAAGTTTCTATTTTGTTAATATGATTAACAAAGAAAAGAGAGATTATGGATAAAAAAGAATTTATTGCATTTAATAATCGTTTCAATAGATTTATTTTAGCGTTTGACCAGTTAAAAAAAAATCAACATAAAAGTGGTGTTGACAAATCCATTACGTTGAATGAGGTACATTTGATTGTTGTGATTGGGAAAAATCAGCCCTTAAATCTAGTAAAATTATCTGAATTATTAGAAGTTTCGAGAAGTGCAATAACTCAAAGTGTTAGAAGATTGATTAAAAAAAATTTAGTTGTTTTTGATTTTGAACCGAATAATGGGAAAAATAAATATTTGAGATTATCTGAAAAAGGTATCGAAGTTTTTAAAATCCATAAGGAGCAACAAGCACATATTGAAAAATCAATCTTTTCAGTTTTAACCAACTATAGCGAGGGGGAACTTCAAACAGTTGTGAAATTGATGGATGATATTGAAAAGGTGTGGGGAGAATTACCGTGGTAAAAGTCGCGGTAATTCAAAACACGATTGTTAAGTGTATTAACAAAAGGAGAAGATATGACTGTAAACATTGAACTGATTTCACAAACTGATTTAGCGGATGAATCTTTTTATATTACTATCAATGGTTTAGAACCAAGGACAAGGTATTGTGTAGAAATGTACCTGTCTGATTATTACTGTATAAATGCTCCCTTACTTTTAGATCATGATGTTATGTGGAAATCAACTGCCATTTTTTTATCTGATCAGGACGGTATGATTGACATCTCTCAAACAGCATCTATTTCGGGATCTTATAAGGGGATTTCAGAAATGGGTTTGTTCTTTAATGCGAAACCGTTGAAGAGTAGGAAAAGGAGATTACCCAATTCTCTTGATAGAATTCCATTGCGAGATTATTTTGGTGTTGAAATTAAAATCAGGCTGGGGAAAGATGTGGTCGCGGAGCAAAGTTTTGTAAGGCGTTATATGAATCTGGGAATAAGGTATCAAGATATTTATGATAAGCATTTTCAAGGTCGATTATTTTATGATGAAAAGTTAAGAAAGGCGCCGGCCGTGATTATTGTTAGTGGTAGTGAGGGAAGAATTGAAAAAGCTCAGAACATTGCCCAACTTTTATCTTCTAGAGGCTATATTTGTCTTGCGATAGCTTATTTTGGTTTAGAGGGATTACCCCAAAACTTAGAACGAATTCCAATAGAATGTCTGGAGGAGGCGAAAGATTTTCTATATCATCATCCTCAAGTTGATAATACAAAAATAGGAATATATGGTCGCTCTAAAGGAGCAGAGCTTGTTCTGGCTGGACAAAGTCTTTTGGAAGATGTGCAATGTTTGGTACTCAATTCCCCCTCAAATGTAATATTTGAGGGAATAAAGGGAAAACTCAACTCTCATTCATCTTCTTGGACATATTCGCAAAAAGAACTTCCGTATCAAAAATTTCAACTAGGAAATTATTTGTTAAACAAGTTTTTTGGAAAATATATTCCTGAAGATAGTAGGGCTCAGATTGATGTGAGTAAAATTGCCTCTCCTTTATTATTACTAGGAAGCGATGTTGATGAAATATGGAATGCGTCATCCGCGATAGATGGTATTATTTCACATTATAAAGGGAAATCCATTTTGTTTAAAAAATACCACGAAACAGGGCATATGTTGACGGTTGCTTATCAACCGAATCATCGTTATCGAAAAAATTGGTGCTTATTAATGAAAGAAAGTGTAGACTCATGGTTTGCTACGATAAATTTTTTTGATAGATATCTGAAAAATTTGTGGATAGTGCTGAACCGTACTATAATAGCCCGAACTAAGATAAAAACACAGTTCTGATTGGTAGTCAACTATACAAAAGCAAACACTAAAACAAGAGAAACTTGAATACAAACAGTAAAAAATAGAGAGAAGCACCAGGGACATTAACTCACTCGTTTCCATACTTGATTATTCCTCTATAAAATGGTGGCTTATAAGAGGAGTTTGCATTGTTGAAGCGAAAACCAAGTGTTTCCTAGAATTTTCATTGAGATATGTTATACTATATTCAATGAATGAACAAGGAGAATGCTATGCCAGTAAATGAATATGGTCAGATGATTGGGGAGTCAATGGAAGGTTATACACCTGGTGAATTGCCTTCTATTGATTTCTTAGAAGGGCGTTATGCTCGTATAGAGGCTCTTTCGGTGGAAAAGCATGCAGAGGATTTATTAGCTGTTTATGGTCCAGATACTCCGCGGGAGATGTGGACCTACCTCTTTCAGGAACCAGTGTCAGATATGGAGGAGCTGGTTGACGTTTTAAATCAGATGTTGGCTCGTAAGAATCGCTTTTACTATGCGATTATAGACAAGGAAACTGGTAAGGCTTTGGGAACATTTTCTCTCATGCGCATTGACCAGAATAATCGAGTAATAGAAGTGGGCGCAGTCACTTTTTCTCCAGAGCTCAGGGGAACACGTATAGGGACAGAGGCTCAGTATCTCCTAGCGCGATATGTTTTTGAGGAGCTTAACTATCGTCGCTACGAATGGAAATGTGATTCTCTTAATCTGCCATCCAGACGAGCTGCGGAGCGTTTGGGATTTGTCTATGAAGGAACCTTCCGTCAGGCAGTCGTTTATAAGGGGCGTACGAGGGATACGGATTGGTTGTCTATGATTGATACGGACTGGTCACAAGTCAAGGCTCGTTTAGAAACATGGTTGGCTCCTGAAAATTTTGATAAAAAAGGACGACAGTACAAGAGCTTGAGAGAATTCTAAGAGGTGTTGATATGATTGCTATTAAAAAGCAAGAAATTGTTAAGCTAGAGGATGTTTTGCATCTCTATCAGGCTGTCGGTTGGACAAATTATACCGATCAATCAGAGATGCTGGAGCAGGCTTTATCTCATTCATTAGCGATTTATGTGGCGCTTGATGGTGATACTGTGGTGGGCTTGCTCCGTTTAGTCGGAGATGGATTCTCATCAGTACTGGTTCAGGATTTAATCGTTTTACCAATCTATCAGCGTCAAGGGATTGGTAGTGCCCTAATGAAAGAAGCTTTAGAGGATTACAAAGATGTCTATCAAGTCCAGCTGGTGACAGAAGAGACAGAAAAAAACTTGGGATTCTATCGTTCTATGGGCTTTGAAATCTTATCCACCTATAATTGTATAGGGATGACTTGGGTAAATCGAGAAAAATAACAATACTAGTTTTTTCTTAAGCAAAGTTTAAGGATGGTCTAGTATCATATAGTCATTAAATAAAGACCTCCTAACTTTATTTAATGAAATCCTAAAACTTTTTTTCATCATAATCTCCTAATGAAGTCACCCAATCAGGTGGCTTTTTTTGTAGGGTGAAGAGATGCTGATAGAAATTTTTTGAAAAATGGTAGAATTTGAGAAAAGTTAAGCTAGTTTTAAGCTTCGTCTTGTATCATATAGTTATTAAATAAAGACCTCCTAACTTTATTTAATAAAATCCTAAACTTTTCTTTTTCATAATAATCTCCCTTAACTCCACCCAATCAGGTGGAGTTTTTTGGCTCTATTTCAAGCTTTTGGGGACTATTCTAAAAATCATTTTTCGATATTTTTCGGATTTTTGGTCGGGGAATTGGCGGGGACTTTTTAGCGAATATGACTAAGAAATAGGTCTGTTGTCGCTTCGGCTACTTCAAACTCAATTTGATTGTAAGTGACTGTTAATTGAAGGACTGGAACTGTTGTAATAATGATTTTGCTTGTCCAGTAGTGGCGTATTAAATGAGGAGTGACATGTAAGATTGTCTCTTCGTTTACTAAATCAAAATTTCTATGAAATTGATAGAATCCCTAACTTTCTCTTAAACTTGAAAGTCTTGTTGTAAAGCGATTAAAGAGGATGTAAAGTTTTGACAAATTTTGTGAACTGTGGGATAATGGAGAGGAATTAAGGATTAGTTCTATATTATGGACTAGAAAAAACCCCAAGCTCACGACCAAATAAGCTTGGGGTCTTTTTTGACACTATCTATCCTTGTTTAGCCATTTATCGACTAAGCGAAGAATAACACCGACCACAATTGGTCCGATGATAGTTTTAAGGATTAGTTCCATCATGGTCTATCTCACCTCCTTTCGTAGGCGGTGTAGCAGTGCCGAACAATATTATACCACATACGTGCTAAAGTCGGAAGTCGCTTAATTAGGTGGCTTTTTTGTTTGTGGCTTGGATTTTTGATATAATAGAGCCATGAGTAGAATTTTAGACAATGAGATAATGGGGGATGAGGAGTTAGTAGAACGCACTCTCCGTCCTCAGTACTTACGTGAATATATTGGGCAGGACAAGGTCAAGGACCAGCTCCAAATCTTTATCGAGGCTGCCAAAATGCGGGATGAAGCGCTGGATCATGTCCTCCTTTTCGGACCTCCAGGTTTGGGGAAGACGACCATGGCTTTTGTTATTGCCAACGAACTGGGTGTCAATCTCAAGCAGACGTCTGGGCCTGTAATTGAAAAAGCTGGTGATCTGGTAGCGATTTTGAATGACTTAGAACCTGGGGATGTCCTCTTTATTGACGAGATTCATCGCTTGCCCATGTCGGTGGAAGAGGTGCTTTATAGTGCCATGGAGGACTTTTATATCGATATTATGATTGGTGCTGGTGAAGGCAGTCGCAGTGTTCATTTGGAGTTGCCACCTTTTACCTTGATTGGTGCGACGACTCGGGCTGGTATGCTCTCAAATCCTCTACGGGCACGTTTTGGGATTACAGGTCATATGGAATACTATGCCCATGCTGACTTGACAGAAATTGTTGAGCGGACAGCAGATATTTTTGAGATGGAAATCACTCATGAGGCAGCTTCTGAGTTGGCTTTGCGCAGTCGTGGAACCCCTCGTATTGCCAATCGTCTCCTCAAGCGCGTGCGCGATTTTGCCCAGATTATGGGTAATGGGGTTATCGATGATCTTATTACCGATAAGGCTCTGACTATGCTGGATGTTGACCATGAAGGTTTGGACTATGTGGACCAAAAGATTCTTCGCACCATGATTGAGATGTACGGTGGTGGTCCTGTCGGTCTAGGAACTCTTTCTGTTAACATAGCAGAAGAGCGTGAGACAGTTGAAGATATGTATGAGCCCTACTTGATTCAAAAAGGTTTTATCATGCGAACTCGTTCAGGACGAGTTGCGACTGCTAAGGCATATGAACATTTGGGGTATGAGTATAATGAAAAATAAACAAGAAATTCTAGAAGCTTTCAGAGAAAATCCGGATATGATGGCTATTCTGACCATCATACGAGACCTTGACTTAAAAGACTCATGGTTGGCAGCAGGTTCGGTACGAAATTTTATCTGGAATCTCTTGTCAGACAGACCAGCTTTTGACTGTGAAACAGATGTTGATGTCATTTTCTTTGATCCAGATATTTCTTATGAGGAAACCTTGTCCCTAGAGAAAAAGTTGAGAGCGGATTTTCCTCAGTACCAGTGGGAATTGGAAAATCAGGTCTATATGCACCAGCATAGCCCTCACACTGCTCCCTATACCAGCTCTTGTGATGCTATGAGTAAGTATCCAGAACGGTGTACGGCGATTGGGCTCCGCTTGCATGAAGAATCTGCTTTGGAACTTTTTACTCCCTATGGACTTGAGGATATTTTGAATTTTCAAGTTCGCCCAACTCCTCATTTTTTAGAAAATGAAGACCGAATGAAACTCTATCAAACACGGCTGTCCAAGAAAAATTGGCAGGAGAAGTGGAAAAATTTGATTTTTAAAAATACTTAAGGAAACTTTAAGCTAAGAAGTGTATACTAAGTCCATAAGTTAAGAAGACCTTAACTTAAACTCCTAAAACTTTTTCATAATAATCTCCCTATAAAAAATAGAGTCGCCCAATCAGGCGACTTATTTTTTTGAAAAATGGGCTTGGTGTCTGAGAATAAATAGCTTAGTGATAGAAGAAAATAGGGAAATATGGTATAATGAAACGATAGATTTTTGAATAGGAATAAGATCATGTTTGGATTTTTTAAGAAAGATAAGGCTGTGGAAGTAGAAGTTCCGACACAGGTTCCTGCTCATATCGGCATCATCATGGATGGGAATGGTCGTTGGGCTAAAAAACGTATGCAACCGCGTGTCTTCGGACATAAGGCAGGCATGGAAGCATTGCAAACTGTGACCAAGGCAGCCAACAAACTGGGGGTTAAGGTTATTACAGTTTATGCTTTTTCTACGGAAAACTGGACCCGCCCCGATCAGGAAGTCAAGTTTATCATGAACCTGCCCGTAGAGTTTTATGATAATTATGTCCCGGAATTGCATGCGAATAATGTTAAGATTCAAATGATTGGGGAGACAGATCGCCTGCCTAAGCAAACCTTTGAAGCTTTAACCAAGGCTGAGGAATTGACTAAGAACAACACAGGTTTGATTCTTAATTTTGCTCTTAACTATGGTGGACGTGCTGAGATTACACAGGCGCTTAAGTTGATTTCCCAGGATGTTTTAGATGCCAAAATCAACCCAGGTGACATCACAGAGGAGTTGATCGGCAACTATCTCTTTACCCAGCATTTGCCTAAGGACTTACGAGACCCAGATTTGATTATCCGTACTAGTGGAGAATTGCGTTTGAGTAATTTCCTTCCATGGCAGGGGGCCTATAGTGAGCTCTATTTTACAGATACCTTGTGGCCTGATTTTGACGAAGTAGCCTTGCAGGAAGCCATTCTTGCCTACAATCGTCGTCATCGCCGATTTGGAGGAGTTTAGGAGGAAATATGACACAGGATTTACAGAAAAGAACCTTGTTTGCAGGGATTGCACTGGCTATTTTCCTACCGATTTTGATGATTGGGGGACTCTTGCTTCAGATAGCAATCGGAATCATAGCCATGCTAGCCATGCATGAACTTTTGAAGATGAGAGGTTTGGAGACCATGACTATGGAGGGCCTCTTGACCCTTTTTGCCACCTTTGCCTTGACCATTCCCTTGGAGAATTATCTGACTTTTTTGCCAGTTGATGGGAATGTGGTTGCCTATAGTGTGTTGATTTCAATTATGTTAGGAACGACTGTTTTTAGCAAGTCCTATACGATTGAGGATGCTGTTTTTCCTCTGGCTATGAGCTTTTATGTGGGCTTTGGATTTAATGCCTTACTAGATGCTCGTGTCGCAGGTTTGGATAAGGCTCTATTGGCCTTGTGTATCGTCTGGGCGACCGACAGTGGTGCCTATCTTGTTGGGATGAACTATGGGAAACGAAAGTTAGCTCCGACGGTTTCTCCTAATAAAACTCTTGAGGGTGCCTTTGGTGGTATTTTAGGAGCAATTTTAGTAACCATCATCTTTATGATAGTTGACAGTACAGTCGCTCTTCCGTATGGAATTTACAAGATGTCAGTCTTTGCTATTTTCTTTAGTGTGGCTGGACAATTTGGTGATTTACTAGAAAGCTCGATTAAGCGTCACTTTGGTGTTAAGGATTCTGGGAAATTTATTCCTGGACATGGTGGTGTTTTGGATCGTTTCGATAGTATGTTGCTTGTATTTCCAATCATGCACTTATTTGGACTCTTTTAATCAAAAGACGGAGGAAATACTATGCTCGGAATTTTAACCTTTATTCTGGTTTTCGGGATTATTGTGGTGGTGCACGAGTTCGGACACTTCTACTTTGCCAAGAAATCAGGAATTCTAGTGCGTGAATTTGCCATCGGTATGGGACCCAAAATCTTTGCTCATATTGGCAAGGACGGGACGGCCTATACCATTCGAATCTTGCCTCTGGGTGGCTATGTTCGTATGGCCGGTTGGGGTGATGATACAACTGAAATTAAGACAGGGACTCCTGTCAGTTTGACGCTTACTGATGATGGTAAGGTTAAACGCATCAATCTTTCAGGTAAAAAATTAGATCAAACGGCCCTTCCTATGCAGGTGACCCAGTTTGACTTTGAAGACAAGCTCTTTATCAAGGGCTTGGTTCTGGAAGAAGAAAAAACATTTGCAGTGGATCACGATGCAACGGTTGTGGAAGCAGATGGTACTGAAGTTCGGATTGCACCTTTAGATGTTCAATATCAAAATGCGACTATCTGGGGGAAACTGATTACCAACTTTGCAGGTCCTATGAATAACTTTATCTTAGGTGTCGTTGTTTTTTGGATTTTAATCTTTATGCAAGGTGGAGTTAGAGATGTTGATACCAACCAGTTCCATGTCATGCCCCAAGGGGCTTTGGCCAAGGTAGGAGTGCCGGAAACAGCACAGATTACTAAGATTGGCTCACATGAGATTAGTAACTGGGAAAGCTTGATCCAGGCTGTAGAAGCAGAAACTAAAGATAAGACGGCCCCGACCTTGGATGTGACTATTTCTGAAAAGGGTAGTGACAAGCAAGTCACTGTTACTCCAGAAGAAAGTCAAGGTCGTTACCTTCTAGGTGTTCAACCGGGAATTAAGTCAGATTTTCTATCTATGTTTGTGGGGGGATTTACAACTGCAGCTGACTCGGCTCTCCGAATTCTATCGGCTCTGAAAAATCTGATTTTCCAACCGGATTTGAACAAGCTAGGTGGACCTGTTGCCATCTTTAAGGAAAGTAGTGATGCTGCTAAAAATGGAATTGAAAACGTCTTGTACTTCTTGGCAATGATTTCCATTAATATCGGGATTTTTAATCTTATTCCGATTCCAGCTCTGGATGGTGGTAAGATTGTTCTCAATATCCTAGAAGCTATCCGCCGTAAACCATTAAAACAAGAAATTGAAACCTATGTCACCTTGGCCGGAGTGGTCATCATGGTTGTCTTGATGATTGCTGTGACCTGGAATGACATTATGCGACTCTTTTTTAGATAATCGAGGAATATTATGAAACAAAGTAAAATGCCTATCCCAACGCTTCGCGAAATGCCAAGCGATGCTCAAGTTATCAGCCATGCTCTTATGTTGCGAGCTGGTTATGTTCGTCAAGTCTCAGCAGGTGTTTATTCTTACTTACCACTTGCCAACCGTGTGATTGAAAAAGCCAAAAACATCATGCGCCAAGAATTTGATAAGATTGGTGCCGTTGAGATGTTGGCTCCTGCCCTTCTCAGTGCAGAGTTGTGGCGCGAATCAGGTCGTTATGAAACTTATGGTGAAGACCTTTACAAACTAAAAAACCGTGAAAAATCAGACTTTATCCTAGGTCCAACTCACGAAGAAACCTTTACAGCTATTGTTCGTGATTCTGTTAAGTCTTATAAGCAATTGCCACTTAACCTTTATCAAATCCAGCCTAAGTATCGTGATGAAAAACGCCCACGTAATGGACTTCTTCGTACACGTGAGTTCATCATGAAAGATGCTTACAGTTTCCACGCTAACTATGATAGTTTGGACAGTGTTTATGATGAGTATAAGGCTGCTTATGAGCGAATTTTCACTCGTAGTGGCTTAGACTTCAAGGCTATCATCGGTGACGGTGGAGCCATGGGTGGTAAGGACAGCCAAGAATTTATGGCGATTACACCTGCTCGTACCGACCTTGACCGCTGGGTTGTCTTGGACAAATCAGTTGCCTCATTTGACGAAATTCCTGCAGAAGTGCAAGAAGAAATCAAGGCAGAATTGCTTAAATGGATGGTCTCTGGTGAAGATACCATTGCTTATTCAAGTGAATCTAGCTATGCGGCTAACTTAGAAATGGCAACAAACGAGTACAAACCAAGCAATCGTGTTGTCGCTGAAGAAGAAGTGACTCGTGTTGCAACACCAGATGTTAAATCAATCGATGAAGTTGCAGCCTTCCTAAACGTTCCAGAAGAACAAACGATTAAAACTCTCTTCTACATGGCAGATGGTGAGCTTGTTGCGGCCCTTCTAGTTGGAAATGACCAGCTCAATGAAGTTAAGTTGAAAAACCACTTGGGAGCAGATTTCTTTGACGTTGCTAGCGAAGAAGAAGTGGCGAATCTTGTTCAAGCAGGATTTGGTTCACTTGGCCCAGTTGGTTTGCCAGAGAATGTTAAAATCATTGCAGACCGTAAGGTGCAAGATGTTCGCAATGCAGTTGTGGGTGCTAACGAAGATGGCTACCACTTGACTGGTGTGAACCCAGGTCGTGACTTTACTGCAGAATATGTGGATATCCGTGAAGTTCGTGAGGGTGAAATTTCTCCAGACGGACAAGGTGTTCTTAACTTTGCGCGTGGTATCGAAATTGGTCACATCTTCAAACTCGGTACTCGTTATTCAGCAAGCATGGGAGCAGATGTTTTGGATGAAAATGGCCGTGCTGTGCCAATTATCATGGGCTGTTACGGTATCGGTGTCAGCCGTCTCCTTTCAGCAGTTATGGAGCAACACGCTCGTCTCTTTGTTAACAAAACGCCAAAAGGTGAATACCGTTACGCTTGGGGAATCAATTTCCCTAAAGAATTGGCGCCATTTGATGTTCACTTGATTACTGTCAATGTCAAGGACGAAGAAGCGCAAGCCTTGACAGAAAAACTTGAAGCAAGCTTGATGGGAGCTGGTTACGAAGTCTTGACAGATGACCGTAACGAACGTGTCGGAGTCAAATTCAGCGATAGTGACTTGATTGGGTTGCCAATCCGCATTACTGTTGGGAAGAAGGCGGCCGACGGCATCGTAGAAGTCAAGATTAAAGCGACTGGTGACACTATCGAAGTTCATGCAGATAACGTGCTTGAAACGCTTGAAATCCTCAGCAAAAAATAAAAACTATAATCAGAAGAAAAACAAGGAAAAAATGTAACTAGTTTTTGCCTTGTTTTTTCTGTATAATGGGAAAAATGAGTAGATAAAGAGGTAAATGTATGCTAAGATTTCCAAAGGATTTTGTCTGGGGATCCTCTACTTCAGGCCCGCAGACAGAAGGGCGTGTAGCTGGTGACGGTAAGGGAGATAATCTCTGGGATTACTGGTACCAAGTGGAGCCAAATCGTTACTATAATGGGATTGGTCCAGATAAGACATCGACCTTTTATGAAAATTGGGAACAGGATATCGAGCTTTTGTTAGCGACTGGTCACACGGCCTTTCGGACTTCTATCCAGTGGTCACGGATTTTTCCACAAGGCTGTGGAAAAGTCAACCCTCAAGGTGTGGATTTTTATCGTAAGGTCTTTGAGGCTATTAAGGCTAAAGGGATTCGTCTGTTAGTCAATCTCTACCACTTTGATTTGCCTTTTGCTCTTCAAGAGGCTGGTGATGGTTGGGAAAATAAGGCGACTGTCTCAGCCTATGAAGACTATGCTCGTTTTTGTTTTGAGACTTATGGAGATTTAGTGGATCAATGGATTACCTTTAACGAGCCCATCGTTCCGGTAGAATTTGGCTATTTTTACGATGCCCATTATCCACATAAGGTGGATGCAGAAGCGGCAGTTAAAGTAGCCTACCACACACAATTAGCTAGTAGTAGAGCGGTCAAGGCCTGTCATGAACTCTTGCCTGATTCCAAGATTGGGATTGTCCTCAACTTGACACCGGCTTATCCACGTAGTCAGCATCCTGCTGATGTCAAGGCGGCTCGCATTGCGGATCTTTTTCAAGCTCAATCTTTTTTAGACCCATCTGTTTTGGGGACTTATCCACAGGAGTTGGTAGAAATCTTGCATGAACACGGTCTCTTGCCTGATGCTACAGAGGAGGAGTTGGATCTCATTCATGACAATACGGTGGACTTCCTTGGTGTTAACTACTATCAACCTTTGCGCGTTATGGCACCTCGATTTGCTAAGCATCCAGAGAGTCCACTCTTGCTAGAACATTTTTACGAGCCTTATGTGATGCCTGGACGTAAAATCAATCCTCACCGTGGCTGGGAAATTTATGAGCAAGGGATTTATGATATCGCTCAAAATATCAAGGAAAACTATGGCAATATCGAGTGGATGTTGACAGAGAATGGCATGGGGGTTGAAGGGGAAGAAAAATTCCGTCAAGATGGGATGATTCAAGATGATTACCGTATTGACTTTGTAAAAGGTCATCTTCGTGAATTACACCGTGCTATTGAAGATGGAGCCAATTGTAAGGGCTACTTGATTTGGACCTTTATTGACTGCTGGTCATGGCTCAACAGCTATAAAAACCGCTATGGTTTGGTTGAATTAGATTTGGAAACACAAGAACGTCGTCTGAAAAAATCAGGACACTGGTTCAAGGAACTGAGCGACAATAATGGATTTTAAAAAGGACTCTGACTGATTATCCTAATTGGTCAGAGTTTTTTGCTTGCAGGAGCTTAATTTGAGCTATACCAATTTTTACTCTTGACAAGTGAAAGAAACAAGTATATACTGTTTTTGCTGATTCTATAAAAGAGGAATCAGACTATACCAATTTTAAGGAGAAAGCACAGCTTGCCTGTGTCGTATATACTATGTGTGGAATTGTTGGTGTTGTTGGAAACACAAATGCAACTGATATTTTGATTCAAGGGCTTGAAAAGCTCGAATACCGTGGCTATGATTCTGCGGGGATTTTTGTCCTAGGTGGTGCTGAAAACCATCTAGTTAAGGCTGTCGGTCGTATCGCAGAATTGTCTGCTAAGACAGCTGGTGTGGAGGGAACAACTGGTATCGGACATACTCGTTGGGCAACTCACGGGAAACCGACTGAGGACAATGCTCACCCACACCGCTCTGAGACAGAACGTTTTGTTTTGGTGCACAACGGGGTGATTGAGAACTACCTTGAAATCAAGGAAGAATACCTTGCGGGGCACCACTTCAAGGGGCAAACAGATACGGAAATCGCCGTTCATTTGATTGGGAAATTTGCAGAAGAAGAAGGTCTCTCAGTTCTTGAAGCCTTTAAAAAAGCTCTTAACATTATCCGTGGTTCTTATGCCTTCGCCTTGGTTGACTCACAAGATCCTGAGGTTATCTATGTGGCTAAGAACAAATCACCACTTTTGATTGGTCTTGGAGAAGGCTATAACATGGTCTGCTCAGATGCTATGGCTATGATTCGTGAGACTAACCAATACATGGAAATTCATGACCAAGAGTTGGTAATCGTCAAGGCTGATAGTGTCGAAGTTCAAGATTATGATGGCAACAGTCGTGAACGTGCTAGCTATACTGCGGAACTTGACTTGTCAGATATCGGTAAGGGAACTTACCCTTACTACATGCTCAAGGAAATTGATGAGCAACCAACGGTTATGCGTAAACTCATCCAAGCCTACACAGATGAGGCGGGTCAAGTAGTGGTAGATCCAGCTATCATTAAGGCTGTTCAAGACGCAGACCGCATCTACATCCTTGCAGCTGGAACATCTTACCACGCAGGATTTGCTTCTAAGAAGATGCTGGAAGAATTGACAGATACACCAGTTGAACTTGGAATCTCATCTGAGTGGGGATATGGTATGCCACTTCTCAGCAAGAAACCACTTTTCATCTTTATCAGCCAGTCTGGTGAAACAGCGGATAGTCGTCAGGTTTTGGTCAAGGCTAATGAAATGGGAATCCCAAGCTTGACAGTGACAAACGTCCCAGGTTCAACCCTTTCACGTGAAGCTAACCATACCATGCTCCTTCACGCAGGACCTGAAATTGCCGTGGCCTCAACCAAGGCCTATACAGCGCAAATCGCAGCCCTTGCCTTCCTTGCAAAAGCAGTCGGAGAAGCAAATGGCAATGCTAAAGCGCAAGCCTTTGACCTGGTTCATGAGTTGTCAATCGTGGCTCAGTCTATCGAATCAACTCTTTCAGAGAAAGAAACCATTGAAGCTAAGGTTCGTGAACTTCTTGAAACAACACGCAACGCCTTTTACATCGGACGTGGTCAAGATTACTATGTAGCTATGGAAGCCAGTCTCAAGCTCAAAGAGATTTCTTACATCCAGTGTGAAGGTTTTGCGGCAGGAGAACTCAAGCACGGAACTATTGCCTTGATTGAAGAAGGAACGCCTGTTTTGGCTCTCTTGTCAGATCCAGTTCTTGCCAACCACACTCGTGGAAATATCCAAGAGGTTGCAGCCCGTGGTGCCAAGGTCCTCACTATCGCAGAAGAAAATGTTGCCAAAGATACAGACGACATCGTTCTTACGACCGTCCACCCTTACCTCTCACCAATTTCAATGGTCGTGCCAACGCAATTAGTCGCTTACTTTGCAACTCTACACCGTGGTCTTGATGTGGATAAACCACGTAACCTTGCTAAGTCAGTAACGGTAGAATAAGCTAAAAAAGTCTAGTTATCTAGGCTTTTTCTTGTAAGCAAATTGGTTGCTTGTGCTCAAGATTCGTGTTATACTCTTCGAAAGTCTCTTCAAACCACGTCAGCTTCCATCTGCAACCTCAAAACACTGTTTTGAGCAGCCTGCGGCTAGCTTCCTAGTTTGCTCTTTGATTTTCATTGAGTATTAGAATAATTTTTCAAATTGAAGGACAGATATAGACAAGGAGAGTCACCATGGTAGAATTGGGAATTTCAACATTTGGGGAAACAACGGAGCTTGAGGGGACTGGACAGATTTACAGTCATGCCGAACGCAATCGTCAGTTAGTGGCAGAGATTGAACTGGCTGACAAGGTTGGTTTGGATGTGTATGGGATTGGCGAGCACCATCGAGCGGATTTTGCAGTATCAGCTCCAGAGATTATTCTGGCCGCCGGGGCAGTTAATACCCAAAAAATCCGTTTGACCAGTGCAGTCAGCATTCTCTCGAGTATGGACCCGATTCGTTTGTTCCAACAGTATGCCACTATCGATGCTTTGTCAAATGGACGAGCGGAGATTATGGCTGGGAGAGGCTCTTTTACAGAATCATTTCCCTTGTTTGGCTATGATTTGAAAGACTACGAAGCTCTTTTTGATGAGAAATTAGACTTGCTTCAGTTAGTCAATGAAAAGACCAAACTAGACTGGCAAGGTCGATTGACCCAAACAATTTCTGGCAAAGAAGTCTATCCTCGTCCAGTTCAGGACAAATTGCCCTTGTGGATAGCGACAGGTGGTCATGTAGAGTCAACAGTGAAGATTGCTCAGGCAGGCTTACCGATTGTTTATGCCATAATTGGTGGTAATCCACGTTATTTTAAAAAGTTGATTCAGGCTTATCGTGAGATTGGGAGTGAAGCGGGCCATGCCAGCCATGAACTAAAGGTTGGAGCCCATTCTTGGGGCTGGATTGCTGAGGATGGCGAGCAGGCGGTGAAAGATTATTTCCATCCGACCAAGCAAGTAGTGGATGCTATTTCCAAAGACCGTCCTCATTGGCAGGAATTGCGTTATGAACAATATTTGGAGCAAGTTGGGCCAAATGGTGCTATGTTTGTGGGCAATCCAGATCAGGTGGCAGAAAAATTGATTCGCATGATTGAGGATTTAGGTTTGGATCGCTTTATGTTGCACTTACCGCTTGGTTCTATGCCACATGATCAGGTTCTGAGAGCTATTGAACTTTTCGGAATGCAAGTGGCACCCAAAGTCCGGGCTTACTTTGCCATGAAAGAGGCTTAATAAAAAATCCTAATCAGGCTGATAAAAAATCTATATAACAACTATTTTTAAAAAAGTAATAAACAGAAAAGAATCTCTGAAAAGCTAGTAAAATCAAGCTTTCCAGAGATTTTTTTCGTTATTGATATAAACAATCCCAATCAAGTCGATAGTCAATATATATTGGGAAAAGGTCAAAAGGAGTGGTAAGATGGTTTCAATTAATTGAGAGGTGGAGGAAATAAATATGGGTATTACTCAATCAGTTTTGGAAGAGAGATTCAAGTGGTTTCATAGTCATCCAGAATTATCGTTTGAAGAATATGATACAACAAAACGTATTAAAGAATTATTGGTAGATATAGGTATTGAGGTATTGGATGTACCTTTAAAAACAGGTCTGGTAGCAATAATTAGAGGAGAAAAAAGTGGTCCTACGATTGCTTTAAGGACAGATATTGATGCCCTACCTATTATCGAAAAAACATCGTTAAAGTATAAGTCGCTGCATTCAAATGTAATGCATGCATGTGGTCATGATTTTCATTTAACCTCTGTATATGGTGCAGCTGTTCAATTATATGAAAATAGAGAAGAATTAAGAGGAAATATCAAAATTATCTTTCAACCAGCAGAAGAAATTTTTTCTGGAGCCGTGCATGTAATGGAAACAGGTGTCTTGGATGATGTCGATGCTATATTTGGTTTACATGCCAATCCATCTCTAACAGTGGGGACGGTTGCTATTAAAGAAGGTAATGTTACAGCAGCGGTGGATCGTTTTCAAATTATTTTAAGAGGAAAAGGAACACATGCGGCTCACCCAGATCAGGGAATTGATCCCATTATTGGAACAACCCAATTAGTAACAGCTTTACAGTCAGTTATCAGTAGAAATGTCAATCCCTTTTCAACAAATTTAATTAGTGTGACTCATATAAAAGCTGGAACAACTTGGAATGTGATACCAGAAGATGCTTTTGTTGAAGGAACAGTACGTACTTTAGATGCGACGGATAGGCAGTTTATAAAAAATAGAATTTATGAACTAACAGAAAATATTTCCCAAGCCTTTAATTTAAAATCTGAGATTAATTGGATAGCAGGTCCTCCAGCAACTAATAATGATGGGAAATTAGCTGAGTTTACTACAGAAATTGCTCACAAAAGTGGATTGGAAGTTGTCAAACCAGCAGATAGTTTAGGTGGAGAGGATTTTGCCTTTTATCAAGAAAAAATTAAAGGAATGTTTATCTTGGTAGGAACTGGTGAGTCTTATCCTTTACACCATCCGGAGTTTCAAGTGGATCCAGCAGCCCTTCTTGCCACCTCAAACTTGCTAGCAACAATTGGGAAAGAATATTTAGATAAACTTGCTGAGAAAGGGGAGTAAATGATTGAATTAAGAGGTGTTACGAAACAGTTTCAAACCAAACAGAACATGGTTACTGCCTTAGATAAAGTTTCGTTAAGAATTGAAAAAGGTGATATTTTTGGAATTATAGGTTATTCAGGTGCTGGTAAATCAACATTACTAAGAATGGTAAATGGATTGGAGCAGCCGAATGAGGGCGATGTTACTGTCGCAGGTAAGCAAATCAAAGATTTGACAGAAAGAGAACTTAACCAACTTCGAAAAAAAATTGGAATGGTATTTCAACAGTTTAGTTTGTTAGAAACAAGAACAGTATTTCAAAATATTGCACTTCCTTTGGTATTGTTAGGAAAAAATAAGAGTGATATCGTTCAAAGAGTAGAAGAACTACTTGATTTTGTGGACTTAAAGGATAAAAAGGACGTTTCGGTAAATAAATTGTCAGGAGGACAAAAACAGCGTGTAGGTATAGCTAGGGCTTTAGCTACCAATCCAGAGATTTTACTATGTGATGAGGCGACAAGTGCTTTAGATCCCAAAACAACACAATCTATCTTGAAATTATTAAAAAAAATCAATCAAAATTTTGGGATTACGATTTTATTGATTACTCATGAAATGGAAGTTGTAAAGGAAATTTGCAACAAAATGGCTGTTATGGAACATGGGGAAATTGTAGAACAAGGGAGTGTTGTAAACTTATTCACTTCTCCAAAGAATGACTTGACAAGAAGTTTTATTCAAACCATTGTGAATCATAATATTCCGCGAAGTATTTTAAAAAGACTTAATCAACGATACCCTATCTATAGATTGACTTTTTTAGGGGAAAATTCAGAACAAGATCTTCTATCAAGAATCAATAAGGAATATAAGGTTTCGACACGAATTTTATCTGCTTCTGTAAATGAGGTAGGTGAAACTGTTTTAGGAATTCTGTTTATACAAATTGAGGGAGAAGAAAATTTACTCAAAGAAGTTGAGGAGTATGTTCGTAAAAATCAAGTTTCAATAGAGAGGGTTGTATATGGTGAAGGATTGGCTACAAATCAGTAGTGATAAATTAGTTGAATCAGCGAATCAAACCATCTATATGATTGGTTGGTCCTTATTTTTTGGAATGTTACTGGCGATTCCATTGGGCTTAGCAATGACTTTATGCAGAAAAGGGGGGCTAAGGGAAAATCTGATTGTATTTTGGATTATTAATGGTATTGTAAATATTGTCCGTTCAGTTCCTTTTGTTATTCTATTGGTGTTTATAGCTCCAGTAACAAAAATTGTTGTGGGGACTCGGATTGGCACTACGGCAGCCATTGTTCCTTTGGTTTTGTATATTGCGCCTTACCTATCTCGTTTGATTGAGGCTTCCTTATTGGAAGTGAAATCTAGTGTATTAGAGGCAGCTCAAGCAATGGGAGCTAGTACATTGCAGATTATCTGGTATTTTTTATTACCAGAAGCAAAAGCCTCGCTTATTTTAGCTTTGACAACAGGAACAATCGGTTTGCTTGGAGCAACAGCTATGGCAGGTACGATTGGAGGTGGGGGAGTTGGTGATTTAGCTTTAACTTACGGTTATCAACGCTTTAATACACCTCTGATGTTTGCAACAGTTGTGATATTAATTGTGATTGTACAGTTAATTCAAGCAATTGGGAATTATTTATCTCATAGATTTAGATAGAAGGAAGGGTAAAAACATGAAAAAGTTAACAAGTGTGATTCTATTTTTAGTGGGGTTATTGTTTTTAGTAGCATGTTCAACAAATAGTGGAAGTAAAGAAGCTACAAAAGAGCAGTCTTCGGATAAGAAAGTTATTAAGTATGGGAAGGCAGCAGGACCTTACACAGTCTTGTTCGAGGATGCAATTATTCCAATCTTAGAAAAGGAGGGCTATCAATTTAAAGTAGTGGAATTTTCAGACTTACTACAGAACGATACAGCTCTAAATGAGGGTGAGATTGATGTCAATGTTGAACAACATACGGCTTATATGGAAAATTTCAATAAAACTCAAAACGGTAATCTTGCGGCCATTAGTAAGATTCCAACAATCCCAGCAGGTATTTTTTCATCTAAACATAAAGATTTAAAAGCTATTACAAAGGCAGCCAAAATTGCCATTCCAAGTGATGCTTCAAATACAGCTCGAGCTTACAAGTTGCTTGAAAAGGCAGGTTGGATAAAAATGGATTCAAAAGCAAATGTATCAAAATTAACAAAAGATGACATAGTGGATAATCCTTATCAATTGGATATAACAGAGATGGACTCAGCAAATATCCCACGAGCATTAGATGACTTTGATTTCGCGGTTATTACTGGAAGTATTGTTTATAGTGCAGGGATTGATGCTTCAAGTGCATTGTTACAAGAAGATATATTAGATCATTTAATTTTACAAGTAGTAGTAAAAGATGAAAATAAAAATAGTCAATGGGCTAAAGATATAAAAGAAGCTTATCACTCAAAAGAGTTTAAGGAATATTTGGAAAAAAACAATAAAGGTTTATGGTTTGTTCCTAATGATTAATCATATATAAACTAATTATATTGTACAAAAATCAATCCCCCGAGCGTCAAGGCTTGGGGGATTGTTCTATAGGAGGGCTAGTTTAGTTTTCTTTTTTGTTTTTTAGTAAGAACCCGAGACCTAGAAGGGCAAGGAGACTAATTCCTGCAAACAGGAGTTTGTGATCGTTGAGGTTCCTGTATTTGGATTAGTTATATCTAGCTATGCAAAGGTTATATAGTAGAAATTTTAGCTAACCCATTCACCGTTTTCATTGACCAAATAGCCTTCAACTCTTGTATTAACGGCAAGTTTACCTGATGAATCAACATAGTACCATTTGCCAGAAACTTCAAACCATTGATTTTCTTTCATAGCTCCTGATGGATCTAGATAGTACCAAGTATCTCCATCTTTGACCCAACCAGTTGACATAGAGCCGTTACTATTTAGGAAGTACCAAACATTGCCATCTTTGACCCAACCAGTTACCATAGAGCCATCATCTTTTAGATAATACCAAGTATCTCCATCTTTGACCCAACCAGTAGCTAGAGAACCGTCTGCTTTATAGAAATACCAGATGCCATTTTCTTGTTTCCAACTAGTTTTAGTTGTCTGATTTGGAGTTTCTGGTTTCTTATTTGTATAAGCTGGAGTATAGGAAGTGACAATAGTTTGTGTAGACGTAGATGGAAGTGATTGAGTATTATTGTCCTTATGTGGTTTTTCAGCCTGTGAATCAGTTGTAGCTTGGCTAGGTTTATGATCTGCATCTGCTACTTTTGCATCTGGTTTTGCAGAATCAGGTTTAGCCTGTGGAGCTGGATTTTGATGTTCCGGTTTGACGACTCGGTTTGGAATATTGTCTTGGCCGTTATTTTGATTTTGCTCTTGTGTTAAGCTAGAAAGATCAAATTCTGGTTTTTCTTCCACAGCTGGGGCAACGATGGCACCGCCTTGAGAGATTCGAAGAACAGTGGCTGTAAGGGCATTTAATTTCAAACCTTTTTCAGTCCATTCAAGCCCTTTAGGGTTGGCAATTCCGACTGGTCCTGCTTGATTTTCATCTGCTAAAACTTCAGCATTTCTGAGGTGGGCAAAGGCAGTTCCTAAGTTAAATTCACGAGCTTTTTCGTCCGCATTGACAAAGACTGCATAGATATCTCCATTTGGAGCAGTGATTTGGTAGCCAATCACCACGTCCTCTTTTTCCACACCATTTTGGCCTGGGACAGTGATGAGGTGGACACGGTCTTTGATATCTTGAAGACTCTTAAGTCGGAAGGCATCTGTAGATTGACGAAGGGCAATCAACCCTTTCATATAGTCACGGCTCTTGACATTTTCAGGATAAGCTTTACCATCTGTAGCCTTAGTCCAGTCAAATTTGTTAATAGCATCACTAGAATCGTAAGAGTCATGGATGAAGTAAGGATAGTCAAATGGATTGCCGTCTTTATCACGCAACAAGTGAGATTTGTTTGGAACCTTATCCTCTGCGACTGGAGTCTTGTAGGCTGGATCACGGAATTGTTTGGTACGTCCGTATTCTTGACCAGAGTGGATAAATGGAGTTCCTTGAGCTGTCAAGACCATAAGGTTTCCAAGTCGTAAACGACGATGGATTTCAGCATAGTTCTCAGCCTTGCTTGGGTCTTTTTTAATAGACTGGGCAATGATGTCAAAGAGGGTCAAGTTATCATGGGCTGCGATGTATTGGATGACATCTCCAGGACTGTCTGCTTCAAAGTTGGTTGGTTGAGCAATCAGATTTTTGAAGATAGTGTTGATATCACGCTTGCCACCTGTGATAAAGGCAGGTTGGCCTTCATTTGGATAACCTGATTTAAGGTTGTTACGGATGTCGTCTGAGAAGACTGCGACAGTATCGGTATGTTTCATCCAATCTTGGTCAGCAGCTCTAGTAGGCATATTTTCATCACCAGCATAGGTTCTCCAACCTTCACCAAGCATGATAAGATTTGGATTGAGGGCACGTGCAGCCTTGTAAGCTTCTTCGATAGAAGCGGCATCATGGTCTCCCATCATATCGAAGCGGAATCCATCTACTTTGTAGGTATCAACTAGGTATTTGATAGAGTCAACTAGGAGACGTTTGGTCATATGGTGGGTTGTCCCCAAGCGTCCACCACCAAAGCTAGTTCGAGGTGTTCCATCAGCATCCATAAAGTGGTAGTAGTTTGGCTCTAGGTTTTCAAAGATATCGACTTTGGCTGTGTGGTTATAAACGACATCTAAGATAGCTCCCATGCCACGTTTGTGGATTTCGTTGATGAGGTTTTTAAATTCTGCGATTCGTTTTTCTGGATTCTTAGGATCGCTTGAGTACATACCAGTCAAGGAGAAGTAGTTTTGAGGGTCATATCCCCAGTTGTAGTTGCTATTGCTTGAAGCATAGTCAGACAAGCGTTCATGGTTTTTCAACTCATTGACAAAGTAGTAAGACAAGACTGGAAGGAGCTGGATGTGGGTTACACCCAAGTCTTTGAGATAGTCTAGTTTTTCAATGAAGGCTTCAAAAGTACCAAATGGTTTGGTCAAGTCTTTTGCAATGGCAGGATCTGAAGTGAAGTCACGCACATGAGCTTCGTAGATAACGGCATCTTCACGAGTCTTGAAGTTGTGAATTTTACCATAAGTCAAGTCTTGAGGTCCTAGTTTTGCTGGATCGACAAAGGCAGCTTTAGCCACTTTATGGGCATCGTCGATTTTGGCATCGTCACTATTCCAAGCAGCGAGGGATTTAGCGTAAGGATCGAGTGCAAGAACAGTTTTCCCTTGACGCTCGATTTGGTATTGATAATAGTATCCGGTGAAATCTGTGATTCCTAGTTTGTTTGTGCTATCTAGAGTTTGTTTCCAGGTTCCTCTTTCCCCTTTTTCAAGAGCGACAGTTCCAACTACTTTGTTAGGGTCATTTTTGTCGTAGACAACAACAGAAACCTTATCAGCACTTGGTGACCAAAGGGTTAAATCAACCTGTTTTCCTTCTTCTTTGAGGTCAGCTCCCAGTTTGCCATCATAGCTGTAAGTCTCATCTTTAAGGCGCCAGCTTGTTTTGGTAGTGAATTGGTCGGAATTGTAGCTAACAGTATATGGATGTTTTGTGTCAGAGAAATCTCCGCTGTAAGTTACTTTCTTACCAGCTTCGTCGATTGCAACATCGGTAATAGTTACCTTGTTTCCTAGGTGATTAGTGATGTTGGAGTGCTTGAGAATATCTTCTTTTTTGGCACCGACCAGTGTTGAAAAACTACTTTCAATGCTAGAAGTTCCTACGTGTTGGGCTCCTGTCATACGGATATCATGGACATAGTATGGATTTGTGTAAATCGATTCGTCATCGTCTTTTAGAAAAATTTGGCTATGATTTTTCAAATCTGTGAACTTATAATCTTCTTTACGGATTTTCACGTCGTCTCCTTTTTTGCTCTCATCTAGTAACAAAAATCCAAATTCTTTAGCGGCATCCTTAAGAGGAATATCGATATAGCGACCATATTTGCCTGTAGCCGTAAAGTCTGTTCCGTCAGGCCATTGAGCGCTACTTGGATTTTTCACATCTCCCCAGTACCAGAGAGATTTCTTGTCATAGTTGCCATCTGTACGGTAGTAGTTGACGCGAACAGTTCCTGCAGGTTGTGGCTCGTAAGAGAAAACCTTGTAATCTTGGTCCAACCAAGCCTCGTTCATTTTTGGAACTAGTTTTTCGGCCGATTTATCGCCGGTTAGATTCTTTCCAGCTGTATTGTTGATGAGGAAGCTAATTTTCTTGGCTTGTTCTCCCTTTAATTTGACGTCTAGGTAGTATCCGTAGTCATCTTTTTTGGCATCCTTAAAGGACAGGGCTCCGTTTGGCCAGTTTTCAGAAGGTTTTTCAACATCGTCCCAAGTCCATAGTCCTTGAGCATCCTTGTTTTCTTCAGGAAGTTTTTTGACGTGGATACGGAAGTAGTTGTCTTCTATTGGCTCTTCTGCCTTAGTTTCAGTCGTTACTGGACTAGTAGAAGTCGTTGGCTCACTTGAACGATCTTGTCCGGTTTGTGGTGCTGGATCAGTTGAGCTTGCAGCAGGAGTTGTTGGCTCTGTTGCAGGTTTTTCTTCTTTTTTCTCTAGGGAAGCGTTTGCATTGTTAGTTGAAGAAAAATCGCTTTCGTTCTTGCCAGCGATGTTTGTTGCATCAGTAAGAGGTGGAGTAAGGGCAGTAGTAGTTTCACTATTACTTGCGTTAGTGGTTGGTGTATTTTCGTTGGCTGAGATAGTTGGTGTAGTCATAGCAAGTAGGACAAGACTTGCTCCGATAAGGACAGAACCAGTTCCATTTTTGAGGGAACGGATGCTGTAAACCATTTTTTTCTCAGTTTGAGCTGGTGTTTTTCTCATAATGATTCTCCAATCAATAAATTTCTATATCAGTATAGCATGTAGTAAAACAATATGCAAGCGTTTTCTTGAAATTGAACTAAAAGAAAAATCGCAACAGGTTTTCTGTTACGACTAAGCTAGTCTTTCTTTATGAATTTGTGAACCCAAAAGGTGGAGGTGGTGAAATAGTTCTGCAGTAGAAAGATTCCGACTACAAATAATGGGTTTCGGACAGTTGGAAACAGGGAAGGTGGAGATAACAATATCGTGTGGAATTTGATTGAAGATTGAGGAAGAGATACTGGACTTTTCCCAAGGGTCAAATAGATAGAGATTGTTACCGTAGTGGGAAAGGGTGTCAATTAGGTTTTGTGCGTGCTCACGATCTAGATGACTAATGACCAAAACACGAATTTTGGGAAGTTTTTGAAGTAATTGGACTAAAATTCGCTGCCCTTGAATCGAAAAGGCATAAACTAGCTCTTGTAGTTTACTCGGGTGACTTTCTAGACCAATTTCAGCTAGATAAGCCTGAAATTTCCTTTGACTGGCGTCCAATAGTTTAGGAAATTCTTTTTGGTAATTGGTTAAAAGCAGAGACTTTTGATTTTCAAGAGATTTGTTGCTAAGTGGGTGGAGAAAATCAGATTGGGCAGTGTAGTGGAGGAGCCAAATCAATTCTTCGCGATTTTCAATCTGTAGGTGAAATTCTTTGGCCAGCTCTTCTAGAATTTGGCTCAATAAACGGTAGGATTTTTGGATCTGATGAATGTCTCCTAAGGCTCCATTGTTAGGCTTGTTTGTGATTTGAGGAGACTTTACTGGGGTTGAAAATAGCTGTTCCAGTGTTTCCTTTGTAGGTTCAAAATGGAGTTTTTTAGCCAGCTTTTTGATCTCTTGTTCAAACTGCGGAATTTGCATGAGAGAGTTGTAGTAGCTGGTTAAAAGGGGAGTGGGATTTTCAATAAAGTGTTTCTTATTAAAACGCTCCAGATTGATAGCTAGGGTATATTTAATCTGCCGTAGACTGCTGGGGTTGAGTGAAACTTGTTGGGCGTTCAAAAATAACTGAATCAAGTCAGTCAGACACTCTTCGGAAATAGAAGAGAAGGGCCAATCAAGAAAGCTGTAACTTTGGCTAAAGTAGTCCAGATAAAAGGCGCGAATATCTTCTTCTGTCCCCGTCATGCTCAGAGGGGAAGGCTGGATGCTGACGCCATAGTGTTGGGGAAGGAGTGTGTTTAGATGGTGGATGATTTCCTCAATCTGCTCTGGATTAGCCGAAAGTACCTGACATATTTGGTCAAATGATTGGCTGTCCTTGAAAAAAAGTTGGTTCAAAAAAGAATAAGTTGGGGATTGTTCAAAGATAGCAATTTTAGGGTCTAAAGAGTTTCTGTCTTCAAACCGCAACTGAATACCTTCTTTTGTTGATCGAATAAGGAGGTTAGGAAATAATTGTTCGATGCTAGCAAGGTGTTCTTGCAATTCTTCTGATGGTAGATTCAGATTTTCTGACAAAGATGAATCTTGTATCCAATCCTGGTGTTTGGTTAGTTCTTCCAGTAACATTAGCAAATTCTCTTCTGTTTCAGAAAGCAAAATATCCATAATAAACCTCCTTATATATTTATACATATATATTAAAAGAAAAACCAAGTAAAGTCAAGAAAAATGGGCCAATATAAAATAGGATAATCGTAATTTACTATATTCTTTTTGATTCTTTTTGGGTAATTAGGCTGAAAATGAACTTCGTAAAGCAATAGTTGAATTCAATTTTTATAGGAAAAAAATTTACCAAAAATCCACAGAATCCCTTGAAAAATCTAGCTAAATAGGGTATAATATGAGTAATCATTTGTCGTAGGTTTTGTCTGAAATATTGTCCAGACAAGGCTCACAGCAGTTAAATCTTCTGAAAAAGTCAGATTTAGCTGCTCTTTTTGTGCTTTTTTTCAGGATTTTGAGCATTTGTAACAAAGACTTAAAGATTCTGAAAATTCATCAAAGGGACACGGTGATAGGGGTTTTTAAAACCATATGACGATTAGAAAAGCCTGATTGACAAGGCTTGGAACTTATTTACAAAGGAGAATCATCTTGGCAGGACATGACGTTCAATACGGGAAACATCGTACCCGTCGTAGTTTTTCAAGAATCAAAGAAGTTCTTGACTTACCAAATTTGATTGAAATTCAAACTGATTCATTCAAAGCTTTCCTAGACCACGGCCTTAAGGAAGTGTTTGAAGATGTATTGCCAATTTCAAACTTCACAGACACAATGGAGTTGGAATTTGTTGGATATGAAATCAAGGAACCAAAATACACGCTAGAAGAAGCTCGTATCCACGATGCTAGCTACTCAGCACCAATTTTTGTAACCTTCCGCTTGATCAATAAAGAAACAGGCGAAATCAAGACCCAAGAAGTTTTCTTTGGTGATTTCCCAATCATGACAGAAATGGGCACTTTCATCATCAATGGTGGTGAACGTATTATCGTATCTCAGTTGGTCCGCTCACCAGGTGTTTACTTTAATGACAAAGTAGACAAAAACGGTAAAGTGGGCTACGGTTCAACTGTTATCCCTAACCGTGGAGCTTGGTTGGAACTTGAAAGCGACTCAAAAGACATCGCCTACACTCGTATCGACCGTACTCGTAAGATTCCATTTACGACCTTGGTTCGTGCCCTTGGTTTCTCAGGTGATGATGAAATCTTTGATATCTTTGGTGACAGCGAATTGGTTCGCAACACTGTTGAAAAAGATATCCACAAGAATCCAATGGACTCTCGTACAGACGAAGCCTTGAAAGAAATCTACGAACGCCTTCGTCCAGGTGAACCTAAGACTGCTGAAAGCTCACGTAGCTTGCTTGTAGCTCGTTTCTTTGACCCACGCCGCTATGACTTGGCAGCAGTTGGTCGTTACAAAATCAATAAAAAACTCAATGTTAAAACACGTTTGCTCAATCAAACCATTGCGGAACCATTGGTAGACCCTGAAACAGGTGAAATCTTGGTAGAAGCTGGAACAATCATGACTCGTAGTGTGATTGAAAGCATTGAAAGCCATTTGGATGGTGACTTGAACAAGATTGTTTACATTCCAAATGATGCAGCGGTTGTGACTGAGCCAGTTGTTCTTCAAAAATTCAAGGTTGTGGCACCAACGGATCCAGACCGTGTTGTAACCATCATTGGTAATGCTAACCCAGATGACAAGGTTCGTATCGTAACTCCTGCAGATATCCTTGCTGAGATGAGCTACTTCCTCAACTTGGCTGAAGGACTTGGCCGTGTAGATGACATCGACCACCTTGGGAACCGTCGTATCCGTGCGGTTGGTGAATTGCTTGCCAACCAAGTACGTCTTGGACTTTCTCGTATGGAACGTAATGTCCGTGAACGTATGTCTGTTCAGGACAACGAAGTCTTGACACCACAACAAATTATCAATATCCGTCCTGTAACAGCTGCGGTTAAAGAATTCTTTGGTTCATCACAGTTGTCACAGTTCATGGACCAACACAATCCGCTTTCTGAGTTGTCTCACAAACGCCGTTTGTCAGCCTTGGGGCCTGGTGGTTTGACACGTGACCGTGCTGGATATGAAGTACGTGACGTGCACTACACTCACTATGGTCGTATGTGTCCAATCGAGACACCTGAAGGACCTAACATCGGTTTGATTAATAACTTGTCATCATACGGACACTTGAACAAGTATGGTTTTGTTCAAACACCATACCGTAAGGTTGACCGTGAAACAGGTGTTGTCACAAACGAAATCGTTTGGTTGACAGCTGATGAAGAAGATGAATATACTGTAGCGCAGTCTAACTCACGTCTTAACGAAGATGGAACTTTTGCTGAGAAAGTTGTCATGGGACGTCACCAAGGGGTCAACCAAGAGTATCCAGCTAATGTTGTTGACTACATGGACGTATCACCAAAACAGGTAGTTGCCGTTGCGACAGCATGTATTCCTTTCTTGGAAAACGATGACTCCAACCGTGCCCTCATGGGAGCCAACATGCAACGTCAGGCTGTGCCATTGATCAATCCTCAGGCACCTTACGTTGGTACTGGTATGGAATACCAAGCAGCCCACGACTCTGGAGCGGCTGTGATTGCTCAGTATGATGGTAAAGTTACTTATGCAGATGCTGATAAGGTAGAAGTACGCCGTGAAGATGGTTCATTGGACGTTTACCACATCCAAAAATTCCGTCGTTCAAACTCAGGTACTGCCTACAACCAACGTACGCTTGTTAAAGTTGGCGATGTCGTTGAAAAAGGCGATTTCATCGCTGACGGACCTTCTATGGAAAATGGAGAAATGGCGCTTGGACAAAACCCAATCGTTGCCTACATGACTTGGGAAGGTTACAACTTCGAGGATGCCGTTATCATGAGCGAACGCTTGGTGAAAGACGATGTTTATACATCTGTCCACCTTGAAGAATACGAATCAGAAACACGCGATACAAAGCTTGGGCCTGAAGAAATTACGCGTGAAATTCCAAACGTTGGGGAAGATGCCCTTAAAGACCTTGACGAAATGGGGATTATCCGTATCGGTGCTGAGGTTAAAGAAGGCGATATCCTTGTAGGTAAAGTAACACCTAAGGGTGAGAAAGACCTTTCAGCTGAAGAACGTCTCTTGCACGCTATCTTCGGTGATAAATCTCGTGAAGTACGTGATACTTCTCTTCGTGTACCACACGGTGCCGATGGTGTCGTTCGTGATGTCAAGATCTTTACACGTGCAAATGGAGATGAGTTGCAATCAGGTGTTAACATGCTGGTTCGTGTTTACATCGCTCAAAAACGTAAGATCAAGGTCGGAGATAAGATGGCCGGACGTCACGGAAACAAAGGGGTTGTCTCTCGTATCGTTCCTGTTGAAGACATGCCTTACCTTCCAGACGGGACTCCAGTCGATATCATGTTGAACCCACTTGGGGTGCCATCACGTATGAATATCGGACAGGTTATGGAGCTCCACCTTGGTATGGCAGCTCGTACTCTTGGTATCCACATTGCAACACCAGTCTTTGACGGAGCAAGTTCTGAAGATCTTTGGTCAACCGTTAAAGAAGCAGGTATGGATAGCGATGCCAAAACAATCCTTTACGATGGACGTACTGGTGAACCGTTTGATAACCGTGTTTCTGTCGGAGTCATGTACATGATCAAACTCCACCACATGGTTGACGATAAATTGCACGCTCGTTCTGTCGGACCTTACTCAACTGTTACCCAACAACCACTCGGAGGTAAAGCTCAGTTTGGTGGACAACGTTTCGGTGAGATGGAGGTTTGGGCTCTTGAAGCCTACGGTGCATCAAATGTCCTTCAAGAAATCTTGACTTACAAGTCTGATGATATCAACGGACGTTTGAAAGCCTATGAAGCTATTACAAAAGGAAAACCAATTCCAAAACCAGGTGTTCCAGAATCCTTCCGAGTTCTTGTCAAAGAATTGCAATCTCTTGGTCTTGACATGCGTGTCCTTGACGAAGATGACCAAGAAGTGGAACTTCGAGACTTGGATGAAGGAATGGACGAAGATGTCATCCACGTAGATGACCTTGAAAAAGCCCGCGAAAAAGCAGCCCAAGAGGCTAAAGCAGCCTTTGAAGCTGAAGAAGCTGAGAAAGCAACAAAAGCGGAAGCAACAGAAGAAGCTGCTGAACAAGAATAAGCAGTTCACTTAGAATAGAAAGGGAAGAAATAGTGGTTGATGTAAATCGTTTTAAAAGTATGCAAATCACCCTAGCTTCTCCAAGCAAAGTCCGTTCATGGTCTTATGGAGAAGTCAAAAAACCTGAAACAATCAATTACCGTACCTTGAAACCAGAACGTGAAGGACTCTTTGATGAAGTTATCTTTGGTCCTACAAAAGACTGGGAATGTGCTTGTGGTAAGTACAAACGCATTCGTTACAGAGGAATTGTTTGTGACCGCTGTGGGGTTGAAGTAACGCGTACAAAAGTTCGTCGTGAGCGTATGGGGCACATTGAGTTGAAAGCTCCTGTATCTCACATCTGGTACTTCAAGGGAATTCCAAGCCGTATGGGCTTGACCCTTGATATGAGCCCTCGTGCCCTCGAGGAAGTTATCTACTTTGCGGCTTATGTGGTGATTGATCCTAAGGATACACCACTTGAGCACAAGTCTATCATGACAGAGCGCGAATACCGTGAGCGCTTGCGTGAATATGGTTATGGATCATTCGTTGCCAAGATGGGTGCCGAAGCTATCCAAGACCTTTTGAAACAAGTAGATCTTGAAAAAGAAATTGCTGAACTCAAAGAAGAGTTGAAAACAGCTACTGGACAAAAACGTGTCAAAGCCATCCGTCGTTTGGATGTTTTGGATGCCTTTTACAAGTCTGGAAATAAACCTGAATGGATGATTCTTAACATCCTTCCGGTTATTCCACCAGATCTTCGTCCAATGTTGCAGTTGGATGGTGGCCGTTTTGCCTCATCTGACCTGAATGACCTTTACCGCCGTGTTATCAACCGTAACAACCGTTTGGCTCGTTTGCTTGAGTTGAATGCACCAGGTATTATCGTTCAAAATGAGAAGCGTATGCTTCAAGAAGCAGTTGACGCTTTGATTGACAATGGTCGTCGTGGTCGTCCAATCACAGGACCAGGTAGCCGTCCATTGAAATCATTGAGCCACATGCTTAAAGGTAAACAAGGACGCTTCCGTCAAAACTTGCTCGGTAAACGTGTTGACTTCTCAGGACGTTCTGTTATCGCCGTTGGTCCAACGCTTAAGATGTACCAATGTGGTGTGCCACGTGAAATGGCAATCGAGCTCTTTAAACCATTTGTGATGCGTGAAATCGTTGCGCGTGATATCGTGCAAAACGTCAAAGCGGCTAAACGCTTGGTGGAACGTGGAGATGAGCGTATCTGGGATATCCTTGAAGAAGTGATCAAAGAACACCCAGTGCTTTTGAACCGTGCACCGACCCTTCACCGTTTGGGTATCCAAGCCTTTGAGCCAGTCTTGATTGATGGTAAGGCCCTTCGCTTGCACCCACTTGTCTGTGAAGCCTACAATGCCGACTTTGACGGGGACCAAATGGCCATCCACGTACCGCTTTCAGAAGAAGCCCAAGCAGAAGCTCGTATCTTGATGCTCGCTGCTGAGCACATCTTGAACCCGAAAGATGGTAAACCAGTTGTTACTCCATCTCAGGACATGGTTTTGGGTAACTACTACTTGACTATGGAAGAAGCTGGTCGTGAAGGTGAAGGAATGGTCTTCAAAGACCGTGATGAAGCGGTTATGGCTTACCGTAATGGTTATGTTCACCTTCACTCACGTGTTGGTATCGCAACAGACAGCCTCAACAAGCCTTGGACAGAAGAGCAAAAACACAAGGTCTTACTTACAACAGTTGGTAAAATCCTCTTCAACGACATCATGCCAGAGGGTCTACCATACTTGCAAGAACCAAACAATGCCAACTTGACAGAAGGAGTTCCAGCTAAATACTTCTTGCCACTTGGTGGAGATATCAAGGAAGCTATCAGCAATCTTGAACTTAACCCTCCATTCAAGAAGAAAAACCTTGGAAATATCATCGCTGAAATCTTCAAACGCTTCCGTACGACAGAAACATCTGCCTTACTTGACCGTATGAAGAACCTCGGTTACCACCACTCAACTCTTGCAGGGTTGACAGTGGGTATCGCCGATATCCCAGTCGTTGATGACAAGGCTGAAATCATTGAAGAATCACACAAACGTGTAGAACAAATCACAAAACAATTCCGTCGTGGTATGATTACAGACGACGAGCGTTACAATGCTGTTACAGCTGAATGGCGTGCTGCCCGTGAAAAACTTGAGAAACGTTTGATTGCCAACCAAGATCCTAAGAACCCAATCGTTATGATGATGGACTCTGGAGCCCGTGGTAATATCTCAAACTTCTCACAGCTTGCCGGTATGCGTGGTCTGATGGCTGCTCCGAACGGACGTATCATGGAATTGCCAATCCTTTCAAACTTCCGTGAAGGTTTGTCAGTACTCGAAATGTTCTTCTCAACTCACGGTGCCCGTAAAGGTATGACCGATACGGCCCTTAAGACAGCCGACTCAGGTTACTTGACTCGTCGTTTGGTTGACGTTGCCCAAGACGTTATCATCCGTGAGGACGACTGTGGAACTGACCGTGGTCTCTTGATCCGTTCTATCGCAGAAGGAAAAGAGATGATCGAGTCTCTAGAAGAACGTCTCAATGGTCGTTACACTAAGAAAACTGTTAAACATCCAGAAACTGGTGCAGTAATCATTGGTCCAAATGAGTTGATTACAGAAGACAAGGCGCGTGAAATTGTCAATGCTGGTGTGGAAGAAGTAACTATCCGCTCTGTATTTACATGTAACACTCGTCATGGTGTCTGCCGTCACTGTTACGGTATCAACTTGGCGACTGGTGATGCGGTTGAAGTTGGTGAAGCAGTTGGTACAATCGCTGCCCAATCTATCGGGGAACCTGGTACACAGCTTACAATGCGTACCTTCCACACGGGTGGGGTTGCCTCAAATACCGATATCACTCAGGGTCTTCCTCGTGTCCAAGAAATCTTTGAAGCCCGCAATCCTAAAGGTGAAGCGGTTATCACAGAGGTTAAAGGACAAGTTACGGCTATCGAAGAAGATGCCTCAACTCGTACCAAGAAAGTCTTTGTTAAGGGTGAAACTGGCGAAGGTGAATATGTTGTTCCATTTACCGCTCGTATGCGTGTTGAAGTTGGAGACCAAGTAGCGCGTGGTGCTGCTCTTACAGAAGGTTCTATCCAACCAAAACGTCTCCTTGCAGTTCGTGATGTCTTATCAGTTGAAACTTACCTTCTTGGTGAAGTACAAAAAGTTTACCGTAGCCAAGGGGTAGAAATCGGTGACAAACACATCGAGGTAATGGTTCGTCAAATGATCCGTAAAGTCCGTGTCATGGATCCAGGTGACACAGATCTTCTCATGGGTACCCTCATGGATATCAATGACTTTACAGATGCCAACAAAGATGTCCTTATCGCAGGTGGAGTTCCAGCGACAGGTCGCCCAGTTCTTATGGGAATTACCAAAGCTTCACTTGAAACGAATAGTTTCTTGTCAGCGGCTTCCTTCCAGGAAACAACTCGTGTCCTTACTGACGCGGCTATCCGTGGTAAGAAAGACCATCTCCTTGGACTCAAGGAAAATGTTATCATCGGTAAAATCATCCCAGCTGGTACTGGTATGGCCCGTTACCGTAACCTTGAACCACATGCTGTCAACGAAGAAGAATACCTTAATCCTCCAGTAGAGGAAGAAGGAAACGAAGAAACAACAGAAGTAGTTGTGGATACTGCCGTTGAAACTGTGGAAGAAACAGTAGAATAAGAGAGAATGAGAGAGCCTTCGGGTTCTCTTTCTCTTTTCTGAAAACTTTCTCCATTTTTCCATGAAATGTGGTAAAATAATACTCAATGAAAATCAAAGAGCAAACTAGAAAACTAGCCGCAGGCTGTACTTGAGTACGGCAAGGCGAAGTTGACGTGGTTTGAATTTGATTTTCGAAGAGTATAAAAGAAAGAAGCTGACAAAGGAGACAAGTATGGAACAAACATTCTTTATCATTAAACCAGATGGTGTAAAAAGAGGACTAGTAGGTGAAGTGTTGAAACGCATCGAACAACGTGGATTGACAATCGAAAAATTAGAGTTGCGTTCACAGGTTTCAGAAGAGTTGATTGACCAGCACTATCAGGACTTGGTTGGTCAGAGTTTTTACCCACCGATTCGTGAATTTATGACTTCAGGCCCGGTTCTTGTAGGTATCATTTCTGGTCCTAAAGTAATTGAAACTTGGCGTACCATGATGGGCGCAACTCGTCCAGAAGAAGCTTTACCAGGGACTATTCGAGGTGATTTTGCAAAAGCTGCTGGAGAAAATGAGGTTATCCAAAATGTTGTACATGGTTCGGATTCAGAAGAGTCAGCTAAGCGAGAAATTGCTCTTTGGTTTTAAGAGTTGATTGACTAAATAGATTGGTTAAAAGCTCATTTGAATAGAAAGTATAGTCAATTAGTTTAAGATATGACGCATGATATCAAACTTTTTAGTTTTTGATATGGTGCGTTTTTTGATTTCAAATTTATATTCTTCCAAAATCTCTTCAAACCATGTCAGCTCTAGCCGCAGGTTGCTCTTTGATTTTCATTGAGTATTAGTCTCTGGTGTTTGTTTAGCGTCTTAAAGAGACATTTGAGAAGATTGGAAACAGTTCCCTCTTTTCTCCTAGTATAATGATTGGTAGGAAGGGAGAGAAAAGATGAAATCAATGAGAATCTTATTTTTGTTAGCTTTAATTCAAATCAGTTTGAGCAGCTGTTTCCTATGGAAGGAATGCATCTTGTCCTTTAAACAAAGTACAGCTTTTTTCATCGGAAGTATGGTCTTCGTTTCAGGAATCTGTGCTGGAGTAAATTATCTTTATACCCGTAAGCAAGAAGTTCATAGTGTCCTAGCCAGTAAGCAGTCAGTGAAGCTTCTTTACCGTATCCTGCTCTTAATTAATTTGTTAGGAGTTGTTCTTGTCCTGTCAGATAACTTGTTCATCAAAAATACGCTGCAGCAAGAATTAGTTGACTTTTTATTGCCGTCCTTTTTCTTTCTATTTGGGCTAGATTTGCTGATTTTTTTACCCTTGAAAAAATACATGCGCGATTTGCTTGCTATGCTAGACAGAAAAAAGACAGTGTTGGTGACTATTATAGCAACACTTCTTTTCTTAAGAAATCCAATGACCATTGTCTCACTTCTGATTTATATTGGACTGGGTTTGTTTTTTGCAGTCTATCTTGTCCCAAATTCTGTTAAAAAGGAAGTTTCCTTTTATGGTCATATTTTCCGAGATCTTGTATTGGTTATTGCTACGCTCATTTTCTTCTAGAGCAAGCTTGTTTTTATGGATGTTATGATGGTAATACTCTTCGAAAATCTCTTCAAACTACGTCAGCTCTATCTGCAACCTCAAAACAGTGTTTTGAGCAGCCTGCGGCTAGCTTCCTAGTTTGCTCTTTGATTTTCATTGAGTATAAGTTTAGCAGGAAAATAGACACAGAAGAAAAGTTTTTGGTATAATAAGAGTATGTACACAAAAAATGAAGAAGAGCTACAAGCCTTAGGAGAACGATTGGGTCATTTATTAGAAAAGAATGATGTTTTAATCTTAACTGGAGAGCTGGGTGCAGGTAAAACGACCTTTACTAAGGGACTTGCTAAAGGTTTACAGATTTCTCAAATGATTAAAAGTCCAACCTATACTATCGTGAGAGAGTATGAAGGTAGACTTCCACTTTATCACCTAGATGTTTATCGAATTGAAGGAGATGCGGATTCTATCGACTTGGATGAGTTTCTCTTTGGTGGCGGAGTGACTGTTATTGAGTGGGGCAATCTCTTAGGAGATGCCTTGCCAGATACTTATTTAGAGTTGGAAATTCTAAAAGAAGAAGACGGTCGCAGACTGAATTTTCAAGCCAAGGGCTTGCGTGCAGAAAAGCTTTTAGAGGAACTTCAACATGGAGTATGAATTGCTCATTAGGGAAGCAGAAGCTGAAGATGCAGCTGAATTAGTGACCTTTTTAAATCGTGTGAGTTTGGAGACAGATTTTACCAGTCTGGACGGGGAAGGTATTCTATTGACAGATACTGAGATGGAGTTGTTTTTGGACAAACAGGCTCACTCGGAAAATCAAATCACTTTACTTGCCTTGCTGAATGATGAAATTGCTGGCCTTGTAAATATTACAGCTGACCAGCGCAAGAGAGTTCGTCATATTGGAGATCTCTTCATTGTGATTGGAAAAAGATATTGGAATAATGGATTGGGAAGTTTTTTGCTAGAAGGAGCGATAGAATGGGCACAAGCAAGTGGCGTTCTGCGTCGTCTCCAACTGACTGTCCAAACTCGTAATCAAGCTGCAGTCCATCTTTATCAAAAGCATGGCTTTATAATTGAAGGTCTCCAAGAGCGTGGAGCATATATAGAAGAAGGGAAATTTATCGATGTTTACTTGATGGGTAAACTGATAGATTAGTAGAAATATGGTTAAAAAAATTATTGGAATGGTATTAGCTTTTCTAGCTGTGACAGTTTTAGGTGTCGGTGTTTTTGCTTATACTATTTATCAGCAAGGCACACAAACCTTATCAAAGACCTATAAAAAAATCGGAGAAGAAACCAAGGTTATTGAAGCAACAGAACCTTTGACCATTCTGTTGATGGGGGTTGATACTGGGAATGTAGAGCGTACAGATCAGTGGGCTGGAAATAGTGATTCCATGATTCTCTTGACTGTCAATCCACATACTAAGAAGACCATGATGTTGAGTTTGGAACGTGATATCCTGACTAAAATTCAACATAAAGATGGTAGTATTGAAGAAGCGAAGCTAAACGCTGCCTATGCTGGTGGTGGAGCAGAACTTGCTATAGAAACAATTCAAAAGATGATGAATATCCACATCGATCGCTACATTATGGTTAATATGCAAGGATTGCAACAATTGGTCGATGCAGTTGGGGGTATTACGGTCAATAATACACTAGGTTTCCCGATTTCTATCAGTGACCAAGAAGAATTTAACACCATTTCTATCGGTGTTGGAGAGCAGACAATAAATGGGGAAGAAGCGCTTGTTTATTCACGTATGCGTTATCAAGACCCAGAAGGAGACTACGGTCGTCAAAAGCGTCAGCGTGAAGTCATTCAAAAAGTTGTTGAAAAAGTTCTTAGTTTGAATAGTGTCAGTCACTACCAATCTATTTTAAAAGCTCTAAGTACTAATATGCAGACTAATATTGATTTGTCTGCGAAAAGTATTCCAAGCTTGTTGGGCTACAAAGATTCATTTAAAACCATTGAATCTCAACAATTGAAGGGTGAAGGGGAGATGTTGCAAGGTATCTCTTACCAGATTGTTTCGAGAGAGCATATGTTGGAAATGCAGAATATATTGCGACGTTCTTTGGGACAAGAAGAAGTCACTCAGCTTGAAACAAATGTTGTCTTATTTGAAGATTTGTTTGGACGGGTGCCTGTTAGTGACGAAGATAATTAACTTTCTTGATACAAATAAAAAATCAATCGTGGGAAATTTCCTGCGATTTTTTCAAAAAAATACGAATAGATAGGTAGGAGGAAACATGAAAGCAGAAATCATTGCTGTTGGAACAGAGATTTTGACAGGACAGATTGTCAATACCAATGCTCAGTTTTTATCAGAAAAACTAGCAGAGATTGGGGTAGATGTTTATTTTCAGACGGCTGTAGGAGACAATGAAGCTCGTCTCTTGTCTTTGCTTGAGATTGCTAGTCAACGTAGCAGTCTGGTGATTTTGACAGGTGGTTTGGGGCCAACTGAGGACGATTTGACCAAACAAACGTTGGCTAAATTTTTAGGGAAAGAATTAGTTTTTGATTCTCAGGCACAGGCGAAGTTGGATGTCTTTTTTGCCCAGAGACCAGACTATGCCCGAACACCGAATAATGAAAGACAAGCTCAAATTGTAGCAGGAGCGACTCCATTACCAAACGAAACAGGATTGGCAGTTGGAGGAATCTTAGAAGTAGACGGAGTGACCTACGTCGTCCTTCCAGGTCCACCAAGTGAATTGAAGCCCATGGTCTTAAACCAACTTCTACCTAAGTTGATGACAGGGAGCAAGTTGTATTCCCGAGTTCTTCGTTTCTTTGGGATTGGCGAAAGTCAGCTAGTGACCATTTTGGCTGATTTGATTGATAATCAAACTGATCCGACCTTGGCCCCTTATGCCAAGACAGGAGAAGTCACTCTGCGTCTGTCAACAAAAGCTAGCAGTCAAGAAGAGGCGAATCAAGCGCTGGATATCTTGGAAAATCAAATCTTGGGTTATCAGACTTTTGAAGGCCTTTCTCTACGAGAACTTTGTTATGGTTATGGGGAAGAATCCAGCTTGGCCAGCATTGTGGTAGAAGAACTGAAAAAGCAAGGGAAAACTATCACGGCTGCAGAGAGTTTGACGGCAGGTCTTTTTCAAGCTACTGTAGCTGATTTTTCAGGAGCTTCAAGTATATTTAAGGGCGGTTTTGTGACCTATAGCCTGGAGGAAAAATCAAAAATGTTGGATATTCCTGCCAAGGATTTGGAAGAACATGGTGTGGTGTCTGAATATACAGCCCAGAAGATGGCTGAACAGGCACGAAGCAAGACCCAGTCAGATTATGGTATTAGTTTGACTGGAGTAGCAGGACCAGATAGCCTAGAAGGGCACCCAGCTGGGACAGTCTTCATAGGCTTGGCAGAAGAGCAAGGAACTGAGGTCATCAAGGTGAATATTGGAGGCAGAAGTCGAGCAGATGTACGTCACATTGCGGTTATGCATGCCTTTAACCTAGTTCGCAAGGCTTTATTAAGTGACTAACTTTTGATATAATAGTAGATAGGTCTGAGGACCATTAGAATGTAGGAGAATAGAATGGCGAAAAAACCAAAAAAATTAGATGAAATTTCGAAAAAATTCGGGGCAGAACGTGAAAAAGCCTTGAATGACGCTCTTAAATTGATTGAGAAAGACTTTGGTAAGGGTTCAATCATGCGTTTAGGTGAACGTGCCGAGCAAAAGGTACAAGTGATGAGCTCAGGTTCCTTGGCTCTTGACATCGCCCTTGGTTCAGGTGGTTATCCTAAGGGACGTATCATCGAAATTTATGGACCAGAGTCATCTGGTAAGACAACGGTTGCCCTTCATGCAGTAGCGCAAGCGCAAAAAGAAGGCGGGATTGCAGCATTTATCGATGCGGAGCATGCCCTTGATCCAGCCTATGCCGCGGCTCTTGGGGTGAATATTGACGAATTGCTCTTGTCTCAACCAGACTCAGGAGAGCAAGGTCTTGAAATTGCAGGAAAATTGATTGACTCAGGTGCTGTGGACCTTGTCGTAGTCGACTCAGTTGCGGCCCTTGTCCCTCGTGCGGAAATCGATGGAGATATCGGAGATAGCCATGTTGGTTTGCAAGCTCGTATGATGAGTCAGGCCATGCGTAAACTTGGTGCTTCTATTAATAAAACCAAAACAATTGCCATCTTTATCAACCAATTGCGTGAAAAAGTTGGGGTCATGTTTGGGAATCCAGAAACAACTCCTGGTGGACGTGCCTTGAAATTCTACGCTTCAGTGCGTTTGGATGTTCGTGGAAGCACGCAAATCAAGGGAACTGGTGACCAGAAAGATACCAATGTCGGTAAGGAAACTAAGATTAAGGTCGTGAAAAACAAGGTGGCTCCACCATTTAAGGAAGCCTTCGTTGAAATCATGTACGGAGAAGGGATTTCTAAGACAGGTGAGCTTTTGAAGATTGCAAGCGATTTGGATATCATCAAAAAAGCAGGAGCTTGGTACTCTTACAAGGATGAGAAAATCGGGCAAGGTTCTGAAAATGCTAAGAAATACTTGGCAGATCACCCAGAAATCTTTGATGAAATTGACCATCAAGTCCGTGTTCAATTTGGTTTGGTTGATGGAGAAGAAGCTTCTGTAGAAGGTGTTGAAACTAAAAAAGATGACGCAGTTCAAGCAGATTCTGTGAATGAAGAAGTAACTCTTGACCTAGGCGACGAGCTTGAAATCGAAATTGAAGAATAAGTTGTTAAAGTAGTGGAGAAATCCACTGCTTTTTCATTGCCTAGTTCTGGCATAGTTTGCTGTTTCTTGTCGCTCCTCTAGAAAGCTGATATAATAGCCTTATGGATAAAAAACGAACAGTGGACCTGATTCATGGTCCTATTCTTCCTTCGCTCTTGAGTTTTGCCTTTCCAATCTTGCTGTCCAATATTTTCCAACAGCTCTATAACACTGCTGATGTCTTGATTGTTGGACGATTTCTTGGTCAAGATTCCTTGGCTGCAGTAGGGGCGACAACTGCCATTTTTGACTTGATTATAGGCTTTACACTTGGTGTTGGCAATGGTATGGGAATTGTCATTGCTCGCTATTATGGGGCTCGGAATTTTACAAAGATCAAGGAAGCAGTAGCAGCAACTTGGATTTTAGGCGCTCTTTTGAGCATTGTAGTGATGTTGCTGGGCTTTCTTGGTTTGTATCCTCTCTTGCAATACCTAGATACTCCTGTAGAAATCCTTCCTCAGTCTTATCAATATATTTCTATGATTGTGACCTGTGTCGGTGTCAGCTTTGCCTATAATCTCTTTGCAGGCTTGTTGCGGTCCATTGGGGACAGTCTAGCAGCGCTTGGCTTTCTGATTTTCTCTGCTTTGGTCAATGTGGTTCTGGATCTCTATTTCATTACGCAATTGCATCTGGGAGTTCAATCTGCGGGCCTTGCCACCATTATTTCGCAAGGTTTATCAGCGGTTCTCTGTTTTTATTATATCCGCAAGAGTGTTCCAGAACTTTTGCCTCAACTCAAGCATTTCAAATGGGACAAGGCCTTGTACGCTGATCTCTTGGAGCAAGGTTTGGCTATGGGCTTGATGAGCTCGATTGTATCTATCGGTAGTGTAATTTTACAATCTTCTGTTAATACCTTTGGAGCTGTGATCATTAGCGCCCAGACGACGGCTAGACGCATTATGGCCTTCGCTCTTCTTCCAATGACCGCTATTTCTGCTTCTATGACGACCTTTGCTTCTCAGAATCTTGGTGCCAAGCGACCAGACCGCATTGTTCAAGGTCTTCGAATTGGCAGTCGTTTGAGTATGTCCTGGGCAGTTTTTGTTTGTGTCTTCCTCTTTTTTGCCAGTCCAGCCTTGGTTTCCTTCTTGGCCAGTTCGACGGATGGATACTTGGTAGAAAATGGTAGTCTATACTTACAGATTAGTTCAGCTTTTTATCCTATTTTGAGCCTCTTGTTGATTTATCGCAATTGTTTGCAAGGCTTGGGGCAAAAAATCCTTCCGCTGGTTTCCAGCTTTATTGAACTAATCGGGAAAATTGCTTTTGTGGTCTTGATTATTCCTTGGGCAGGTTATAAGGGTGTTATCCTTTGTGAACCTCTTATCTGGGTTGCCATGACCGTTCAATTGTACTTCTCACTCTTCCGTCATCCTTTGATAAAAGAAGGCAAGGTCATCTTGGCAACAAAAATGTCATCCTAGCTGGATTTGCTGAATAAAATCTATTTCCTCTAGTGAAAATCGAAAAAACTTGTGTTATAATAAGAAAGATTAAAATGTGAAAAAAGGAGATTCCTAATGGGACGTAAATGGGCCAATATCGTAGCCAAGAAAACGGCTAAAGATGGAGCTAACTCTAAAGTATATGCAAAATTTGGTGTAGAAATCTATGTAGCAGCTAAAAAAGGTGATCCAGACCCAGAATCAAACACTGCTTTGAAATTCGTTATCGACCGTGCTAAACAAGCCCAAGTGCCAAAACACGTTATCGATAAAGCGATTGATAAAGCAAAAGGAAACACAGACGAAACCTTTACAGAAGGACGTTACGAAGGATTTGGACCAAACGGTTCTATGTTGATTGTTGATACTTTGACTTCTAACGTCAACCGTACAGCGGCTAATGTCCGTGCAGCCTTTGGTAAAAACGGTGGAAACATGGGTGCTTCAGGTTCAGTTTCTTACCTCTTCGACAATAAGGGTGTTATTGTATTTGCTGGTGAAGATGCAGATGCAGTCTTTGAGCAATTGTTAGAAGCAGATGTGGATGTGGACGATGTAGAAGCAGAAGAAGGAACAATCACTGTTTACACAGCTCCGACAGACCTTCACAAGGCTATCGTTGCCCTTCGTGAGTCAGGTGTCGAAGAATTCCAAGTGACTGAATTGGAAATGATTCCTCAGTCAGAAGTGGAATTGTCAGGCGATGACCTTGAAACTTTTGAAAAACTTTACAGTGTTCTTGAAGACGACGAAGACGTGCAAAAGATTTATACGAACGTAGACGGATTCTAATTTAACCTAGAAAACATGATCCTAAGTGAAAAAATCACTTGGGATTTTTTAAATCAAGAAAATAGTTCTCTAGGAAACTTTTTTCTTGACATCTCTTTTCAAAGTGGTAAAATAGTTCTCATGGAAACTTATTTAGTTCCTGGGAGAACTAAATGTGATGGTTAGAAAGGAGCTAGTATGGATAAACCAATGTTGGTCTTTAAGCGTTTTGGTCATCAGATTCATCTGATGGTGCAAAAGGAAGCCAAGCGTTGTGGCATTGAATTTATGGGTGGACCTCAAGGCCAGGTTGTACGTTTTTTGGATAGCCGTGAGGAAAATCAAGACTTGGTCTTGATTAAAGATATTGAGCAGGAACTCAATATTACCAAGTCTGTTGCGAGTAACTTGGTCAAGCGTATGGTGCAAAATGATTTAGTGGAATTGGAGGCGAGTCCAAGTGATAGGCGGGCCAAGTTTGTTCGTTTGACGGACAAATCGCGCTCTCAGATGCAAGAAATCAAGGCCTTCTTTGAACGAATTGACAACCAGTTGATGGCAGACATTGATGAAGATGAATTACTGATCTTTGAGAAAGTCCTCAATCAACTACAGGAAAATATCAAGAGAATAGGAGGAGATAATGAAGAAATTAGCTAAACGAATTAGTAGAAAAGAATGGGGGATGATTTTACTAGCCATTCTCTTTACATGCTTTTCGGTCTATCTAGAGTTGGAAGTTCCGACCTATATCTCTAAAATCACGGATTTGCTGGGAAGTCAAGGAACCAACTTGGATGAGTTATGGCAACCAGCAGGTATGATGGTCGGAATGTCTTTTTTTGCCTTCTTATCCGCAGTCGCAGTTGGATTTTTTGCATCCAGAGTGGCCGCTTCCTATACTAGTAGGCTGAGAAGTGATATTTTTAACAGAGTTTTGGATTACTCGCAGACAGAGATTAAGAAATTCTCTATTCCTAGCCTCCTAACTCGTACCACTAATGATATTACTCAAGTTCAGATGCTGATCACCATGGGCTTGCAAGTGGTTACGCGTGGTCCAATTATGGCTATCTGGGCTATCGGGAAGATTTTAGGTCATTCAGAATACTGGCTCTGGGCTGTACTTGTGGCAGTGATTGTCAATGTTTTGATGACAACAGTTTTGATGACGCTAGCCTTTCCAAAACAGTCCTTGATTCAAAGTCTGACTGATAAACTGAACAGTATCACTCGCGAGAGTTTAACAGGTATTCGCGTTGTTCGTGCCTACAATGCTGAAAAGTACCAAGATGAAAAATTTGCAGCAGCAAATGATGAGCTGACACGCTTGAATTTATTTGTCAACCGTCTTATGGCTATTTTGAACCCTATCATGATGGGGATTTCAAGTGGTTTGAGTGTGGCGATTTACTGGATTGGGGCCTATGTGATTAACGATGCTGCTCCGACAGCTCGTCTGCCTCTCTTTAGTGACATGGTTGTTTTCATGTCTTATGCCATGCAGGTTGTTATGGGCTTCCTTCTCATGGGGGCGCTCTTCATCGTTCTTCCTCGAACCATGGTCTCTGCCAAGCGGATTAATCAGGTTCTAGATTTGCATTCTTCTATCCAAAATCCTGCTCAAGTGCAGTTTGCTGATGAAAATCTCAAAGGTCAGGTCGAGTTTAAGGATGTGACCTTCCGCTATGCGACAAATTCGGAGGCAGTTATCGAGCATGTTAGCTTTAAAGCAGAAGCCGGTCAAACAGTTGCCTTTATCGGCTCAACGGGTTCTGGTAAATCAACTCTGGTTAATCTGATTCCACGTTTCTATGACGTATCAGCAGGAGAAATTCTAGTGGACGGAGTTAATGTTCAAAATTACGGTTTGGAAGATTTGCGCAACAAGGTTGGGTATATTCCACAAAAAGCTGTGCTATTTTCTGGAGATGTCAAGGGCAATCTAGACTTTGGACACAGTCAAGAAACACCGCTTAGTGAACAAGCTATGTGGCAAGCCTTAGAATTGTCCCAATCTAAGAACTTTATCGAGGATAAGGAAGCTGGCTTGGAGTCAGAAGTAGCTCAAGGAGGAACCAACTTCTCAGGTGGACAAAGACAGCGTCTGGCCATTGCGCGTGCCTTGGCTCGGAAGCCAGAAATTCTCATCTTTGATGACTCCTTCTCAGCATTGGACTACAAGACAGACCGTGTCCTACGTCAAGAACTAGCAGAGAAAACAAAATCTATGACCAAGCTTATCGTCGCACAGCGCATTTCAACGATTATGGATGCAGATTTGATTTTGGTCTTGGATCAAGGTAAGGTCGTAGGACAAGGAACCCACAAGGAACTTCTAGCTACCAACGAAGTTTACCAAGAAATCGCCTATTCACAATTATCGAAGGAGGAATTGGAACATGGAAAATAAAAAAATGTCTCTCTGGAAACAGAGTAAACCCTATCTTGCAGGTCTCCAGTTTGCCCTTCTAATCGCCTTTTTAGCAACAATCCTATCCAATATCATTACTGTATATGGTCCAACTCGTATCAAGGAAATGACCAATATTATTGCAAGTGGTCTAGAAACAAGTGTGGATGTCGCTGCGGTTGCGGCCATTGGTGGTTTTTTGGCCGTTATCTATGTGATTGGACTCCTATCAAATTATTTGCAGGCCTTTCTGTTTACAACAGCCATTCAACGTTTTTCAGAGCGCTTGAGAAGAGCGATTGCAGAGAAAATTAATCGCCTTCCATTGGGGTATTTTGATGGACATTCTCAAGGAGATACCTTGTCTCGTGTGACCAATGACGTTGACACTGCAGCCCAATCCCTCAATCAAAGTCTGGGAACAGTTCTTTCATCCACTTTACTGGTCGTGGCAGTCTTGGTAACCATGTTTGGAATGAACTGGATTTTGGCCTTGGTGACGGTTGTTTCAACTCTTATCGGTTTTGCCTTCGTGTCCGTCTTTATGGGCAAATCGCAGGGATTCTTTAAGAGTCAGCAACAAGATTTGGCAGCTGTTAATGGCTATGTGGAGGAAATGTACTCTGGCCATAATGTGGTGACCAGTTACAGTGCTATCGAGAGCACCAAAGAAGAATTTGCGACCTTAAACCATCGTCTGTATGACAGTATTTGGAAATCTCAGTTTATTTCTGGGATTATGATGCCGATTATGATGTTTATTGGGAACTTTAGCTATGCCCTAGTGATTATCGTTGGTGCAGCCTTGGCTCTGAATGGGCAGATTAGTATCGGGATTATCGTTGCCTTTATGGCCTACGTTCGTATCTTTTCTCAGCCTCTTTCACAAATCGCTCAAGGGATTACTAGTCTGCAGCAGGCTAGCGCAGCCATGGGACGTGTCTTTGAATTCTTAGGTGAAGAGGAAATGGAAGATGAATCCCATAAAGAAAGACAATTGAGCGACATGAAAGGTCAAGTGGTCTTTGATCGAGTTTCCTTTGGTTACACACCAGAGAGAACCATTATTCATGACTTTTCTGCGACCGCTCATGCAGGTCAAAAGGTTGCCATTGTCGGACCGACAGGAGCTGGGAAGACAACCATTGTCAATCTTTTGATGAAGTTCTATGAGATTGATAAGGGAAGTATCCGCATTGATGGCGTGGATACCAAGGAGATGAAGCGTTCGGAAGTACACGATGCCTTTGCAATGGTTTTGCAGGACACTTGGCTCTTTGAAGGGACCATTCGAGACAATCTTATCTATAACCAAATAGGTATTAGTGATGAGCGCGTGATTGAAGCCAGCAAGGCTGTAGGAATTCACCACTTTATCATGACCCTACCAGATGGTTACGATACCGTCTTGGATGATACAGTGACCTTGTCTGTCGGACAAAAACAACTCTTGACCATTGCTCGTGCTTTGCTGAAAGATGCGCCACTCCTAATTTTGGATGAGGCGACCTCTTCGGTCGATACCCGTACAGAAGAATTAATCCAGAAAGCCATGGACCGATTGATGGAGGGAAGAACTTCCTTTGTCATCGCCCACCGTTTGTCTACTATCCGAAATGCTGATTTGATTCTTGTCATGAAAGATGGAAATATCATCGAGCAAGGCAGTCATGATGAGCTAATGGAGCAAGCTGGCTTCTATGCTGACCTTTATAACAGTCAGTTTACAGAAGACGAAGCAGAAGAATAAACCCAAAGAAGGCTTGACGGCCTTCTTTTTCTGCACTATACTAGAAGACAAGTGCTTCCCTATAAGCAAAATTTGAGTAAGTGATGAGAAAATATATGAAAAATTATCAAGAATGGTATGACCACATTGCTGGTAACATTGAAAATAAGCCGTTCCATCTGAGGCTGTTAAGAACTTTTAATCGGTTCATGACAGTAGTTATGCCTATAGTTTATCTAACCTTATTAGCCACTACCTATCTCCAAGAAGGACTTGGGAAACAAATCTGGATGTATTTGTTTGTCTCTGCGTCAGGTTTTGTGATTTTGTCCCTTCTCCGTAAGAAACTCAATGCTCCTAGGCCTTATGAAGTTTGGGGAATTGTACCGCTACTAGACAGAGATAGTCATGGTCAGTCTATGCCCAGTCGTCATGTCTTTTCAGCAACCATTATCTCCATGGCTTGCTTACATGCTAGTTTATCCGTAGGGGTTATCTTGTTGGTCTTGTCAGCCTTCCTAGGTCTAGTGAGAGTCTTGGGTGGCGTTCATTATCCCAAGGATGTAGTAGTTGGTTATATTTGTGGTCTTGTGTGGGGTGTGATTTTCTTTCTATTTTGACCTGTAAGTTAATACTCAATGAAAATCAAAGAGCAAACTAGGAAGCTAGCCGCAAGCTGTACTTGAGTACGGTAAGGCGACGCTGACGTGGTTTGAAGAGATTTTCGAAGAGTATAAGGCGGTCCTAGAACCACTTACGTGCCTAAAGTAACCACTTGCTTTTTTGCTCTTGTTTTCTTATTTTAGCTTTGATATAGTAGAGTCAGAAAGGAGATGGAATGAAGTTACGAATCGAAATTGACAGCAATTTAGAGGAAACTGAAATTGTCATCAAGGCGGCAGCTTTGACAGATGAGATTGCGGAATTACAGCGACTCTTGCAAGAATCCAAGTCTCCTAGGTTGATTTTTTACAAGGGGACGGGTGAGTATTATCTGAACTTGTCGGAAATTCTCTTCTTTGAGACAGAAGGGAACAAGATTTATGCTCATACCCAGAAAGATGCCTACGAAGTTCGGCTTAAACTCTATGAGTTAGAGGCTATCCTTCCTCGCTATTTTAGTCGGGTATCCAAGTCAACTATTGCTAATATCCGTCAGGTTTACTCGGTGGACAAGTCCTTTTCAGGAACGGGCACTATTTCCTTTTATCAGACCCACAAGGAGGTTCATGTCTCGCGACATTACCAATCACTCCTAAAAGAAAATCTAAGAAACATGAGGTAAGAACATGAAAAAGAAAGCATTTGGTATTGTGTTGCTTGTACTAGCAGCTTTAGTATTATTGCAGGGGAATTTTGGAATCCCTTCTCTGGGAGGGCAAATTTGGCCCTTGTTCGGTATTGCTTTTTTTGCCTACCAATCAGTTGGAGCTTTGTTGCGTCGCCACTTAACTTCAGCTTCTTTTACAGCTTTACTAGCCTTACTAATTGCCAACCACTTTTATGATATTTTACCGATTCCAAATCAGTCACTGTTCTGGGCAAGTATTTTAATCGTAATGGGTGTCAGCGCACTCACTCATTCTAACAGAACTTGGAACGGGAAAAAATGGTGGTATGATGGTGAAAAGACCATTCTGACAGATAAGGAGGTCGCTTTTGGGACTGGGACTTTCTACAAGCAAAACCAAGAATTGGTAGAAGACCAAGTAGAAGTTGGTTTTGGCAATGCTAAGATATATTATGACAATGCAGAGATTTTAGGAGATACTGCAACTCTGAAAGTAGAAGTTGGTTTTGGCAATGCAGTTATCTATGTTCCCCAACACTGGCGAGTGGATTTGAAGGTGGAAACTTTCTGTGGTGTAGCCAAGGCAGATACTTCTCTAGCTCCAACCAGTAAAACTTTGATTATCCGTGGAGATGTGGCTTTTGGGAAATTGGGAGTTGTTTACGTTAAATAAAAAAATCTTCCAATTCCCTTGCAAAAAAGAAGAAAGTGTGATAACATAGTACGGTATGTGGTGCTAGCACATCCGCTATATTAGATCTAATAGGAGGAAAACACAATGGCTAAAGTATGTTACTTTACAGGTCGTAAGACTGTATCAGGAAACAACCGTTCACACGCGATGAACCAAACAAAACGTGCCGTAAAACCAAACCTTCAAAAAGTTACTGTTCTTATCGATGGTAAACCTAAAAAAGTTTGGGCTTCAGCTCGTGCTTTGAAATCAGGTAAAGTTGAACGCGTTTAATAATAAAAGTAAAGGAGACCTTAGGGTCTTTTTTCTTTTATTACGGGGATAACATCATTTGAACAATAGAGTAAATATCCGCTGAGACAGTATTCTGCTTTTACACTTGGGCTGAAATATGATAAAATAGAGTATCAACTAGTTGAGGTAAAAAGGATGACTGTAAAAATTAATACAAAAGATGGTCAAATCGAACTAACAGATGAAGTGATTGCAACCGTCGTAGGTGGAGCAGCAACTGAGATTTTTGGTGTGGTCGGTATGGCTAGTAAAAATGCCCTCAAAGATAATTTCCAAGCCCTTCTAGGTAAGGAAAATTATTCTAAAGGTGTCGTCGTAAAGGCAGCCGAAGATGGCAGTATTGCAGTTGATGTATATACCGTGTTGAGCTACGGAACAAAGATTAGCGAAGTGTCAAAAAACATTCAAGAGCGTGTTCGTTTTAGTTTGGAAAACCAACTTGGAATTACTGCTCAGACTGTAAATGTCTACATTCAAAATATCAAAGTTGTAGGAGAATAACCGTGTCAAAAATTACTACTAGCTTATTTCAAGAAATGGTGCAGGCTGCATCAACTCGCTTGAATAAGCAAGCTGAATATGTCAATTCATTAAACGTCTTCCCCGTTCCAGATGGAGATACTGGTACAAATATGGGAATGACCATTGAAAATGGTGCTAAAGAAGTTGCAGACAAGCCAGCTTCTACTGTTGGAGAGGTAGCGAGTATTCTTGCCAAAGGGCTTTTGATGGGGGCGCGTGGGAACTCAGGTGTTATTACGTCTCAGCTTTTCCGTGGATTTTCACAAGCCATCAAGGATAAAGACGAGTTAACAGGTCAAGACTTGGCCCTTGCCTTCCAATCAGGTGTGGAAGTTGCCTATAAGGCCGTTATGAAACCAGTTGAAGGAACGATTTTGACAGTTTCTCGTGGTGCTGCTATCGGTGCTAAGAAAAAAGCTGAGCAGACAGATGATGCTGTTGAAGTCATGCGTGCAGCTTTAGAAGGTGCTAAAACCGCTCTAGCTAAAACGCCAGATATGCTTCCAGTATTGAAGGAAGTTGGTGTTGTGGATTCAGGTGGTCAAGGACTGGTCTTCATCTACGAAGGATTCCTTTCAGCCCTTACTGGCGAATATATTGCATCTGAGGACTTTGTAGCGACTCCTGCCAACATGAGTGAAATGATCAATGCGGAGCATCATAAGTCTGTAGCTGGTCACGTAGCGACTGAGGACATCACATTTGGTTACTGTACTGAAATTATGGTAGCCCTTAAGCAAGGTCCAACCTATGCTAAAGATTTTGACTACGACGAATTCCGTAACTACTTGAATGAACTTGGAGATTCTCTCCTCGTTGTCAACGATGATGAAATTGTCAAAGTCCATGTCCATACAGAAGATCCAGGACTTGTTATGCAAGAAGGTCTCAAATATGGTAGTTTGGTCAAGGTAAAAGTTGACAATATGCGCAACCAACACGAAGCGCAAGTTGAAAAAGAAGCTGCCCAAGTTAGCAAGCCTGCTGAAGAAAAAGAGTATGCTTTGATTGCTGTAGTGGCTGGTAAAGGCCTAGCAGATATCTTCCGTTCTCAAGGTGTGGATTATGTTATCGAAGGCGGTCAAACCATGAACCCTTCAACAGAAGACTTTATCAAGGCTGTTGAACAGGTCAACGCTCGTAATATTATCTTCCTGCCAAACAACAAAAATATCTTCATGGCAGCTCAATCTGCAGCAGAAGTTTTGGAACAACCAGCAGTAGTGGTAGAAGCTCGTACTCTTCCTCAAGGATTGACTAGTCTTCTCGCTTTTGACCCAAGCAAGTCAATCGAAGAAAACCAAGAGCGTATGACAGCTGCTCTCAGCGATGTCGTAAGCGGAAGCGTCACAACAGCTGTGCGTGATACAACGATTGATGGCTTAGAAATCCATGAAAACGATAATCTTGGTATGGTCGATGGGAAAATTCTTGTGTCAACCCCTGACATGCACCAAACCTTGACAGAAACCTTGAAACATATGTTGGATGAAGATAGTGAAATCGTAACCTTCTATGTCGGTGAAGACGGAAGCGAAGAACTTGCCAATGAAATTGCTCAAGAAATCGCAGAAGAATTCGAAGACGTTGAAGTTGAGATTCACCAAGGACAACAACCTGTTTACCCATACCTATTTAGTGTGGAATAAGATTAATGAAGAACTGAGAAATCAGTTCTTTTTTCTTTTTCGAATAATGAAATCGGTATCTTTTTAATAAAAACAAAAATAACATTCATAAATAAACGTTAAAATAGAAAATTCAGAAAATTTCTTCTTTTGTCTTGAAAAATTTTGAAAAAGTGGTATGATAGTAACAAGTTATTTTTAAGAGAAGAGAAAGGGGAACAATGGAGAAAATCAGTTTAGAATCTCCTAAGACGGGGTCGGACCTAGTTTTGGAAACACTTCGTGATTTAGGAATTGATACCATCTTTGGTTATCCTGGTGGTGCTGTCTTGCCTTTTTATGATGCGATATATAATTTTAAAGGCATTCGCCACATTCTAGGACGCCATGAGCAAGGTTGTTTGCATGAAGCTGAAGGTTATGCCAAATCAACTGGAAAGTTGGGTGTTGCCGTCGTCACTAGTGGACCAGGAGCAACAAATGCCATTACAGGGATTGCAGATGCCATGAGCGACAGTGTTCCCCTTTTGGTCTTTACAGGTCAGGTGGCGCGAGCGGGGATTGGGAAAGATGCCTTTCAGGAGGCAGACATCGTGGGAATTACCATGCCAATCACTAAGTACAATTACCAAGTTCGTGAGACAGCTGATATCCCTCGTATCATTACGGAAGCTGTCCATATCGCAACTACAGGCCGTCCAGGGCCAGTTGTCATTGACCTACCTAAAGACGTATCTGCTTTAGAAACAGACTTCATCTATTCACCAGAAGTGAATTTACCAAGCTATCAGCCGACTCTTGAGCCAAATGATATGCAAATTAAGAAAATCTTGAAGCAATTATCCAAGGCTAAAAAACCAGTCTTGCTAGCCGGTGGTGGAATTAGTTATGCTGAAGCTGCTGCAGAATTAAATGAATTTGCAGAACGCTACCAAATTCCAGTGGTAACTAGTCTTTTGGGGCAAGGTACGATTGCAACGACTCATCCACTCTTCCTTGGAATGGGAGGCATGCACGGATCTTTCGCAGCTAATATTGCCATGACGGAAGCTGACTTTATGATTAGTATTGGTTGTCGTTTCGATGACCGCTTGACGGGGAATCCTAAGACCTTCGCTAAGAATGCCAAGGTTGCCCACATTGATATTGACCCAGCTGAGATTGGTAAGATTATCAGTGCAGATATTCCTGTAGTTGGAGATGCTAAGAAAGCCTTACAAATGTTGTTGGCAGAACCAATAGTTCATAACAATACTGAGAAATGGATTGAGAAAGTTACTAAAGACAAGAATCGTGTTCGTTCTTATGACAAGAAAGAGCGTGTGGTTCAACCGCAAGCCGTTATTGAACGAATTGGTGAATTGACGAACGGGGATGCCATTGTGGTAACAGACGTTGGTCAACACCAAATGTGGACAGCCCAGTATTATCCATACCAAAATGAACGTCAGTTAGTGACTTCAGGTGGTTTGGGAACGATGGGATTCGGAATTCCAGCAGCAATCGGTGCCAAAATTGCTAACCCAGATAAGGAAGTGGTCTTGTTCGTTGGGGATGGTGGTTTCCAAATGACTAACCAGGAATTGGCTGTTTTGAACATTTACAAGGTACCAATCAAGGTGGTTATGCTGAATAACCACTCGCTTGGAATGGTTCGTCAGTGGCAGGAATCCTTCTATGAAGGTAGAACATCAGAGTCGGTCTTTGATACCCTTCCTGATTTCCAATTGATGGCACAAGCTTATGGCATAAAAAACTATAAGTTTGACAATCCTGAGACATTGACTCAAGATCTTGAGGTCATCACTGAGAATGTTCCTATGCTAATCGAGGTGGATATTTCTCGTAAGGAACAGGTGTTACCAATGGTGCCAGCTGGTAAGAGTAATCATGAGATGTTGGGGGTGAAGTTCCATGCGTAGAATGTTAACAGCAAAACTACAAAATCGTTCAGGAGTCCTCAATCGCTTTACTGGCGTTCTGTCTCGTCGTCAGGTTAATATCGAAAGCATTTCTGTTGGAGCAACAGAAGATCCGAATGTATCGCGCATCACCATTATTATTGATGTAGCTTCACATGATGAAGTGGAGCAAATCATCAAGCAGCTCAATCGTCAGATTGATGTGATTCGCATTCGAGATATTACAGACAAGCCTCATTTAGAGCGCGAGGTGATTTTGGTTAAGATGTCAGCGCCAGCTGAGAAGCGAGCTGAGATTCTAGCTATTATTCAACCTTTCCGTGCAACGGTGGTAGACGTAGCACCAAGCTCGATTACCATTCAGATGACAGGAAATGCTGAAAAGAGTGAAGCTCTATTACGAGTCATTCGACCATACGGTATTCGCAATATCGCTCGTACGGGTGCAACTGGATTTACCCGCGACTAATACTCTTCGAAAATCAAATTCAAACCACGTCAGCTCTATCTGCAACCTCAAAACAGTGTTTTGAGCAACCTGCGGCTAGCTTCCTAGTTTGCTCTTTGATTTTCATTGAGTATAAAAATCCACCTTAAATTTGTTAAACCAGCCTAAAAGGCAATAAATAATAGAAAAGAGAGAAAAAACTATGGCAGTTCAAATGGAATACGAAAAAGATGTTAAAGTAGCAGCACTTGACGGTAAAAAAATCGCAGTTATCGGTTATGGTTCACAAGGACATGCGCATGCTCAAAACTTGCGTGATTCAGGTCGTGATGTCATTATCGGTGTACGTCCAGGTAAATCTTTTGACAAAGCAAAAGAAGATGGATTTGACACTTACACAGTAGCAGAAGCGACTAAATTAGCTGACGTTATCATGATCTTGGCACCAGACGAAATCCAACAAGAATTGTACGAAGCAGAAATCGCTCCAAACTTGGAAGCTGGAAACGCAGTTGGATTTGCTCATGGTTTCAACATTCACTTTGAATTTATCAAAGTTCCTGCAGATGTAGATGTCTTCATGTGTGCTCCTAAAGGACCAGGACACTTGGTACGCCGTACTTACGAAGAAGGATTTGGTGTGCCAGCTCTTTACGCAGTTTATCAAGATGCAACAGGAAATGCTAAAAACATTGCTATGGACTGGTGTAAAGGTGTTGGAGCAGCTCGTGTAGGTCTTCTTGAAACAACTTACAAAGAAGAAACTGAAGAAGATTTGTTTGGTGAACAAGCTGTACTTTGTGGTGGTTTGACTGCCCTTATCGAAGCAGGTTTCGAAGTCTTGACAGAAGCAGGATACGCTCCAGAATTGGCTTACTTTGAAGTTCTTCACGAAATGAAATTGATCGTTGACTTGATCTACGAAGGTGGATTCAAGAAAATGCGTCAATCAATTTCAAACACTGCTGAATACGGTGACTATGTATCAGGTCCACGTGTCATCACTGAGCAAGTTAAAGAAAACATGAAAGCTGTTTTGGCAGACATCCAAAATGGTAAATTTGCAAATGACTTTGTGAATGACTATAAAGCTGGACGTCCAAAATTGACCGCTTACCGTGAACAAGCAGCGAACCTTGAAATTGAAAAAGTTGGTGCAGAATTGCGTAAAGCAATGCCATTCGTTGGTAAAAACGACGACGATGCATTCAAAATCTATAACTAATTGATAGAAATCAAGTTGAAGGCGAGTTGGGGGGACCTAACTCGCTTTTATAATCAATTCATCTCTGTTTGAGAGGATGGATTGTGATAGTATGAATAGTCTAGGAGAAAGTAATGTTAAGTTCAAAAGATATCATCAAGGCTCATAAAGTCTTGAACGGTGTGGTTGTGAATACCCCACTGGATTATGACCATTATTTGTCGGAGAAGTATGGTGCTAAGATTTATTTGAAAAAGGAAAATGCTCAACGTGTTCGTTCCTTTAAAATTCGTGGGGCCTATTATGCTATTTCTCAGCTCAGCAAGGAAGAGCGTGAGCGTGGGGTAGTTTGCGCTTCTGCGGGGAATCATGCGCAGGGAGTTGCCTATACTTGTAATGAGATGAAAATTCCTGCTACTATTTTCATGCCCATTACAACTCCGCAACAAAAGATTGGGCAGGTTCGCTTTTTTGGTGGGGACTTCGTAACCATTAAACTAGTTGGAGATACCTTTGATGCCTCAGCTAAGGCAGCTCAAGAATTTACAGTTTCTGAAAATCGTACCTTTATTGATCCCTTTGATGATGCTCATGTCCAAGCAGGTCAAGGGACCGTTGCTTATGAGATTTTAGAAGAAGCTAGAAAAGAATCGATTGATTTTGATGCTGTCTTGGTTCCTGTTGGTGGTGGCGGTCTCATTGCTGGGGTTTCTACCTATATCAAGGAAACAAGTCCAGAAATTGAAGTCATTGGGGTAGAGGCTAATGGAGCGCGTTCCATGAAGGCTGCTTTTGAAGCTGGTGGTCCAGTCAAACTCAAGGAAATTGACAAATTTGCGGATGGGATTGCCGTGCAAAAAGTAGGTCAGTTGACCTATGAAGCAACTCGCCAACATGTTCAGACTTTAGTAGGTGTCGATGAGGGATTGATTTCTGAAACCTTGATTGACCTCTACTCTAAGCAAGGGATTGTTGCAGAACCTGCTGGAGCAGCTAGTATTGCCTCTTTAGAAGTTTTAGCTGAATATATCAAGGGGAAAACCATTTGTTGTATCATTTCTGGAGGAAATAATGATATCAACCGTATGCCAGAAATGGAAGAGCGTGCCTTGATTTATGATGGGATCAAGCATTACTTTGTAGTCAATTTTCCACAGCGTCCAGGGGCTTTGCGTGAGTTTGTAAATGATATCCTGGGACCAAATGATGATATCACACGTTTTGAGTATATCAAACGAGCTAGCAAGGGTACAGGGCCTGTATTAATTGGGATCGCTTTAGCAGATAAGCATGATTATGCAGGTTTGATCCGTAGAATGGAAGGCTTCGATCCAGCTTATATTAACTTAAATGGTAATGAAACGCTCTATAATATGCTTGTCTGAGGACTAATAAAAAAATATCATATTATTTGCACAACTGATGTATAGGTGTTATAATGAGGGTGAAGAAAGGGGGCGATTCCTATGGACTTAGGAAATCTATCGTGCTATTTCTACTACAACTCACTATAGCACCTATTATTTTTGATTCTGTTTATATTAAGGCGACAGAATTACTTACTATATATAAGGAAATTTTTTGAAATCCCCAATTGTATAGATCCCTAATTTGAATTTTCGCTAAATATAATAGGAATCAGAAAAAATAATCAATGTTTGTGAGATGGTTGCTAGGTGAGTCAGCTGAAAAAACTCGTGAGATAAACAATAGTGCTAGACATGAAACAGCTAGTGATACTGTTTTTAAATGACTAGCTGGAAAGCGGGTATGTAATCAGAAGGTGCAAGATTGGACAATGTAAGTAGTACCGGTTGTGAAACGAATAAGATATAGATAAGGACAGGAAAGGAACCAAAGAAGGAGAAAGAAAACGGAATGGTTTAGAGATAGTGTGGAGTGAAAGACTATCTTTAGTGGACTTGTTGATTTAAAAGGAATATATAGAATGAAATAGTAAATCCTGTCTATCCTATTGAGCAACTGGCATTCAGTATACATGAATATTTTTACAAGTTTAAAGTTTAATAATACAATTGTTTTTTAGGAGCGTACTATTGGGTTATAGTAAGTAAAAACCTATATATTATCGGCTTTAAAAAGGAAGTAAGAAGATTCGAAATCATTTGTTTTATTGAATATATGTTTTTTTATTGACAAAAGACATAAAAACGTATAGAATAATATAACGTAAAGAAGAAAATAGGAGAAGAACATGGCTAAGTCAAACTTTGAAAAAGTAGAATCAGTTGTTGGCTGGGTTCGTGATAAGAAAATCACAGGCTACCGTATCTCTAAAGAAACGAATGCGCGTGAAATGTCTATCATTGCTCTAGCGCAGGGTCGTGCAAAAGTAAAAAATATTTCATTTGAAACAGCTCTAGGTTTAATTGATTTCTATGAAAAAAATCATGAAAAATTTGAAGATTAATCTTTGGATAATGGCGGATTCTTGAATAGGGTCTGCCTTTTCATTTTGATACTCAATGAAAATCAAAGAGCAAACTAGGAAGTTAGCCGTAGGCTGCTCAAAGCACTGCTTTGAGGTTGCAGATAGAGCTGACGTGGTTTGAAGAGATTTTCGAAGAGTATGAGGACAGCAAAAAGACTGCACGGTTGATGCAGCCTTTTCTTTTTATTTGAGATAGCGTTGAAGGAATTCTTTTGTACGTTCTTCTTTAGGATTGGTGAAGAGGTCTTCTGGTTTGCCTTCTTCAGCAATCACGCCCTTATCCATAAAGATCACACGGTGAGAGATATCACGGGCGAATTCCATCTCGTGGGTTACAACAATCATGGTCAAACCTTCCTGAGCTAGATCCTGCATGATTTTGAGGACTTCTCCAACCATTTCTGGATCGAGAGCTGATGTTGGTTCATCAAAGAGAATGGCGTCCGGATTCATGGAGAGGGCACGAGCGATGGCCACACGCTGTTTTTGACCACCTGAGAGTTGTTTTGGTTTCGCTTGCCAGTAGCGTTCTCCCATGCCGACTTTTTCTAGGTTTTCTTTGGCAATTTTTTCAGCTTCTGTACGTTCGCGTTTAAGGACAGTTGTCTGAGCGACAATTGTGTTTTCAAGAACGTTGAGATTTTCAAAGAGGTTAAAGGATTGGAACACCATCCCCAACTTTTCACGGTATTGTGTGAGGTCATAACCTTTTTCGAGGACGTTTTGTCCATGATAAAGGATTTGTCCATCAGTTGGCGTTTCAAGTAGGTTAATGGAGCGTAGGAAGGTCGATTTCCCGCTTCCTGAGCTTCCGATGATAGAGATAACCTCTCCCTTGTGGACAGTGAGAGAAATGTCTTTTAGCACTTCGTTTTGGCCATAGGATTTTTTGAGGTGTTTAATTTCAAGGATTGCTTGTGTCATTATTTCAAATCCTCCGTTTGCATTTGGTTAGCACCTGTAGTATAGGTATCCATGTCCATTCGGCGTTCGATGAAGCGTAGGATACGTGTTACGGTGAAGGTGAGGACAAAGTAAATCACGGCGATGATTGTAAATGTCTGGAAGTATTGATAAGTTTGAGTTGCCACGGTATTTCCAGAGAAATAAAGTTCGACAACAGAGATAACGTTCAATACAGATGTATCTTTGATATTGATGACAAATTCATTACCAGTTGCTGGTAGGATGTTACGGACTACTTGAGGTAGGACAATCTTACGCATGGTTTGGTTATGAGTCATACCAAGAGCAGTAGCGGCTTCAAATTGTCCCTTGTCAACTGCTAGGATACCACCACGAACGATTTCAGTCATGTAGGCACCGGTGTTGATTGAAACGATGAAGATAGCAGCTAGTGTGCGGTCAAGGTTGATCCCGAAAGCTTGGGCAGTTCCATAGTAGATAACCATTGATTGAACGATCATTGGCGTTCCACGGAAAATTTCAATGTAGACATTGAGAACCCAGCCGACTAGTTTTTGAAGGCCATAAATGGCTTTGTTTTCAGAGAGAGGAGCAGTACGGAAAACACCAATGGCAAGACCGATAATGAGACCTATGATGGTTCCGACGATAGAGATTAAAAGAGTGATACCAGCACCACGCAAGAGTTGTTGCCAGTTTTCAGAAAGAATTTTAGCGACTTGGTTAAAGAAACTACTGCTAGTCTCTTCAGTTGTTGTGGCTTCGGCAGGTTGCTCCTTGATCATACGATCCATTAGGGCAACTTGCTCATCTTTTGAAATGGTTTCAATGCTGGCATTGATTTGGTTAATCCGAGTGTCATCTTTACGAAGTCCGATGGCAATCGCTGTATCTTCTTCCCCAGTTTTGAAACCTGGTTCTACTTGAATCATCTTGAACTTAGAGTTAGCAGCTTCGGCAGTCAGAGCTTCTGGACGTTCAGAAACATAGGCATCAATGACACCAGCCTCAAGTGCTTGGCGCATTTGAGCGAAGTCTCCCATAGCTGTTTCCTTTTTAGCGCCTGAGATTTGACCAATCAAGTCGTAGAGGTAGACACCTTGTTGAGAAGTGATTTTCGCACCATTAAAGTCATCCAAAGATTTAGCATTTGCGTAGGTAGAATCTTTTTTTACTAGTAGAACTGGTTCGCTAGTGTAGTAGCTGCTTGAAAAGGCAATTTCTTGTTTGCGTTCAGCGGTAGGACTCATACCTGCGATAATCATGTCAATCTTACCAGAAGTAAGGGCAGGGACTAGACCTTCCCACTTAGTCTTAACAACCAAAGGTTCTTTACCTAAGTCCTTAGCGATTTTCTTGGCAATCTGGACATCGTATCCATTGGCGTACTGGTTGGTTCCATCGATTTTGACAGCTCCGTTGCTATCATCATCCTGAGTCCAGTTAAAGGGAGCATATGCTGCTTCCATCCCGATGCGTAAATATTCATCAGCTTGAGCAACATTGACAAGTCCCAGCATCAGCAAGAGACTTGCGAAAATAGATAAGTATATTTTTCTCATGATTTCTCCTATTTCTAATCTATTAAAAAATAACTGTCTCCTATTTTATCGAAAAAAACTCTATTTTTCAATATGGGTAAGCCCTTACTTGAGAAAAAATGATATAATGATAGCAAAGATAAAAAGGGGGCTTGTTTGATGAAAAAAACTTTTTTCTTACTGGTGTTAGGCTTGTTTTGCCTTCTGCCACTCTCAGTTTTTGCCATTGATTTTAAGATAAACTCTTATCAAGGTGATTTGTATATTCATGCAGACAATACGGCAGAATTTAGACAGAAGATAGTTTATCAGTTTGAGGAGGACTTTAAGGGCCAAATCGTGGGACTTGGACGTGCTGGCAAGATGCCTAGTGGGTTTGTCATTGACTCTCATCCAAAGGTTCAGGCCTCGAAAAATGGTGCTGAACTGACAGATGTTACTAGCGAAGTGACAGAAGAAGCGGATGGTTATACTGTCAAAGTCTATAATCCAGGTCAGGAAGGCGACACAGTTGAAGTTGACCTTGTCTGGAACTTAAAGAACTTGCTTTTTCTTTATGATGATATCGCTGAATTAAATTGGCAACCTCTGACAGATAGTTCAGGGGCTATTGGCAAGTTTGAATTTCATGTAAGGGGAGATAAGGGGGCTGAAAAACTCTACTTCCATACAGGGAAACTCTTTAGAGAGGGGACGATTGAAAAGAGTAACCTTGATTATACTATTCGTTTAGACAATCTTCCGCCTAAGCGTGGAGTTGAAATGCATGCCTACTGGCCTCGAACTGATTTTGCTAGCGCTAGGGATCAGGGATTGAAAGGAAATCGTTTAGAAGAGTTTAATAAGATAGAAGACTCGATTGTTAGAGAAAAAGAGCAGAGTAAGCAACTCGTTACTTGGGTCTTTCCTTCGATACTTTCCATTTCCTTGTTATTGAGCGTCTGCTTCTATTTTATTTATAGAAGAAAGACCACTCCTTCAGTCAAATATGCCAAAAATCATCGTCTCTATGAGCCACCAATGGAATTAGAGCCTATGGTTTTATCGGAAGCTGTTTACTCGACCTCCTTGGAGGAAGTGAGTCCCTTAGTCAAGGGGGCTGGCAAATTCACCTTTGATCAACTCATTCAAGCTACTTTGTTAGATGTGATAGACCGTGGGAATGTTTCTATTATTTCAGAAGGAGATGCAGTTGGTTTGAGGCTGGTGAAAGAAGATGGCTTGTCAAGTTTTGAGATAGACTGTCTAAATCTGGCTTTTTCAGGCAAAAAAGAAGAAACTCTTTCCAATTTGTTTGCGAATTACAAGGTATCTGATAGTCTTTATCGTAGAGCAAAAGTCTCTGATGAAAAACGGATTCAAGCAAAGGGGCGTCAGCTCAAATCTTCTTTTGAAGAAGTATTGAAAGAGATGCAAGAAGGAGTGAGAAATCGAGTTACCTTCTGGGGGCTTCCGGATTATTATCGTCCCTTGACTGGTGGAGAAAAGGCCTTGCAGGTGGGGATGGGACTCTCCACTATCTTGCCCTTATTTATTGGATTTGGTTTGTTCTTGTACAGTTTAGATGTTCATGGCTATTTTTATCTCCCCTTACCAATACTTGGTTTTCTAGGTTTGGTTTTGGCTGTTTTCTATTATTGGAAGCTTCGATTAGATAATCGTGATGGTGTTCTGAATGAAGCAGGAGCAGAGGTCTACTATCTCTGGACCAGTTTTGAAAATATGTTGCGTGAGATTGCACGACTGGATCAGGCAGAATTGGAAAGTATTGTAGTCTGGAATCGCCTCTTGGTCTATGCGACCTTATTTGGCTATGCGGATAAGGTCAGTCATTTGATGAAGGTTCATCATATTCAAGTGGAAAATCCAGACATTAACCTCTATGTAGCGTATGGCTGGCACGGTATGTTTTATCATTCAAGTGCGCAAATGAGCCATTATGCCAGCGTCGCAAACACAGCAAGTACCTATTCCGTATCTTCTGGAAGTGGAAGTTCTGGCGGTGGCTTCTCTGGAGGAGGAGGCGGTGGCAGTATCGGTGCCTTTTAAAGAGAACTGCCATATACTGAAAAAGTATGCTATAATGGAAGATAGAAAAAAGGAGTAATCTATGTATCTTATTGAAATTTTAAAATCTATCTTCTTCGGGATTGTGGAAGGAATTACGGAATGGTTGCCGATTTCCAGTACAGGTCACTTGATTTTAGCAGAGGAGTTTATCCAATACCAAAATCAAAATGAAGCCTTTATGTCCATGTTTAATGTCGTGATTCAGCTTGGTGCTATTTTAGCGGTCATGGTCATTTACTTTAACAAGCTCAATCCTTTCAAATCGACTAAGGACAAGCAGGAAGTTCGTAAGACTTGGAGACTGTGGTTGAAGGTCTTGGTTGCCACTTTGCCTTTGCTTGCCGTCTTTAAATTTGATGATTGGTTTGATACCCACTTCCATAATATGGTTTCTGTTGCTCTCATGTTGATTATCTATGGGATTGCCTTTATCTATTTGGAAAAGCGCAATAAAGCGCGTGCTATCGAGCCAAGTGTGACAGAGTTGGACAAGCTTCCTTATACGACAGCTTTCTATATCGGACTCTTCCAAGTTCTTGCCCTTTTACCAGGAACTAGCCGTTCTGGGGCAACGATTGTCGGTGGTTTGTTAAATGGAACCAGTCGTTCAGTTGTGACAGAATTTACCTTCTATCTTGGGATTCCTGTTATGTTTGGAGCCAGTGCCTTAAAGATTTTCAAATTTGTGAAAGCAGGACAGCTCTTGAGCTTTGGGCAGTTGTTCTTGCTCTTGGTTGCGATGGGAGTAGCCTTTGCAGTCAGCATGGTCGCTATTCGTTTCTTGACCAGCTATGTGAAAAAACACGACTTTACCCTTTTTGGTAAATACCGCATCGTGCTTGGTAGTGTCTTGCTACTGTATAGCTTTGTCCGTTTATTTGTATAAGAAAAACCTTGAAGGGGCAACTCTTCAAGGTTTTAAAATCCAGTCACGGTAATCCCCAACAGGCGGACACCTCTTTCTTTCTCGCTTAATTCTTCATAGAGTTGCAGGGCTATTTGGCCTATCTGACTAGCATCCTGTGTTTTTTGAGAAAGACTTTTTCGTTTAGTAAGAGTTGAAAAGTCCTCGTAGCGGATTTTCAGAATGACAATTTTACCAGCTTTTTCTTGCTGACTGAGATTGAGAGCGACTCTTTCTGATAGGAGAGTCAGCTCTTTTTTGATATCTTCCTCGGCACGGAGAATCTTTCCATAGGTTTTTTCCTTGCCGATTGATTTACGGATGCGATTGGATTTGACCGGGGAATTGTGGATACCACGAGCCTTTCGATACAGGTCGTAGCCCAGTCTGCCAAAGCGGTCTATTAGGGTTACCTCAGGGACTTTAAGCAAATCAGCGCCAGTAAAAACCCCCATGTGATGAAGCCGTTCCACCGTCTTTTTTCCTACTCCATGAAACTTGGCCACGTCCATTTGTTTGAGAAAATCCTCAGCCTGGTCAGGTAGAATCACTGTCAAACCATGTGGTTTTTGATAATCGCTCGCCATTTTAGCCAAGAATTTGTTGTAGGAAACGCCAGCAGAAGCAGTTAGATGGAGTTCTTGCCAGATATCTTTTTGAATGAGGCGAGCAATTTTGACCGCTGACTTGATACCGAGTTTATTTTCTGTTACATCCAAATAGGCTTCGTCAATGCTCATAGGTTCAATCAAATCTGTATAACGCTTAAAGATAGCTCGAATCTGGAGTCCTACAGACTTGTATTTCTCATAATTTCCTGAGATGAAGACGGCCTGGGGACAACGTTCATAGGCTTCTTTAGAACTCATAGCAGAATGAACACCAAAAGCTCGCGCCTCATAGCTACAAGTGGAAACGACACCACGCCCACCTGTTTGCCGGGGGTCGCTGCCGATAATGACAGGTTTTCCTCTGAGTTTAGGATTGTCTCTGATTTCTACCGCAGCAAAAAAGGCATCCATGTCAATATGGATGATTTTTCTTGACAAATCATTTAATAAAGGGAAAATCAACATGCCACGCCCTCTTTTTACCGCTTATTTTCTTTTATTATACCCTTTTTTCTGAAAAAAAGAAAAAAGGTTTTATTTTTTTCAAAAATATAATACAGTTTGGGATAAAATATAGACTGTTTTAGAAAAGAAAGTATAAAAATAGGGAATTTTCACTTGTTGAAATCGGTTACTGTGTGGTATACTTGTCTCATGAATGTAACAGATGGTTGTTACTAGAAAGAAAAAAGAGGACATTAACATGGTTGTTAAAACAGTTGTTGAAGCACAAGATATTTTTGACAAAGCTTGGGAAGGCTTCAAAGGCGTAGATTGGAAAGAAAAAGCAAGTGTATCACGCTTTGTACAAGCTAACTACACACCTTATGATGGAGACGAAAGCTTCCTTGCAGGACCAACAGAACGTTCACTTCACATCAAAAAGATTGTAGAAGAAACGAAGGCTCACTACGAAGAAACTCGTTTCCCAATGGACACTCGTCCAACATCTATCGCTGATATTCCAGCAGGATTTATCGACAAAGAAAACGAAGTTATCTTCGGTATCCAAAACGATGAACTCTTCAAATTGAACTTCATGCCAAAAGGTGGTATCCGTATGGCTGAAACTACTTTGAAAGAAAATGGATACGAACCAGACCCAGCTGTTCACGAAATCTTCACTAAATACGTAACAACAGTTAACGACGGTATCTTCCGCGCTTACACTTCAAACATTCGTCGCGCTCGTCACGCACACACTGTAACTGGTCTTCCAGATGCATACTCACGCGGACGTATCATCGGTGTTTATGCACGTCTTGCTCTTTACGGTGCAGACTACTTGATGCAAGAAAAAGTAAACGACTGGAATGCAATCGAAGAAATCGATGAAGAAACAATCCGTCTTCGTGAAGAAATCAACCTTCAATACCAAGCATTGCAACAAGTTGTTCGCTTGGGTGACCTTTACGGAGTTGACGTTCGCAAACCAGCGATGAACGTTAAAGAAGCAATCCAATGGGTTAACATCGCCTTCATGTCTGTCTGCCGTGTTATCAACGGTGCTGCTACATCTCTAGGACGTGTACCAATCGTATTGGATATCTTTGCAGAACGTGACCTTGCTCGTGGTACATTTACTGAATCAGAAATCCAAGAGTTTGTTGATGATTTCGTTATGAAACTTCGTACAGTTAAATTTGCTCGTACAAAAGCTTATGACCAATTGTACTCAGGTGACCCAACATTCATTACAACTTCTATGGCTGGTATGGGTAACGACGGTCGTCACCGTGTTACTAAGATGGACTACCGTTTCTTGAACACTCTTGACAATATCGGTAACTCTCCAGAACCAAACTTGACAGTTCTTTGGACTGACAAATTGCCATACAACTTCCGTCGCTACTGTATGCACATGAGCCATAAACACTCTTCTATCCAATACGAAGGTGTAACAACAATGGCTAAAGACGGATATGGTGAAATGAGCTGTATCTCATGCTGTGTGTCTCCACTTGACCCAGAAAATGAAGAACAACGCCACAACATCCAGTACTTCGGTGCGCGTGTAAACGTATTGAAAGCTCTTCTTACTGGTTTGAACGGTGGTTACGACGATGTTCATAAAGACTACAAAGTATTTGACATCGAACCAATCCGTGACGAAGTTCTTGAATTCGAATCAGTTAAAGAAAACTTTGAAAAATCTCTTGACTGGTTGACAGACACTTACGTAGATGCTTTGAACATCATCCACTACATGACTGATAAGTACAACTACGAAGCTGTTCAAATGGCCTTCTTGCCAACTAAACAACGCGCTAACATGGGATTCGGTATCTGTGGATTTGCTAACACTGTTGATACATTGTCAGCTATCAAGTACGCTACAGTTAAACCAATCCGTGATGAAAATGGCTATATCTACGATTACGAAACAATCGGTGAATACCCACGTTGGGGTGAAGATGATCCACGTTCAAACGAATTGGCAGAATGGTTGATCGAAGCATACACTACTCGTCTACGTAGCCACAAACTTTACAAAGACGCAGAAGCTACAGTATCACTTTTGACAATCACATCTAACGTTGCTTACTCTAAACAAACTGGTAACTCACCAGTCCACAAAGGTGTATACCTCAACGAAGATGGTTCTGTGAACTTGTCTAAACTTGAATTCTTCTCACCAGGTGCTAACCCATCTAACAAAGCTAAAGGTGGATGGTTGCAAAACTTGAACTCACTTTCTAGCCTTGACTTTAGTTATGCAGCTGATGGTATCTCATTGACTACACAAGTATCACCTCGCGCTCTTGGTAAGACTCGTGACGAACAAGTTGATAACTTGGTAACAATCCTTGATGGTTACTTCGAAAACGGTGGACAACACGTTAACTTGAACGTTATGGACTTGAACGATGTTTACGAAAAGATCATGTCAGGTGAAGACGTTATCGTACGTATCTCTGGATACTGTGTAAACACTAAATACCTCACTCCAGAACAAAAAACTGAATTGACACAACGTGTCTTCCACGAAGTTCTTTCAATGGATGACGCATTGAGCTAATCAAGTTCTTGAATAATAAAAAGGAACCCTCGGTCAAACGACTGAGGGTTTTTGAGCTCTTATACTCTTCAAACCACGTCAGCTTTATCTGCAACCTCAAAGCGGTGCTTTGAGCAACCTGTGGATGGCTTCCTAGTTTGCTTTTTTATTTTCATTGAGTATTAAATATTTTAAGTCATTCTCTGAAGTGTCTGGCTTTGTTTAAAAAGAGTTGGTTGAGTTGAGGAGGTGGCCTGAAATAAAAACACCACACTTTGTAGGTTGACAAGGTGTGGTTATATTTTATCTCTTGGACCAAGTTCTCTTCATAAAGAGAAGTAGGATAGGGTAAATCTCCAAACGCCCTGCAATCATCGCAAAGGAGAGGAGAATTTTTGAGATAGGGCTAAAGATTGAGAAACTAGATGTCGTTCCTAGAATAGGCCCGATGTTATTGAAACAGCTAAAGACAGCGCTGGTAACGACTAGAAAATCATTGCTATCTAGGCTGACAATAAAGATAAGTGCTAACAAAATCATAGAATAGATGACAAAGTACTTGAGAATCTTATGCTGAGTATCTTTGTCAATCACCGTTTTATTAACATGAAGGGTCAAAACACGGTGGGGTGATAGGATTGACAAAATCTGATTTTTAGCAATTTTTGAAAGAATGAGGCCTCGAATAACCTTGAGTCCACCTGCGGTTGATCCAGCAGAGCCACCGATTCCCATAAGGAAGAGGAGGATAAACTGGGAGAAGAGGGGCCAGTTGGTAATGTCTCCATATCCAAAACCAGTTGTTGTAATGATGTTGGAAACCTGGAAGAAGGCCATTTCAAAACTCTTTGAAAATCCCGGGTAGAGATAGAGAGTATTAAGGCTAATCAAGCCTGTAGAAACCAGCACGATGACCAAGTAAGCCCGAAGTTCTTCATCTCCAAAGAAGGCCTTAACCCGACGGAGCATGAGGTAGTAGTAGAGATTGAAATTTACTCCAAAAACCAGAACTCCGATACTAACCAGATAGGTAATCAGTGAGCTACCATAGTGAGCAATTCCATCGTTATAGACGGTAAAGCCCCCAGTCCCCGCTGTACCCATAGCGATGACAAAACTATCAAATAGGGGCATGCCAGCTAGATAATAGATGATGACAAAGAGGGAAAAGAGAGCAAGGTAAAGGAGATAGAGAATCTGGGCAGTGTTTTTTAGCTTGGATACAACCTTACCAAAGACGGGACCAGGAACCTCAGCTTTCATTACCTCTAGGTGGCTATTCTTGGCATTGTCCATAATAGCAAGTGCAAAAACAAGCACTCCCATTCCTCCGATTAAGTGGGTAAAACTTCGCCAGAAGAGGAGGGAACGGCTGAGGACCGAAACATCGTTCAGAATAGTTGCTCCAGTAGTTGTAAAGCCAGAACTAATCTCAAAAAAGGCATCGATAACGCTGGGAATTTGCCCAGCAAAGACAAAGGGGAGCCCACCAAAGAAAGACCAAAGGATCCAACAGAGGGCAACGATCAAGATTCCCTCCTTGGCATAAATCCGTTGATTTTTTGGTTTTTCCAAACTCCCTGAACCGCCTAGCAATACGAGAATCCCTATGGTCGAAAAGAGGGCTGTAAAGACTTGGCTCGATTCACGGTAATAGATAGCAACAGCCACGGGAACTAAAAGAAGAACAGCTTCAATCAAAAGCAGCTTTGAAAGGAGGTAACGAATCATACTTTTATTCATCTCTTACCTCGCGATCAAGTCATAAATCTTAGTGATGTTTGGCAACAAAGTTGTTACTAGGAGCTTGTCTCCAACTTCCAACATATCCTCTCCAGTTGGGAAAATAGTCTTGCCCTTTCGAATGATGGCTGCAATAAGAACCCCTTTTTTCAGTTTGAGTTGAGAAAGAGGTTTGGCAGTCATTTTATTGGCTTCCTTGATATGGAATTGTAGAGTTTCGATTTGGCCATTGGCTAGATGGTGCATGGCTTGAAGATCTGAATATTGGGCATTAACCCGACCACGAATAAAGTGCATAATCGTATCTACAGCAATGCTTTTAGGTGTGATGATACTTGAAAAATCAGGCGCATTGATAATCTCGAGGAGACTGGTACGATTGACCTTGGTGATGTTTTTCTGTACACCTACGCTGTCAAGGAACATAGAGGTAATCAGATTTTCCTCATCGACTCCTGTAAGGGTTGCAACGGCATCATAGTTTTGAGCACTTTCTTCCAGCAGGATATCTTTTGCGGTACCATCTCCTTGAACGATGTAGAGATTTGGGAATTTCTCGCTAAAGAAGCTGGCGATTTCGGGATTGATTTCGATGACCTTAGTATCGATACGACTGTCTTTGAGAATACCTAATAGATAATAAGCGATTCTTCCAGCACCAACAATAAGAAGGCTCTTCACAGCACGAGACTTGAAATAATTATGGAAGAGCATCATATCAACACGGTTACCAGTGACAAAGATTCTATCTTTATCCTGTATCGTCATGTCACCACTTGGGATGATAATTTGATGATCCCTCTCTATCGCACAGACAATGACATTGCCAAATTTTTTCCGAAAATCAGAAATGGGCATTTGGCAAAGACCGCTAGAAGACTTAACAGTGAATTCCATTAAACTGACTCTTCCACCAAAGAAACGTTCGACAGAGAGGGCATTTGGGAAGTCAATAATATTGGCAATAGCGCGGGCAGCCAAAAGTTCAGGGTTGACGATAAGAGAAAAACCGAGAATATTTTTTTCTTTGAAATAAGAGTTAGAATATTCAGGGTTCCGCACCCGAACGATGGTTTCTTTAGCCCCCATTTTCTTGGCTAGAACGGCTGCAATCATGTTCACTTCATCGTACTCAGTCAGGGCGATAAAGATATCACAATCCTGGACACTGGCTTGCTCAAGGATAGTGAAATCGGCACCGTTACCAAGGATACCCATGATATCAAAGCGATTAACAATATGATTGAGAACAGCTTCGTCTTGCTCAATCAGCAAAACATCATGCTTTTCTGCAACCAAGGAGCGACAGAGGGCAAAACCAACTTTTCCCCCTCCGACAAGGATAATTTTCATATTAAAACCTACTTTTTCATGATGTAACTATCATACCCTTTTTCAAGAAAAAATGCACCTACTAGCTAATAACAAGAGCTTTTAGTGGAATTTTGTTATAAGGTAAAACTATAACCTAACCAATTGAAATAGCTATTAGCGACTTCCTCTGAAATGTGGTAAGATAAAGGGTACACAAGGAGACAAAATGAATAATAATTTATTGGTACTACAATCAGACTTTGGTCTGGTAGATGGTGCGGTATCGGCTATGATTGGAGTGGCTTTAGAAGAGTCTCCAACCTTAAAAATCCATCACTTAACGCACGATATCACGCCTTATAATATTTTTGAGGGGAGCTATCGTCTCTTTCAGACGGTGGATTACTGGCCTGAGGGAACGACTTTTGTATCGGTGGTTGACCCAGGTGTCGGCTCGAAACGTAAGAGTGTGGTTGCCAAGACTGCAAAAAATCAATACATTGTCACGCCAGATAATGGGACGCTTTCCTTTATCAAGAAACACGTTGGCATTGTAGCTATTCGTGAGATTTCTGAAGTGGCCAATAGACGTCAAAATACAGAGCATTCTTATACTTTCCACGGTCGTGATGTCTATGCCTATACTGGAGCTAAACTAGCCAGTGGTCACATTACTTTTGAGGAAGTGGGGCCAGAGCTCAGTGTGGACCAGATTGTAGAGCTTCCAGTCGTAGAGACCATCATTGAAGATCATCTGGTCAAGGGAGCCATTGATATTCTGGATGTGCGTTTTGGTTCGCTTTGGACCTCTATCACACGAGAAGAATTTTACAAACTGGAACCAGAATTTGGTGACCGTTTTGAAGTGACCATCTATCATGCAGATATGCTGGTCTATCAAAATCAGGTCGTCTATGGCAAATCATTTGCAGATGTGAGAATTGGGCAACCAATCCTTTACATCAACTCTCTCTATCGTTTAGGTCTGGCTATTAACCAAGGTTCTTTTGCCAAGGCTTATAATGTGGGTGTCGGTTCATCTTGGACCATCGAAGTAAAGAAAATAGAAGGATAAAATAGGAGAATAAATAGTATGGAAATCAAATTTACAATTAAACAAGTTGTTGCTGTCGGAATTGGCGCTGCCCTCTTTGTCGTCATCGGGATGATTAACATTCCGACCCCTGTTCCAAATACAAGCATCCAGCTTCAGTATGCTGTACAAGCGCTACTTTCTATTATTTTTGGACCGATTATCGGTTTGCTTGTTGGGTTGATTGGTCATGCAATCAAGGACTCTCTTGCTGGCTATGGTCTGTGGTGGACTTGGATTATCGCTAGCGGGCTCTTTGGTCTAGCTGTCGGACTCTTTAGAAAATACGTTCGCGTGATCAATGGTGTCTTTGACTGGAAAGATATTCTTATTTTTAACCTTATTCAACTACTTGCAAATGCCCTTGTTTGGGGTGTCTTGGCACCACTTGGAGATGTTGTGATTTATCAAGAAGCAGCAGAAAAAGTATTTGCCCAAGGGATTGTTGCGGGAATTGCTAATGGTGTATCTGTAGCTATTGCAGGAACTCTTCTCTTGCTTGCTTATGCAGGAACCCAAACTCGTGCAGGAAGTTTGAAAAAGGATTAATATAAGGGAAAAGGCTGGGAAACCGGTCTTTTTTACTATTTATAGACTAGTCGGGCAAGCAAACTAGGATAGTAATCTAGTTGGTGCTAAGTTTTTAATAGAAGAGTCTGCAAGAAGGGTTGGATTTATGATAAAATAGAAGTCTAAGAAGCGAATGAAGAGAGTAAGATGAAAGAAGCTATAATTGAGTGGAAGGATTTTTCTTTCCGATATGAAACACAACAAGAACCGACCTTGCAAGGGGTGGACTTAACCATTTACAAAGGAGAGAAAGTCTTAATTGTTGGGCCATCTGGGTCAGGCAAGTCTACCTTGGGTCAGTGTTTGAATGGAATTATTCCCAATATTTACAAGGGTCAGACGTCTGGAGAATTTTTGATCAAGGATCAAGCAGCCTTTGATATGAGTATCTATGATAAATCTCATCTGGTTAGCACGGTTTTGCAGGATACAGATGGGCAGTTTATCGGCCTGTCTGTGGCAGAGGATTTGGCTTTTGCCCTGGAAAATGATGTAACAGCTTTAGAAGAGATGAAAAGTCGTGTTCATAAATGGGCTGAAAAGCTGGACCTTATTTCTTTATTGAATCAGCGTCCTCAGGACTTGTCTGGTGGACAAAAGCAGCGAGTTAGTCTAGCTGGTGTCTTGATTGATGAGAGTCCGATTCTCTTGTTTGATGAGCCACTCGCCAATCTGGATCCCAAGTCAGGTCAGGATATTATCGAATTGATTGACCAGATTCATAAGGAAGAGGGGACGACGACCCTTATTATTGAACATCGTTTGGAGGATGTTCTGCATCGCCCTGTGGATCGGATTGTCTTGATAAACGATGGTCGTATCCTCTTTAATGGAAGCCCTGATCAGTTACTGGCGACTGATTTATTGACCCAGAATGGAATTCGAGAACCCCTTTATCTAACTACTCTCCGTCAATTAGGTGTGGATTTAGTCAAGGAAGAACAAGTAGCAGATTTGGACAACTTGTCTATCTCAAAAGGCCAGGTTCAGTTGCGGAAGGAACTGGTAAAAGAAACCCCAGAATTGCAGTCACTCTTTAAATTAGAGGATCTGTCTTTTTCTTGTGATGATAGACCGATTTTAAAGTCCCTACATTTGGATATTAAAAAGGGTGAAAAGATTGCCATTGTCGGGAAAAATGGAGCAGGGAAATCAACCCTAGCCAAGGCCTTAAGTAGCTTTATTCAGACTGAAGGTCGCTATCTTTGGGAAGAGCAGGATATAAAAGGAGATTCTGTTGCAGAGCGGGCGGAACGAGTAGGCTATGTGCTGCAAAATCCTAATCAAATGATTTCAAGCAATATGATTTTTGATGAGGTGGCTCTGGGACTTCGTTTGCGAGGTGTGGATGAGAAAGAAATTGAAACGAGAGTCTATAAAACTTTGAAAATCTGTGGTCTATATGAATTCCGTAATTGGCCTATTTCTGCCCTGTCATTTGGCCAGAAAAAACGTGTGACTATTGCATCGATTTTGGTCTTAGGGGCTGAAATTATTCTCCTAGATGAACCGACAGCAGGTCAAGACCAGAAGAACTATACTGAGATTATGGAATTTCTCGAAGAGTTACATCAAAAAGGACATACCATTGTCATGATTACCCATGATATGCAATTGATGCTGGATTATTCAGACCGGGCCCTTGTCATGGTGGATGGGGAATTGATTGCTGATACCGATCCAGCTAGTCTGTTGAGCAATCCTGAGCTGTTAGTAAAAGCCAATCTAAAAGAAACCTCTATCTTTAACTTGGCCAAGAAACTCGACGTGGATCCACTTGCTTTAACGGCATTTTACAAAGAAAGGAGAGAAGGATGCAAGCTAAATTAATCGGTTACCAGCATGGAAATACTGTGATTCATCGCTTGTCAGGCGCTGGTAAACTCCTCTTTTTCATTCTCGTATCATTGGCGGCCATGATTAGCTATGATACCAGACTGCTTGTTCTGATTGCCATCTTTTCGGTCTTTCTCCTCTATTTGTCAGAAATCCGTTTTAAAGATGTTTCCTTTGTGGCCGTTTTTGCGACGGTATTTGCGATTTTAAACGTTTTGATGGTCTATCTCTTTTCTCCCGAGTATGGGGTTGGACTTTATGGAGAGAGAAGTGTGATTTGGCAGGGAATCGGTGTCTACACTCTAACCAGCCAGGAGCTCTTTTATCTGCTAAATTTGGCTATTAAGTATCTTTGCACCATTCCTCTGGCTATTATCTTTTTGATGACAACCCATCCTAGTCAGTTTGCTTCCAGTTTAAATCAAATTGGTGTGCCCTATAAGATTGCTTATTCTGTCAGCCTGACCTTGCGCTATATTCCAGATTTGCAGGAAGAATTCTTTACTATCAAGATGTCTCAGGAGGCGCGTGGGATGGAATTATCCAAGAAAGCTTCTCTTATGCAACGAATCAAAGGCAATCTGCGCATTATCACTCCCTTGATTTTTAGCTCGCTAGAACGGATTGATACCATCGCAACCGCCATGGAGCTTCGACGCTTTGGGAAAGAGAAAAAACGCACTTGGTATAGTTATCAGGCCTTGAAAAAAGGAGACTATCTTACCTTGCTCTTGGCAGCCTTGTTTTTAGTAGCTAGTTTACTACTTATCTTGCAGAATCAGGGACGATTTTACAACCCTTGGAAATAGCTTGAAAAAATTGAAAAAATCAAGTCGTTTCTATTGACAATGATTCTGAAAGTGTTATACTAAGAAAGTAGTTTCGCTGATTTACTTCAAACCTGTTGTGAGGTAAGTTAACGATGCCTTAACCACGCTGTTTGCTGAGCTTGACTCCGGGCAGTGTGGCTATTTTTTTGCAATGGTGAAAGGAAGCAAGTCATGACAAATCACATTGTATTATTTGAACCTCAAATTCCACAAAATACAGGCAATATCGCGCGTACTTGCGCTGCGACCAATTCTCCCCTCCACATCATCAAGCCAATGGGCTTTCCTATTGATGACCGCAAGATGAAGCGGGCTGGATTGGATTATTGGGATAAGCTAGAGATTTATTTTTACGACAGTTTAGAAGATTTCATGTCCCAGATGCAGGGAAAACTCTATCTGATTTCGAAATTCGCTGAGAAAGTCTATTCTGAGGTGGATTTATCGACTGACGAAGACCATTATTTTCTCTTTGGACGTGAAGACAAGGGCTTACCTGAGGACTTTATGCGAGAACATCCTGAGAAAGCTCTCCGTATTCCCATGAATGATGAACACGTCCGCAGTCTCAATGTGTCGAATACTGTCTGCATGATTGTCTACGAGGCCCTCCGCCAGCAGAATTTTGCAGGTCTTGAGCTTGTTCATACCTATGAAGTGGATAAATTGAAATAAATAATGAAAATGAACAAAATGCTTGCGCTTGCAAGCGTTTTTTGTTATGATAAAAGAGTCTTCAGGGCAGGGTGAGATTCCCGACCGGCGGTAAATTTGACTAGCTATTTTAGCTTTCTCGTCGTTGTCTTGTCTCGATATACTTTAAGTATTATCTTCGACTGCGACGCCTAGATAAATCTAAAATATCTTAGCCAAATAAGTCCGCGAGCGCAAGCTGATGTGGTGAGATTCCACAACCGACAGTATAGTCTGGATGGGAGAAGACGAAAGAATGGCTTTGTCTGTTCTGATAGATTTATAGCTAAATTGTAACCGCTTGCTTGAATTTCCTTGATAGAGTGAGAGGGAACTTTTGGGATATAAAAAGTGAGAATAGATAGAAAAATCCTTTCTAACTTCTTCTGATTTTATAGAAAATTGGAGGAACCTGTTATGACAAACACACGTCGACTTTCGACCATTGCAATTCTATCAGCCATCTCATTTGTGCTGATGTACTTTGACTTTCCGCTTCTACCAGCGGCGTCCTTCCTCAAGATCGAATTTAGTATCTTGCCAGTCCTTGTAGGTCTGGTGGTCATGGATTTGCCTGCTGCTCTAGGAATCCTCTTGCTTCGCTCACTCTTGAAATTGCTTCTTAATAGTCAAGGAGTGAATACTTACATTGGTTTGCCGATGAATATCGTAGCTTTGGGAGTTTTTGTCATCGTCTTTGCTTTGATTTGGAAAAAGGAACGGACAACCCTTCGTTTCCTACTAGGCTCTCTAGCTGGGACTATTGGTTTAACCGTGGCTATGTTAGTTCTCAACTATGTTTACGCTGTTCCTTTGTACGCTAAGTTTGCTAACTTTGATATTGGAAAAATTTTGGGACTTTCCAACTACCTAATGACTATGGTATTACCTTTTAATTTGATTGAAGGTGCAATCTTTTCCGTTTCATTCTGGTTGTTGTACGTTCTCTTGAAACCAACCTTAAAACACTATGAAAGATAAACAAACATTTTTAATGAAGGGCAGTTTTGCCCTTTTACTTTTCGTTATTCTTGGCTATATGGTCAAATTTTACCCTGAAATGTTGGTCAATTTTGACCAATCGATTCAGACTTCCATTCGAGGAGATTTGCCAGATTATTTAACTATTCTTTTCCGATCCATTACACGCCTGATTGATATCCCAGTGATTATCACTTGGGTTGTCATTGTAGCCTTTATCTTTTATCGTAAGCGGTGGAAGATAGAAAGTTTCTTCATGCTGGGAAATCTGGCTTTGGCAGGTCTTTTAATTGTGACCTTTAAAAACATCTATCAGCGCCCTCGGCCGGCTATCTTACATCTAGTTGAGGAGAAGGGATTTTCCTTCCCGAGTGGGCATTCTCTGGCTGTAACCTTGATGGTCGGATCTCTGATTGTCATTCTTAGTCAACGGATTAAAGATCCAGTCTGGAGAAAAATCGTGCAAATTATTCTTGGCCTCTACCTAGTCAGTGTGCTGGTATCAAGGGTCTATCTGGGAGTTCATTACCCATCAGATGTTCTTGCCAGTCTCTGTGTAGGCTTGGGAGTCCTGTTTATCGAGTTTCCCTTCTATGATAAACTTCGTTTCCAATGGCGATTTAAAGGTAAGCAGAAGTGATGAAAAAGATAAAAAATTATACAAAGATAAGGATATAAAATATATATTTTAAACATGTTTTTGAAACTTGATGTACTTTAATAAATAAAGCAAGGAGGAATAAAGTGTGGACATGTTACTAGCGACACGCTTAAAAAACAAGAGAAAGGAATTAAAATTATCTCAAAAGGAATTGGCTAAGGGGATTTGTGAGCAAGGACAGATTAGCCGTATGGAGCAAGGTAAATACTCACCCGGGTCAGAATTACTCTTTCAGCTATCTAAGCGATTGAAGGTGAGCATGAATTATTTCTTTGAAGAGACTGAGGTTTCTAGCTTGGAAAATATTGATAAGTTTAAAGAACTATCTAAGAAGTTTTTGGATGAGAGGGAATATGAATCTCTCCATTACATCTATGAACTAGAAAAATCTAAACGTGCTCGTTTATCTGCTAAAGATCAGATTTATTTAGACTGGATTGATACATTAGTTCAATTCCATTATCTGAATCATCAAACAGAGGCAGTTGCGAAATTGGAAAAAATACTGTTGTCTCTGAAAAAATCTGATTTTTACTATCTACAGCTGGGAAATACCTTGGCTAATTTTTATTTTGATATGGGGCAGGAAGACACATATCAGGAGCTCTATCAACTTTTAAAAGAGAATATCCAGTCATTATCTGTTCATCATTTGGAACAATTAGAATTGATGATTAAATTCCGATATAACTATTGTAGATATTTGTGGTTGAATGAACGAACATCTGAAGCTATAGAAGAAATTACAGAAACAATAGCTATTTGTAAAAGGTATAATAGTAGTTATCGATTAGCAGATTTGTATTGTTTATTGGGAAATATAAGCGTGGGATTTGCTGAAAGGGATAGGATACTAGGTTTTTATCAAGTATCTTATCAGTTTTACAAGCACGAAGAGAACCAGAGAATGATGCTAGAAATTGAGAAGGAAATGAAATTATTGGAAAGTGAAGATTAAGAAAAAGATTTGTATTTTTAGATAACTTAAATTCATATTTCAAAAAAAATAATAAAACACCATAAAAATTATTGACGAAGTAAAATTGATGTGTTAGAATATCATCAATAGTTTTTGATTTTGGTATTGGAACTTTGGGCTATATTGGGCGTTGTTAGGATTTCAATTTCCTTTTGAGCTGAAGAAGGAGGCAATCCAATGAATACTTTTCTGACCAATAAAAATTATCGGATGTTGCTGATTAATCAATGGGTTTCGTCATTTGGTGATACGCTGTTTTATATTTCCTTTATTTCTTATGTATCTGGCTATCAATTTGCTTCATTAGCTGTTCTTTGTATAACAGTTTCGGAGACTTTGCCGCAGATTTCTCAGTTGTTCACAGGCGTTATTGCCGATTTTCAAAAAAATCGTGTTGCAAAATATATTGCTATATTGGCAAGTAAGTTTCTGCTTTATACTCTATTGACACTGTTTGTAACGGATAAGAACTTTTCTATGGGGATGGTTTTTCTTATTTGTGGCATCAATCTTTTATCAGATACCATGAGTTATTTTGCAGGTGCTATGATTTCTCCTTTGTATGTGAGGATTATAGGAGATGATATGACAGATGCTATGGGGTTTAGACAGGCAACTGCTGGTGTAGTTAATATTCTTAGCAACCTTACAGGTGGAGTTTTGATTGGGGTCATCAGTCTTCAGATGTTTGTGGGTTTGAATGCTTTGACCTTTCTTTTTGCACTGTTGGGTGTGGTGTTTATTCGTACTTCTTTGAGAGATATTGAGGGACAGATGGAGGTTAGTAAAAGATTAACCGCAAAATCTTTTGGAGAGCATTTCCTCTATTCTATGAAGATATTGGCAAGTTTTCCAGCCATCATCAAATTAATATTCATTGCAGCTATGAACCAAGTGATTTTAAGCATTATTACCCCTTTAACGACTTTGATGTTAATCCATCATCCATTTATCTTCTTTGATACTGGGAAATCCATTGCAGCATTGTCAGTGGTTATTTTTTCAGGAACGATTGTGGGAAGTTTTTTGAGTGGAGGTATCCTAAAAAATATTCCCATAAAAATGATTGTCTACTTTGAAGAAATTATGCATCTCTGTATTCTCTTTTCTTGGTTGACCAATCATTTTCTCCTTTTATTGGCAGTTGTCTTCTTATGCGCAGTTGCTGTAGGAATGATGGGACCTCGGATTTTCAACCTTGTATTTTCGATGGTTCCAGAGGAAGTTATGGGAACCATACAGTCAGTGCTTGGAGTGTTTAATGTTGTTGTACCAGGAATTCTTAGTATGCTCATCGTTGCATTAGCGAGTGCTACAAACCTAAAAACCACAGTGATTCCACTTTTTATTTTTGTGTTGACTGCCTTAGCGATTGTGAGAGCAATGAAAATAGAGTAATAGTAGTATGAACTATTGTCTCTTTTGTGGATGGGAGTCCTGTTTATCGAGTTTCCCTTCTATGACAAACTCCGCTTCCAATGGCGATTTAAAGGCAAGCAGAAGTGAGTATCAAATTCCTTTGAGGAGAAAGAAATGAAAGTCAATATAGCAGATCTTCATCCGACTCAACTATACTTATCAGAAAAGAAGTTGCAAGATATTCAGACACTTTATCAGTCGGTAGAACTAAACAATGTTGATCCAATTAGTATTCTTGCATTTGGAAATTGCTTGTTGATTACAGATGGACATCACAGGGCTTATCAGGCTTTATTGGCAGGTCAGGATACGATTTCTGGTGAGTGGGATAGAGATGGTGGTGATGAACTATATCATCTCTATGCGCAAGCTTGTGAGGAAAGAAAGATTTACTCTGTTCTGGATTTAAAAAATCATATCTTACCTCAAGATGAGTATGAAGCAAAATGGTATAACTGGTGTGAGGGTTTTAATCAAGCAGCAACTCTCTTATTGAAAAGGAAAGCAGATGAAACAGATTTTACAAATAGATAATACACTGCGTCTTGTTCCTTATTATCAGGTCAATCATTGTGAGGAAGCTTTTGCTTGGTATCAGGATGTGAACTTGGTTTACCTCGTAGATGGTGTGAAGAGACCTTACAGTCCAGCGACCTTGGAAGCTATGTATTCCTATTTGGATCAGCATGGTGAGCTTTTTTGGATTGAAGTTAAGGAGAAGGGGGAATGGTTTCCAATTGGGGATGTTACACTATCTCGGGATAATCTTCCCATTGTGATTGGGAATCCCGCTTACCAACATCGAGGACTTGGGAAAAAGATTCTAAGTACTTTGATTGAATTGGCTCGAGTAAAAGGATGGAAAGAATTGAGAGTCAAGGAAATCTACACCTACAATCATGCTTCTAGGAGGTGTTTCAAGTCGCTTGGATTTGTGGAAAATGGAGCAACAGAAAAAGGAATGAGTTTTATATTGAAATTAATCTAATCTAACTTGTTTTTTAACTCAAAATCTGATAAACTAAGTAGTAATTGAATAGGAATCTGCAAGACTAGTATCTCAGGGGAAGTATATCAGGGAGGAGAGCCGTGACTGCAAGCTCTCTATATGAAAGCTGGGTGAATTCACTTGCGCATGGATTTAGAAATGAAGGTCTGACTTGTCAGATAAAAACGGATGGTACCGCGTGTCAACGCTCCGAGTGGAGTTTTTGGCATGTGGTTTTCTTTTTATCTACGAGAGACTGATGGAGGAATTATGTCAACTATTGAAGAACAATTAAAAGCGCTTCGTGAAGAAACGCTGGCAAGCTTGAAGCAGATTTCTGCTGAAAATGAAAAAGAAATGCAAGATCTGCGTGTCTCTGTCCTAGGGAAAAAGGGTTCGCTTACTGAAATCCTCAAAGGGATGAAGGATGTGTCGGCTGAGATGCGTCCAATTATCGGTAAACACGTCAATGAAGCTCGCGATGTATTGACAGCAGCCTTTGAAGAAACAGCTAAACTCTTGGAAGAAAAGAAAGTCGCAGCTCAACTTGCCAGCGAGAGTATCGATGTGACGCTTCCAGGTCGTCCAGTTGCGACTGGTCACCGTCATGTCCTTACACAAACCAGTGAAGAAATCGAAGATATTTTCATTGGGATGGGTTACCAAGTCGTGGATGGTTTTGAAGTGGAGCAAGACTACTATAACTTTGAGCGTATGAACCTTCCCAAAGACCACCCAGCCCGTGATATGCAGGATACTTTCTATATCACAGAAGAGATCTTACTCCGTACGCACACGTCTCCTGTGCAGGCGCGTGCCATGGATGCCCATGATTTCTCTAAAGGTCCTTTGAAAATGATCTCACCAGGGCGTGTCTTCCGTCGTGATACGGACGATGCGACCCACAGTCACCAGTTCCACCAAATCGAAGGTTTGGTTGTTGGGAAAAATATCTCTATGGCAGACCTTCAAGGAACCCTTCAGTTGATTGTCCAAAAAATGTTTGGTGAAGAGCGTCAGATCCGTCTGCGTCCATCTTATTTCCCATTCACAGAGCCATCTGTTGAGGTGGATGTTTCTTGCTTCAAGTGTGGTGGAGAAGGCTGTAACGTATGTAAGAAAACAGGTTGGATTGAAATTATGGGTGCCGGTATGGTTCATCCACGTGTCCTTGAAATGAGTGGCATCGATGCGACTGTTTACTCTGGCTTTGCCTTTGGTCTTGGTCAAGAGCGTGTAGCTATGCTCCGTTACGGAATTAACGATATCCGTGGATTCTACCAAGGAGATGTCCGCTTCTCAGAACAGTTTAAATAATGATTAGAAAAGTAGAAATGGCAGATGTTGAGGTGTTGGCTAAAATTGCCAAACAAACCTTTCGTGAAACATTTGCGCATGATAATACGGAAGAGCAGTTACAGGAATACTTTGAAGAGGCTTATAGTCTGAGAGTTTTGTCAACTGAGTTGGAAAATCCAGAATCTGAAACCTATTTCATTATGCATGAAGAGGAGATAGCTGGTTTGCTCAAAGTCAACTGGGGAAGTGCTCAAACTGAGAGAGAATTAGAGGATGCTTTTGAAATTCAACGCCTCTATGTGCTACAAAAATTCCAAGGATTTGGACTAGGTAAACAACTGTTTGAATTCGCACTTGAACTTGCTACAAAAAATAGTTTTTCCTGGGCTTGGTTAGGTGTTTGGGAGCATAATACAAAAGCTCAAGCGTTTTATAATCGATATGGTTTTGAAAAATTTAGCCAACATCATTTTATGGTTGGTCAAAAAGTAGATACAGATTGGTTACTGAAAAAGAAATTAAGGTAAGAAGATGATTCTTCTATTGAAATGATAGGAAAGGAAAAGAACCAGAGTGGCAACTGTCATTCTGGAGAACTAAATTATGCTTGTATCTTATAAATGGTTAAAAGAATTGGTGGACATTGATGTGCCATCACAAGAGTTGGCTGAAAAAATGTCAACTACAGGGATCGAGGTAGAAGGTGTCGAATCACCTGCTGCTGGTCTCTCAAAAATTGTCGTCGGTGAGGTATTGTCTTGCGAAGACGTGCCAGAAACTCACCTCCATGTTTGTCAGGTTAACGTTGGCGAAGAAGAAGCCCGTCAAATCGTCTGTGGTGCCCCAAATGTGCGTGCAGGTATCAAGGTCATGGTGGCACTTCCAGGAGCTCGTATCGCTGACAATTACAAAATCAAAAAAGGAAAAATCCGTGGTTTAGAATCACTTGGGATGATCTGTTCACTTGGTGAATTGGGAATTTCTGACTCAGTTATACCTAAGGAATTTGCAGATGGTATTCAAATCTTGCCAGAAAATGCCCTTCCTGGGGATGAAGTCTTCTCTTACCTAGACTTGGATGATGAAATCATCGAACTTTCCATCACTCCAAACCGTGCAGACGCTCTTTCTATGCGTGGAGTGGCTCATGAAGTGGCAGCCATCTATGACAAGGCAGTCAACTTTAAAGAATTTACTCTAACAGAAACAAATGAAAGTGCAGCAGATGCCCTTTCTGTAGGTATTGAAACAGACAAGGCGCCTTACTATGCCGCTCGTATCTTGGACAATGTGACCATTGCACCAAGTCCACAATGGTTGCAAAACCTTCTCATGAACGAAGGCATCCGTCCAATCAATAACGTAGTGGACGTGACCAACTACATCCTGCTCTACTTTGGTCAACCCATGCATGCCTTTGACTTGGATACCTTTGAAGGAACTGACATCCGTGTACGTGAAGCGCGTGCTGGTGAAAAATTGGTGACCTTGGATGGTGAGGAACGTGATTTGGAGAATGACTTAGTCATCACTGTCGCAGACAAGCCAGTAGCTCTTGCAGGTGTTATGGGTGGTCAAGCAACAGAAATCTCTGAAAAATCTAGTCGCGTTGTCCTTGAAGCTGCTGTCTTCAATGGCAAATCTATCCGTAAAACTAGCGGTCGCTTGAATCTTCGTTCTGAGTCATCTTCTCGCTTTGAAAAAGGCATCAATGTGGCAACTGTTAATGAAGCCCTTGATGCGGCAGCTAGCATGATTGTTGAACTTGCAGGTGCGACGGTGCGTAAGGGCATCGTTTCAGCGGGTGAGCTTGATACCTCTGATGTGGAAGTTTCTTCTACCCTTGCAGACGTCAACCGTGTCCTTGGAACAGAACTTTCTTACGCGGATGTAGAAGACGTCTTCCGTCGTCTTGGCTTTGCCCTTTCTGGAAATGCAGATAGCTTTACAGTCAGCGTACCACGTCGTCGTTGGGATATCACCATTGAAGCAGACCTCTTTGAAGAAATCGCTCGTATCTATGGATATGACCGCTTGCCAACTAGTCTTCCAAAAGACGATGGTACAGCTGGTGAATTGACTTCGACACAAAAACTTCGTCGTCAAGTTCGTACGATTGCTGAAGGAGCAGGTTTGACAGAAATCATTACCTACGCTCTGACAACGCCTGAAAAAGCAGTTGAGTTTACAGCTCAACCAAGTAACCTTACAGAACTCATGTGGCCAATGACAGTGGACCGTTCAGTTCTCCGCCAAAATATGATTTCAGGTATCCTTGATACGGTGGCTTATAATGTGGCTCGTAAGAATAAAAACTTGGCCCTTTACGAGATTGGAAAGGTCTTTGAACAAACAGGTAATCCAAAAGAAGAACTTCCAAATGAAATCAACAGTTTTGCCTTTGCCTTGACAGGCTTGGTGGCTGAAAAAGATTTCCAAACAGCAGCAGTGCCAGTTGATTTCTTCTATGCTAAGGGAATCCTAGAAGCCCTCTTTGCTCGTTTGGGACTCCAAGTAACTTATACAGCAACATCTGAAATCGCTAGCCTTCACCCAGGACGTACAGCCGTGATTTCACTCGGTGACCAAGTTCTTGGTTTCCTTGGCCAAGTGCATCCAGTCACTGCTAAGGCTTACGATATTCCAGAAACGTATGTAGCTGAGCTCAACCTTTCAGCCATCGAAGCTGCCCTTCAACCAGCTGCTCCATTTGTGGAAATCACGAAATTCCCAGCAGTTAGCCGTGACGTTGCCCTTCTCCTCAAGGCAGAAGTGACTCACCAAGAAGTTGTAGATGCTATCCAAGCTGCCGGCGTGAAACGTTTGACAGATATCAAACTCTTTGACGTCTTCTCAGGCGAAAAATTGGGACTTGGTATGAAGTCAATGGCTTATAGCTTGACCTTCCAAAATCCAGAAGACAGCTTGACAGACGAAGAAGTCGCACGCTATATGGAAAAAATCCAAGCATCACTTGAAGAAAAGGTGAATGCAGAAGTGCGTTAACTCATCAATCCATCCTTCGGGGTGGATTTTTGCTTTTCAAATAACAATTCAGGATCAAAAATAGACAGTTGAGGAACAGAGAAGATAAATTGGAGTTTACCAGTGTATAATGGATTTATCACTAAAAACGCTCCAGGCCATATTTTACATAGCAATAGTCTTCTAAAAATGGACAGAAATCATTGTAAAGGCTATCAAAAAGGAGTATAATGAGTGTAAGACATTTCGGAGGTGAAAGATGCTAGAAGTAAGAAGTCTAGAGAAAAGTTTTGGACCCAAGCAAGTTTTGTTTGGTATTGACTTTCAAGCGCGACCAGGTCGTATTTTGGGATTAGTTGGGAAAAACGGTGCTGGGAAGACAACGATTTTCCACAGTATTTTGAAGTTTTTAGAATACCAAGGAGAAATCAGTCTGGATGGTCAGGATATTCGTCAGGAGACCTATGCTCGGATTGGCTATCTGCCTGAAGAACGCAGTCTCATGCCTAAATTGACAGTCCTTGAACAAGTTCGTTATTTGGCGACTCTAAAAGGTATGGATGCCAAGGAGGTCAAGGAAAAACTCCCTCAATGGATGAAGAGGTTGGAAGTGAAAGGGAAGCTGACAGATAAAATCAAGAGTCTGTCAAAAGGAAATCAGCAGAAGATTCAGCTCATCATTACTCTGATTCATGAACCAGACTTGATTATCTTGGATGAGCCTTTCAGTGGATTGGACCCGGTCAATACAGAGTTGCTCAAGCAAGTCATTTTTCAAGAAAAAGAGCGCGGAGCAACCATTATCTTTTCTGACCATGTCATGACCAATGTTGAGGAACTTTGTGACGATATTCTGATGATTCGAGATGGCCGTGTGGTCTTGCATGGGCCGGTTCAGGATGTCCGCAATCAATACGGGAAAACGCGTCTCTTTGTTTCAAGTGAACGAAGCAAGGAAGAATTGGAAAGTCTTCCTCATGTCAAGCAGGTGAGCTTGACCAAACAGGGCAGTTGGAAATTGATCTTGGAGGATGAGAGTGCTGGTAGAGAACTCTTCCCAATCTTGACTCAGGGGCAATATATCGCAACCTTTGACCAACAAGCGCCAACAATCGATGAAATCTTTAAACTAGAATCAGGGGTGGAAGTATGAGAAATATGTGGGTTGTAATCAAGGAAACCTATCTTCGACATGTCAAATCGTGGAGTTTCTTCTTTATGGTGATTTCACCGTTCCTCTTTTTAGGAATCTCTGGAGGAATTGCCTATCTCCAAGGTTCTTCGATGGCTAAAAATGATAAAGTGGCAGTAGTGACAACAGTGCCATCTGTAGCAGAAGGACTGAAGAATGTAAATGGTGTTAACTTTGACTATAAAGACGAAGCAAGTTCCAAAGAAGCGATTAAAGATGAAAAATTAAAAGGCTATCTGACTATTGATCAAGAAGATAGTGTTCTAAAGGCCGTTTATCATGGCGAAACGTCGCTTGAAAATGGAATTAAATTTGCAGTTACAGGTACACTCAATGAACTGCAAAATCAGCTTAATCGTTCAACTGCCTCCTTGTCTCAAGAGCAGGAAAAACGCTTAGCGCAGACAATTCAATTCACAGAAAAGATTGATGAAGCCAAGGAAAATAAAAAGTTTATTCAAACAATGGCAGCAGGCGCCTTAGGATTCTTTCTTTATATGATCCTGATTACCTATGCGGGTGTAACGGCTCAGGAAGTTGCCAGTGAAAAAGGCACCAAAATTATGGAAGTCGTCTTTTCTAGCATAAGGGCTAGTCACTATTTCTATGCTCGTATGATGGCTCTGTTTCTGGTGATTTTAACGCATATCGGGATTTATGTTGTAGGTGGTCTGGCTGCTATTCTGCTCTTTAAAGATTTGCCTTTCTTGGCTCAGTCTGGTATTTTGAATCACTTGGGAGATGCATTCTCATTGAATACATTGCTCTTTATTTTGGTCAGTCTCTTTATGTATGTGGTCTTGGCAGCCTTCCTAGGATCTATGGTTTCTCGTCCTGAAGACTCAGGAAAAGCCTTGTCGCCTTTGATGATTTTAATTATGGGTGGTTTTTTTGGAGTGACAGCTCTAGGTGCAGCTGGTGACAATCTCATCTTGAAGATTGGTTCTTATATTCCCTTTATTTCGACCTTCTTCATGCCATTTAGAACCATTAATGGCTATGCAGGGGGAGCAGAAGCATGGATTTCACTTGCTATTACAGTGATTTTTGCAGTGGTAGCAACAGGATTTATCGGACGCATGTATGCTAGCCTAGTCCTTCAAACGGATGATTTAGGAATCTGGAAAACCTTTAAACGTGCCTTATCTTATAAATAGAAGAGCCTCGCGAAAGCGAGGTTTTTTTAGAGATAAAAAGAGTGGAATTCAGAAAAATATTTTTCATATCTATTGACTTTTAGGGGTGAAATTTGGTATTATAGTAGGCGGTATTGTTTACCCCATTTGAAAGGCCCCGGAACCTTCCAAATACTTTTCGATGGGAAGGAACACCCATCACCGTAAACAAAAATCGAACTATATATAGGAGAAATCATGAACAAAACAACATTTATGGCTAAACCAGGCCAAGTTGAACGTAAATGGTATGTAGTTGACGCAACTGATGTACCACTTGGACGTCTTTCTGCAGTAGTTGCTAGCGTACTTCGCGGAAAAAACAAACCAACATTTACACCACACACTGATACAGGTGACTTTGTGATTGTTATCAATGCTGAAAAAGTTAAATTGACTGGTAAAAAAGCAACTGATAAAATCTACTACACTCACTCAAACCACCCAGGTGGATTGAAACAAATCTCTGCAGGTGAACTTCGTTCTAAAAATGCAGTACGTTTGATCGAGAAATCAGTTAAAGGTATGCTTCCACACAATACTCTTGGACGCGCTCAAGGTATGAAGTTGAAAGTATTTGTTGGAGCTGAGCACACTCACGCTGCACAACAACCAGAAGTTCTTGATATTTCAGGACTTATCTAAGGAAAGGAACAATAAAGTATGTCACAAGCACAATATACAGGTACTGGACGTCGTAAAAACGCTGTTGCACGCGTTCGCCTTGTTCCAGGAACTGGTAAAATCACTGTTAACAAAAAAGATGTTGAAGAGTACATCCCACACGCTGACCTTCGTCTTGTTATCAACCAACCATTTGCAGTTACTTCAACTGTAGGTTCATACGACGTTTTCGTTAACGTTGTAGGTGGTGGATACGCTGGTCAATCAGGAGCTATCCGTCATGGTATTGCTCGTGCCCTTCTTCAAGTAGACCCAGACTTCCGCGATTCATTGAAACGCGCAGGACTTCTTACACGTGACTCACGTAAAGTTGAACGTAAGAAACCAGGTCTTAAGAAAGCTCGTAAAGCTAGCCAGTTCTCAAAACGTTAAGAACCAGCTACAATACAGCATTTACAACACTTCATGGTTCACACCATGGGGTGTTTTTTTGATGATTTTTAGCAAAATTCACACCATTTTTCACACCAAATTCACACCATTACTTTTTAAGATTACGATAGGCAATCTCTCCAACAGCCATTGGAATGACATTCGAAGTATTGACATAAGTCTTTGTTGTAATCGTGTCACTATGTGTTAGAGCCTCAGAAATAGCTTCAATAGATGTTCCAGCCTGTCTTGCTAATGTTGCCCCTGTATGGCGTAATTTATGAGGTGTAGCGTGTGCCAGCTCCTTATGACGGTGTTTGACAGATTTCATTTTATTATTAAGATAGTCAGAGTGTAGAGGACTATTAACATTACCCTTCATATCGATATAAGTAAAGACATATTGTTCATCAGATTGAATAATACCAAATTTTGCTAGCTCAGTTTTTTGTTTCTTTTTCCAAGATTGGAGCAATTCAGTTAGTTCAATAGGGATTTGAAAAGTTGTTTTCTTGTTCCCTTTTGTAGATTTTACATTTTTATATTTATCTAATGCTTGAACCAATTGAATTTCCTGTTTCTTGATGTTAATGTGTTTCCATTGCAAAGCATAGCTTTCGGATTTCCTATCTCCTAAGAAGAAGGTAGTATAGAATAGCACATAATCTTTGAATGTGAGCTTCCCGTTTTCTAAGTCATCTTCAAAAGCTGTAAACCATGCTTGAAGTTCTGCTTGTGAAAGATATAAATCCTCGTCTTTTTTAGCCTCTTCTAACTTAATTTTCTTAGTGGCTTTGATACGACTTATTGTTTTAGATAAGCGGTTAGTTTCGATATATTCTAATTCTTCTGCCCAATCAAAGATAGAATTAACGTAGCTTCTAATAACTTTGAAGTTTGCATATTCTTCTGCTTTTTGAGTTAATAGATTTAAAATAACTTGTTTGTTTTGATTTAGAAACTCAATAGAATAGTTACCAAGCATGGGTAAGATATGTTTTCTAAAGGCAATTTCTGTACCAGTTATAGTAGCTTTGGAAGGTGGCTTAGTAGTAGAAGTAGTTTGTCCAGCTTTATAGGATTCCCACCATATGTTTTGATAGAAATCTGAAAAAAGAATAGAACCGCTATTCTCTAATGTGGTAGATTCTCCACTAAGAATTTTATCAATCTTGTTTTGAAGTTCTAGTTCGTATTTTTTTGCTTCACTCCTTAATTTGAACCGTTTTTCAATTATTTTTTTATCAATACCTAGAGAAGACTTAACTTCTTCAGGGATATAGACGCGTAATCGATAGGTTCCGTTTTTAGTTTTTGTAATTGACATAGTATTCTCCTTTTTAATTGAGCTAGAAAAATACCGTGATTTCATTATAACAAACCACGGTAGAAATGCTACTGATTTTGTAACCAACGATTGATTTCTGTCTTATCAAAGCGAACAGTTTTTCCAACTCTTATATAAGGTAATCCTTGCTTAATCCAACTGTCAAGAGTATTGTTAGAGATACTCAAGTAATTACAAGCCTGTTGTTTGTTTAAAAATGGACTATCAAGATTGCTATTGTTCAACCTATTTTCAATCTCTTTTTTGATTAGTTCAGCAAGTAGACGCTGAATTTGTTGAACTTGTTCATCTGGTAAAATGACTTGCATGTATTCCTCCAATGTATGGTATAATAGAGGTATCAAGAGATACCCTATTTACTTGTCTTGATTATCTTCCACCTCGTCCTCGCTCGCCAAAGTTTCGGACGGGGTTTTTATTTTGTCGTATTCCCAGATATCCCATTGGTTGTTAAATCCAATTTTTGAAACTAAAATGGACAGTAGTTCTTCTTTACTCTTCATTTCGTTGTCAGATGTGAAATCGTAAGATAGATAAACTTCATGTCCAATCTCTGGGATTCGTCTCCTATTGTTTGAGAATCTTTCAGGATGAGATTCTGCAAAAATAAGTTCGTCACTCGTACCTTTTACTGTTACCAATTGCTCGATTCTTCTAACGTATTGCGATAAATCTTCTTGGAAGTTTCCTTTAGTATGGTAAAAGAAAGTTAAAGGATGTTTAGAACTTGTGATAATGATGACCTTGGAAGCAGCTGTTTTGTTTTGATAACGTGCAGACACTGGACTGATACTATATGGATCCAAAACTTTTAACCAATCAGATGCGGTTAAGCTATCCCCTCGAACATCATCAAGTAGTAGGATTTCTTCTCCGTTTACTTCATCAAACATGTTAGTACCTGCGGTCAAGACTGACTGCCACTTTTGGTTATTTAGTTTTGCTAGCTGAACGATATCTTTAGTTAACTCTTTTGCAAACGTTGATTTTCCAAGACCAGATTTACCATAGATGAAAATGACTGTCTTTTTGAACTCTTTGTGTTCAAGTTCATATTTTACTTTGGCACTTTTAATTTCCCCAACAGTCCTAATAGCATCATTTATTCTAACTCTATGCACTGTATACAGCGTGTGATATTTCTTATTAAGCAGAATTTCCTGTTTGGTGATATTCTCGTTCAGAATGTTATCAATTAATAAATCGATATCCTCATAACTTTGTTGAACTTCTTTTTTAGCTTTTCCTTTAAGCCAACTTTCTTTCCTTTCATGATAGACTTCTAAGTAGTCTTTACCTGCTAGAGTAACAAATTCATCAGGGCTATATTGATATTTATCTTTATCTTTTGCATGAATTAAGTAAGCTAACAAGTTATCGTAGCCATACCTTCCAGACTTCGCTTTTTCGAGATACTGTTCTGCTAATCCGATTTTTTCGGCTAAAGTAGATAGTGTTGCACCTTTTTTAAACTTGAGTAAAGCATGAATATGCGGTTCGGCAAGTTTAGTAGTTGTTTCTTGAAGTTTTTTGTCGAATGATACAGATGTGTCTTTGTCATGCTTAATTGCATATGCTTCAGAAACTGTTGTCACTTCACTAACTTTTCTAACAATCTCCTCAAGAATTTTTTCAATATTCTCGGATTTGATTAGTTCTTCATCCCAACTGTTTTTCCAAGCTTTGGATAAGAACTGTTGTGTTAATAGAACTGATGTCAAAATAGTTTCTTTTTTATTTGTATTTTTTGTCATAATAATTAAACCACCATTTCTAATTATTTTTTTAATTATTTTAGTGTTAGACTATTGACAAGCCCAGTCTAACACGCGTTAGGAATAATTAAAAATTAAATTTAGTAACTCTTGGGGCGTTGCCCCAAACCCCAGCCTCTCCTGCCCGATGGATCCCCATCGAACCGAGAACGCTTGCCAATTCAGCAAGGGATGGGGTAGTATTTTTTGGCGCTTCACTCTCTGCCGTTGGCATTCGTTGCGCTTAAAAAATCTCCACCCCTCAAGCCCTTGCGAATAGGCATTTTCCTGCTAATGAGGTCGTGCCGACACCTATACCGATGAATCCCCTAGGTAAGGTCAGTGTCGCGCTAAACAAGTGTAGCAGAAAAAGCGCTAGCTATACCTTGAAAATAGCTCTTGCATTCGTTGATTTAACCGTTCCTCGTCTCTTACTTGGATAGTACGAAACATCTTTACAGATTCGCCCTCCAGTTGGAAATAGCCATATCCTCTAGGTTTTACTGAAACTTCATCCTTCTCCATATCAGGAAAAAGGAGTTGCCTGTTGTTTGTTGCTAGCAGAAAGCTAGTTGATAAGGATATGACACAATTAAAATTGTAGCGCCCCGGAAGGTCAGACATCAAGAAACGCTGACTAGACAAAATAATTCGTAAACCTAAACTTCTGCCCATACTGTTCATCATCAATATCTTAGAAAGTACTTCCTTATGTTTTTTCTTATCTGTCTGTTCAAGATAGGCGAGAAAAGCTTGCCATTCATCAAAAATTAGGTAAAGATTATGCGAGTTTTTTTCCTGCTTATTGAGTCTATCTTCAAAGCGTTTGTAGACTGTTTCGAATAGTTCTAGACAGTCAAAACCTCTTGCGATATGGTTGCCAGTTATTGGAAACATTTCTTCATCTGCTTTAAAATCTAGAAAGTAAGCTTCAGCATCTGTATCATGAAATGAAATTAGACCTAGAAGTCTTCTTAAAAAAGTAGATTTTCCTGAACCAGATGGGCCTGCAATAATCCATGCGAAAAATCGGTTTATGTCAACAGTGACAGGGGAGGGTTGTCCCCTGACGTTGACGTCGAAAACGTTTTTGATCATGCTAGAAGTCCTCTTCTCTTTGAGGGGGGGTCATCAGCATCATGTCAGGAGTTGATACTAAACGAACTTTGATTGCAAGAAAGGGCTCACGCTTATAGCGACTCACAACGCAATCTGTAGAATCGTTTGACATAGTTTTTACAACTTGTCTTACTTTTGTTGCAAAGTCTGCAAGTAGTTCATCAGATATTTCTTTATCTAGATGAATGAAGAATACTCCATTTTCAGAATACTCTACACCTTGGACAAACTGCAAGGTAGAAACTGATAGTTCTGTAACTCCATTTTCTGTGAGCCAATGATAAATATTTGTGACTAACGGAGTAGCAGACGTTTGCTTACTCTGTTTATAACTTTCCCACATTGTCGAGAAGATTTCTCCATTTGTGAAAACAAAGAGTAGAACCAAGATTGCTCCAATAAAAGGAACGAACCAAATTAGAAATTTAACTAGCAAGGCTACTATAGCTGTACTAGTTAATGCAATAGCAAGCTGAGAGTACCAACTTAATTCCATGATTTTTCTAACGAAATTTTTCATATGACTTCTCTTTTCTATTTAAGCGAAATATCAGCAATCTCAGTAACTAGAGCCAAGCCAATGGGCTGTTTGAGTTTATCAAGCAGAAATGATAACTCATACTTGCTAATTACGATTTCAGCGTTAATCAAACTATCTAAGTTCTCGCTCTGATAGTTTTTCAACTTGACTTTGAAGGTTGGACAGTAGTCTTCTTGTCCAATGCTAGCGAACGTCTCGTAGAGTTTCTTATCTACACACGTTAGAGATGCCCAAGCTCTTTGATTTTCTTGGCCTTCGTTCATAATTCCTGTGTTTGTATCAACTACTTTAACAGCTGATGATACATTAACAGAAGTTAACAAAGCATCTAAGAATTCTCTAGAGCTTCCGTATACACCTAGGGTGAGTGTTTGTTTTTTAGACATAAAATGTCTCCTTTTTTAAAAAATGTGCGTGGTCAGACTTTCTAGAATGCTGACGAGTAAAAAGTTATAACTTTAACGACACAACTAGTATATCTCATTTTAAAATTGGTTGGAATGCGAGTTTTTTTTAAAACTCGCCTGCACAATCAAATCTGGTCAGTTTACTATCTGGCCAATCTACTAAAAGTTTTCAAATTGAAACAAAAATCCGACAAAATGATATAATTTAATAGTGATAGTTATCAATATAATTTAAGAATTTGAGTTTGAAAAATCAACTCGTATTTTATTTTAGACAGTAGGTGTATTATGAAGCAATGTGATTATTTTATTTCTGAACTCTATCCTCAAAATATTAGAGTTAGAGATGTAGTAGATTTTTTAAAAAGTCAGATTAGTCAAGAAAAAGAAATCTCTTTTTCTGATTTATTACAGTGTAATGATATTTCTCAAAAAGAAATCTCTCTAGTAGAATTAGGAAACTTTTTAAATCAAAAAAAGTTGTCAGATATGAAGAGAGAGTTCTTATTAGAAAACTTTAACGTTATTATCAAGGAACAGTGGGCAAGAGATAAAAAAATAACCATTATTCAAGACGAAATTTCTTAGACATATATTTTAAAGAAAAAGCGCCAGTTTCAGAAGATACTTTAACAAAATGGTGTAATAACGAACCAAAAAAAGATTCACAAAAATTAAAGTTATTGTTTGCTTTTGAGGAAATGTCTGTCGCTAGTGAAATGTTTAATGATTATTTTAGTAATGATTCATTAGAACGGATTCCAAAGGACTTGAGTAAAGACAGTAAGGGTGATTCACTTGAAGTAGCTGTGCTATCCGATATGTATAAGTTAACGGATTTCTTATTGCCTTCTTTAAAGAGATTGGATTACAGTGTGAGGAGGGATATAGAATACCAAATAAATAGAGAGGTGAAAAAGAGTTTAGGAACGAGCTTAAATCAAAATTCTTATAAAAAACAAATGACAATCATTAAGAGGATATTGAAAAAATTTTTAGATAATAATTCGAGACTGAGCAGAAGTCAATTCGAGGCCTTTTTAGGTGCATTAAAATCAGAGAATTATTTTTTCAGTCTGAATTATCCCTCCGAAACTGAACTTATTGATGAATTTCTTAATATTGCGAAAGAAGAGAGTCTTGATGTGGATCGGGATGATATAAATTCAAACCTATATGCTTCTATAGAAGAACCAGCTTATATCATTCGTAAGAATAAATCTAAGGGATTAAAAAATCATAGACTCTACTTCAAATCTTCAAATGGGACTAGGAAGTATATACAAACTAAACTGCATGAGAAGAAAGTATTTAAAGATAAAAAGTTTGTACTAGATGGAAAAAGTAGGAAAAAAGTATTTAAAGGAGTATTACAAAAAATTAAAGAAAACGTTATATATGATGTTGTTAGTAATAAAAAACAATCTAATTGTCTAAATTTAGTTTATAAGTCAAATAGAGAAATATGTATTCTTTATCGTCAGTTACCAAAGTTCAGTAATAATAAGATAAAAAAAGGTAGAGGTATATTGAGAAATCGTAAAGCAATAGTAGATGTTGAATATAATCAATGGTTTTACATGATAAATTATTTTATAAATTACCGTTTAAATGCAAATGTAACGATGAAAGATAGAACTATAAAAATTAAGTTTAAGTCCCTATCAAAACATCAAAAAGAATATAATAATTTTTATATTTTAAAAAATGATTATAATCAAGAAAAGACAAATAAAAGAAATTTATTCAGTGTAATTAAAGAAGCTAATTTTTTTGCTGATGTTCCTCTTGTAATCAACGAAAAGTAATCACTTCATAAGAGATTGTTATTGACATCAGACGACTATTATTAGTATTTCGATAAAAAATTCCTCCATAATATTGTTTCATGGAGGAATTTTACATATTTAGAAAATATTTTTTACTTAATATTTTTTACAATTTCATTAAAGGAAGATATAATTTTTCCTTGTTTTTCTTTGGGTAACTTTGTTAAGTTTTCGAAAAGTATTTCTGGGGAGTCTTCTCTCTCTGATTCATATGCTTGTAAATTAAAGAACTCTTTTCTTTCTGGATTATATGCTCGTAGGTCAAAGAACTCTTCTACGGTAATGCCTAATGCTTTGATTACTGATTCAAGAGTTTTTATTTTAAAATCATATTTCATATTTTCCATGTTTTGAATGGCCTTAATACCTAAGCCGGCTAATTCTGATAATTTCTCTTGACTTAATTTCTGTTCTTTTCGACATTCACGGATTCTAAATGCTATATGTTTTTGTAATCTATCGTATCTCATATTATGTACCATTCTACTATCTATTTTCTTTAAAAATAAGTATATTAAACTGTACAAAAGTTATAAAAGTATGGTAGAATGGTACTAAAGGTAAAAAATACACTGAAAACTATACAATAGGAGTTTAGATATGTTTGATTCTAAGTTAAAAGGTCATGGAAAGATTAAGAAATTACATGCGGGTGCAGTTGTATCTGCATTTGCGGTTTCTATCGCATCCCTATCCCACACAGTAGGCGCAGAAGAAGTCGCTCCAAAACCAGTGAATGTGGAAGCGCCAAAGGCGGAGGTTGTGGAAACAACTGCTTCTGCGGTGGCGACAAAAGAAGAGGTTGCTACAAAAGAAGCAGAAGCTAAGAAAGCGGATCAAGATGTAGTAGAAGCAAAACAGGCGGTCAAAGATGCCAAGCGTGCTACAAATGAAGCGGATTCTCTTGTCAATGAGAAAACAGACGCTGTGAAAAAGGCGGAAGACTTTGCGAAGAAAGCAAGTCCAGAAGTTATTGCAGAAGCAGAAAAAGAAGTTGTTAAGGCTGAGTCTGCTGTTCCTGTAAAAGAAGAAGCCGTTAAACAAGCAGAAACAAAAGCTACAGAAGCAAACCAAGCGGTATCTGCACAAGAAGCGGTTGTAGCAGAAAAAGAAGCTACACAAACTGCAAAAGAAAAAGCCCTTACAAGTGCCACAGAAACGGTTCAAATCGCCACAGACGCGGTTAATGGCAAAGGCTTGGAAAATGCCAAGGAAGCACAAAAAGAAGCCGTAGAAGCCGAAAAAACAAGCAAACAAGCGCAAACAGATGCAGAAACTGCCTTAAAAAATGCAGAAAAAGCAAATCAAGCTACAAAAGCGCAAATCAAGAATACACAAGCAGATATTGCTACAAAAACCCAAGCGGTATCAGATGCTAAAGCACATCAAGCACAAGCAGAACAAGCTCTTAAAGCGGTAACTGCTGAAGTAGAAGCTCTTATTGAGTCTTCAAAACCACTTGCAAAAGGGTCTATTCAATTCAAAGAAGCCTTTGTTTCAAAAATCAAAGAAAAAATCCAGTTGAATAAGGACTACTGGGCAATTCCAGATAATAAACTTACTCAAGCGGATATTGATAAATTTGAAGCTCGTAATAAAGAGTTGAAAAAAGAGATCACTGACATGGTTGGTTCAAGCATTGAGTCTAAAAACCTTGTCTTGAGTGAAGCGGATAAGGCAGATAAGACACAGTATGATGTCAATAATCTTCCAAAAGAAGTCCGTGATGATTTGACACTTTTCGCCGCAGACTTGATTTCAAACTTGCGCGAGCAGTTGGGTCTATCAGACGTTGTTGTAACAAAAGACTCCTTTGAGTTCGCAGAGAAAGTCGCAAAAGAGTACATCAAAGGTGGTTGGTCTTTTGCAACAAATGAACTATATCGTTCTCGTGGTGGTTATGGGCACTATGCTAAGGGTATCCATGCGGTTGCAGATGCTTATGGTTTGAATGGATTCCATCCTACAGAAGTTGAGATGAATAAAGGTATCCAAGGGTATGAAAATTCTGTAACTCGATCACTTCCAATTGAAGGAACTGTTACTAAGTCTGAAATGAAAACTTACTTGTTTAAGTCTATGACAAACTTAGTAAGTAGTGAAAAAGACTATGGTCATCTAGCAGGTACACTTGTTTTTGATGAGCCGAACGAAACAGTTTACTCAGGTGGTTTCGCTCAAAGTATCTCTAACGATGCTTATGTAAATCATTTTATCACAAAAATCACAGGAAGCCGAGTAAAAAATTCAAAATTCAACACAACTGAAATCACTAATCCTTACACAGTAGCTCGCAAAGGTGCTTCAACCAATACTGAGCTAGAAGCTAAAAAAGCAGAAAAAGCTCAAGCAGAAGAAACTTTGACACAAGCGAACCAAAATGTCAAGTCTGCTGAGACTGTCCTTAACTCTGCAAAAAATCTCTTGAAATCTCAAGAAGCTCAACTTAAAGATACAGTAGCCTTGAAACAAGCTCTTCAATCTGCTACAACCACTCATAATCAAGCCGTTGTTGCTCTTTCAAATGCCAATGCCTTGGTTGCTACTTTGTCTGCTACAAAAGCAGATAAAGAAGCGAAGTTGGCAGAATTGAAAGCAAATGCAAAACAAGCAGAGAAAGAGTTGAACCAAGCCAAAGAAGAAACAAAAGCAGAGAAAGCAACTCTTTCTTCTCTTCAAGAGAAAGCAGAAGAAACTACTCAAGCGGTATCCGTTGCCAAAGAAGCACTTAACCAAGCAAAAGCACAAGTTGTTTCTTCAAAAGAGTTGGTTCAAGATTTGAAAGCTGCTACAAAAGAGCTTGAAACTCGTAAGGCAGAGTTGAAAGACGCAGAAGAAGCGCTCAAAGAAGCCAAAGCAAACCAAGCAACTGCGCAAGAAGCACTTGAAGCAAAAGAAAAAGTAGCCAAAGAAGCGAATAAGGCTTATGCGACAGCAAAAGCAAGTTATGAAGCAGAACAGGCTCGTCTTCAAGCAGAAGAATTGAAGAAACATCCTGTAACAGAAAAGGGTATCCCTGAAGTTCGTCCAGCTCTTCCAGAGTTCGCGCTTCCAGCAATTCCATCTGTTCCAAGCACTCCTAGCGCACCTGTTGCTCCTGTAGTTCCTGTAGTTCCAGTTGTTTCAACAACTCCACGTGTTGAAGTTCCTGTTGTGAACAATAATGGTGGGGTATTTGGCCAAGATAAAGCCAAAGTAGATGTAGTTGCCAAACAAAAAACGGAAACTAAGACTACAAAAGATTCTCAAGCTGGTAACTGGATTGAGTCAGCTGGTCGCTGGTGGTATCAGCATGAAGACGGTTCCTATACTAGCAACGGTTGGGAACAAATCAAGGGTACATGGTATTACTTTGACAATACAGGCTGGATGCAAACTGGCTGGGTCAAAACTGGTGGCTCATGGTATTACTTGAATGAAACAGGTTCACTGGCTACAGGTTGGGTAAAAGATAATGGTACATGGTACTACCTTAAAGAAAATGGTAAAATGGCTACAGGTTGGGTAAAAGATAACGATACATGGTATTACCTTGATAGCGCTGGCGCTATGAAAACAGGCTGGTTTACAGTTTCTGGTAAATGGTACTATGCCTATAGCTCAGGAGCTTTAGCGGTGAATACTACTACACCAGATGGCTATACGGTCAATGCCAATGGTGAGTGGGTATAAAAGATTAAATCGTAATAATAAAAAGAGAGAGCGGTTTGCTCTCTTTTCTATGTTTTTGTTAGGATATATATAAATTTTATATGGTGTGAACTTTTCGGTAAATTCTAGCTCAATTCGTGTATTTTTAAGGTAAAATTCACACCATTTAAATAAAATTTATTCAAATTAGATGAAAAAGTGTTTTCTGAAAAAGAGGGAAAACGTTGATTTTGAAGGGATATTAAAACTTATTCAAATAATAGTTTTTCCAACCAGGTCTTAAGAAAGCTCGTAAAGCATCACAATTCTCAAAACGTTAATCAATACGATTATATCAACGTTTCAAAGCACTCAAGAGTTTACCTCATGGGTGCTTTTTTAATGTTTTTTGAAAAAGTTCACCTCAAAGTTTACCTTATTTTCACCTTATTGTTTTAGAGACTTTAAGGCAAATTCACCGACTGCCATAGGAACCACATTTGAAGTATTGACATAAGTCTTAGTTGTAATTGTGTCACTATGTGTTAGAGCTTCATAGATTCCATAGTTTAATCCAGTTTTAGCCATTTTATTTTCTCCTTTATTTTGTTATTTCTTGCGTACTAGCTTCTCAGCAAAAACATTGAGAGCAGGTGCGACAGAATTTCCATTAAGCGATGTATCTGATAGGAAAATAGGGTTAACTGCTTCAACTAGAGCATCTTCTGGGAAGACCGTTGTAGAGGCTGGTATAATGACATGAAAGGCACCGTGCTCTGCGCCGTTTAGAATGTGATGTGGGTATTTTCCTTCTTTTCCAAAAATAAATTTAGGAGCATTTCCTAAACGTTCATAGTAAGCAGGGCCAATAAATTCTGGTTTCATTTTAAGTGTTTCTGAGTTCATATTATTTTCCTTTCTGAGTGTAAAATAAAAAGAGTTAAGCTAGTTGCTTCTCTCTTGAGTAATAGTGATTAAAAATTTTGCGTTTATACATGCGACTATAGAATTGAATACCACCATGAGCATAGCCATTCCTACGAGCATCTTGAGTAGATCTATTTGATCCTGAGCATAGAGTTTGGCCTGTAGTTTATCAGACTTACTAAACATACCATAGGTGAATTCATAGTTATCATAGAGTCGTTTACATTGTAGTGCGAAAAAAGTTTGTCATATCATTCTCCTTTATTGTAAAAGTAAAAAGCTACTAAGTGAAAAAAGGAAAGAACTTAGTAGCTTGAGAGTAGGTATATCTAATAAAGATAGACAGCAGTAAAGAAAAGTTATTTGTTTGAAAGATTCCTCCTTCACGGTGGCAACGTTTAGCAAGGTGCATTGCATGAATTATACTCTCTTTCCCAGCTAACCTCAATAGGTAGTCATTATCATCCCCATTGGGTTCTTTTACACTCTTTGGCGAAGCCAGTTCACTTTACTACTCGGAAAAGTGCGAAAGTCCGAAATGCGTGGAAGTCCACAAAAAATGTTTTAAATGGTAAATTCCCAAACTAAGTTCCACTGCTAATCCAAGTGGAAGTTAGTCTGATAAAAATCCTAAAAACCAGTGGAAATCCGTGTCAGGGTAAGTTCCACTGGTTTTACTAATGCTTGATTTCATCGCTTTTGTAGCCAAAATAAATAGAAAAAAAGAGCGCACAAAATCCCCTCATCTGAAAGCGTTTCAGATTAATTTCCACTTTGGTTGGGCAAGTGGAAGTTACTTTGAGAAGTTACCCAATTTATTCAGACTTATAATTGCGTAATGTAGTACTTGTTATTTTTTTGAAAATATTATATAATAAATTAGTTTAGGAGGTGAAATTTATGTTTTTAAATACCATAGTATATGATGAGAAACAGTATGAGTCAGTAAAACGTAGTATTTCTACCTATCGAGAAAATTTTAAGAACTATCGTTCTGAACTCGAAAGAAGAGTAGACGATGATGAAGAGCTCAAATTTTTTTATTCTAACATTATATCTGAAAGTATTAAAGTATCTATTTTAGATAAGATTAGTTCGGATAAGTTATTACAAAAAAAATATTCAAATGATTTAATGAAATTTTTAAATTTTTATAGCGGTGTATTATCAAAGGAAACTACTTTCTTAAAGCATAATAGTGATGTAGAAAACTCTATTAATATTTTACACAGTAATAATGATAAATTACAGAATAAATTAAAAGATATTTATATTCAATTTGAAACAAACTTTTCGAAAAATGATGATCATAAATTCGAATTAGATAATATTGTAGTAACACTACCAGAAGGAGATAATAATGAAGGTAATCAAGTCGATAGATTCAATTTATCCAACAGAATTAGTATTCAATTTAAATAGATTAGATGAAAAACTTTTACCAAATAGTGAGGTTGAAATTAAGGTTGGTATAACAGTTAAAGAATTTGAACATGATGACCAAGGAAATTTCAGAGCAGTTGTTTCATTCCTACTAAGGATTGCTGATGAAGAGGAAAATTTATTTAAATTATCGCATCAAATAGAATTCACTAGTTCAGTTGAAAACTTTAATATCAAGGATAGGGAATATAACTTTGCATTGTTTGAAACCGTAGAACCTTATATCAGATATAGATTTAATGAGTTGTTTTCACAAACAAAATTCTCATCTCTTGAGATTCCATATAGATTTTGGGAGACAATTGATGACAGCTCAGAAATATAAACTAAAGCATATCAGATTTAATTCTAATCGAAGAATTGCGCCAACACATGTACATAATATTGTATTAGAATTATATAAGTGGGCTATTTCAGACTATTCCTGTTATAGAATTATTAATAGTTTTTTTGATTCAAATAGAAATAATAATGAAACTCAATCAGTTATAGAGGCTCGAATTGAAGATCTTAAAGAAGAACAAGAAGTCATTTATAATAATTCAGTTAATAAATACAGTTTTTATAAATTGAAGGGATTACTTCTAAATTTATTTAATAATAGTTTGATATCTGCTCAAGACTATTGTATGATATATAGTTATTATCTTGAGTATATCACAATGCAATGGAGAAGAACTTCGGGTAGATTTGGAAAAGTTGTTTATGAACCTTTAATAAAGTATAAGCGGAAGGAGCTATTTGGAAATAAAAATTTTTCTAAGTCAAAATGTGATGTAGTGTATAAGAATAATAGAGATAAGTCACTATATATCTATGAGTGTAAATTTGGGTTATCTACTTTTTTCTACCATCTCAGAGTTGATATCAATACTGCAACAGGAAAATTGAAAAAAAAAGGAATTCAAGCTAATCATAAAATTCAATATTTAGAAGAGTGTAACAATGTGTTTAAAACTAGCTCCGATGTTATTAATCTTGATGTTAAAATTGTAACGCTTGCAACTAGAAGTTCTATAATAAGTTCTGTTGTTTTATTAAGAGGTATTGATTTAATGACTAGAGATGAACTCGAGGCCAAAGACTTTTACGACTTGTTAAAAAAATAAAGGAGTCTAGCTAAAGTTAATGAATATTGTAAATAAATCCATGGAATAATGTTTTTTCAATAATAGACTATTAAGGTTATGATTTTTAAAATATTATATTACTTTTTTGCGTTGAAGAGTGGACGATCGTCCACTTTTTTTGTATAATAAACTCAACCGATTTGGTTTAGTTGCTATAAATTGTTACTTAAAGGAGGTACTGTTCGTTGGATGAATTGTATTCAAGAGTAAGTGAAATAACAAAACAAGTCCTTTATTCCTTTATTCCTTTATGAAAGAGGAAGAAACTTCAACTCTACACTATCACTATCACTTTCACTATTATTTTGACTATTGTGTTCATGAGAATAACATTCAAGTCATTAGTCATCACTTTTCAAATCATAAGATTGAAGGTTTGACGGTGATTGATGAACTTGGAACAAGTTTTTCCTATGAGCAAGACAATCCTGTAACTAAGCGTCACTTTACTTTATGTCATGAATTAGGGCACTTCATTTTGAAGCACGATGGCTCTTATTTTACAGAGTCAGTGGATAATCAGGAATCGATTCTAGAGCGAGAAGCCAATGTATTTTCAGCTATTGTACTCATGCCTGATATAGTGTTACTATCCAAGATTTATTACGCTTGTGAATCTTTTCAAAAGGTCAAAGAGGATCTAGAAGTTTCAAAGCAGGCACTTTATTTCCGACTGATTGACTTGTTGAGAGTTTACAAAGTGGATACTGAATCAGCCATCAAACAGACAGTAGATGAATACCTTGACGGTCAAAACGTCTCCCTTCACCATTGCTTTCATAAACTGAAAGAAATATTGATCGAGGAGTTCAATCAATATCAACCCTCGCTTATAGCACGGCTAAAAAAGAGATTGAAACAAACCAATTTTGTGACGAGTCAAGAATTACCAGAATTGCTTGACCAGACAAGGTGGGACGAGATTAGAGCAGTAAAGAAATTCAAGGTGTGGCTTGTTTACAATAAGGGAAAATCTTTAGCCTATGTGTGGGATAGCAACAAACTATCAGAGACAGAAGCTAGAAGAAAGGCAAATTTAGAATTATTAGTCATGTGAGGTGAATCATGTATCAACCAGAAAAATTAAAAGGTCGGAGGAAAGAGCTAAAACTAACACAAAAAGATATTGCAGATAAGCTAGGAATTAGCTATCAAGCTTATTCTGCTTGGGAACGTGGAGTCAAAGAACCTTCTACTGAGAAAGTGGGATTATTAGAGAAACTTTTGAACTTCCAAAAAGGTTATTTTACTGAGATAGAGATTGTCAGACTCTATAATGTTCTCTCACCCAATGGGAAAGAACAAGTTGTGTCTTATGCTCGTGACTTAGTTACAGAAGAGCAGAATAAGAAGGTGGTCTCTATTGTTGAACCACGTTATGAATATCGGGTCTATGAAGAAATGTCTGCTGGTCTTGGAGCTACTATTTATGGAGAAAAAGAATACGATACGGTCTACTATAAAGAGGAGTTAGGGCATGATTTCGCCTCTTGGGTATCAGGGGATTCTATGGAACCCAAATATCCTAATGGTTCCGTTGCTCTGATCCGTGAGACGGGCTTTGATTATAATGGGGCAGTTTATGCAGTTGTTTGGAATGAGCAGACCTATATCAAGCGTGTCTACTTGGAAGAAGACGGCTTGCGCCTCGTTTCCATCAATAAAAAATACAAAGACAAATTTGCTCCTTATGACGATGATCCTCGGATTGTCGGAAAAATTGTCGGAAACTTTATACCTTTGGAGGACTAGGTTATGGGAATCATTGACTATTCAAAAGAGCCTGTCAGTGATATTGCTTTTATTGATATGAAATCCTTCTATGCAAGCGTTGAGTGTGTGGAGCGAGGGCTTCATCCTCTTAAAACCTCCCTCTGTGTGATGAGTCGAGCGGATAATTCTGCTGGATTGATATTGGCATCATCACCCATGTTTAAGAAAGTATTTGGGGAAAAAGAATGTTGGTCGGGCTTATGATTTACCCTTTGATGTCAAAACCAGAAAATTTTCTTACTATAACGCAAAAAAGCAGGGACTTCCAACGGATCCAGACTTTGTACGCTATATTGAGGAATGGTCGAAGACCACCTTTATCGTTCCACCTCGAATGGACAAGTACATTGAGGTTAATATGGAAATACAGCGAGTTTTCCAATATTATGGTAGCCCTAATGAAATATATCCTTATTCGATTGATGAGGGCTTTATTGACCTAACAACTTCTCTTAACTACTTTATTAGTAATCAGACCATATCCCGAAAAGATAAGTTGGATATGATCTCTGCTAAGATACAAAAAGATATTTGGCGAAAGACAGGTATTTACTCAACGGTTGGTATGTCAAATAGTAATCCCTTGCTTGCTAAGCTAGCCCTAGACAATGAAGCTAAGAAAATGCCCACTATGCGTGCTAAATGGTCTTATGAAGACGTTGAAAGAAAGGTTTGGGCAATTCCTAACATGACAGATTTTTGGGGGATTGGTCATCGTATGGAAAAGAGATTGAATGACTTGGGAATCTTTTCTATTAAGGAACTTGTTAATAGTAATCCCGATTTACTTAAAAAGTCTTTAGGAGTAGTAGGGCTACGTCTCTGGTTTTATGCAAATGGAGTAGATGAAAGCAATGTTAACACTCCATATAAACCAAAGAGCACAGGTTTAGGTAACTCCCAAGTTTTACCGAGAGATTATGTCAAGCAACGGAATATCGAGATTGTCCTTCGAGAGATGGCAGAGCAGGTTGCTATTCGTCTTAGACGAGCAGGTAAGAAAACAACTGTTGTCTCTACTCATGTAGGCTATTCCAAACAGGAAAATAAAAAATCAATCAACACACAAAAAAAGATCGAACCAAGTAATCATACGGACACGCTAACTAATGTGGTTTTACAGTTATTTCATCAGAAATACAGTTCAGGTGCCGTAAGGAACGTTGCCGTCAACTATTCAGGTCTAGTGGATGAATCGTTTGGACTAGTTTCTTTATTTGATGATGTTGAAAAAATAGAAAAAGAAGAAAGGATCCAATCAGCGATTGACAGCATCCGAAATCAACTTCGCTTTTAAAAGCCAATGCCCTTGAGTCAGCATCAAGAAGCATTGTTAGAAGTAAACTAATCGGAGGTCATTCTGCTGGTGGACTAGATGGTTTAAAATGATTGATCGTTCCTATTTGCCCTATCAGTCTGCCCGAGAATATCAAGATTCAGGTATGCAAAAGTGGATGGGCTTCTTTTTATCTGAACATACCACATCACTAGGAGAAGAAAAATATCGTGTCGATCTAACTAGTGACTTGAACAGAACAGAAAAATTATTGTTACTTTCTCAGCTTTATGTTGGGAATTTAAAGGGTCGCTTTATAGTCAAACAAAAAACTCAAAAAGTAATTCTGATTGGCGAAGTTAGAGAAATTTCATCAAGAGAAGTATCCCTCAAGACTTATGAAGGATATCGATTGATTCAAGTGAAGGACTTCTTGAGCATCCAGTTATTAGAAGAGGTTAGCTATGAGTAGAAAAGAACTCTATGAAAATAAATTGCAGATAAATTATTTCTCAGAAGACTATATTCGATTTGAAGAATACTTCCAGAAGTGATGTTCCTCTAACATTTTTAATCGAAGATATCCTAAGTCATATGGTAATGAATTAGAAGAACTATTTCAAATTAAATGAAGGACATACCTAAGATGGACTATATCATTATTTTTACTTAAAAAAGAGAAAAATAAGTTTCACAGGAAATTTGTTTAGTTATTTAGAAGTTAATTCGGAAAATAATGTATAATAGTATTAATTGAAATGTTATGAGGTACAAAAAATGAGTTTATTTGGAAAATATAAAGAAGAATTTGATAAAAAATATGGAACATCAGAAACTTTTGTAGCATTCTTGCCAGAACATTTAAAATATAATAAAGTTGTTGAATTGAGAAAAAAAAATGGAAGTAGTAATGAACAGTATTATAAGTGGCAGTTTTTATATTCCATTGTTAATTCAGGAATGTATGCAAGAGATTTTATCGGGACTGAAGTTCAGTTTCCAAAAGGCAACAAAGACTCAGCACCTATCAAATTAGATGCAGCTATCTTTGATGATATTGAATGGTTTGGTCATTATCAGAAATATTGGCAGAATAACGATTTAGATAGTCTGGAATGGCTTAAACAGCATTTATTAGTTGCTTTAGAATTTAAAAAAGAGGATGCAAAAAATGTAGCTGAAGTTTGGGATAAACAACTTAAATCTTACATGAATGAAAGCAGAAAAGATCCTTGTTTTGGTGTTCTTTATGATACAGAAAGACTTTTTTTATTTAAGAAAGAAGAAAAATCATTTGTAAGATATAGTGATGAATATAATGTTAAAGGATTAGCAAGTAAAACTTCAGAGTTATCTTTACTTGTGCCGGATCCATATGTCAACCTTCCTGATTTTAATACTTTGATATCAAAATGGCATAGTAAAAAAATTGATATAACTAGACAAAAAATCAAAGATTTAGAAGTAATCTCGGGTATCCAATCAATTCAAATAAATAATTCGATGAGTAGTATTTTAAAAACGATGGATAGAGTGGGATTGGTAAATCAGAAAGGGTTTGAAATATTAATACAAATCTTAACTCTAAAAATATTTGATGAAAAGGCAAATGAGAAGAATTCCAAAGAATTCTTGGACTTTTATGTAACCACAAGTGAGGCAGATTATAAGTCTCTATCTGATTCTGGTATTCAAAATTTTATTAAAAGAATTTCTTCTTTAAAGGAAAAAGCAGAAGGACAATACTATAGGATTCTTAAAGATAACGCTATAGATTTTAAGGAAGAGTCCCATATAAAAGTTTTGATAGAAATTGTACGTCAATTTCAAAATTATACCTTTATTAAATCTCATAAAACGGACCTATACCAATTAGTCTTTTATCAGTTTGCTGCTCCATTTGCAAAGGAGCAGAATGCACAATTTGTGACACCACTACCACTCATTGATTTTTTAGTAAAAATAGTGAATCCTAGAAAAGATGAGTCAGTGATTGATCCCACTGTAGGTATTGCAGACTTTCTATCAGTGTCTTATGTAAATTCTAATGGTAAGCTTGATGATAATAATATTTTTGGAATGGATATTGATGAGCAAATGGTAATGTTAGCAACACTGAATATGTTGTTAAATGGAGATGGCAATGCTAAAATTGTCGCAAAATCTGGGAATGGATCTCTATTATCAAAGTTTGATGTTTCAGGAAATATTATAGATTTAGTTCCTTCAATGAATAAGGCTGGAAATTGGGATGACCGCCCAGATAATACAAAATTAAAGAAGTTTGATGTTGTTTTGACTAATCCTCCATTTGGTGATAACAGAGCTTTTAAACCAACTGATAAAAAAGAAGTGGAAATGTTAGAATGTTATGAAATGTGGAATTTATACAGTACAGACAATAAAGGAAAGAAAAAAGCAACTTCAAAAATTGATTTAGGTGTTCTATTTTTAGAAAATGCCTATAGAATATTAGCCGAACAAGGCAGGATGGGTATTGTACTCTCAAATTCGATTGCAAGTATTGATACACATAGGTTAGCTAGAGAGTGGCTTATGAAAAAGATGAGAATCGTAGCAATTTTTGATTTACCAGCGAATGTATTTGCTGAAACAGGAGTGAATACAACAATTATTGTAGCTTATAAGCCGACAGAAGATAGATTAGAACAATTGAAAAATCAAGATTATCAGGTGTTTTTTAAACCGATAAAAAAAGTTGGGTATGAGGTTGTTACTTCCAATAGAGTAAAGCGTTTTTCACAAACTTATAAAATAAATCCTGAAACATTTGAGGTGGAAATTGATAATGAAGGTAATGCAATTATAGATGAAGATTTCACATCAACAATTTTAGAGTTTAAAGAATGGTGTTTAAGCCAAGAAAAAGATCTACAAGATATTTTCGTAAAGGAAAAGTAAAATGCAGAAAAGATATACGATTACTCCTGAGTTTATAAAATTCTCTGATATCAATAAAGACGACTTTATTCTTTCGTCATCACTATACGAAAAAGTTAATTTTAAAAATACAAATGGTATTTTTCTTAAGAAGTTATTATCATGTTCTTTAAGTAATGAATTTAAAGGTAGTGATGTTGGATCAGACAACTATGTAGATCAATCTCCATACACTTTTTTAAGAACGAAAGCTCTTCAAGATTTTAACTATTTACCAGATTTTAACAAAGAGTCTCTATTAAGGATTAAACCGTCGAGTTTTAAAGAAATGAATTTAAAAAAGGGAGATTTAATTTTATCAAAAGATAGTAATATAGGTGAGATTACTATTTTAGATGATGATTACCCCAAAATGATGATATCAAGTGCTATGTATAAACTTCCTATTGAGAAAGATAAATACTATATTTTTGCATTTATTAAACATTCCGCTTTTAGAGAACAGTTAGATTTACTTGTTCCCAAAGGTGCCACTATTAGGCATGCTAAAACCTTGTTTTTAGAATGTTCCATTATATTTCCAAAGAAAAATAGAGAAAAAATCATTGATTATATAGAAACGCTTGTTAAGTCTGTTATTAAAAAAGAAAAGCTTATAAAAATAAAACATGAGAAGATTTTGCATAGTATAGAGAATGAAATTGCTAGCAATCAAAAGGACGAAGTATTTACCTTCAGCCAACCAACTATTAGTGAATTAAAAAAGAAAAATAGGTTAGACACTAATTTATATGGACCTTATTTTAAGGAAATAAACTTTAAAATTAAAAATTATAAATATGGCTACTCAACTCTTAAAGAATTAGGGTATGAATTATCAAGAGGACAAAATTTACAAATATCGAATATAGGAAGAAGTATCTACTCAAAGAGATATAGATCGAATTTTTATGAATTGATGTTACCTAAGTTTTTATCAAAATATGGGACAGTAAATAAAGTGGAATATCTGGGAAATTCAAATAAGCTAAAAATACTTAAAAAGGGGGAGTTGATTTTTGGTGCAGAAGGGTTTGAAAAGGGAAGGTCAATAGTAATAATCGATGAAAAAGAAAAGGTAATTACAAATATCCATGGTATTACTATCAGAAAGAAGAGAGAACAAAACCTAAAACAAGCGATATTTATAAAATGTTTTCTTGATTATCTAAGAAGTAAGGGAGTAATTGATTTATTTGCTGTAGGTGGTAATGGAGGTAGTTTAGCTCAAAAGTACTGGGATGAGATCTATTTCCCAAATTTTAGTGAAATAGTACAGGATGCAGTAAGTAACTTGTACTATAATCCGGAAGCTCATTATAAAAAAGAATTTGATATGAATACATTTTGTCAAATAGATGAAGAATTTAATTCAAAAGCTGGTATTTATGAGCTAGATAAATCGATGAAGTTAATAAAAAATAAAATAGATGAGGTTATTGATGCAATTGTTAAAGATGATGATCCTCAATTAACATTTGATTTTTTGAAAACAATTTAGTTACGTATAGATACAGCATTTATTCTATAGAATTAGCAGATTTATTATTAATTCTATTTTGATCAAACTCATTTGAAATGAAGCTATTTCAAACCCGGTTTTACAAAAAGTAAGAACTGAACTAAAATACATTTCAACAAACTTTTAAAATACATCCTCCCTATCCAAATTTGGATAGGGTTTCTCATCGTTAAAAACTCTTTTTAGTATCTCGACACTTTCCTTCAGATGGAGAAGTTCGATTTTTCTTCTAAGAACATCAGTATTTTTCTCTATATTCTCGCAATATCGTTTGATGTGCCATAAGGATTTTTGAATGTTATCTTCTTTTAAATTTTTCATACTCCTATCTTATAAGATGAATATTCAAAAACAATGTTGATTTCCTCAAATGATCAAAATATAGCCTGAAAAGCACTAAAAAATAAATTATGCCCAATTTACCTCTGTCTAATGGGACAACAAAAAACGCTTCAAAAATTGGTGAGTTCTGTTTTTATGCTACAATAAAAGGAGGGAAACAAATTGAAAATTTTTAAGGGAGAGTTTTATAGAATCTCTGTATTAACAGACAAGTTAGTAAGGTTAGAATACTCTAAAACTGGAAGTTTTGAGGATAGAACTACACAACTTATTTATAATAGAGATTTTGGCGAAGTTTCGTTAGATTATATCGAGACATCAAACGTACTAGATATTATGACGGACTATTTTCATTTGCACTTTAATAAAGGAGAATTTAACGCCGAAAATTTATTTATAGAATTAAAAGGAAATTTTGCCGTATATGGTAGTCGCTGGTATTTTGGTGAATCTATTGAAACGTTAAAAGGAACAGCTCGGACTCTGGATAAGGCGGATGGCGCAATCCCATTAGAAGATGGAATTATTAGTCGAAATGGCATTGCCTTACTGGATGATTCTCAAGGATTTATTTGGGATGAACAATCTGGTTATATTGAGAGAGAAAATCAAATTGACCTCTATTTCTTTGCCTATGGGCATGATTATAGAGGAGCAATCAGAGACTTTTACCATTTGACTGGTTCAACACCCTTGTTGCCACGATATGCTTTAGGTAATTGGTGGAGTAGGTATTGGCCTTATACGTCAGATGAATACTTGAATTTAATAGACAGATTTAAAGCAGAGAAAATTCCATTATCTATCGGTGTGTTAGATATGGATTGGCATATAACTGAAATTCCATCCCGTTTTGGAAGTGGTTGGACAGGCTATAGTTGGAATAGAAACTTAATACCCAATCCAGAACAGTTATTGCAACAACTTCATGATAGAAAGTTAAAACTCTCCTTAAATGTCCATCCTGCTGATGGTATACGAGCTTATGAAGAAGTTTATCCTCGAGTCGCCAAACGATTGGGGTTAAATGTAGAATTAGAGGAACCTGCCATTTTTGATTTTTTTAATCCATCTTTTAGGGAAGCTTACTTTAAAGATGTTCATTATGAGCTAGAAAAGCAAGGAGTAGATTTTTGGTGGATTGACTGGCAACAAGGGACACAAGGCATGTTGGATCCACTATGGCTTTTAAACCATTATCACTATCAAGATAGTTGTAAAAATGCAGAAGGTGGTTTGATTTTATCAAGATATGCAGGTCCTGGTAGTCACCGCTACCCTGTTGGTTTTTCAGGGGATACTATTATTAGTTGGAATTCGTTAAGATTTCAACCTTATTTTACAGCGACAGCATCTAATATCGGTTATAGTTGGTGGAGTCATGATATCGGTGGACACATGCTGGGAGATTATGACGAAGAGCTACAAACTAGATGGCTACAGTTTGGTGTTTTTAGTCCGATTACTCGATTACATAGTTCTAGAAGTCCCTTCAATAGTAAAGAACCTTGGTTTTTTTCAGAAACAACATCTAAGATTATGAAGAAATACCTTCGTTTGAGACATCAGATGATTCCATATCTATATACCATGAATGTAAAGACACATGAGGAAGGTGCCCCATTAATCAGCCCAATGTACTATTTCTACCCAGAGAATGATGAGAGCTATAATGTTCCAAACCAATACTTTTTAGGAACAGAACTGATGGTGGCTCCCATTGTAGAAAAGATGGATTTGGCATTCCAATCTGCAAAAGTAGATGTATGGTTCCCTGAAGGTGAGTGGTATGACTTCTTTTCAGAGAAAAAGTACACAGGTGGTGTGAACTTAAGTGTTTATAGAGACATTTCGACTATTCCTGTGTTTGCAAAAAGTGGTGCAATCATTCCTTTGGTTGGTTCTGAGATAGATATGGGTGTTGATTTACCTGAAGTTGTAGATTGGTATGTATTCCCAGGAAAACAACATTCTTTTGAAATGATTGAAGATCAAAATGGTCAAAGATATAAAACAAGATTATCAATCGACTGGGAAATGGGAATGGTAGAGTTAGCATTACAAGGAGATTCTAGTATCCTTCCAAGCAATAGAAGGCATAGAATTCATTTTAAAGGAACGAATGTGTCTATCATTGAATTGCCAAATAAGAATGCTACAGCTAGATTTGAATGTAAAGATCATAAAAGGACATCCCTAGATGACGAAGTTTTTAGACTACTAAAGACAGCTTCTCTTCCATATGAATTAAAAGATAGATTGTTAAATCAATTCATCAATGCCAAAAATTCTCATGACTTAATGAATATCTTGCATCATCAGGATAAGGAATTGAGAGGGCGTTTGTTGGAAATAATATTTACTAGCCAAAACTAATTGAGACATTTCGTACACAATTTCTATTCTTTAAGTGCTAATTATTTATTTTTTAATGTGTAATAGTTTTACATCTCTATGCTTATTGACTTGTATTTTAGTAATTACAAGTTTGGCATAGGGATGTTTTTTGTTTACTGATACTCAATGAAAATCAAAGAGCAAACTAGCTGCAGGTTGCTCAAAACACTGTTTTGAGGTTGTAGATAAGACTGACGAAGTCAGTCACATATATACGGCAAGGCGACGTTGGCGAGGTTTGAAGAGTATGAAGAGGAAAGGATAAGTATGTTTCAAGGTTTGAAACGTTTTTTAAACTAAACAAGAGCAAATTTTTAAAGGTAACTTTTCAAAGTAACTTCCACTTGCCTGACAGAAGTGGAAGTTAGTTTGAAACGATAGATTTTTCAGAAAATTTTCTAAAATAAACAGGATTTGTTTGACATTTATTTGAAAATTCTGTAAAATGAATTATTATATCGTTCAAGGAGAATATATATGGAAAAACAGAAAACATTTTTTGGACATCCTATTGGCTTGTCCACCCTCTTCTTTACAGAGATGTGGGAGCGCTTTTCTTACTATGGGATGCGAGCTATCCTACTTTACTATATGTACTATAGTGTACAAGATGGTGGGTTGGGGATGGAGAAGACCACGGCTGCATCGGTTATGGCGATTTATGGCTCGCTGGTATTTTTATCCTCGGTTGTCGGTGGTTTTGTCAGTGACCGGATTTTAGGAAGCCGTAAGACCGTCTTTTACGGTGGGATTCTGATTATGCTAGGGCATATTGCTTTGGCAACACCTTTTGGACAAGTGGCTCTCTATCTTTCTATTGCCTTGATTATCTTTGGTACTGGATTTTTAAAACCCAATATCTCAGATATGGTGGGGGGAATTTATGAAAAAGAGGATGATAGACGGGATGCAGGTTTTAGTATCTTTGTCTTTGGTATTAACTTAGGTGCCTTCGTTGCCCCTTATCTAGTGGGTTATCTAGGTCAGGAAGTCAATTTCCATCTAGGTTTCTCATTAGCTGCCATTGGGATGTTCTTTGGTCTTGTGAAATATGTTTTAGATGGGAAGAAATACCTGCCTGAATCAAGTCTTTACCCTACTGATCCCCTTTCACAGAAGGAGCAGCAGACCTTGATTAAACGCTTGCTGATTACACTTGTCATGGTTGTTCTGGTGGTTCTAGGTTTAGTCTTTACTCACCAGTTTAACGTGGATATGATTGTTAATATCTTTACAATAATTGCGGTAATCATTCCAATCTACTATTTCTTCAAAATTTTATCTAGTCAGAAAATAACTTCTACTGAGAGATCCCGAGTATTTGCCTATATTCCTCTATTTATCGCTGGAGTCCTCTTCTGGTCTATTGAGGAGCAGGGTTCTGTTGTTCTCGCTCTATTTGCGGATGATCAAACTCGACTCTACTTTAATGTATTTGGAAATCAGATTCAGTTCCCATCTAGCTTTTTCCAAAGTATCAATCCACTTTTCATCATGATTTATGTGCCGATTTTTGCGTGGTTGTGGGGGAAAATGGGTAACAAGCAACCATCCTCTTCTAAGAAATTTGCTTACGGTTTATTTGCGGCAGGTCTATCCTTCTTGTGGATGATGTTACCAGGGATGCTCTTTGGGGTAGATGTTAAGGTCAGTCCTTTCTGGTTGATTATGAGTTGGGCTATTGTGATTGTGGGGGAAATGTTGATTTCGCCTATTGGGCTATCAGTCACTACTAAGCTAGCACCAAAATCCTTCCAAGCACAAATGATGTCTATCTGGTTCTTGAGTAATGCTGCTGCCCAAGCTATCAATGCTCAAATTGTAAAATTTTATACAAGCGAAACTGAAGTCGCTTACTATGGAATTGTTGGAGGAATTACGATTGTATTCAGTATTATCTTATTCTTCTACGTTCCACGTATTGAAAAACTAATGTCTGGTATCAAATAGAGAAAAATTGGAATTTCTGTAGGAATTTTAAAAGTTAGATCAATTAGTTATTCAAAGGACTTAGTTTCTGTGGCTCTTTGTCAACTGTAGTGGGTTGAAGAAAAGCTAAGATCGAGAAAGGACGAATTTCGTCCTTTCTTTTTTGATG